>JAGWTU010000043.1 GCA_028868825.1 Burkholderiales bacterium | reverse complement strand
GGCTCGAAGTCGATGTGCTCGATCTCGACCTTGCCTTCCTCGATCTTGGCCAGATCGAGGATGTCGCCAAGCAGGTCATGCAGGGACCGAGCGGCCAGCGCGATGGCGTCGACGAAGCGCGTCTGCTCGGCGTCGAGCCGGGTCCCCTGCAACAGCTCCGCCATGCCGAGCACGCCGTTCATCGGCGTGCGGATCTCATGGCTCATATTGGCCAGGAAGCGCGTCTTCGCGAGATTGGCATCGACGGCCAGCAGCCGCGCCTGTTCGCGCTCGGCGGCCACCGAGTCGCTTTCCAGCCGCAGGCGCGTCATCTCGGTCCAGCGCTCGTTGCTGCGCCAGCTCTCCTGCGCCAGCACGACGCCGTAGATGCACAGGCAGCAGACGATCACCCAGGGGTCGGAGTAATCGTTCCAGACCGTCGACCCCATGAGCGGCAGCAGCATGACGACGAAATTGATGACCGCCGTGCGAAAGCTGCTGATGAGCACGAAGACGCCGATCGCCGTGATGCAGGCCACGCCGGCGAACAGCAGCGCGCCGAGACCCAGCGATTTCGTCGCCGGGATGAAGACGACCGAGATCACGCTCCAGCCCAGGTTGTCCAGGACGATGAAGGCCTCGAAGCGGGCGCGCCAATAGGCGACGCGCCGCGTGCGGTTCACGTCGCGTTCGAAGCGGCGCGATTCCAGCGTGCGGACCACGCCGACGGCGACGCGATAGGCCAGCCAGCCGAGGACCCAGGCCGTCGAGACCAGGCCCCACATCGCGTAGCTGATCACGGCCGAGAAGGCGACCGCGCCGACCTGCGGCATCGGCGCCAGGCGGTAGATCGAACTGACGCGTTCGTAGTCGATGCGCGCGGCGATGGCCGCGGACGAGCGCGCGGCGGGGGGCGATGCAGGGCTCAAGGTCTCGGGCTGGCTGGCGCGGACCGGACGTTCGGGACCCTTCATTTTTCTGATTGGACGGTGCAGATCCGCTCTCGACTCGACCACCCGGTCGGCGACCATCGGGCCTTCGGCACCGTATATCGGCCGTTTCGCGCCGACTATGCGGTCCCGGGCCGCGACGGCAGGCGCCATTGCGCAGCCACGTCGCCGAAATGTCGAATTTTGCACGGCCCGGTCCGGCGCCCGGCGTCCCCGGCGCGCACGGGTTGCCGCGCCGGCCTCACCAGCCCAGCAGATACACCGGCGCCAGCGCGGCCGTCAGGGCCAGGCCTTGGGCAACGAGAACCGGCATGCCCTGCCGCGGCGCCCGACGCCACCACCGCCAGGCGAAGCAGGCGATGACCGGAAGTTGGGCTGCCACCAGCAACTGATAGCCGTGCGCCAGGGCACCTTCATCGGCCTCCGGCCGCATGCCATGAAGGGCCAGCTGAAGGCCGACCAGCAGCAGGGCGGCCAGCGACATCGCGACCGGGATCAAGGCGCTGGGCTTCCTTCCGTACGCGACTTCCATGACGCATCCCCCCCATAGGCATCGACCCCGGCAGTCTATCCTCATGCCGCGGCCTCGGGTGGCATTCGAAGCAGGCGCAGCGACGTCGGCCGTCGCTGCGCCGGACCGCTGCCTGGACCGCCCGGCATCACCAGCCCAGGGCCGCCACTAACAAGGCTTGACCGCCGCGGCGCGGTCCTCCAGCGCGATGGCGCCGGTCTCCAGCAGCGATTTCAGGTTGGAGATGATCATCGGCCAGCCGCCGGACACCGCCCCGATGAGCTTCGAAGGCTCGCGGTCGATGGCGTGGGTGATCGAGAGTTTCATCGCCGTTCCGGCGGGCTCGATCTCGATGGTGCACAGCGAGTCGCCTTCGGCCTTGAGCTCGGGATTGTCCTGGTGCTGCCAGCGTATGACGAGGCGCCGCAACGGCGCGGACTCGACGATCTCGCCGGCGTCGCAGACGCTGCCGTCGCTGCGCACCATCTTCCAGGGCGACCCGGCCGTCCAGGCGCTTTCGCAATGCATGCCGAACCAGTATTGCCGCATGAACGCCTCGTCGGTCAATGCCGCCCAGAGTTTCTCGGGCGTCGTGCGGATGTACGTGACGTAGACAAAGGTGGACTTAGTCATCAGGGTTCTCCAGTCGTCGTTTCAGTTTGTCGAGCGCCTTCAGGCGCGGCCTTTCGAACTTCGCGATCCAGCGCTCGTAGAGGTCCTGCAGGGGCACCGGATTGAGGAAATGCATCTTTTCGCGACCCCGCCAGACCACCGCGACGAGGTTGGCGGCCTCGAGCACGCCCAGGTGCTGGGTCACGCCCTGCCGCGTCATGTCCAGGTGTTCGCACAGTTCGCTCAGCGTGCGGCCATCGTGGGCGTGCAACAGGTCCAGCAGCCGGCGTCGACTGGGATCGGCAAGCGCCTTGAACAGCAGGTCGGGATCGTCGGCGGGGTCGGTCATCGATCGTCATATGCAAGTGATCAGTTGCATGAACTATAGGCAACTATTTACTTGCATGTCAAGCCCCGGCGGCCATCGCCTGAACGCGGCTGGTCCGACGAGAGTCGCGGCCCGATGTCCGTTGCCGGCCGGCCCGCGCATCTGCATCGAGGTGCGGTAATGTGCCGCCCCTCGATGCCGCCGCTGCGGCGCAGGAGATCGCCATGGAATTCGTTCTGACTTTTCAACAGCCCGCCGAGGTCTACGAGACCAATGCCGACCCGGTGCGGGGCGCCGCGCCGATGCAGGCCTGGCGCCAGTACATGGACGCGATGCAGGCCGCCGGCGTGCTGCGCGGCGGCAATCGCCTCGACGCCTTCGGCGCCACCAGCGTGCGCGTGCGCGGCGGCCAGCGCCAGGTCCAGGACGGCCCCTACGCCGAAACCAAGGACCTGCTCGGCGGCTATGTCGTCGTCGAGGTGCCGTCGCTGGACGAGGCGCTGAAATGGGCCGAGCGCAGCCCGAGTTCGGCCGTCGGCAGCACCGAGGTCTGGCCGGTGATGACGATGGCGCCGCGGTGACCGCCGCGCGCGCGGCGGCCGACGCCGCGCGCCACAGTTACGGCCGGCTGCTGTCGTGGCTGGCCTGGCAATGGCGCGACATCGCGGCGGCCGAGGACGCGCTGGCCGATGCCTTCGCAACGGCGCTGACGCGCTGGCCCGTCGACGGCGTGCCCGCGGCGCCCGAAGCCTGGTTGCTGACGACCGCGCGCCACCGCCTGCTGATGGCGGCGCGGCGCCAGCGGCTTGCCGACGATCCGACGCTGACGGTGCTGTGGCCCTCCGAGCAGGACGCCCAACCCGAGGCCGTCGCGATTCCGGACCATCGCCTGCGGCTGATGCTCGTCTGCGCCCATCCGGCCATCGATGCCGGCGTGCGCAGCGCGCTGATGCTGCAGACCGTCCTCGGCCTGGATGCGGCGAGCATCGCCAGCGCCTTCCTCGTCAAGCCCGAGGCGATGACCAAGCGGCTGGTGCGGGCGAAGCGCAAGATCAAGACGGCGGGCATCCGCTTCGAGGAACCGGAGCCGGCCGACTGGCCGGCGCGGCTGGACGCGGTGCTCGAGGCCATCTACGCCGCGTACACGCTGCATTGGGGCCATGCCGAGGAGGCCACGGGACGGCAATTGGCCGACGAGGCCATCTACCTCGCGCGATTGACGAGCTCGCTGCTGCCCGCCGAGCCCGAGGCCCTGGGACTGACCGCGCTGCTGTCGTACGCACAGGCACGCCGACCGGCGCAGCGCGACGCGCTGGGACGCTTCATCGCGCTGGACGAGCAGGACACCGCGCTGTGGGACGGCGAATTGTGGGCACAGGCCGACGCCGGGCTGGCGGCCGCCGCCGCGCGGGGCCGGCCCGGCCCCTACCAGCTCGAAGCGGCGATCCAGGCCGCGCACATGGAAGGCCTGAGGCGCCATGCCGTCCCCTGGGCCGCGATGCAGCGGCTCTACGAAGGCCTGCAGGCGCTGTCGCCGACGCTGGGCGCGGCGATCGGCCACGCCATCGCCGTCGCCCACGCGGCCGACGATCCGCGAGCCGGTCTGCGCCTGCTCGACGCCATCGGAGCCGGCCGGGTCGCCGACCACGCGCCCTGGTGGGCCGCCCGCGCGCGCCTGCTGGCCTGGGCCGGGCTCGGCGAGGCCGCCGCGCAAGCCTACCGGCGCGCAGGCGCCTTGACGGGCGATCCGGCGGTGCGCGACTGGCTGACGCGACGCCTGGAGGCGCTCGGTTGACGCGACCGGCGTAGGCCGACCGCCCTCATTCCCACTCGATCGTCGCCGGCGGCTTGCTGCTGACGTCGTAGGTCACGCGGTTGATGCCGCGCACCTCGTTGATGATGCGACTCGAGACCTTCTTCAGCAGCGCATAGGGCAGCTCGGCCCAGTCGGCGGTCATGAAGTCACTCGTCTGCACGGCGCGCAGCGCGACGACGTAGTCGTAGGTGCGACCGTCGCCCATCACGCCGACGCTCTTCACCGGCAGGAAGACGGCGAAGGCCTGCGAGGTCAGGTCGTACCAGCTCCTGCCGCTGGCCGGATCGATGGTCGCGCGCAGCTCGTCGATGAAGATCGCGTCGGCGCGGCGCAGCAGGTCGGCGTATTCGGCCTTGACCTCGCCGAGGATGCGCACGCCCAGGCCTGGTCCCGGGAACGGATGGCGGTAGACCATCTCGTGCGGCAGGCCGAGCGCGACGCCGAGCTCGCGCACCTCGTCCTTGAACAGGTCGCGCAGCGGCTCGAGCAGCTTCAGCCCCAGCGTCTCGGGCAGGCCGCCGACGTTGTGGTGGCTCTTGATCGTCGTCGCCTTCTTCGTCTTCGCGCCGCCCGACTCGATGACGTCGGGGTAGATCGTGCCCTGGGCCAGCCATTTCGCGTTCGCCAGCTTCTTGGCCTCGCGCTGGAAGACCTCGACGAATTCGCGCCCGATGACCTTGCGCTTGGCCTCGGGATCGGTGACGCCGGCGAGATGGCCGAGGAACTGCGCGCTGGCGTCGACGTGGATCACCTTCGCGTGCAGCCGGCCCGCGAACATCTCCATCACCATCGCGCCCTCGTTCAGGCGCAGCAGGCCATGGTCGACGAAGACGCAGGTCAGCTGGTCGCCGATGGCGCGGTGGATCAGCGCCGCGGCGACGCTCGAATCGACGCCGCCCGACAGGCCGAGGATGACCTCCTCGTCGCCGACCTGGGCGCGGATCGCCGCGACGGCCTCGGCGACATGGTCGCGCATCACCCAGTCGGGCCTGGCGCCGGCGATCTCGAGCACGAAGCGCTCGAGCAGTGCCCTGCCCTGCACCGTGTGCGTGACCTCGGGGTGGAACTGCACGCCGTAGTAGCGGCGCGATTCGTCGGCGATGCCGGCGATCGGGCAGCTCGGCGTGCTCGCCATCAGCTTGAATCCGGGCGGCAGCGCGGTGACCTTGTCGCCATGGCTCATCCAGACCTTGAGCATGCCGTGGCCCTCGGCCGTCGCATGGTCCTCGATGCCGTCGAGCAGCTTCGTGTGGCCGTGGGCGCGCACCTCGGCATAGCCGAATTCGCGGTGCGCGCTCGCCTCGACCGCGCCGCCGAGCTGCACCGTCATCGTGAACATGCCGTAGCAGATGCCCAGCACCGGCACGCCCAGCTCCCACACGGCCTGCGGCGCGCGCAGGTCCTGCTCCTCGTAGGTGCTGGCATGGCTGCCCGAGAGGATGATGGCCTTGGGCGCGTAATTGCGGATGAAATCGTCGCCGACGTCGTTGGGATGGATCTCGCAATAGACATGCGCCTCGCGCACGCGGCGCGCGATCAGCTGCGTGACCTGCGAGCCGAAGTCGAGGATGAGGATCTTGTCGTGGGACATGGGCTCAGGCGGGGTGGGATTGCGGTTCAGGCCGCCGCGGCGGCGGCCGCCGGCGAGCGGCGGAAATGGGCCAGGGCGAAGCTCAGCGACAACGCCGCCAGCACGGCGCAGAAGAAGAACGGCAGGCCCATCTTCCAGCTCACGGGGTCGAGCTTCGAGACGGCGCCCAGCAGCGGCGTCGCGAACAGCGGCGCGGTGACGGCGGCCAGGCTGTTCAGCGATCCGACCGAACCCATCGTCTGCCCCTGGTTCTTCGCGTCGGCGGCGTTGGAGATCAGGCTCTGGATCGTCGCCGCGCCGCCGGCGCCGGCGATGTTGCCGATGACGATGATCACGTAGAGCATCCAGCCCTGCGTCGCCAGGCCGATGAAGAGGAAGGTCAGCATGCTCGACGCGACCGAGAACAGCGCCAGCCGCGGCGCCGAGACGCGCGCCAGCAGATGCTTGAGCAGCACGCCCTGCGAGAAGGCCGAGACGAGCCCGACGGTGAACAGCGACCAGCCGACCTGCGCCGGCCCCCAGCCGAACTTGAAGTCGGTGTAGAGGACCCAGCTCGTGTGCATCGTGAACTGCGCCAGCGACAGCAGGCCGACGGTGGCGACGAGCAGGCCGACGCCCTGCAGTTCCGAGAGTCCGCGCAGCGCCGCCAGCGGATGGGCGCGCTTCCACTCGAAGGGACGACGGCGATCCAGCGGCAGCGATTCGGGCAGGATGAACCAGCCGTAGAGCCAGTTCACGCACGACAGGCCGCCGGCGACGAAGAACGGCAGCCGGATGCTGATGTCGCCGAGCAGGCCGCCGAGCACCGGGCCGAGGATGAAGCCGATGCCGAACATCGCGCCCAGCAGCCCGAAGCGGCGCGCGCGGTCCTCGGGCGGCGTGATGTCGGCGACATAGGCCTGGGCGACCGAGACGTTGGCCTGCATCGCGCCCGAGACCAGGCGCACCGCGATCAGCATCCAGAGCTGGGTCGCGAAGCCGGTGACGATGGTCGACAGCGCCAGCCCCGAGAAGCCGATCAGCAGCACCGGGCGCCGGCCGTAGCGGTCCGACAGCGCGCCGAGGATGGGGCTGGCGATGAAATTGGCCGAGCTGAAGGCGAGGAAGACCGCGCCCGACCACCAGGTCTGCTCGGTCTTGCCATGCGTGAATAGGCCGACGATATGCGGCAGCACCGGGATGATGAGACCGATCGACACCATGTCGATCACGACCGTCACCAGGATGAAGGGCATCGCGGCCGCCCGCCTCGCTCCCGGGCGGCCGCTGTTCTGGGCGGCGGTCATCTCACCACGGCGCCTCATTCGCGCCGATAGTTCGGCGCTTCCTTGGTGATCTGGACGTCGTGCACATGGCTCTCGCGGATGCCGGCAGTCGTGATCTCGACGAATTCGGCGCGCTGGTGCATCTCCTCGATGCTGGCGCAGCCGCAGTAATGCATGCTGGCGCGCAGCCCGCCGGCCATCTGGAACACGATCGAGACGACCGAGCCCTTGTACGGCACCTGGCCCTCGATGCCCTCGGGCACGAGCTTGGCCGTGCTGGGGTTGTTGCCCTGGTCCTGGAAATAGCGGTCGGCGCTGCCCTGCTGCATCGCGCCCAGGCTGCCCATGCCGCGGTAGCTCTTGTAGGTGCGGCCCTGGTAGAGGATGGTCTCGCCGGGCGCCTCCTCGGTGCCGGCGAACATGCTGCCCATCATCACGCTGCTGGCGCCGGCGGCGATGGCCTTGGCGATGTCGCCCGAATAGCGGATGCCGCCGTCGGCGATCAGCGGCACGCCGCTGCCCTGCAGCGCCTGGGCGATCGTGTCGATGGCCATGATCTGCGGCACGCCGACGCCGGCGACGATGCGCGTCGTGCAGATCGAGCCCGGGCCGATGCCGACCTTGACGGCATCGGCGCCCGCCTCGACCAGCGCCAACGCCGCCGCGGGCGTGGCGATATTGCCGCCGATGACGTCGACCTGCGGATAGTGGCGCTTGGCCCAGCGCACGCGCTCGATCACGCCCTGGCTGTGGCCATGCGCGGTGTCGACGACGATGGCGTCGACGCCGGCGGCGACGAGCTGCTCGACGCGCTCCTCCGTGCCCTCGGCGACGCCGACGGCGGCACCGACGCGCAGCTTGCCATGGGCGTCGCGCGCGGCATTCGGGAAATCGGTCTGCTTGGTGATGTCCTTGACCGTCATCAGCCCGCGCAGCTCGAACTGGTCGGAGACGACGAGCACGCGCTCGAGCTTGTGGCGGTGCATCAGCGCCTTGCCCTCGTCGAGCGTCGTGCCCTCGCGCACCCAGACCAGACGCTCGCGCGGCGTCATGATCTCGCGCACCGGGGCCTCGAGACGGGTCTCGAAGCGCAGGTCGCGGTTCGTGACGATGCCGACGACGGCGCCGTTCTCGACCACCGGGAAGCCCGAGACGCCATGCTGCTTGGACAGCGCGATGACCTCACGCACCGTCGCCGTCGGGCCGACGGTGATCGGGTCGCGCAGCAGCCCCGATTCGTAGCGCTTGACGCGCGCGACCTCGGCCGCCTGCTGGCGCGGCGTGAGGTTCTTGTGGACGATGCCGATGCCGCCCTCCTGCGCGATCGCGATCGCCAGGCGCGCCTCGGTCACCGTGTCCATCGCCGCCGAGACCAGCGGCAGGTTGAGCGTGATGTTGCGCGACAGACGGGTCGCCAGGCTGGTGTCGCGGGGCAACACCTGGGAGTACGCCGGCACCAACAACACATCGTCGAAGGTGAGCGCTTTGCCGAGTAGGCGCATGCGGAAGAGCTCCGGAAGAGGCAGGATCGGCGGCTTGCGCCGCGTCCGGCCCGGGCACCGAGGTGCGGGTTCGGGGAGCACGTGATGATAACAGGCGCGCCCTGCGGCCCGGGGGGGGGCTTGAATTGGCGCCGCGGCAGCACCATCTTCGTCGCCTCGTCGCCTTGCGAACGGAAATCCGCATGAACGTCCAACGCCTGCTCGCCGCCACCACCCTCGCCTTCAGCGCCTGCGCCGCGTTCGCGCTGCCCTCGGTCGACGAGGTCCAGGCGGCGGTCCGCGCCGGTCATTACACCCAGGCCGAATCGATGATGCAGGAAGTCGTCACCGCCAAGCCCGGCAGCGCCCGCGCGCATTACATCTACGCCGAGATCCTCGCCCACGACGCGCATTTCGCCGAGGCCGCGCGCCAGGCCGAGACGGCGCGCACGCTCGATCCGGCGATCGGCTTCACCGACAAGGCCAAGTTCGAGCAGTTGCAGCAGTTGCTCGCCCGCGAGCAGCGCGCGCTGACGGCGTCGCCGTCGCCGAACGCCGGCGCCGCGCCGCTGCGCGCGCAGCCCGCCGAGCGCGCCGGCGGCGTCCCCGGCTGGGTCTGGATCGTCGGCCTGGGCGCCTTCGGTGCCTTCGCCTGGTCGATGCTCAAGCGCGGCACGCGCCAGCAGCCGCAGGGCTATGGCGGCGCGACCATGGCCGGCGCGAACGGCATGAACGGATTCCCCGCCGGTCCGGGCTACGGTCCCGGCTACGCGCCGCCGCAGGCGCCGGGCAGCGGCTTGCTCGGCGTCGGCCTCGCGGCGGCCGGCGGTGTCGCTGCGGGCATGCTGGCCGAGAAACTGATCGAAGGCCATCGCGGCGGCGATGCGTCGTCGAACTGGGGCAACCCGGCCGCGCCGCTGGCCGGCAACGAGGCGCTGGGCGCCGGCCTCTTCCCCGGCGGCGACGACGGCGCCGCGCGCGACCTCGAGCAGCGGCCGATCGACTTCGGCTCCGGCGATGGCTGGGGCGGCGGCGACGACGGCAGCCTGGGCGGCGGCGGCAGCGACGGCGGCTGGTAACCCCGGCGCCAGCGCTTGGGGCACACTTCCTTCATCAAGCTCGGCGCGGCGGTGCCATGGGGCGCCGGCCGTCGCCCGGCCGTGGATGACGAGGTGTGCCCATGTACAGCAAGATCCTGCTCGCATACGACGGCTCCGAATCGGGCCAGAAGGCCCTGCTCGATTGCCGGGACATCGCGCAATGGAGCCATGCCAGCCTGGCACTGGTGGCGGTCAGGCCGCTGCCATCGACGCTGGTCGGCTACGACGTCGGCTATTTCGCCGGCGAGCTCGACGAGGTCGAGCGCAAGCGCTACCAGCAGGTCCTCGACGACGGCCTGCAGCGCCTGCGCGGCTGCGGCTTCCAGGTCGAGGGCGAGGTCCTCGCCGGCGACCAGGTCGAGGTCATCACCGGCTATGCGCGCCGCATCGAGGCCGACCTCATCGTCGTCGGCCACAAGCATCTCGACGGCTGGGCCGCGCGCTGGTGGCGCGCCTCGTCGTCGCCGGCGCTGATCGAGCACGCACCCTGCAGCGTGCTGGTCGCCATCAGCTGAAGCAAGCGCAGCGGCAGCGCCGGCATCAGCGGCGCACGAGCGGCAGCGCCAGCTCGTGCGACAGCGACGGGTGCGGCACCTTGACGTAGGGCGGCTTCGGCCAGACCCAGCCGGCGTCGGTGAACAACGCGCGCATCGCGTTGATGTCGCAGTGGTAGGGCGGACCCTCGATGACGCCCCGCTCCATCGCCTCGGGCCGCAGGCGCTGCATGAACAGCGCCCACAGCGTGCCCTGGGGCCGCAGCCAGCGGGCGATCTGCGCGGCATAAGCCGTCCACTGGTCGGGGTGCAGCGCGCACAGGCAGGTCTGCTCGTAGATCGCATCGAACGGTCGATCGGGTAGATAACGCAGGACGTCGGCCTGCAGCACCTCGACCGCGACACCGCGCGCCGCGCACAGCGCTCGCGTGCGCTCGACCGCCGCCGGCGTGTAGTCGAGGCCGACGACATCGAAGCCGCGCCGCGCCAGCTCGGCCACTTCCCAACCGGCGCCGCAGCCGGGCACCGCGATGCGGCACGGCGTGAGCACGCCGGCGTCGAGCCAGGCCAGCAGCTGCGTGCTCGCGCCGCCGCGATCCCAGGGCGTCTGGCCGGCCTCGAATCGCTGCTGCCAGAAATCGCTCGTCGGTCCTGCCATCGGTAGCTCCACGGTTGTGCGTCGCCGCCGATTGTCCAGCGCGCGCCGACTGGCCGTCTGCCGCGCACCATCTGCCGCGCCCTGTCTGCCGCGCTTGCATTCCGGCCGCCCGGCTGCAAGCCGGGCTTGCGGCGCCCTCGCGACCCGTCCGCGACCGCCTCGCCGCGGCGCACTCGCCTTCCCTCTGAGACCCGGCGTCGACTTGGGGTCTTCCCTCGGTAGGGGCCGATCCGGCACGTCCCTTGATACCTCCCGCAACGACAACGAGGAGACATGTCGATGGAAACCTTCTACGAGGTGATGCGCCGCCAGGGCATCTCGCGCCGCAGCTTTCTCAAATATTGTTCGCTCACGGCGACCTCGCTGGGCCTCGCACCGGCTTTCGTGCCGCGCATCGTCCACGCGATGGAGACGAAACCGCGCACGCCGGTGCTGTGGCTGCACGGCCTCGAATGCACCTGCTGCAGCGAAAGCTTCATCCGCAGCGCGCACCCGCTGGCCAAGGATGTCGTGCTGTCGATGATCTCGCTCGACTACGACGACACGCTGATGGCCTCGGCCGGCCACCAGGCGGAGGCCATCCTCGACGAGATCACGAAGAAGTACAAGGGCAACTACATCCTCGCCGTCGAGGGCAACCCGCCGCTGAACCAGGACGGCATGAGCTGCATCATCGGCGGCCGCCCCTTCGTCGAGCAGTTGAAGCGCGTCGCCGCCGACTGCAAGGCCGTCATCAGCTGGGGCTCGTGCGCCAGCTGGGGCTGCGTGCAGGCGGCGCGCCCGAACCCGACGCGGGCCACGCCAGTGCACCAGGTCATCACCGACAAGCCCATCATCAAGGTGCCCGGATGCCCGCCGATCGCCGAGGTGATGACCGGCGTCATCACCTACATGCTGACCTTCGACCGCATCCCCGAGCTCGATCGCCAGGGCCGGCCGAAGATGTTCTACAGCCAGCGCATCCACGACAAATGCTATCGGCGGCCACATTTCGACGCCGGCCAGTTCGTCGAGGCCTTCGACGACGAATCGGCGCGCCGCGGGTATTGCCTCTACAAGATGGGCTGCAAGGGCCCGACGACCTACAACGCCTGCTCGACGGTGATGTGGAACGGCGGCACGAGCTTCCCGATCAAGGCCGGCCATGGCTGCATCGGCTGCAGCGAGGAAGGCTTCTGGGACAAGGGCTCGTTCTACGACCGGCTCACGAACATCCCGCAATTCGGCGTCGAGGCGAACGCCGACAAGGTCGGCGGCACCGCTGCCGGCGTCGTCGGCGCCGCGATCGCCGCCCATGCCGCGGTGAGCGCGCTCAAGCGCGCCGCCAGCAACGACAAGAAGACCACCGGAGCCGAGCAATGAGCGCCTACGCCACCCAGGGCTTCAACCTCGACGACAGCGGCCGCCGCATCGTCGTCGACCCGGTGACCCGCATCGAGGGTCACATGCGCTGCGAGGTCAACGTCGACAGCAACAACGTCATCCGCAATGCCGTCTCCACCGGCACGATGTGGCGCGGCCTGGAAGTCATCCTCAAGGGCCGCGACCCGCGCGACGCCTGGGCCTTCGTCGAACGCATCTGCGGCGTCTGCACCGGCTGCCATGCGCTGACGAGCGTGCGCGCGGTCGAGGACGCGCTGGGCATCAGGATCCCGAAGAACGCGCACCTGATCCGCGAGATCATGGCCAAGACGCTGCAGGTGCACGACCATGCGGTGCATTTCTACCACCTGCACGCGCTCGACTGGGTCGACGTCGTCTCGGCGCTGAAGGCCGATCCGAAGAAGACCTCGGAGCTGCAGCAGCTGGTCTCGCCGGCGCATCCGATGTCCTCGGCCGGCTATTTCCGCGACATCCAGAACCGGCTCAAGAAGTTCGTCGAAAGCGGCCAGCTCGGCCCCTTCATGAACGGCTATTGGGGCAGCAAGGCCTACGCGCTGCCGCCCGAGGCGAACCTGATGGCGGTGACGCATTACCTCGAGGCGCTGGACCTGCAGAAGGAATGGGTCAAGATCCACACGATCTTCGGCGGCAAGAACCCGCACCCGAACTACCTCGTCGGCGGCGTGCCCTGCGCGATCAACATCGACGGCGACCTCGCCGCCGGCGCGCCGATCAACATGGAAAGGCTGAATTTCGTCAAGGCGCGCATCGACGAGATCATCGAATTCAACAAGAACGTCTACATCCCCGACGTGCTCGCCATCGGCACGATCTACAAGCAGGCCGGCTGGCTGCACGGCGGCGGCCTGTCGGCGACCAACGTCTCCGATTACGGCGAATACCCGAAGGTCAATTACGACAAAAGCACCGACCAGCTGCCCGGCGGCGCGATCATCAACGGCAATTGGGACGAGATCCACCCGATCGATCCGCGCGACCCCGAGCAGGTGCAGGAATTCGTCGCCCACAGCTGGTACAAGTACGCCGACGAGAGCAAGGGCCTCCATCCCTGGGACGGCGTGACCGAGCCGAATTACGAGCTCGGCGCGAAGACCAAGGGCACGCGCACCGCCATCGACCAGATCGACGAGAGCGCCAAGTACAGCTGGATCAAGAGCCCGCGCTGGCGCGGCCACGCGATGGAGGTCGGGCCGCTGGCGCGCTACATCCTGGGCTACGCCCATGCGCTCAAGGGCAACCCGCACAGCCAGCGCGTCAAGGAGCAGATCGAGTATTCGGCGATGATGATCAACCAGGGCATCCCGAAGGCGCTGGGGCTGCCCGAGACGCAATACACGGCCAAGCAGCTGCTGCCGACGACGATAGGCCGCACGCTGGCCCGCGCGCTCGAAGGCCAGTATTGCGGCGAGATGATGGCCAACGACTGGAACGATCTCGTCGCCAACATCAAGGCCGGCGACCGGGCCACCGCGAACACCGACCATTGGGATCCTTCCACCTGGCCCAAGGAGGCCAAGGGCGTGGGCACCGTCGCGGCGCCGCGCGGCATGCTCGGGCATTGGATACGCATCAAGGACGGCCGCATCGAGAACTACCAATGCGTGGTGCCGACGACCTGGAACGGCAGCCCGCGCGACACCAAGGGCCAGATCGGCGCCTTCGAGGCCAGCCTGATGAACACGCCGATGGTCAACCCGGAGCAGCCGGTCGAGATCCTGCGCACGTTGCACAGTTTCGACCCCTGCCTGGCCTGCTCCACGCACGTGATGAGCGAGGACGGCCGGGAACTGACGCGCGTCAAGGTGCGCTGAAAGCAAGGGGGACGCGATGAACGCCATCCAAAGCGATCTCACCAGCGACGTCACCGGCACCGAACCCGCCGCGGTGGCGCAGGGCCGCAGCATCAAGGCGGTCTATGTCTACGAGGCGCCGGTGCGCATCTGGCACTGGGTCAATGCCGGCGCGATCACCGTGCTCGCGATCACCGGCTATCTCATCGGCTCGCCCCTGCCGACCCTGCCCGGCGAGGCGAGCGCGCATTTCCTCATGGGCTACATCCGCTTCGCCCATTTCGCGGCCGGCTATGTGCTTGCGGTGGGATTGATCGGCCGCAGCTATTGGGCGCTGGTCGGCAACCACCATGCGCGCGAGCTGTATTCGGTGCCGGTCACTCGCGCGGCCTACTGGCGCGAGGTCGCCACGATGATCCAGTGGTACCTGTTCCTGATCCCGCGACCGAACCGCTACGTCGGCCACAACCCGCTGGCGCGGATGGCGATGTTCCTCGGCTTCCTGTGCATGTCGCTGTTCATGATCTGCACCGGATTCGCGCTCTACGGCGAAGGCGCGCAGAAGGGATCCTGGGCCGAGCGGCTGTTCGGCTGGGTGATCCCGCTGTTCGGCCAGAGCCAGGATGTGCACACCTGGCACCACCTCGGGATGTGGGCCATCGTGCTGTTCGTGATGTTCCATGTCTATGCCGCGATCCGCGAGGACATCATGGGCCGGCAGAGCATCGTCAGCACGATGGTGTCCGGCTACCGCACGTTCAAGGATTGACGATGGACATCGAGCCAGAACCCATCGTCGTGCTGGGCATCGGCAACCTGCTGTGGGCCGACGAGGGCTTCGGCGTGCGCTGCGTCGAGGCGCTGCAGCGGCAATGGCAATTCGCCGACCATGTCGCGCTCGTCGACGGCGGCACCCAGGGCCTGTACCTGATCCAGCATGTGCAGTCGGCGAGCCGGCTGCTGATCTTCGACGCCATCGACTACGGCCTGGCGCCGGGCACGCTGAAACTGATCGAGAACGACGAGGTGCCGCGCTTCATGGGCGCGAAGAAGATGAGCCTGCACCAGACCGGCTTCCAGGAAGTGCTGGCACTGGCGCAATTCACCGGGCATTACCCGCGCGAGCTGCTGCTCATCGGCTGCCAGCCCGAGGAGCTCGACGATTACGGCGGCAGCCTGCGTCCTTCGGTGCGGCTGGCGATGGACGATGCACTGGCGCTGGGCGTCGACCGCCTGCGCGCCTGGGGCGCCGACCCGCGTCCGCGACCGCAAGCCCCGGCCGCCGACGACGCGGTGACGCCGGCCACGCTGGCCATCGCCGCCTACGAGGGCGGCCGCCCCGACGCCGCGGCCGCCTGCCGCGTCGGCGATGCCCGCTTCATGCCATGTGCATAGGCTTGCCGATGCAGGTGCTGCGCAGCGGCCTGGGCCGCGCGCTGGTGGCCGGTCGCGGCGAGCAGCGCGAGGTCGACACCGTGCTCGTCGGCGACGTGCCGCCGGGCGCCTGGCTGCTCGTCTTCGTCGACAGCGCGCGCGAGGTCATCAGCGCCGCGCGCGCGGCCGAGGTCGACGCGACGCTGGACCTGCTGCAGGCCGTGCTCGGCGCTGGGCCCGGCCTATCGGCAGCGGCCGCCGCCACGGCGCCGTTCACCCTGCCCTCGACGATGAGCGCGACCGAACTCGCCGCACTCGCCGGCCGAACCCTGGAGACAAGATCTTGAAAACAAGTGAAGAATTCGCCGCCCCGCCGCTCGTCGCCCGCCTCGTGCGCGAATTCGGCGCCGACTGGGTCGCCGCCGACAACGCCGAGGCCTGGGGCCAGGGGGCCGGCGACCGCGTGCTGTTCTTCAGCGGCGACCCGGTGCGCTTCCCCGAATGCCTCGACGTCGCCGTCGTCCTGCCCGAACTGCAGATGGTCTGGCCCGGACGCTTCCGCATCGGCGTCGTCGTCCCCGCCGACGAGGACGCCGTCGCACGGCGCTGGGGCGCGCAGCGCTGGCCCTCGCTCGTGTTCCTGCGCGACGGCCGCTATGTCACGACGCTGGCCGGCATGCACGACTGGTCGGACTACGTGATCCGGGTCGACGAGGCGCTGCAGATGGCGCCGCAGCGCGCGCCGACGGTAGGCATTCCCGTCGTCGCCGCCGGCAGCGGCGCAGCGCCCGCATGCCATTGAAGAAGGAGACGCGATGAACATCGAACCACGCCCGTTTCCGATTCCCGTCGTCGCCTTCGGCCCCGGCAGCCAGCACGAGGAGGAGACGCTCGAGTACCTGCGCATGCCCGCCGGCATGGAGACCTACCGGCCGCCGCAACTGCCCGACCCCGAAGTGCTCGCCGGCCAGCGCGGCGCGCTGAAGGTGCTGGCGCAGGTGTTCAACGCGCTCGAGGCGGCGCAGCACGGCGATACGCCGCCTCCGGTGCCGCTGGCCGGGCTCGCCGAGGGTGAACGGCTGCTCGTCAACCAGGTGCTGGGCGAAGGCGACGTCAGCGCGCTGCGGCTGGCGGGGCTCGGCCAGGGCGAGGCGCGCATCCAGGAATCGGTCTACACGGGCGTGTGGCGCGTCGTCGACGAGGCCGGCGACCGCATCGAGGTCGGCGCGCTGCCGCGACTGCTGCTCGATGCGGCGCGCGACGACGGCGCCGCGGCCGCCGTGCCGCCGCTGGAGACCCCGCCCGGTGTCGTCAACGCGAGCTCGATCGTCAAGGAGGTCGAGGATGTCTGCCGACGCTGGCAGGCCGGCGCGCCGACCCATGTCGTCAACCTGACGCTGCTGCCGATGACGCCCGACGACATCGCCTGGCTCGACCATGTCATCGGCACCGGCCGCGTGCAGATCCTCTCGCGCGGCTACGGCAATTGCCGCATCACGAATGCCTGCCGCCCCAACACCTGGCGCGTCGTCTACTACAACTCGACCGACGAAGTGATCCTCAACACCGTCGAGATCACCGAGCGCCCCGATGTCGCCTGCGCCGCCGTCGAGGACCTCGAGGATTCGGCCGCGCGCCTGGCCGAGGTCATGGCCTGGGTGGCCGCCTGAGAGCGGCCTGAGCGATGCACGAGCTGAGCCTGGCCGGCGGCATCCTCGGCATCGTCGAGGAGGCCCAGGCACGCGAGCGCTTCGACCGCGTCAAGCGCCTCACCGTCGATGCCGGCGCGCTCGCCGGCGTCGAGCTGCGCTCGCTGCGCTTCGCGCTCGAGTCGCTCGCGCCGGGCAGCTGCATCGAGGGCGCGGCGATCGAGATCGAGGTCGCGCCGGGCGCGGCCTGGTGCATGCACTGCTGCCGCAGCGTCGCCATCGCCAGCCGCACCGATGCCTGCCCGAGATGCGCCGGTCACCAATTGCAGCCGACCGGCGGCACCGAATTGAAGCTGCGCGAATTGATCGTCCAATAGTTCACGTAATAGATCGTGCAATAGAAGGACCCGCATGTGTGTCGTCTGCGGCTGCGCCCCCGAGGCCAGCGAACATCGCTACGCCGTCACCCGCCAGGGCGACCTGCATTACGGCGCCGTCCATGTGCCGGGGATGAGCGCCGAGCGCGCGCTCAAGCTCGAGGCCGATGTGCTGGGCGCCAACCGGCGCCTGGCGGCGCGCAACCGCGCGCGCTTCGAGTCGCGGAGCATAGCGGCCTACAACCTCGTCTCCAGCCCCGGCGCCGGCAAGACGACGCTCTTGTGCGCCACCATCGCCGCGCTGCGCGGGCGCACGCCGGCGCCACCGCTGGCCGTCATCGAGGGCGACCAGCAGACCAGCCACGACGCCGACCGCATCCGCGCCGCCGGCGCGCCGGCGATCCAGGTCAATACGGGACAGGGCTGCCATCTCGATGCGCAGATGGTGGCAGACGCCTGCGAGCGGCTGGCGTTGCCCGACGGCGGCCTGCTGCTGATCGAGAACGTCGGCAACCTCGTCTGCCCGGCGCTGTGGGACCTGGGCGAGCGCGCCAAGGTCGCGATCCTGTCGGTCACCGAGGGCGAGGACAAACCGATCAAATACCCGGACCTGTTCGCCGCCGCCGACCTGATGCTGGTCAACAAGATCGACCTGCTGCCGCATCTCGATTTCGACGTCGGCCGCTGCGTCGCCTATGCGCGCCGCGTGAATCCGGGCATCGAGGTGCTCGAGGTCTCGGCGCGCAGCGGCCAGGGGCTCGACGCCTGGCTGCATTGGCTCACCCGCCCCGCGCGCTGAAGCGGAGCCGATAACCATGTGCCTGGCCCTGCCCGCCCTCGTGGTCGAACGGCTCGACGCCGACGACGAGGCCGTCGTCGAACTCGGCGGCGTGCGCAAGACGGTGAGCCTGGCGCTCGTGCCGCAGGCGCGCGCCGGCGATTACGTCATCGTCCATGTCGGCCATGCGATCGGCCTGCTCGACGCGGCCGAGGCGGCGCGCACGCTGGCGCTGTTCGCCGAGCTGCAGGCGGCGGCCTGACGACGATGAAGTACATGAGCGAATTCCGCGACGGCGCCGTCGCGCGCCGCATCGCCGAGCGCATCGCCGCCGAGATCGAGCCGGGGCGGCGCTACGCCTTCATGGAGTTCTGCGGCGGCCACACGCATGCGATCGCGCGCTACGGCGTCGCCGAGCTGCTCCCCAAGGCGATCCGCATGATCCACGGCCCCGGCTGCCCGGTCTGCGTGCTGCCGATCGGCCGCATCGACCAGGCGATCTCGCTGGCGCTGGACCGCGGCGCCATCGTCTGCACCTATGGCGACACGATGCGCGTGCCGGCCTCGAACGGCCTGTCGCTGCTCAAGGCCAAGGCGCTGGGCGGCGACATCCGGATGGTCTACGCGGCGACCGACGCGCTGCGCATCGCACGCGAGCAGCCGCAGCGCGAGGTCGTGTTCTTCGCCATCGGCTTCGAGACGACGACGCCGCCGACGGCGCTGGCGCTCAAGCGCGCCGCGGCCGAGGGCTTAACGAACTTCAGCGTGCTCGCCTGCCATGTGCTGACGCCGAGCGCGATCACCCATATCCTCGAAGCGGCGGCGGTGCGCACATTCGGCAGCGTGCCGATCGACGGCTTCGTCGGCCCGGCGCATGTCAGCATCGTCATCGGCTCGGCGCCCTACGACCATTTCGCGGCCGAATACCGCAAGCCGGTCGTCATCGCCGGCTTCGAGCCGCTGGACGTGATGCAGGCGGTGCTGATGCTCGTGCGCCAGGTCAACGAGGGCCGCGCCGAGGTCGAGAACGAATTCACCCGCGCCGTCACGCCCGCCGGCAACGAGGCGGCGCAGGCCGTCGTCAGCGAGGTCTTCGAGCTGCGCGAGCGCTTCGAATGGCGCGGCCTCGGCGAGGTGCCGTACAGCGCACTGCGCATCCGGCCGGCGCTGGCGCGCTTCGACGCCGAGCGCCGCTTCGACCTCACGTACCGCCCCGTGCCCGACCACAAGCAATGCGAATGCGGCGCGATCTTGCGTGGCGTCAAGCGGCCGAGCGACTGCAAGCTGTTCGGCAACGTCTGCACGCCCGAGAATCCGGTCGGATCCTGCATGGTGTCGTCCGAGGGTGCCTGCGCGGCGCAGTACTCTTACGGTCGTTTCCGCGACATCGCGATCACGACCCCATGAAAAAAGACTACATCCGCCCGATCGATTTCAAGCATGGCCGAGTCGACATGAACCATGGCGCCGGCGGCCGCGCCGGCGCCCAGCTCGTCGACGAGCTGTTCGCGCGCGCCTTCGACAACGAATGGCTGCGCCAGGGCAACGACGGCGCCCTGCTCGACCCGCCGCCCGGCCAGCGCCTCGTGATGGCCACCGACGGCCATGTCATCTCGCCGCTGTTCTTCCCCGGCGGCGACATCGGCTGCCTCTCGGTGCACGGCACCGTCAACGATGTCGCGATGCTCGGCGCCGTGCCGGCCTGGCTGTCGGCCAGCTTCATCATCGAGGAAGGCTACCCGCTGGCCGACCTCAAGCGCATCGTCGAATCGATGGCGGCGGCGGCGCGCGAGGCCGGCGTGCCCATCGTCACCGGCGACACCAAGGTCGTCGAGCAGGGCAAGGGCGACGGCGTCTTCATTGCCACCACCGGCATCGGCTTCTTGCCGCGCGAGCGCCGCATCGGCGGCGCGCTGGCGCGGCCGGGCGACCGCATCCTCGTCTCGGGGACGATGGGCGACCATGGCGTGGCCGTGATGTCGCTGCGCGAGAACCTCAGTTTCGAGACCGCGATCGTCAGCGACACCGCGGCGCTGCACGGCCTCGTCGCGACGCTGCTCGCGGCCGTCCCCGAGGGCGCCGTGCGCACGCTGCGCGACCCGACGCGCGGTGGCCTGGCGACGACGCTCAACGAGATCGCCGCGCAATCGGGTGTCGGCATGCGGCTGCAGGAGGCGGCGATTCCCGTCAGGCGCCAGGTCGAGGCGGCCTGCGAACTGCTGGGACTCGACCCGCTGTACATCGCCAACGAGGGCAAGCTGATCGCCATCGTCGCGCCCGAGCAGGCCGATGCGGCGCTGGCCGCGCTGCGCGGCCATGCGCTGGGCGCCGATGCGGCAATCGTCGGCGAGGTCGTCGACGATGCGCATCGCTTCGTGCAGATGGAAACGCGATTCGGCGGCCAGCGCGTCGTCGACTGGCTCAGCGGCGAGCCGCTGCCGCGCATCTGCTGAACGAGCATGACGACGTTGCCGCGCCCGTGAAGATCCTGCTGCTGACGCATGCCTTCAACGGCCTCGCGCAGCGACTATTCGTCGAACTCGGCGCGCGCGGGCATGAGGTCAGCGTCGAGCTCGACATCGCCGACGCGGTCAGCATCGAGGCGGTCGAGCTGTTCGAGCCCGATCTCGTTGTCGCGCCTTTCCTGAAGCGGCGGCTGCCCGAGGCGATCTGGTCGCGCGTCGTCTGCCTCGTCGTCCATCCGGGGCCGCCGGGCGACCGCGGACCTTCGGCGCTGGACTGGGCGGTGCTCGACGGCGCGAGCGAATGGGGCGTCACTGTTTTGCAGGCGGCGGCCGAATACGACGCAGGGACGATCTGGGCCTGGCGCGGATTCGCGCTGCGGCCGGCGGCGACGAAGGCCAGCGTCTACCGGCGCGAAGTCACCGATGGGGCAGTCTCCGCCGTGATCGAAGCGATCGGACGCTGGGGCCCCGATTCGGTAGCGCCGCAGGACACGCCACCGCTGCCGGCGCGCCTGGGCGACTGGCGACCGCTGGTGACGAAAGCGCAGCGCGAAGTCGATTGGAGCAGCTGCGGCAGCGCGGAGTTGCTGCGCCGCATCCGCAGCGCCGACGGCTCGCCCGGCGTCTACGCCATGGTCTGCGGCCAGCCCTGCCGGCTCCACGACGCCCATGAAGCCAGCGCCTCGGTGCTGGCCTGGGTCGCCGCGCAGGCGGACTCGGCTGCGCCGGGCACGCCCATTGCGCGCCGCGGCCCGGCGCTGCTGCTGCGCACCATAGCCGGCGCCGCCTGGGTCGGCCATCTGCGCCGCGAGGGCGAGGCGGCGCTGAAGTTGCCCGCGACCCGAGCGCTGGCGGCCGAGGCCGCGACGCTGCCCGAACTCGCCGTCGAACTCGAACGCGCCGACGATGAATGGGACGAACTGCGCTACCGCGAATACGGCGGCGCGGGCGCGCGCGTCGGCTGGCTCGAATTCGATTTCCACAACGGCGCGCTGTCCGAACGCCAGGCGCGGCGCCTCGTCGCCGCGCTGCGCGAGGTTCGCGGCCGCGACACAAGGGTGCTCGTCCTCGCCGGCGGCGCCGATTTCTTCAGCAACGGCATCCACCTGCACGCGATCGAGGCGGCGGCCTTCGACGCCGGCGACAGCGCCGCCGACGCCTCGTGGCGCCACATCAACGCCATCGACGATGTCGCGCTCGAGATCCTGGGCACGACCGACCGCATCACCGTCGCCGCGCTGCGCGGCAACGCCGGCGCCGGCGGCTGCTTTCTGGCGCTCGCCGCCGACCAGGTCTGGGCGCATCGCGGCGTCGTGATGAACCCGCATTACAAGAACATGGGCAACCTCTACGGCAGCGAGTACTGGACCTATCTGCTGCCGCGCCGCGTGGGTCCGCAGGCCGCGCAGGCACTGATGCAGCAGCGGCTGCCGCTGGGCGCCGCCGACGCGCAGCGCTCGGGCGTCATCGACGCGGTGCTCGCCGAGGACGCCGCCGCGTTCGAGGCCCGCGCCATCGCGCGCGCACTCGAACTCGCCGCCGACCCCGCATGGCCGGCAGCCGTCGCCGCCAAGGCCGCGCGCCGCGCCGCCGACGAGGCCGTAAAGCCGCTCGCCGCCTACCGCGCCGAGGAGCTCGAACGCATGAAACGCAATTTCTACGGCTTCGACCCCAGCTACCATGTGGCCCGGCACCATTTCGTGCATCGCAAGCCGCACGCCTGGACGCCGCGCCACCTCGCCCGCCACCGATGATCGATGCCCTCCCCGAACTGCCGCTGGTCCTCCTCGTCGACGACGAAGTGCGTTCGCAGGAGGCGATGCGCCGCACGCTCGAGGACGAATTCCGCATCCTCACGGCCAGCGACGCCGAGGCCGCGCGCCAACTGCTCGAACGCCACGATGTCGCCGTCATCCTCTGCGACCAGCGCATGCCGGGACTCAGCGGCGTCGAATTCCTCAAGGCCGCGCGCGAGCGCTGGCCCGACACCGTGCGCATCGTCATCTCGGGCTACGCCGACAGCGAGGACATCATCGCCGGCGTCAACGAGGCCGGCATCTACCAGTACGTGCTCAAGCCCTGGGTGCCCGACCACCTGCTCGAGACCGTGCGCGGCGCCGTCGAGGCGAGCCGGCTGCAGCAGGGGCTGCAGCGCATCGAGATCGACCTGCGCGCCGGCACGACGGCGCTGCGCGCGCGCCGCAGCGAGCGGCTGCGCCAGGCGCAGCGGGTGTTCGGCTTCGAGCGCATCGTGCGCGCGCCGGGCAGCCCGCTCGACGGGGTCTGCGCCGTGGCCGAGCGCATCGCACGCCACGACCTCTCGGTGCTGCTGCTCGGCGAATCGGGCACCGGCAAGGAGCTGATGGCGCGCGCCATCCATTACGCGTCGCCACGCGCCGGCGGCACCTTCGCCGTCGAGAACTGCGCCGCGATCCCCGACACGCTGCTCGAGAGCGAACTCTTCGGCCACAAGCGCGGCGCCTTCACCGGCGCCGTCGACGACCATGTCGGCCTGTTCCAGCGCGCCGAAGGCGGCACGGTGTTCCTCGACGAGATCGGCGAGACCTCGCCGTCGTTCCAGGTCAAGCTGCTGCGCGTGCTGCAGGAGCGCGAACTGCGGCCGGTGGGATCGACGCGGGCGATTCCGGTCGACGTGCGCGTCATCGCCGCGACGCACCGCGACCTCGAGGACGATGTGCGCGCCGGCCGCTTCCGCGAGGACCTGTATTACCGCATCGCCGGCGTCACGCTGACGCTGCCGCCGCTGCGCGAACGGCCGGGCGACATCGTGCCGATCGCCGAGCATGTGCTGGCCGATGTCTGCCGCGAACTCGGGCTGCCGCCACGCGCCTTCGACGACGATGCGCGCGCGCTGCTGCTGGGCTACCCCTGGCGCGGCAACATCCGCGAGCTGCGCAACGAGATCGGCCGCGCCGTCGCGCTCGGCGACGGCGACGTCGTGCGCGCGACTTCGTTCTCGCCGCGCCTGCTGCGGGGCCGCACCGGCGAGGCGCTGGCCGGCATGTCGGCCGCGCAGGGCCTCGCCGCGCTGCCGGCCAGCGGCACGCTGCAGGAGCGGCTCGACGCGGTCGAGGCGATGGTGCTGCGCGAGGTCATGCTGCGCCGGCGCTGGAACAAGACGCGCGCGGCAGCCGAACTCGGGCTGTCGCGCGTCGGCTTGCGCGCCAAACTGCTGCGCTTCGGCATCGAAGGCGGATCGAACTAGGCGTGACGGCGATGATGAACGTGCTCTGGCTCCAATCGGGCGGCTGCGGCGGCTGCAGCATGTCGCTGCTGTGCGCCGACACCGCCGACTTCCCGGCGCTGCTCGAGGCGGCCGGCATCCGGCTGCTCTGGCATCCGTCGCTGTCGCTGGAGTCCGATGTCGACCTCATCGCGCTGCTCGAACGCTGCCTCGACGGCCGCGAACGGCTCGACCTGCTGTGCGTCGAGGGCGCGCTGCTGCGCGGCCCGGGCGGCACCGGCGGCTTCCATCGCCTGGCCGGCACCGGCGTGGCGATGATCGACTGGGTGCGGCGCCTGGCCGGCGTGGCCACCCATGTCGCCGCGGTCGGCAGTTGCGCCGCCTGGGGCGGCATCAGCGCCACCGGCAGCAACCCGACCGAGGCCTGTGGCCTGCAATACGACGACGACCGCGCCGGCGGCCTGCTCGGCGCCGATTTCCGCGCCCGCGGCGGGCTGCCGGTGATCAACATCGCCGGCTGCCCGACGCATCCGGGCTGGGTCACCGACACGCTGATGGCGCTGGCCGCCGGCGCGCTGACGGCATCCGATCTCGATGCGCTGCAACGTCCGCGCTCCTACGCCGACCAGCTCGTCCACCACGGCTGCACGCGCAACGAGTTCTACGAATTCAAGGCCAGCGCCGAGAAGCCCTCGGACCTCGGCTGCATGATGGAGCACATGGGCTGCAAGGGCACGCAGGCGCATGCCGACTGCAACACGCGGCTGTGGAACGGCGAGGGTTCGTGCACGCGCGGCGGCTACGCCTGCATCAGCTGCACCGAGCCCGGCTTCCAGGACCCCGGCCATCCGTACCACCGCACGCCCAAGCTCGCCGGCATCCCGATCGGCCTGCCGACCGACATGCCCAAGGCCTGGTTCGTCGCGCTGGCCTCGCTGTCCAAGAGCGCGACGCCGCGGCGCGTCAAGCACAATGCGACGGCCGACCATCTCGTCGTGACGCCGGCGATCCGCCGCACTCGGTTGAAGTGAGCGCAACCGAGCCCACCCGCCTCGTCGTCGGCCCGTTCAACCGCGTCGAGGGCGACCTCGAGGTGCGGCTGACGATCGCCGCCGGCCGCGTCGAGCAGGCCCAGGTCAATGCGCCGATGTACCGCGGCTTCGAGACCATGCTCGTCGGCCGCGAGGCCCATGACGCGCTCTTCATCGTGCCGCGCATCTGCGGCATCTGTTCGGTCTCGCAATCGGTGGCCGCGGCGCGCGCGCTCGCCGACGCCGCCGGCGTGACGCCGCCGCCCAACGGCATCCATGCGGTGAACCTGATGGCAGCCTGCGAGAACGTCGCCGACCACCTGACGCATTTCTATCTCTTCTTCATGCCCGACTTCACAAGGCCCGGCTACGCCGCGCGGCCCTGGCATGGCGAGGCGCTGCGGCGTTTCGCGGCGATGGCCGGTGGGCAGGCGCGCGCAGCGCTCGCCGCGCGCCAGCGCTGGTTCACGCTGCTGGGCACGCTGGGCGGCAAATGGCCGCATACCGGCAGCATCCAGCCCGGCGGCAGCGCGCGTGCGATCGACGTCTCCGAGCGCATCCGCCTGCTCGCCAAGCTGCGCGAATTCCGCGCTTTTCTCGAACAGCATCTGTACGGCGCGCCGCTCGAGGAGGTGGCCGGCATTGCCGACGCCGCCGCGCTCGACGCCTGGCATGAGCGGGATCCGCAGCGCGGCGACCTGCGCTTGTTCCTGACCATCGCCGCCGACCTCGGGCTGCAGCGCCTGGGTCCCGGCCCGGGGCGCTACCTGAGCTATGGCGCCTATGCCGACGGCCATGGCGGCCATGCGCTGGCGCAGGGGCTGTGGGACGGCGCCGCGCTGCATGCGCTCGACACCGCGCAGATCACCGAGGACGCGACCCATGCCTGGCTGTCGGCCGACGGCGTTGGCGGCGTTGGGGCCGCGCCGCGCCACCCCTACGAGGGCCTCACGCGGCCGCAGCCCGACAAGCCCGGCGCCTACACCTGGAACAAGGCGCCGCGGCTGGCCGGCCGCGTCGTCGAGACGGGCGCGCTGGCGCGCCAGCTCGTCGCCGGCCAGCCGCTGCTGCGCGAGCTCGCGGCGCGCGACGGCGCCAGCGTGCGACTGCGCGTGCTTGCGCGCTCGCTGGAGATCGCCCGCGTGCTGCCCTGGATGGAGCGCTGGCTGACCGACATCCGCGTCGGCGAGCCCTTCCACACCGCCGCGCCGCTGCCCGCCGAGGGCCGCGGCATGGGCCTGACCGAAGCCGCGCGCGGCGCGCTCGGCCATTGGGTGACGCTGGCCGGCGGCCAGATCGCGAACTACCAGATCGTCGCGCCGACGAGCTGGAACTTCTCGCCGCGCGACGCCGGCGGTACCCCCGGCGCGCTGGAAGCGGCGCTCGAGGGCGTGGCGGTGGCGCCGGGCGAGACCTCGCCGGTCGCGGTCCAGCATATCGTGCGATCCTTCGATCCCTGCATGGTGTGCACCGTCCATTGACCCTCCACCGATGACCGCTTCGCAGCGACCGCCCTCGGCCTCCGGCTTGCCGGAGGCGCCTCGCCTCGAAGGCGTCGACGAGAGCGCCTGGCTCGACGTGATCCACAAGATGGACGAGGTGTACTCGCAGCTCGTCGCCGACGAGATCGCGCTCGAGGCCAAGAACACCGAGCTCGAACAGCAGCAGCAGTTCATCTTCAGCCTGCTCACGGCGATGAGCGACGTGCTCGTCGCCTGCAGCGGGGCCGGCGCGATCGAGGAGACGAACGCCGCGCTGTGCGAGCTCGTCGGCCGCAGCGATGCCGAGCTGCGCGGCCAGCCGATCGCCTCGCTGATGGCCGACGACGTCGCCGTCGAGCGACTGCGCAGCGTGATGGAGACGGTGGCCGCGCGGCGCGGCGCGACGGTCGAGGTCGACCTGCGCGACGCCCAGGGCCAGCCGGTGCCGGTCGAATTCAATTGCACGCCGCGGCTGTCGAGCACCGGCCACCGCGTCGGCCATGTCTTCGTCGGCCGCCCGATGGGCGAACTCAAGCGCGCCTACCACCAGTTGCGCGAGGCGCACGAGGCGCTCAAGCGCACGCAGCAGCAGCTGCTGCATTCGGAGAAGCTGGCCTCGCTCGGCCGCCTCGTCGCCGGCGTCGCGCACGAGCTGAACAACCCGATCAGCTTCGTGCTCGGCAACGTCCACGCGCTCGAGCGCTACACGGGCCGGCTGCAGCAATACGTGCAGGCGATCCACGACGGCGCGGCGCCGGCGGCACTGGCCGAGGCGCGCCGGCGGCTGCGCATCGACCACACGCTGGCCGATCTGCATTCGCTGATGGAAGGCACGCTCGAGGGCGCGCAGCGCACGGCCGACATCGTCGCCGGACTCAAGCGCTTCTCGGCCATCGACCGCGAGGAGCATGGGCCGGTCGAGATCGACGGCGTCGTCGAACGAGCCGTGCACTGGGTGCGCAAGGGCACGGCGCCGACCTTCGAGGTGCGCTACGCGCCGCAAGGCCCTTGCTGGGTTCGCGGCAGCCCGGGCCAGTTGCTGCAGGTGATGATGAACCTGGTGCAGAACGCCTACGACGCGGCCGCCGGCAGCGTGCCGGCACCGGCGCTGCGCATCGAAGAGACGCTGGGCGACGAGACCGTGCGGCTCGTCTTCCGCGACAACGGCCCCGGCATCGCGCCCGAGCACCTGGGCCGTGTCTTCGACCCCTTCTTCACGACCAAGCCGGTCGGCAAGGGCACGGGGCTGGGGCTGTCGATCAGCTACGGCATCGTCGAGCGCCATGGCGGCCGCATCAGCGTTGCCAGCCCGGGCCTGGGCGCAGGCGGCGGTGCCGAATTCACGCTCGAACTGCCGCGCTGCGCGGCGCCGACCGGGAACCCGACGGGGACGGTCGATTGATGCGATATTGCGGGTCCCCGAGCCCAGGAGATCCGCCATGCCCACCGGAACCGTCCATCTGCACCGCGTGCTGCGCGCCCCGCCCGAACGCGTCTACCGCGCCTTCCTCGACGCCGACGCGATGGCCAAATGGCTGCCGCCGCATGGCTTCACCTGCCATGTGCATGCGCTGGACGCGCGCGTCGGCGGCCGCTTCAGGATGTCCTTCCGCAATTTCAGCGGCCAGGGCGGCCATGATTTCGGCGGCGAATATCTCGAACTCGTGCCGCACAGCCTGATCCGCTACACCGATCGGTTCGACGACCCGAACCTGCCCGGCGTCATCGAGGTGAAGGTCGAACTGCAGAGCGCGATCTGCGGCACCGAGGTCCGCGTCACGCAATCAGGGCTGCCCGAGGCGATACCGCTGGCGATGTGCTATCTCGGCTGGCAGGAATCGCTGAACCAGCTTGCGCATCTGGTCGAGCCGAACATCCCCGGCTGAACCGCCCCGCCCCGCTACGCGTATACCGCGGCCCCGGCGGCCAGTCGAGCGCGCAATTCGGCCAGCATCTCGCGCTCGGCCATGCCGTCGGCCCAGGCGGGCCGCAGCTGGAAATGCGGCTCGTCGACGATCGACTTCCACGAGCCGCCCCATTCCAGCCCCAGGTCGATGCCGAGCGCGCCGACCGCCTTGTATTTCGGCGAGGACCCCAGATACCGGTTGCCCTCGAAAACGCCGACATCGAAGGCGATGCCGAAATTGTGGTTCGATTGGCCGGCCCGGGCCTTCGTGACGATGGGACCCGGCGCCGTGCGGCCCTGCGCATACAGCGCCTCCTGTTCCTCGTAGGTGCGCAGGCCGCTGATGATCCTGATCCCGATGCCGCCGAGCGCCGCCTTCTGCACCAGCGCGCGCGCCAGCGGACGGACCTGCGGCTGCAGGGTCGCGATGTTCTTCTCGCTGCGGGCATCGACCGCATCGATGCCTTCCTGGTGCGCCCCAGCGTCGGCCGGTGCGACGATGCGCGCGTAGATCGCGCCCCAGGTCTCGGGCCCGGCGCGGCCGTCGACCGTCACACCCAGGGCCGCTTGGACGGCGGCGATCATTTCATCGATCTTCATGCTGGCGTCTCCGATGGCGACGGTTCGAATCGAACCCGGCTGCCGATGGCAACCCTCGCCAGTGTTGGCACCTGCCGCAGGCAAGCCATCCCTAGCTTGTACCCGCCGAGGTCAACGCCGCGCCGCCGCCAGCGCCGGCAGCAGCCGATCGCGCCAGACGCGGTAGCCCGCCTCGTTCGGATGCAGGCCGTCGACGAACAGCCCGACCTGCTGCCGGCCCTGGGCATCGACGAACGCGGGATAGAGATCGAGCCAGGTCGTGTAGCCGGCGAACTCGGGGGTGCGGGCGAGCGCCGCCAAGCGCGCATTGACCGGCTTGACGACGGCGTCGTCGCGATCCGCTTCCGACGTCGGCAGTATCGATTGCAGCAGCAGCCGCGCGCCGGGCTTGCGCGCATGCAGCGAGCGCATCACCGCCAGCACCCCGGCGTAGACGCTGTCGGCCACCGGCGGCTCGGCGGCGTAGGAATTGTTGATGCCGACCATCAGCACGAAGAATTCCGGCGCCAGCGCCACGGCATCGAGTTCGCCGCGGCCGCCTTCGGATTTCGGCAGGATCCTGAACAGCAGATGCTCGGTGCGGTCGCCCGAGACGCCGATGTTCAGCGCCCGGTTGCGCGGCTCGGCGGCGGCGCCGAATGACTCGTCCCAGATGCGGCGGCCATGGATGCGGCCCGGTATCCAGGGGTCGTCGCCGAGCAGCCAGAAATCGGTGATCGAATCGCCGACGAAGACGAGCCTGACGGCGCGCATGCGGGCGGCGTCGGCGACCTGCGCCTCGATCTCGGCCTGGCGCCGCTGCCAATATTCGACGCGGGGTTCGGGTCGCGTCGAGGCGTAGCCACCGGCATCGGCGGCCGAGGCGACGATCTGCGCGCCGGCGAGCCACACCAGGGCCGTCAGACGCGCGAGCGCATTCGTTTTCATCGTGGATCTCCGGCGGGCCAATCGGACCCAGGGGGGGGGGAAGCTGCGGGCAGCTAGCGTCGCAGCAGGAAGGTCAAGGGTATCGCCAGCCGCTCGCGCCAGGCGCTTTCGTCGTGCGCCGCACCGGGAAAGACGCGCGTCGTCCAGTCGACGCCGCTGCGGTAGCCCTTGGCCTCGAGCAAGCGATCGACCCGTTGCTGAAGCGGACCGTACAGCGCGTCGAGGCCGCGGGTTCCATGATCGAAATACAGGCGGTGCGTACCCGCTTGCGGCAGATGCCCCCGCAACCAGTCGAGATAGGCTGCGGCCATGCGCTCGACGCGCGGATCGACGCCGGCTGCGCCGGCGCCGAATACCGCCGCAAAGGCGGCGAAATTCGTCGTCAGGACCCAATGCGTGGACAAGCAGGCGGCCGCGCCGAATACGTCGGGAAAAGACGCCAGCGCGTAGAGCGAGATCAGCCCGCCCATGCTCGACCCCATGAGGAAGGTGTCGTCGCGGCCCGCCCGGGTGGGGAAGCGGGCATCGATCGCGGGCTTGAGTTCGGTCGCCAGGAAGCGCACGTAGGCGTCGGACAGCGGCGCGGTGTCACCCGTGCCATCGCCGGGCGGCACCATCGCGCGCAAATCGGCCGGCAGGCTCTCGATCGGCGCCTGCGGCCCGTATTCGCGCGCCCGATGGCCCTCGGTATTCCAGACCGCGACGACCATCGTCGGCCGGATGGCGTTCGAACGGCGCAGCGCCAGCAGATGGCGGTCGACGTCCCAGGCGCCATGCGCCATCGGGCCCGGCGGATCGAAGACGTTCTGGCCGTCCTGCATGTAGAGCACGGCGCAGCGCTCGCGAGGCGCGTCGGCGTCCGGCGGCAGCCAGACCCGCACGCGGCGCGGCGCCACGTGTCGCGATGGGAAGGCGTCGTAATCGACAAAGCGGCCGCCGCCCGCGGACGAAGGCGGCATCGGCGGCGGCGTCGACGCGCAGCCCGGGAGGCCACCGGCCAGCGACATCAGCAGCCTGCGTCGGAGAGGATCGGGCATCGAGGCGCCTGTTCGAATCGGGGCTTCCATTGTCGCCGGCATCGTGCGGCCGCAAGGGGGCCGGATCAGCGCCGCGCCCAAGCAAGACCGAAAGCGGCCCGGCGTATGATGCGGGCCGGCCACGGCGCCGCGCGCGGGCCACCAGGGGGAGTGGCTTTCGATGCATATCTTTTTCGGCCTCGCCGGCTGGGCCTGCCTCGCGGGCGCGGGCTGGCTCGGGTGGCGGCGATGGCGCGTGCAATTCAGCGGCGTCGAGGCCATCGGCCGGGTCGTCGCGCTCGAGCGGCGCGAGATCGACGGCAACGTCTCCTACCACCCGACGATCGAATTTCACGACGCCAACGGCACGCAGCGACGCTTCACCTCGAACGGCGGCAGTTCGGCGCCCTCACCCGCGGTGGGCACCGACCTCACGGTGCGCTACCTGCCGTCGCAGCCCGAGCGGGCGTATATCCCGGGGTTCTTCTTCATGTGGTCGGCACCGCTCGCGCTGACGCTGCTCGGGCTGGGTTCGTTGTACGCGGCCTGGCATTGACGCGCCGCATCCAGACCATGTCGATCCGCCCTCACCCGAGCTTCGCCCGCGATTTCCGGCGCGGTTTTCTGCGCGGCTGGATCGCATCGGCAGGCCTGTTCGCGGCCAGCATGGTCGCGTTCCACTTGGGTCACGAAAGCATCGGCGGGCCGCTGGCGATCGGGTTCGTCGCCGCGGCCGCCGGCACCCTGGGCTGGACCTGGTGGCGGCTCCACCGCGTCGCCTGCCCGAACTGCGGCAGCGCGACGCGGACTGTTACCGAGCGCCAGCGACCGAACTGGATCGCCCATTGCGGGAGCTGCGGCAGCGACTGGGACCTCGGCGTCGGTCACGACTCCAGTAGCTAGTCACCCGACCCATGGGCCATACGATCAATCGCGGTCGCCGGCGACCACGACGACGCCGTTGATCGACGGCGAGTTGACCGTCGCCACCGCCTTCAGCGCCAAGTTGCCGTCCTCGTCGACGCCGAACACCGAGACGTGCGACGCCGTGCCATTGGAGTCGATCGCCGCGAGCAGACCGGCGCGGTAGTCGACGTCGGTGGGCTTGCCGTTGAACGAGGCCGCGACGGCCGCGTCCTGGACGATCTTCTGCCCGTAGACGGCATAGCGCGACAGGCTCATGCTCGGCGTGTTCGCCGAGTACAGGAAAGGACCGGCGAGCGTGAGCCAGCAGGGCGCGTTCTGCGTCCCCGACCCGGTCGTCGAGAGCACCTGGTCGCCGCGCACGAGGCTGATCTCGTTCGCGTGGGCGATCGTCACGTAGGCCTCGTCGCCGCGCGTGGCCAGGCCCAGCGGCGTGTCGACATTGGCGGGGATGGCGGCGACGCTCGTCGCCACGCCGCCCACGGCGCCGCGGCCGTCGAGTGCGACGCTTTCGATGGCATTGCTCTTCTCGGTGATGATCAACTGGCCGCGGATGACGCCGACCTGCCCGGCCGAGCCGTCGGCATGCAGCAGCTGGGTCGAGCCGTCGGCGCTCGTGCGCACGCCGCCGCCGTCGATCGCATGCGATTCGACCCGCGTGCCGGTCAGCACGTACAGATGGCCGGCACCGAAGGCGACGCTCACCGGCTGGCCCTGGGTCGGGATGACATGCTCGAGCTGGAAATGATGGTGCCCGCCGCCGCTGCGGCCGAAGATGCTCACGTTCGACGAACCGTGGTTCACCACCGCGAGCCGGCCATGCGCGTAGGCGATGCCGCCGGCATTGCCGCCGACACCGCCCTGGCCCTGGGTGGCGAGGGTTTCGAGCAGGTTGCCCGCCGTGTCGTAGACCAGCAATTGATTCGTCGCCGTATTGCTCGCCGTCACGACCATCGCCGCGGCGTGCTCGTCGGCCTGTGCGGCGGTGCCGGCGGCCATCACGCATGCGGCCGCGATCCAGTGCAGTTTCATCGTCATCGCTCTCTCCTGGCTATTTCTCGAATGAGGGGTGGTGGGGGTTGGGGGGTTGCCGACCTGCGCCGGCCCCCTCTGGGTCGCCCGGGCGGCGAGGTCCTTACTGCGCCGGGTACGATCGGCGACTCGCCACGGAGCCCTCCCCCCATGCAAATCGTCTGTCTCGACCTCGAAGGCGTGCTGGTCCCCGAGATCTGGATCGCCTTCTCGCAACGCACCGGCATCCAGGAGTTCGCGCGCACGACGCGCGACGAACCCGATTACGACAAGCTGATGCAGTACCGGCTGGCGCTGCTGCGCCAGCATGGCCTCAAGCTGGCCGACATCCAGGGCGTGATCGGTTCGATGTCACCGATGGAGGGCGCGCGCGAGTTCCTCGACGACCTGCGCTCGCGCTACCAGGTCGTGATCCTCTCGGACACGTTCTACGAATTCGCCGACCCGCTGATGCGCCAGCTCGGGCGGCCGACGCTGTTCTGCCACCGTCTCGTCACCGACGCCGACGGCTACGTCGCCGAATACCGGCTGCGCCAGCCCGACCAGAAGCGGCATGCGGTGAACGCGTTCAAGAGCCTGAACTTCCAGGTCATCGCCGCCGGCGATTCGTACAACGACACCGGCATGCTCGGCGCCGCCGATGCGGGCTTCTTCATCCACCCGCCGGCGGGCATCGTGGCGCAGTTCCCGCAGTTCGCGGTGCATCACAACTATGCGGATCTGAAGGCGTCGATCGATGCGGCGGGGGAGCGGCTGGCGTCGTCGCGCTGAAGCCTGTCGAGCGCGGCTGGCGGTAGGTCCGTGTGCCCGATCGGTTGCATGCTGAGGTTGCTGCGTGATGAGGCCGCTGCGAGCAAAGGCGGATGCGGGCGGGCGCTGATAGACATCTGCCGAGAACCAGTCGCTCAACTCAGGACAGCCCAGGACAGGGGAACGGACTCCGCATGCTGCTGTAGCACGTCTGCTATACACTGCGGCTATGCGCTCTGCAACGTTCCCCCCGATTCGCGTCGAGCCTGAGGTTCGCGCAGAAGTAGAGGCCGTCCTACGCGAGGGCGAGTCGCTCACTCAGTTCATCGAGGCGGCGGTCGTTGCGGCCGCTGCCTGGCGTCGCGTGCAATCGGAGTTCGTCACACGCGGCGAGGCGGCTATCGAGCGGTGGAAGAAACAAGGCGGTGGTGGGCGCACTGCCGACGAAGTCATGGACAGTCTTCAGGCGCGTCTCGACGACGCGAAGCGTCGAGCCGCCAAGCGCACGGGCAAGTGATGGCCGTTTACGCGGTCACGCTGCCGGATGAGGCCGTGGACGACCTGCAACGGCTCAAGGACTTTGCCATTGCACGAGAACTCGCGAGCGGGAGTCCGGACTGGCCAGCGGCGCAACGAGCTCTCGACGCCCTCCGCGATGGCATGCGCCTGCTATCGTGGTCACCCTATACCTGCCGCAAAGCGGAACTGGGCAACGGCCGATCGCGCGAATTGATCGTTCCATTCGGAGGAACCGGCTACATCGTTCTGTTCGATGTCATCGGCGACAACGTGGTCGTCGGCGCGGTGAGGCACCAGCGGGAAGGGGACTACAGGCGCTGAAGTTCATCGGGGCCGGCCGATGCAGGCCAGCAAGCTGCTGCAGCGTGACTGTGAGCTGTCGCCGACAGGCCATGACCAGTCGCTCACCAACGTCAGCTCCTGGGCGAACGAGGTAATTTGTCGTGCTATGGAGCGTGCCGCGAGCGTTGAGCAATTGCCCGAAATATTTCACCGACTAGAGTGTTCGACGCGTCCTGGGCCAATGCGATGTGGCAGGCAGACTTGTCGATCTTCCACTCCACGGCTGTGGCTTCGGAAAGCATCTCCTGGACACTCGCCAAGGGTGCATTTGGATCGGATTCACTCTGATATACGTACACCTTCTTGTCAATTCCGCGCCCAATCTTCGGAAGGTAGTCAAAGTAGATCAAAAAATCGCCCCAGGCTCCGTGCGCAAGATCCCGCGGCAGTCCCCACTTCGCAAAGGCGACTTGCCATGCATCGTAGTCACGCGGTTTGAACGTCTTGAGAAGCTCGCGCGACGGCGGAGAAGTTACGTGTTCGGCATAGCTCTCGGGAAGTCCCATGGATGCAAGAAGCGTGCAATCGACGATGAGATCACCTCCGTTGATCGCCAGGTGCAGCGCGAAGGGGCCGCCGCCACTTCCTCCTGCCGCGAATGCCGTGGTGATACCAGAGATCTTCAGGTATTCCAGAACCGGGTCGGTCACTGCGTCGAACGACGGGTGAACCGATTGATCGTCGTACCACGGCCTCGTCGGACAAATTAGCCGTATGCCGCGTTCTGAAGCAAGCGAGTCGAATTCCGCACCTGCATCTCCTCGTTGCGGAGTGCCGAAGAAGAAAACCACGGGAATTCCATTTGGGAGCCCGAATTCATGAATGTTCACAGTTGCATATCGTGTGGATTCGGCGTGCGGTGGCCGTATGTGCAATCCGGCCAAATCGGATTCGACCGTACGGTGCTGAGCAAGTGGCACCTCGTCCAGGGGATGAAGAGTCTGCCATATGTTGGCGTAGTACACGCGGGCAATTCGGCGGCATGCCGATGATCGCATCGAGGTCCACGCCCTGCACGGCTGCGCGATTCAACTCAAGTAGGGTCGCCGACAGGGCTCGCCGCAGCGCTGACGCGGCCATGGCGATGCGCCGAACGACCGCTACCGGGTGGACAAGCTCTCACCTGCGACCGACTGGTCAGGGTCGACAGCGGGCACCCAATTTTTGTGTCCAGGCGCCCGGCAAGGCGGCCGAACGGAGTGCCGCACACAGTCCGACAGGCGATTGGCCGAAGTTCGTTGACCGCTCGTTGACAGCGCTCGCCGTCAACATCCCGTGCCTCGCGGCAGGCGGCACCCGCGAACAAAGAATGGATCAGATCGACATCCGCGACCCCACCGGCCAGCCGGCCGATCGGGCCGCCATCGACCTCAGCGCTTCGGCGGCCCGCCGCGTGCAGCCGCCGGCCGCGAACCGCCGGGACGTCCACCACCGCCACCGCCGCCCGGCCGTGCCGGACCGCCGCGTCCACCGCCGCCTCCGCTACCACCACCCGGCCGTCCACCGCCACCGGACCGGCCGCCACCACCGCCCGAGCGATCACCACCACCCGGCCGGCCGCCGCCGAATCCACCCGCATTGCGCTGCGTCCCGCCGACGCCGATCGTCATGCGCCCGAGCACGATGGGCTCGGCCTTCTCGCCCGCCGGCGGCTCGAAGCCGGGCACCGTCTCGCGCGGGATGCTGCGCTTGATCAGGCGCTCGATGTCGCGCACGAAGATGTCCTCGTCCAGGCAAACCAGCGAAATCGCCTCGCCCTGGGCCCCGGCACGGCCGGTGCGGCCGATGCGGTGCACGTAATCCTCGGGCACGTTGGGCATCTCGAAATTGACGACGTGCGGCAACTGGTCGATGTCGATGCCGCGCGCGGCGATGTCGGTCGCCACCAGCACCTGCAGCGATCCGGCCTTGAAGTCGGCCAGCGCCTTCGTGCGCGCCGTCTGGCTCTTGTTGCCGTGGATCGCCATCGCGCTGATGCCCTGGTCGTTCAGGTAATCGGTGAGGCGGTTCGCGCCATGCTTCATGCGCGTGAACACCAGCACCTGGTGCCAGTCGCCGCTCTTGATCAGATGCGCCAGCAGCTCCTTCTTGCGCTCGCGGCCGACCGGGTGGATCTTCTGCTCGATCGTCTCGGCCGTCTGGTTGCGGCGCGCGACCTCGATCAGTCCGGGCGCGTTCAGCAGCCGGTCGGCCAGCGCCTTGATCTCGTCGCTGAAGGTGGCGCTGAAGAGCAGGCTTTGCTTCTTGGGCGGCAGCACCGCGAGCACCTTCTTGATGTCGTGGATGAAGCCCATGTCGAGCATGCGATCGGCCTCGTCGAGGACGAAGATCTCGACATGGCTCAGATCGAGCGTGCGCTGCTGATGATGGTCGAGCAGACGCCCCGGCGTCGCCACCAGGATGTCGATGCCGCGCTTGAGGCGGTCGATCTGCGGCTGCATGCCGACGCCGCCGAACATCACCATGCTCGTCAGCGTGAGGTACTTGCCATAGACGCGCACGCTTTCCTCGACCTGCGCCGCGAGCTCGCGCGTCGGCGTCAGGATGAGGGCGCGGATCGGCACGCGGCCACGCGCGTCCTTGACCGGCTTGACGGCAGACAGGCGCTGCAGCATCGGCAGCACGAAACCGGCGGTCTTGCCGGTGCCGGTCTGCGCGCCGGCGAGCAGGTCGCCGCCCTTGAGTACCTGCGGGATGGCTTGCGCCTGGATGGGGGTGGGAACATCGTAGCCCTGGTCCTTGACGGCACGCAGAAGCGGCTCGGCGAGGCCGAGATCGGTGAAATGCATTTTGGATTTTTTTCAGACCCGGACGGGCCCGGGGTTCGCTGCCTGCTGTCGCCCGCGAGGGGCACACCAGTCGGAAGGCGCGAGAGCTGCGAAACAAGCGTCGGAATCGACCGCGCCGCGATGACTGGAGGCCGCTGCGCAACCGGGATTCTATGCTGCGGCGCCGCATCGCTGCTGCGGTGGGACTCGATCGAGGCCCCGGTGGGGCGATCTTCGTGCGAAAGCACCTGTCCGGACCGAGGGCCGGTGTCACCCCGCGTTGCGACAGATTGGTTCGAATCCGGCATAGCCGGGCGTGTTCGCGTCGACCGGCGCGCCGCAAGGTGAGTGGCATGAAGCCTGCTAGATTGGTCCCCATGAGCGCGACCGCGCAGGCCTGGACCTGCCCCTTCTGCCCCTTGACCTGCGATCGCTTCCAGGTCGATGTCGACGCCGCCGGCGCGTTGGCGCTCTCCGGCGATGCTGAATGCCCCCTCGCCCGCCGCTCGCTCGCAGGCTTCACTGCCTCGTCAGGTCAGCGGACGACGCCGTGCCTGGTCGATGGCCGGCCGACCGATCTGCCGACCGCCATCGCGGCCGCGGCGCAGATCCTCGCTGCCAGCCGCCAGCCGCTCTTCGCCGGCCTCGGTGCCGATGTCGCCGGCGCGCGCGCCCTCTATCCGCTGGCTTGCGCCACCGGCGCGATCTGCGACGCGGCCGGAGGTGCTGCGCTGATGCAGGGCCTGCGCGCGCTGCAGGACCGCGGCCAGTTCACGACCACGATCGCCGAGGTGCGCACGCGCGCCGACCTCGTCGTCTTCATCGGCGGCCTGCCGGGCGACGCGGCGCCGCTCGCGCGCGAACGGCTGGGCCTGCGGGATGCGCTGGCGCGCCATCTCGTCGTCCTCGGGCCGGCGGCCGGCGACGAAGCGACGCTGGCCGGCTGGGCCGGTGGCGACGTCACGGTCGAGTCGATCGCGCTGCAGGGCGATCTGCACACGACGATCGCGCTGCTCGCCGCAGCCACCGCCGGCCGCATGCAGGCCACCATGCCGGCGGCGCTGCAGGCGCTGGCCGCGCGCCTGCACGCGGCGCGCTACGCCGTGCTCGTCGGCCTGCCGGGACGCCTGGGCGCCCATGGCGCGCTAGTCATCGAGGCCGTGCACCGCGTCGTGGGCGTTCTCAATCGCAAGACACGCGCGGCAGCGCTGTGGGTCGGCGGCGGCAATGGCGCCGCGACTTCGAATCAGGTCTATGCCTGGCTCTCGGGGCTGCCGCTGCGCACGCGCGCCGGCCCGCGCGGGCTCGAGCACGAACCGCATGCCTTCGATACCGCGCGCCTGATCGCCGATCGCGCGGTCGATGCGCTGCTGTGGGTCTCGGCCTTCGATGCCGACGCGCTGCCGCCGGCCAGCGATCTGCCGCTCGTCGTCCTCGGCCATCCGCAACAGGCTTGCGCCTGCGCGCGCGCGGGCAGCGTCTTCATGCCCGTGGCCACGCCGGGCATCGGCGCCGCCGGTCACCTGTTCCGCACCGACGGCACGGTGCTGATGCCGCTGCACGCGCTGCGCAGCGAAGCGTTGCCCGCCGTCGACGAGGCGGCAAGGTCGATCCTCGCCGCGCTCGAACAACGGAGGGCCGCATGACGACGAGCCTGCTGCTGCGCGGCGCCACCGTCGTCGACCCCCGACACGGCGCGGCGACGGTGCGCGACCTAGCCTGGCGCGATGGCTTCATCGTCGATGCCACCACCACCGCTGAGCCCTTCGACGAAGTCATCGACGCCAGCGGCTGTGTCGTCATGGCCGGCGGCATCGACCTGCACAGCCATATCGGCGGCGGCAAGGTCAACCTCGCGCGCATGCTGATGGCCGAGGACCACCGCCGCGGCGCCGACCCCTGGGCGCTGCCGACGAATCCGCTCGAACTCGCCTCCTGCGGCAACTGCACGCCGGGCACGCTGGCCACCGGCTACCGCTATGTCGAGATGGGCTACACGTCGGCCTTCGAGCCCGCGATGCTCGCCAGCAACGCGCGCCACGCCCATATGGAGATGGGCGACGTGCCGGTGCTCGACCATGGCGCCTATGTGCTGCTGGGCAACGACGAGCTGTTCCTGCAATGGCTGGCCGAGGGCGGCGCCGAGGGCCGCAACCAGGGCCTGCTGCGCGACTATGTCGCCTGGACCATGCACGCGAGCAAGGCGATGGGCGTCAAGGTCGTGAACCCGGGCGGCATCTCGGCCTTCAAGTTCAACCAGCGCAGCCTCGACGTCGACGAAACGCATGTGCGCTGGGGCGTGACGCCGCGCCAGGTGCTGCACAGCCTGGCGCGCGCGCTCAAGGATCTCGGCGTCGCGCACCCGCTGCACATCCACGGCAGCAACCTCGGCGTCGCCGGCAACATCGAATCGACGCTGGCGACGATCGCCGCGCTCGAGGGGCTGCCGGCGCACCTGACCCATGTCCAGTTCCACGCCTACGGCAACGAGGGGCCGAAGAAGTTCTCGTCGGCGGCGCTGCAGCTCGCCGAGGCGGTGAACGCGAATCCGCAGATCAGCATCGACGTCGGCCAGGTGATGTTCGGCCAGACCGTCACGGCCTCGGGCGACACGATGCGCCAGTACGCGCAATCGGGGCTCGGCAATCCGCGCAAATGGGTCGGCTCGGACATCGAGGCCACGGCCGGCTGCGGCGTCGTGCCTTTCCGCTATCGCGAGCAGAGCTACGTCAACGCGCTGCAATGGGCCATCGGCCTGGAGATCTTCCTGCTCGTCAGGAACCCCTGGCAGGTCGTGCTGACGACCGACCATCCCAACGGCGGCCCGTTCACGAGCTACCCGCATCTGATCCGGCTGCTGATGGACCGCAGCTTCCGCGACGAGCAGATCGCGCGGCTGCACCCCGACGTGGCGGCGAATTGCGCGCTGCGCTCGATCGCGCGCGAACTCAGCCTCGACGAGATCGCGATCATGACGCGCGCCGCGCCGGCGCGGCTGCTCGGCCTGGCCGACCGCGGCCACCTCGGCGTCGGCGCCGCCGCCGACATCGCCGTCTACCGCGAGCAGGCCGACCGCGAGGCGATGTTCAGCACGCCCGAGCATGTCTTCAAGGACGGCACGCGCGTCGTGCGCGGCGGTCGCGTCGTCGCCACGCCGGCCGGCGGCGTCCATTTCGCGACGCCGGGTTACGACCCCCTCATCGAGAAGACGCTGCGCCGGCATTGGCAGGCCGGCCCCGACATCCGCTTCGAGAACGCCGCCATCGGCACCGAGGAACTCTGCCGCTGCTGCAACGGCGGGCGCTTGCTGCCGGCGGCCTGTTTCGAGGGCGGCGCATGAAGCAGATCAACGGGGTCGTCATCGACGACACCTTCGCCGAAGCCTTCCCGATGAAGGCGACGCGGCTGATCGTCACCGCGCACCGCATCGACTGGGCGCGCCACGCGGCGGTGGCGACAACCGGTTTCGCGACCTCGGTCATCGCCTGCGGCTGCGAGGCCGGCATCGAGCGCGAACTCGACCCGGCCGAGACGCCCGACGGCCGGCCCGGCATCGCGCTGCTGCTGTTCTCGATGTCGGGCAAGGAACTCGCCAAGCAGATCGAGCGCCGCGTCGGCCAATGCGTGCTGACCTGCCCGACGACGGCGGTCTTCGCCGGCCTGCCGGTCGGCGGCGACGAAGCCGCGCTGGGCAAGAACCTGCGCTTCTTCGGCGATGGCTGGCAGATCTCGAAAGTCATCGGCGGCCAGCGTTATTGGCGCATCCCGGTGATGGACGGCGAATTCGTCGCCCAGGAGACGACGCCGGTCGTCAAGAGTGTCGGCGGTGGCAACCTGCTGCTGCTGGCGCGCGACACCGACAGCGCGCTGGCCGCGGCCGAAGCCGCCGTGGCGGCGATGAAGCGGCTGCCCAACGTCATCATGCCGTTCCCGGGCGGCGTCGTGCGTTCCGGGTCGAAGGTCGGCAGCAAGTACGCGAGCCTGGGCGCGTCGACCAACGACGCCTTCTGCCCGAGCCTGCTCGGCCTCGTCGCGAAGAGCGAGCTGACGCCCGAGACGCGCTGCGTGATGGAGATCGTCATCGACGGCCTGACCGAGGCCGATGTCGCCGCCGCGATGCGCGCCGGCATCGAGGCCGGCATCGCCCGCGGCGCGGCGCAGGGGCTGCTGCGCATCTCGGCCGGCAATTACGGCGGCAAGCTCGGGCCCTTCCATTTCCATCTGCACAAGCTGCTCGAAGGGGCTGCATCGTGAGCGGCTGGACGCTGCATGGCCGCGGGACGCCGGCGCTGCGCATCGATCTGCGCGGCCTCACGCCGCATGCGCTCGCCGCGCTGACGGCCGCCGAGATCGAGCGGCTGCCATTGGGTTACGGCAATTCGCTCGTGCCGCTGGCCGAGTTCTTCCGCGTCGAGCCGCGCGCCGACGACGACCTCGCCTTCGCCGCCGACCTCGCCCGCTGCGACCGCGTCGGCTGGAAGATGGACGGCGGCCGGCTGATCGTCGAAGGCGGCGCCGGCGACTACGCGGGCGCGTGCATGAGCGCCGGCGAGATCGTCATCCGCGGCAGCGTGCGCGACCTCGCCGCCTGCGAAATGTCGGGTGGCCTGTTGACGATCGCTGGCGACGCCGGCGACTTCGCCGCCTCTACGCTGCCCGGCAGCATGGACGGCATGCGCGGCGGCATGCTCGTCGTCACAGGCCGCGCCGGCGCGCGCTTCGGCGACCGCATGCGCCGCGGCAGCGCCGTCGTGCATGGCGATGTCGGCGATTTCGTCGCCTCGCGCATGGTCGCCGGCACCATCGCCGTCGGCGGCCGCATCGGCGCCCATGGCGGCTACGGCATGCGCCGAGGCAGCCTCGTGCTCGCCGGCGACGACATCGATCCACCGCCGACCTTCGTCCCCGCCATCGGCAACGCCGACGTGTTCTGGCAATTGCTCGCGCGCGACCTCGCGCGCCATGGCGGCGCCTTCGCAGGTCTGGCCGCGCGCAGCGCCCGCCGCCACCTGGGCGACCTCGCCGCCGACGGCCACGGCGAGTGGATCGTCGCCGCTCCTTGACAATCGCCTCCCCTGTTCAGAGACCTGCCATGAGCCAAGATTACGTTTTCCATGCCGGCGAGGCCACCGTGCTCGCCCGCGAGGGCCAGTACACCGACGCGATGCCCGAAATCCTCATCGGTCGCACGAACGGCCCCGTCGGTCAGGCCTTCGCGGCGATGATGGCGCAGAGCAAGGGCCACACGGCGATGTTCGTGATCCGCGCCTGCAACCAGCTCGTGCGGCCGGCGACGATCATGGTCCCCAAGGTCACGCTCAAGGACAGCGCCAACATCGATCTATTTGGTGGCGTCGTGCAGAGCGCCACCGCCGACGCCGTCGTCGACTGCCTGATCGAGGGCATCATCCCCAAGGCGCTGGCCAACGAGCTGTGCATCGTCAGCCTCGTCTGGATCGACCCGCGCTGCGCCAAGGATCCGAACCTCGACAAGAAGGACATGTACCGCACGAACTACGAGGCCACCAAGCTGGCCTTGAAGCGCGCGCTGGCCAACGAGCCGACGGTCGACGAGCTGATCGCCAACCGCCACAAGATCCGCCACGACATGGACGACTGGTCGTAGCGCGCCGGCGGCGTGCCGGCGCCGCCGAGCAGCTCAAAGCGACTGCAGATAGGCCGCGACGGCGCGCAACTGCGCGTCGGTCAGGGCCAGCGTCTCCTTCTTCATCAGGATGCCATGCGGCCGCAGCGGCGTGCGGAAGGCCCGCAGCTGACGGTACAGATAATCGGCATGCTGGCCGGCCAGGCGCGGGAACGCCGCCTGCCCCTCGGCGCGGTCGCCGTGGCAGGAGGCGCAGGCGCGAACGCCCTTGGCGGGGATGCCACGCTCGAAGATCGCGCGCCCGACGGCGGCGAGCCGGGCCGGCGCCGCGCGACCCGGGGCCGGCGACTGCTGGGCGTAGTAGTCGGCGAGTCCGGCGATCGTCTTGTCGTCGAGCAGCGCCGAAATGCCCCACATATAGGCTTGCACATCGGTCTCGGCACGCGACTGGTTGCGGAAATCGCTGAGCTGCCGGATCGTGTAGTCGCGCGACTGGCCGGCCAGCGAAGGCGCCATCACCTTGTTGCTGCGCCCCTCGTCGCCATGACAGGCGGCGCAGACATGGACGGCCCGCTCGATGGGGTCGGCCGCTTCCTGGGCATGGACGGTGAACGACAGCGCGATGGCGCCGACGAGGGTGGCAATGCGTGGGGTCTTCTTCATCTGGATTTCGATCGAATGCGTCGCAGGCCGACGCTGGCCGGGGGGGGATGGGGTCCGCGCTGATCATTGCACGAGGTGCAGGATCTCCAACTGCTCGGGCACGGTCTCGAAGGTGCCGGCGCCCGAGGGCATCTGCATCAGCGCGCGCGCGTTCTCGTCGAGCAGCCAGACGCTCGGGTAGACGAGCTGGCGTTCGCGTTCGTCGCCGATCGAGTGCGTGAATTCGATGTAGCTGCGGCTGCGGCCGCCGATGCGGAACCAGACCTTCTCGCGCTGCGCCGACAGCGTGCTGCGCAGGTCGACGACGAGGTAGTCCTTGGCGAATTCGGCCACCAGTTCGCGTTCGTTCGCGGCGAGAAAGGCCTCGTAGTGGCGGCAGAAATGGCAGTTGTCGGCGCCGAGGTAGACGTAGAGCCGTTTGTGCGTCTCGCGGGCGCGGCGCAGCGCGTCGTCGAGGTCGAATTCATAGCGCTGCGGCGCGCCCTGCGGCATCACGACGATCGGTGCATAGGCCGCCGGGAAGCCGTTGCCGGCAGCGGCCGCGCCGGCAACGAGCCAGAACGCGCAGGCGAGAAGGAAGGGGCGCCAATTCATCATCGGTCCGTTCATCCGAGTTCGAGCCGGCCGACGAAATGCGCGTCGTGCGAATCGACGACCTCGGCGCGCAATTCGCCCGGCCCGCGGGGCACGAAATTGAAACGCAGCGTCGGGTTCTCGCTGAGCGAGAAATCGACATCGGCATCGAAGATCTTGCGTCCCGCGTAGGTCATCGCGATCGAGCGCACGAAATGCGAGGGGATGTACATCACGGTGACCTCGTTGAGCTCGAAGCCGGTGTCGTTGGGGTGGATCACCGTCACGTCGGCCGCATTGGGCTGGCCCAGATGCAGCGGACCTTCGAGCTTGAGGATGGTCTTGCCGATCAGCTCGGGGGCGTCGCGGTTGGGCGGTGCCGAACAGCCGCCCGAGGTCTTGACGTAGCGCGAATCGGTATGCAGCTGGCCGTTCGACAACT
>JAGWTU010000010.1 GCA_028868825.1 Burkholderiales bacterium | reverse complement strand
CGACCTCTCGGGCAAGCCGGCCGATCCGCTGGCGCCGGTCGCGGACCGCAAGTTCCTCGAGGTCGACGTCGACAATTTCGACGCCCGCATGAAGGCGATGAAGCCGCGCGTGGCGTTCCCGGTGGCCAACGCGCTCACCGGCGAGGGCAATCTCAGCGTCGACATCACGTTCGAGAGCATGGACGATTTCTCGCCCGACGCGGTCGCGCGCAAGGTCGATTCGCTGAACAAGCTGCTCGAGGCGCGCAAGCAGTTGCAGAACCTCGTCACCTACATGGACGGCAAGGGCGGCGCCGAGGAACTCATCGGCAAGCTGATGGCCGACCCGGCGCTGCTCGGCGCGCTGGCCGCGCAGGCCAAGCCGGCCGAATCCTGATCCGGCGCCCGCCGCCCCACCGACCAGACTAGGAGCCCACTATGGCCGAAGCACAGACCTCATCCGCACTCTCGGCGGTGACCATGGAAGGCAGCGACCTCGCGTCGCTGCTGCAAAAGGAATTCAAGCCCAAGTCCGACGACGCCAAGAGCGCCGTCGAGCAGGCGGTGCAGACGCTGGCGCAGCAGGCGCTGGCGCAGACGCAGCTCATCGGCAGCGACGTCGTCGCGTCGATCGAGGCGATGATCGCCGCCATCGACAGGAAGCTCTCGGACCAGGTCAACCTGATCCTGCACCACGAGGATTTCCAGAAGCTCGAGGGCGCCTGGCGCGGTCTGCACTACATGGTGAACAACACCGAGACCGACGAGATGCTGAAGATCCGCGTGATGAACGTCTCGAAGGCCGAACTCGGCAAGACGCTCAAGCGCTACAAGGGGACGAACTGGGACCAGAGCCCGATCTTCAAGAAGATCTACGCCGAGGAATACAGCCAGTTCGGTGGCCAGCCCTTCGGCGCCATCGTCGGCGATTACCACTTCGACCAGAGCGCGCCCGATGTCGAGCTGATGGCCGAGATGGCCAAGATCGCGGCCGCGGCGCATGCGCCGTTCATCACCGGCGCCTCGCCGTCGCTGATGCAGATGGATTCCTGGCAGGAACTCGCCAACCCGCGCGACCTGACGAAGATCTTCACGACGCCCGAATACGCCGCCTGGCGCTCGCTGCGCGAGAGCGAGGATTCGAAATACCTCGGCCTGGCGATGCCGCGCTTCCTCTCGCGGCTGCCCTACGGCGCGAAGACGAACCCGGTCGAGGCCTTCGATTTCGAGGAGGACGTCGGTTCGGCCGAGCATGGCAAGTACACCTGGGCCAACGCGGCCTACGCGATGGCCACCAACATCAACCGCTCGTTCAAGGAATACGGCTGGTGCACGCGCATACGCGGGATCGAATCGGGCGGCGCGGTTACCAACCTGCCGACGCACAGCTTCCCGACCGACGACGGCGGGGTGGACATGAAATGCCCGACCGAAATCGCCATCGAGGATCGCCGCGAAGCCGAACTGGCCAAGAACGGATTCATGCCGCTCGTGCACCGCAAGAACAGCGATTTCGCGGCCTTCATCGGCGCCCAGTCGCTGCACAAGCCGGCCGAGTACGACGATCCGGATGCCACCGCGAATGCGAATCTGGCGGCGCGGCTGCCCTATCTGTTCGCGACCTGCCGCTTCGCGCATTACCTCAAGTGCATCGTGCGCGACAAGATCGGCTCGTTCAAGGAGCGCGAGGAAGTGCAGCGCTGGCTGACGACCTGGATCATGCAATATGTCGACGGCGATCCGGCGCGCTCGTCCGAGAGCTACAAGGCCAGCCACCCGCTGGCGGCGGCCGAGGTCGTGGTCGACGAGGATCCCGAGAACCCGGGCTATTACAGCTCGAAGTTCTTCCTGCGGCCGCATTACCAGCTCGAGGGTCTGACCGTCTCGCTGCGATTGGTCTCCAAGCTGCCTTCGGCCAAGGCGGGCTGAGACCGGCACCCCGATTTCACTCCCCCACCTTCACTGGCTGCGCAGTTGAGGGCGCCCGCCTGCGGCGGGCGTTTGTCGCAGTGTTCACACACCCGTTCGCGGGTATCAGGAGCGCACCATGGCTGTAGACATGTTTCTGGAAATCGACACCATCAACGGCGAGACCGAGGACAAGGTCTTCAAGCCCAAGAAGGCGATGGACATCCTGGCCTGGAGCTGGGGTCTGTCCAATTCGGGCACGACGCATACGGGCGGCGGCGGCGGCAGCGGCAAGTGCAATGTCCAGGACATCTCGGTGACGAAGTACGTCGACAAGGCGTCGAACGCGCTCCTCGACGGCTGCGCCAAGGGCACCCATTTCACGAAGGCGACGCTGACGGTGCGCAAGGCCGGCGCGAAGCCGCTCGAATACATCATCATCACGATGACCGAAGTGATCGTGACTTCGGTGAGCACCGGGGGATCGGGCGGCGAGGACCGCCTGACCGAGAACGTCTCGCTCAATTTCGCCGAAGTGAAGTTCGAGTACCAGCCGCAGGACAAGACCGGTGCGGCCGACGGTGCGAAGCTGCCTTTCACCTACAACATCGCCGCCAATTCGAGCGATTGACGCGCGGGCCCGGAGGGGCCGGCGGCGCGCCGTCGGCACCCCCGGGGCTTGCGCCCGCCGAAGGCACCGGTGCCGGTGACGAACTTTCCCCGATGGAGCTGCGATGGCGCGATCCGACATGTTCTTCAAGGCCACCGGGCAGCGCAGCGGCGAGGTGGCCGGCGAATCGACCGACAAGACCTTCGGCGGCCAGATCGACGTCGTCGAATGGTCCTGGGGCATGCAGGCGCCTTCGGCCGTCAGCGGCCAGCGCACGGGCCGCATCTCGCTCGGTGAACTGCGGCTCGTCAAGCGCGTCGACAAGGCCTCGACCTCGTTGATGGCGATCATGAACAACAACGAGTTGTTGACGACGGCCACGCTGACGGTGCGCAAGTCCGGCGGCGCGGCGCTGCCCTATGTCGTCGTCAAGCTCGAGAAGGCGCGCATCAATGCCTACGATGTCCACAGCAGCGCCGGCGCCGACGGCGAACCGGTGCTGACCGAACACCTCGCCTTCAGCTTCGCCAAGATCACCTTCGACTACGTGCCGCAGACGACCACCGGCGGCGGCGGCGGCGGGTCGAGCTTCACCGGCATGACCGGACCCGATTGACCGACGAGCAGGAGCAGCGACGATGTCCGAACCCACGCCGGCCGAACAGGCGCTGCGCGAAGGCGATGCCCGGCGCGCGCTCGCGCTGCTGACCGAGCAGGTGCGCGCGCGGCCGCAGGACGCCAAGCTGCGCGTGTTCATGTTCCAGCTGCTGTGCGTGCTGGGGCAATGGCCACGCGCCCTGAACCAGTTGAACGTCGCTTTCGAACTCGACGCGTCGACGCTGCCGATGGTGCAGACCTACCGCGAGGCGATCGCCTGCGAGACGCTGCGGCTGCAGGTCTTCACCGGGCAGAAGGCGCCGCTGCTGTTCGGCGAGCCCGAGACCTGGGTCGCGCTGCTGATCGAGGCGCTGCTGCGCGAGGGCCGCGGCGAATTCGACGCCGCGCGCACGCTGCGTGCGCAGGCGCTCGACGAGGCCAGCGCGACGCCGGGCAGTGCCGACGGCCAGGCCTTCGCCTGGATCGCCGATGCCGACCAGCGGCTCGGGCCGATGCTCGAGGCCGTCATCAACGGCCGCTACTACTGGCTGCCCTGGAACCGGCTGGCGAAGGTCGAGATCGACCCGCCCGAGGACCTGCGCGACGCCGTCTGGATGCCGGCGCATTTCGAATTCGCCAACGGCGGCGAGGTCGTCGGGCTGATCCCGACGCGCTACCCCGACACCGACCTCGGCGCCGGCGATGCGTTCGCGCTCGCGCGCCGCACCGACTGGCGCGTAGGGCGTGGCGGCGAGACCGTCGGCGTCGGCCAGCGGCTGATCGTCACCGACGGTGCCGAATTCGGCTTGATGGACCTGCGCTCGGTGACGCTGGCCGAAGCCGCGCAGGCGGCCTGCTGATGGCGACGCTGCGGGCCCAGGACCGCCTGCAGCCGGCGCTGCTCGACCGGCTGACCGACGACGACGTCGGCTCGCGCCACGAAAGCGCCGAGGCGCGCGTGATCGGCCGCACGCGCATGCGCGAGCTCGTGCTGCGCGATCTCGTCTGGCTCTTCAACACGACGGCGCCGGGCGCCGGCATCGACTGGAGCGCGGCGCCGCAGGCGCGCGATTCGGTGCTGAATTTCGGCCTGCCGGCGCTGTCCGGGCTGACGGCATCGACGATCGACCCGCTGGTGCTGCAGGCGCGCGTGCGCCAGGCCATCGTCGACCACGAGCCGCGCATCCTGCCCGAGACGCTGACCGTCGAGGCCGTGCTGTCCGAGGCGCAGATGGACCATCACAACCAGATCGGTTTCCGCATCTCGGGCCAGCTCTGGGCGCAGCCGGTGCCGCTGGAGCTGCTGCTGCAGACCGACATCGATCTCGAGACCGGCCGCGTCGCGGTGCGCGAACTGGACCGCTAGAGAGAGCAGCGATGGACCCGCGCCTGCTGCGCTACTACAACGAGGAATTGCGCCATCTGCGCGAGATGGGCGCCGAATTTGCCGCGCAATTCCCGAAGATCGCCGCGCGCATCGGGCTCGAGGGACTCGAGGTCACCGACCCCTACGTCGAGCGGCTGCTCGAGGGCTTCGCCTTCCTCGCCGGCCGCATCCAGCTCAAGCTCGACGCCGAATTCCCGCGCTTCACGCAGCGCCTGCTCGAGATCGTCTACCCGCAGTTCCTGGCGCCGGTGCCGGCGATGCTGATCGCGCGGCTGCAGCCCGACCTCGGCGACCCGGCGCTGGCCGCCGGCGTGACCTTCGCGCGCGGCAGTGCGCTGCTCGGCCGCGCCGCCGGCGCGACGCCCTGCGAATTCAGGACCGCGCACGACGTGGCGATGTGGCCGCTCGAACTCGCGCAGGTCGAATATTTCACCCATGCCGCCGACCTGCCGCTGGCCGCGCTGCCCGAACTGCGCCGCTACCGCTCGGGGCTGCGGCTGCGGCTGCGCACGACGGCGGGGCTGGATTTCAAGCAGATCGGAATCGACGACCTGCGGCTGCATTGCGCCGGCATCGACGAGGTCGCCTACAAGCTGCACGAACTTGCCTGCGGCAGCCTCATCGGCGCGCTCGTGCTGCCGACGCGGCGGCCGGCGCCCTGGCACGAGGCGCTGGGCGCCGACTGCGTCGAGGCCGCCGGCTACGGCGACGACGAGGCGCTGCTGCCGCCGACGCTGCACGGCTTCCAGGGTCACCGGCTGCTGCAGGAATATTTCGCCTTCCCGCAGCGCTTCCTGTTCTTCGACCTGTGCGGCCTCGGCGAGGCGCTGCGCCGCCACGGCGGCACCGAGGTCGACATCGTGCTGCTGTTCGGCCGCGCCGAGGATGCGCTGCTGCAGGCCGTCGACGCGTCCAGCCTCGCGCTGCATTGCGTGCCGGCCGTCAACCTGCTCGAGCGGCGCTGCGACCGCATCCATGTCGGACCCGAGAGCGCCGAGTTCCACGTCGTCCCCGACCGCACGCGGCCGCTGGACTTCGAGGTCCACAGCGTCACCGAGGTGCTCGGCTACGGCAGCGGCGTGAATGCCGAATGGCGCTTCCTGCCGTTCTACAGCGCCTTCCACCTCGAGGACGGCCACCACGACGCCTATTACGCACTGCAGCGCGAGCCGCGGCTGCTGTCGCAGGCGCAGCAGCGCGAGGGGCCGCGCACGGGCTATGTCGGCACCGAGATCTACCTCTCGGTCGTCGACGCGCACGAGGCGCCTTTCCCGGCCGAACTGCGCCAACTCGGCGTGCGCGCGCTGTGCACGAACCGCGACCTGCCGCTGCTGATGCCGATCGGCCAGGCCGGCGGCGACCTGACGCCGGTGCAGACGGCGCCGATCCAGCGCATCGACGTGCTGCGCGGGCCGTCGCGGCCGCAATCGGCGCTGCGCGAAGGCTCCGCGGCCTGGAAGCTGATCAACCAGCTCTCGCTGAACCATCTCTCGCTCACCGACACCGATGCCGAGCAGGGCGCCGCGGCGCTGCGCCAGATCCTGCGCCTGTACGCCAGCGCCGGCGACGCCGGCGCGCAGCGCCAGATCGACGGCCTGCGCTCGGTGCGGCTGGCCGGCGTCGTGCGCCGGCTGCCGATGCCCGGGCCGATCACCTTCGGCCGCGGCGTCGAGGCGCGCATCGAGATCGACGACCTCGCGTTCGAGGGCGCCAGCGCGTTCCTGCTCGGCTGCGTGCTCGAGCGCTTCCTCGCCCGCCATGTCTCGCTCAACGGCTACACGCAGACCCGGCTGCATTCGAGCGGCCGCGGCGACATCCTCGTCGGCCCGCCGCGCTGCGGCGCGAGGCCGATCCTGTGAAAACCGCCGAAGCAACGGCTGTCGGCGCGGCGCTGCACGACCGCCGCGCGGCGCTGTGGCGCGCGCTCGCCGACCAGCCCTGGCGCTACGACTATTTCCACGCGTTGCGGCTGATCGAGGCGCTGCATCCGCAGCAGCCGCGCCTGGGCCAGGCGCGACGCCCGGCCGACGAGCCGCTGCGCCTCGCCCAGGCCGCCGATCTGTCGTTCGCGCCGGCGACGCTGGCGGCCGTCGACCCGGCCGACCGCAGCGGCCGGCCGCGCGTCGAGGTGCGCTTCTTCGGCCTCTTCGGCCCCAACGGCCCGCTGCCGCTGCACCTCACGGCCCATGCGCGCGAGCGCCGGCTGCACAAGGGCGACGAGACCTTCGGCCGCTTCGCCGACCTCTTCCACCACCGCTTGCTGCTGCTGTTCTACCGCGCCTGGGCGCAGGCGCAGCCGACGGCGAGCCTGGACCGTCCCGGCGACGACCGCTGGGCCGATTACGTCGGCTCGCTGATCGGCGTCGGCGGCGCCGCCTGGCGCGGCCGCGACGCCGCGCCCGACCATGCGCGGCTGGCCCACGCCGGACTGCTGTCGCGCCAGGTGCGCAACGCCGACGGCCTGGCGCAACTGCTCACCGGTTTCCTCGGCATGCCGGTGCGCGTCGAGCAGTTCGTCGGCCGCTGGATGGCGCTGCCGCCGGCGCAGCGCACGCGCGTCGGCCGCGCCGGCCGGCTGCGCCATGGCGCGACCTCGCAGCTCGGCGCCAGCGCCGTGCTCGGTGCCGCGGTGTTCGACCGTCAGCACCACTTCCGCATCCATATCGGACCGCTCGACCTCGCGACCTACGAATCGCTGCTGCCCGGCGGGGCGCGGCTGCCGGCCATGCTGGCGCTCGTGCGGCAATACATCAGTTATGAATTCGATTGGGATCTGCGGCTCGAACTCGAGCGCGCGCAGGTCCCGCCGACGCGCCCCGGCCGCGGCAACCGCCTGGGCTGGACGAGCTGGGTCGGCGCGCCGCGCCTGGGGATGGCCACCGCATTGAATCTGGTGCCGAATTCGGCACTCGCCCACTGAAAGGAAACCCCATGGCAGAAATCAACCGCGTCACGCTGTTCGGCAAGCTCAACCCGCCGGCCTACAAGGCGGTCGAGGGCGCCACCGTGTTCTGCAAGTTGCGCGGCAATCCCTATGTCGAACTCGAGCATTGGATCGCACAGATCGTGCAGAGTGCCGACAGCGACTGGCATCGCGTGATCCAGCATTTCCAGCTCGACATGTCGGCGCTGGCCAAGGACCTCACGGCCGCGCTCGACCGCCTGCCGCGCGGCGCCACCGCCATCAGCGACATCGCCGAACAGATCCCCGACGCGATCGAGCGCGGCTGGGTCTACGGCACGCTGCTCTACGGCGACAGCAGCGTGCGCACCGGCCATGTGCTGGTCGGCATGCTGAAGACGAAGAACCTGCGCAACGCGCTGCTCGCGATCAGCCGCCAGTTCGACCGCATCAAGGTCGACGAGCTGTCCGACAGCCTGACCCAGATCGTCGCCGGATCGCCCGAGGACGGGCAGGGCGCCAGCGACGGCAGCACCGGCGCAGGCGCGCCCGGCGAGGCCAGCGGCGCGATCGCGCCGGCGGCGATGGGCAAGCAGGAGGCGCTGAAGAAATTCACCGTCGACCTCACGGCGCAGGCGCGCGAGGGCAAGATGGACCCCATCGTCGGCCGCGACGACGAGATCCGCCAGGTCGTCGACATCCTGATGCGGCGGCGCCAGAACAACCCCATCCTCGTCGGCGAGGCCGGCGTCGGCAAGACCGCGATCGTCGAGGGCTTCGCGCAGCGCATCGCGCGCGGCGACGTGCCGCCGAGCCTCAAGGAAGTCGAATTGCGCGCGCTCGACGTCGGCCTGCTGCAGGCCGGCGCGAGCATGAAGGGCGAATTCGAGCAGCGGCTGCGCAGCGTCATCGACGAGGTCCAGGCCAGCCCCAAGCCCATCATCCTGTTCATCGACGAGACGCACACGCTGGTCGGCGCCGGCGGCGCCGCCGGCACCGGCGATGCGGCCAACCTGCTCAAGCCGGCGCTGGCGCGCGGCACGCTGCGCACGATAGGCGCGACGACCTTCGCCGAATACAAGAAGCACATCGAGAAGGACCCGGCGCTGACGCGGCGCTTCCAGACCGTGCAGGTCGACGAGCCCGACGAGCCCAAGGCGATCCTGATGATGCGCGGCGTCGCCAGCACGATGGAGAAGCACCACCAGGTGCAGATCCTCGACGAGGCGCTCGAGGCCGCCGTCAAGCTCAGCCACCGCTACATCCCGGCGCGCCAGCTGCCCGACAAGAGCGTGAGCCTGCTCGACACCGCCTGCGCCCGCGTCGCGGTGAGCCTGCATGCGACGCCCGCCGAGGTCGACGACAGCCGCAAGCGCATCGAGGCGCTGGAGACCGAGCTCGGCATCATCGCGCGCGAGAAGGCGATCGGCGTCGATGTCGGCAAGCGCGAGAGCGACGCCGGCGAGCTGCTCGCCGCCGAGCGCGAACGGCTGGCCGCGCTCGACACGCGCTGGGCCGCCGAGCGCAAACTGGTCGACGAATTGCTGGCGCTGCGCGCCCAGCTGCGCGGCGGCCTGCGGCCGGTCGAGGGCACGGGCAGCACGCTGGAGGCGGCGGCCGCGGCCGAGGCGGCGCAGGTCGCGCGGACCGCGGCCGGCATGACCGAGGGCGACCGCGAGGCGCAGCGCGAGGCCGAACGCGTGCAGCAGCTCGCGCGGCTCAAGGAAGTCCAGTCCGAACTCGCGACGCTGCAGGGCGAGCATCCGCTGATCCTGCCGACCGTCGATTACCAGGCCGTCGCGGCCGTCGTCGGCGACTGGACCGGCATTCCGGTCGGCCGCATGGCGCGCAACGAGATCGAGACCATCCTCAAGGTCGCCGATGCGCTGGCGCAGCGCGTGATCGGCCAGGACCACGCGATGGAGATGATCGCCAAGCGCATCCAGACCAGCCGCGCCGGACTCGACAATCCGAGCAAGCCGATCGGCGTCTTCATGCTCGCCGGGACCTCGGGCGTCGGCAAGACCGAGACGGCGCTGGCGCTGGCCGAGGCGCTGTATGGCGGCGAGCAGAACATGATCACCGTCAACATGAGCGAGTACCAGGAGGCGCACACGGTCTCGACGCTCAAGGGCGCGCCGCCGGGCTATGTCGGCTACGGCGAAGGCGGCGTGCTGACCGAGGCCGTGCGCCGCAAGCCCTACAGCGTGGTGCTGCTCGACGAGGTCGAGAAGGCGCACCCCGACGTGCACGAGATGTTCTTCCAGGTCTTCGACAAGGGCTTCATGGAGGACGGCGAAGGGCGCTTCATCGACTTCAAGAACACGCTCATCCTGCTGACGACGAACGCCGGCACCGACCTCATCGCCAGCCTTTGCAAGGACCCCGAGTTGATGCCCGACCCCGAGGGCATGGCCAAGGCGCTGCGCGAGCCGCTGCTCAAGGTCTTCCCGCCGGCGCTGCTCGGGCGCCTGGTGACGATTCCGTATTACCCGCTCAGCGACGAGATGCTGGGCAAGATCGTCAAGCTGCAGCTCAACCGCATCAAGAAGCGCGTCGAGGCGCGCTACAAGATCCCGTTCGAATACAGCGACGAGGTCGTCAAGCTCGTCGTTTCACGCTGCACCGAAAGCGAATCGGGCGGGCGGATGATCGATGCGATCCTGACGAACACGATGCTGCCCGACATCAGCCGCGAATTCCTGACGCGGATGATGGAAGGGCAGCCAATCGAGCGCGTGGCCGTCGATGTCGACGACCACGGCTTCCGCTACCAGTTCGATGCCGCCTGACCGCCCCCCCCCACCCGAGGAAATCGACATGACCGAAGACGCAAAGACGCTGTGGCGTTGGATCGAGACCGAGTTGCTGGGTGCGGAGAACACCGCGACCGCCTGGAACAATAAGCTCGACTACGGCACCACGGTGACCGAGGACGACATCGACGGGCTCGTGTCGGAGACTTTCGGCGGCTACGAAAGGTGGATCCAGTTCCGCAACGGCGAGACGCAATACAAGCTCAAGGCGCTGCCGGTGCAGAACAAGCACACGCGAACCGATCATGCCTACAAGACGGTCAAGGGCGGCGGCGAGAACAAGGTCAACATCGTCGCCTGGCCGGCCAAGGGCGGCGCCAATGTCTTCAATCTGCACATCCAGGTGCGGCTCTACAAGAAGACCGTTGCGGTGACCGACGACGAGGGCTGGACGACGAAGAAGAAGGCGTGGTAGCGCGCCGCCGATCGCACGATCCCAACCAGGAGCTCCCATGCCCAGCAAGTCATTGTCCCGCGAAGAATTCGTCGCCCTGGGTGAACTCGCCAAGGCCAGGCGCATGCTGCTCGTCAACATGTTCAGCGGCACGCAGCTGAAATTCGGCAATGCGGCGCGGGCGTCGACGGCCAAGGATCTGCTGTCCAGCGGCAAGTCGATCGCGTCGGACGTCAAATCGCTCGTCAAGGGCGGGGCCGAGGCGTCCAAGGCGCTGTCGGTGCCGGGCTTCAAGGCCGCCGTCGAGGGTTTCGTGCGCGAGTGCGCCGATGTCGACAACATCCACGACGTGATCGAAGCGCTCGGCGGCGAGGTGTTCAAGCAGCTCATCGCCGAGGTCACGCCGGTGATCGGCGTGCTCTGGAGCGCCAAGAAGCTCGCCGAGGCGACCAAGGTCGTCGTCGAGGACGCACGCAACCTCTACAAGCATGGCGAATACCGCAAGGGCTTCCGGCCCGGCGACCCGCTCGCCGCGGCCGACGCGATCAAGATCATCATCGAGCGCGACATCGGCATGCACTCGGTCGACCTGGCGCGCCAGGCCACCGTCACCGGGGCCAAGATCGCCGGCCTGTTCGCCGATTTCGGCACCGCGACGACGGCCGGCATCGGCCTGGGCAACACGCTGGCCACGCTGGGCCTGAAGCTGTTCGCGCTCGGCCTGGACATCAAGGACATGCGCGCCGGCAACCGCCTGCTGGCCCATCCCGACGCCCTCGACGCGACGGTATTCGCCGCCTGCCCGATCCTCGGCTGCTATCTGCTGACCTGCGCCGACACCTCGTCGGTGGCCAATCTGTTCGTCGCCGACATCGGCCTGCCGGGGTGGATGGACAAGGTCGAGAAGCTCAAGGCCGAGAAGATGGATCCCCTGCTGAAGATCGCGGCGAAGGCGATCGACCGGTCGCACCTGCAACTCGATGGACTGCAGTCGAACAAGGGCACGTACCAGAAGAAGGGCTTCTTCGCGCGCGTCAAGGCGCGCGCCGTCAAGAAGGTGTTCGGCTGAATTCGGACCCGCGCGGAGAGCTCCCATGTCGATCAAATATTCGGACCTGGCGAAATACCGGCATGCCGGGGTGATGCTGCTCAAGGAACCGGCGCTGTCGACCGTGCGCGCCGGGGGCAATCCGCAGCAGGCGTCGATCGCGATCCGTCGCAGCACCGAGGATTCGCAGCGCGTGATCAGCCAGGTCACCGGCGAGAACCTGCTGCAGCTGATCAAGGACGACGCCGGCGACGGCATGTGGGTGCCGTACCTGGCGCAGAAGACGGTCTACGGCTTTCTCTCGGGAGCCCAGACCTGGGCCGCGTCGGGGCCCTACAGCGGCTGCTATTTCGAGGTCGGCCGGCTCGACGGCAAGATCTATGTCGCCCATATCTCCTGCGAGATGAAGAACGATCCCAACGTCGCCGCCTGGCGCGATGCGCCCGAGATGGCGCGCAAGGAAGTGCTGTTCAGCAAGAAGATCGGGATGGCCGCCGAATTCCCGGTGGGCACGACGAATGCGGCGACCCTCGTCTTCGCCGATCTCGCCGGCGGACGCGTCGCGGCCACGCGCGTCGACGTCCAGACGCGGTCGGCGGGCGGCATGTCGGGGCCCATCTTCGGCGTCGAGGAAATCACCTCCGACGCCTATTGAGCCGTTCGGCGTCGGCGCGGCGCGCGGCGGCCTTCAAGCCGCACCGAAACGCAGGGCCTGCGCCGGCTCGGCCACCGACTGCAGGCGCGGCAGCGTCACCGCATTGCGGTGGCGGTGGCTGACGAGCGGCATCAGCCCGGCCTCGAGCAGCGCCTGCGCGCCTTGTTCGCCGAGGTAATGCTCGGCGCAGGCCTGCAGTTCGCGTTCGCCGTCGCGGATCACGCTGTAGGCCGGCAGGTCGCCGATCTCGCGTTCGTCGCCGAGCTCCATGCCCCAGCCGCGCGCCATGAAGCCGCGGCCGGCGAGCAGCGCCACCGCGAGCGAGCCGGTGCCCCACAGCAGCTGCTCGTGCGCCGGTACACCGTCGAATTCCTCGAAGGCGAACGACTCGACCGGATCGTGCGCCTGGCCATAGGGCAGGCGCAGCAGCAGGCGTGGCGCGGCCAGGCCGAGCCAGGGTGCGGCCTCGCTGCGGCGCAGCGCCGGCCAGCCGGCGCCCGCCGTCGCGGCGCCGGCCAGCGCGAGTTCGGCGCCGGCGACGAAGGGACCGCCGGCTGCCGCGGCGATCAGCCCCAGCGCGGCGAGCAGGCCGATGTCGGCATCGCCCGGACCGTAGCGGTCCAGCCCCGCCAGCATCGACCAGCCCTGCTCGTCGGGCAGGCCGCGCCAGCGGTCGGCGAGCGCCTGATGCACGCCGGTGCGCGCCAGCTCGCCGCGCTGGCTCACGATGTCGGCGACCAGTTCTTCGCGCGTCGCGTCGAACAGGTGCAGCTCGAGCTGCTCGTCGAGTTCGAGGTTCTGGATCAGCCATTGCACACCGCGCCAGGCCGATTCCAGCGCCTGGAACGCGGCGTCGTGGAGGATCGAGCGCATCAACGCCGTCACCGCCGCATCGACGCCTGCCAGCAGCAGTGCCTGCGCGCCGCTGAAGTCGGGCACGACATGCGGTGCCACGGCCGCGCGCAAGAGCGCCTCGACGGCGGCGCCGCCGCTGTCCGTGCCGCGATGCGCCGGCTGCGCTGCCGAGCTGCCGGCCGGCCGGCCGCCGAGCAGCCCGGCCAGCAGGTCGGCGCCGGGGGCGCCGCCGGCGGCGGCCGCCGGTGCGATCTGCGCCAGCCGCTGCGGGTCGCCGGCCTCGTCGCGGCGCCGGCGCAGGGCGGCGAAGCCGTCGAGGCGGCGGTACAGCGCGTCGGGGTGGAAATCGTCGATCGAATCGAAGGCTATCGTTCCCGCCGCCGCCGTCGCGGCCCGCGGTGCCAGCCGCCGCAGCGCGGTGTCGAGGTTGTCGACGTCGACGCGCAGCGTCGGCCGCTGCGCCAGCGGCGGCCGCTGGCCCGGCGGCCGGGCGCTGAAGTCGCCGATCAGCAGCAGCCGCAGGGGCCCGCGGGACTGCCGCCGCAGCGGTGGCGGCGCCGCGCCGATGTCGATCTTCAGACGTCCGGGCATGGTTCGCTCCAACGGTTGCGCGCGTAATGTGCTTCATCTCGGGCGGCGAGCGCAATCGCTTTCTCGAGGAACCGGATGGCGGCGCGGGCCACTCATGGCCGGGACGGCGGCAGCGCTGCCCCGCACCGTATAGTCGTCGACGTCGCCGTCCGCGCCTTCGCGCGGGTCCGGTGCCAACGCACCGAGGATCCATGCCCGCCTCTCCATTGATGATGGAATTCGTCACGAGTCCCGACCTGGGACTCAAATTCCGGTCGATGTCGGCGCGCGAGGAGATCTCGCGGCTGTTCGAATTCCAGGTCGTCGCCATCGCGACGAGTGCGACCGTCGCGCCGGGCGACCTGCTGGGCCAGAAGGCCGCCGTCTCGCTGCAGGTCGGCGGCGACGCCAAGCGCTGGTTCCACGGCGTCGTCGCCGCCTTCGGCATCGACGGTGTCGACGGCCGCCATCTCGCCTACCGCATCACGCTGCGGCCCTGGTTCTGGCTCGCCACGCGCAGCGCCAACCTGCGCATCTTCCAGAACCAATCGGTGCCCGACATCGTGAAGGCCGTCTTCAGCGCCTACAACGGCACCGTCGCCGACGACCTGCAGGGCAGCTACGCGCCGCGCGTCTATTGCGTCCAGTACCGCGAGACCGATTTCGAATTCGTCAGCCGCCTGCTCGAGGAGGAGGGCATCGGCTACTTCTTCCGCCATGGCGCCGACCAGCATGAGCTCGTGCTCGTCGACAAGCCGAGCTCGTTCCAGCCCATGGCCGGCTATGCGAACGTGCCCTACACCGAGGACGAACAGCGCCTGGCCGAACTCGAGGCGATCTCGAGCTGGCATATGCGCCACGAGATCCAGACCGGCAAGGTCGTGGTGCGCGACTGGAATTTCACGCAGCCGGCGACCGACCTCACGGCCAGCGCCGTCGTCAGCGGCGGCGACCATGCGCAGACCGCGTTCGAGGTCTACGACTATCCGGGCCGCTACGACGCGGCCGCTCGCGGCGGCACGCTGGCGCAGGTGCGCGTCGACGAGCACAGCTCGCTCTACGGGCGCTACAGCGGCGGCGGCAACACGCCCGGGCTGGCCGCGGGTTCGACCTTCACGCTGCAGGACCATCCGCGCGCCGACCAGAACGCGAAGTACCTGGTGCGCGCGACGCGCATCGAGATGCAGCAAGCGGGCTACGAATCGGGCGACGAACGCCGCACGAGCTTCCGCTGCGAATTCGAGGCCCAGGGCGATGCCGAGCCCTACCGGCCCGAACGCACGACGCGCAAGCCCACCGTCGCCGGGCCGCAGACGGCGATCGTCGTCGGCGACGGCGGCGACGGCGCGATCACGACCGACGAATACGGCCGCGTCAAGGTCCAGTTCCACTGGGACCGCCTCGGCCACAACGACGGCGACAGCAGCTGCTGGGTGCGCGTCGCATCGCCCTGGGCCGGCAACGGCTGGGGCATGATCGCGCTGCCGCGCCTGGGCCAGGAGGTCGTCGTCGATTTCCTCGAGGGTGACCCCGACCAGCCGATCATCACCGGCCGCGTCTACAACGCGATGCAGAAAGTGCCCTACGCGCTGCCCGACAACAAGACGGTGAGCACGATCAAGAGCCGCAGCCTGCAGGGCGCGGCGGCCGAGTTCAACGAACTGCGCTTCGAGGACAAGGCGGGATCCGAGCTCGTCTGGCTGCAGGCCCAGAAGGACATGATGGAGATGATCGAGGCCGACCTGACGACGCAGATCGGCAAGGATCAGCAGCACACCGTCGGTGGCGATCTGAAGGCCAAGGTGTCCGGCGCCTACAGCCTGGGCGTCACCGGCGCGGTGAAGCAGAAATTCGACGCCGCGCTGGGGCTGGAAGTGGCGAGCGACATCGCCGTCAAGGGCGGCGGCGTCTACAGCCTGAAGGCCGAACAGGACATCACGGCCGAATCGGGGGCCGCGATCTCGCTGAAGTCCAAGAGCGATCTGCACGTGAAGATCGGCGGCAACATCGGCGCCGAGGCGGCGCAGAACGTCTACATCAAGGGCGGCACGAACATCGTCATCGAGGGCGGCACGAACATCAGCCTCGTCGTCGGCGGCAATTCGGTCGTGCTGAGTCCGGCTGGCGTGTCCATCACCGGCACCATCGTGCAGATCAACTCCGGCGGCAGTCCGGGTTCGGGCAGCCCGCCGCAGCCGGTCGCGCCGAGCGACCCGCCGCCGCCCGACGCGCCGGCGACGCCGGTCGACCCGATGACGCACCGCTGAGGCCCGGGGCCCCGTGCAACCGAGCGATCCCTGGGCCCGCGAGGAAGCCGCCTGGTCCGATTTCGTCGGCCGGCTCGCCGCGCAGCTCGCCGCCCAGTGGCCGACGGTGCATGAGCGGCTCGGCGAGCGCCATGCCGAATTCGTCGCCACGGCGGTGCAACGTGCGCTCGATCGCGGCATCGACGCGGCGCCGGCCGTCGCGCGCTACGTCAATCTCTGGTTCGTCTGGGGGCCGTCGTTCCACGACAAGCCGGGTTTCGAATGGGCGCAGGGGCTGCTCGCGGCACCGCCCGAACGCGCCTGGGCCACCGTGCACCAGCTCGTGCGGCGCAGTGTCGCCGAGCTCGAGCGCCGCGGCAACGATGCGCGCGCCACGCCGCAGGCGCTGATCGCCGCCGACGAGCGGCTCATCGACGCCTTCGGCCGGCGCGGCCGCCAGGGCGCGATGGTCGCGCCGCCGGCCGCGCCGCCGCCGCGCCGCGCCTGCGATCTGGAGGCGGCCGAGCTGCGCCTGATCGAGGCGGCGCCCGGTGCGCATTACGTCATCGACGGCAAGGCCCTGCGGCGCGAGCCGCTGTCGGCGCCGGCGCCGCTGCGCGTGACGGCGGCGACGCCGCTGCCGCCGGTCATCGCGCTGCTCGCCCACGAACCCGGCCGGCGGCCGCCGGCGCAGCTGCAACTGCGCTCGCGCAGCCACGCGGCGTGCGACGGCGATCGGCACCCGGCGCTCGAATACGCCGGCACGCATGGCCTGTGGCGCTGGCAGGGCCACGAGACGCGCGCCGTGAGCTGGCCGGTGGCGACGCTGGCGCAGCGCATGGCCGCGCCGGGCATGGCGATCGCCGAGGAGACGACGCCCGACATCTTCCGCCTCGAGATCCAGACCTGCGGGCTGCGCGACGAGGGCGACGCGATCGGCTCACCGGCGGCCCAGGTGTGGGTCTGGCCGGCCGCGCAGACGGCCGTCGAGATCGAGCGCGAGATCGCGCCCGCGCAGCCGGTCGTCGCGGCCCGCGCACCGGCGGCGCCCGGGCGCACGCGCTGCCGCGTCGAGCGCGACGGCGCCGAGGTCGACGCGGCGGCGCTGCAGCGGGCCTTCGCGGTCGAACTCGAAGCCGCGACGGCGCGCGCGCAGCAGGCCTGGCTCGCCGCGCTGGCCGCCGTCGCCGGGGCGAGCGAGGCGAAGCTCGAAGGCCAGCTCGGTTTGCTGCTCGGCCACGCCGCGCTGACCTGGGGCTGGCGGCTGGGCACGGGCGGCATGGCCGGGGCCGCCTTCATGCGCCTGTGGGCCGGGATCGGGATGCAGGCCTGCCGCAGCGACCTGCATTTCGAGGCCGAACTGGCGCAGGCCGGCGCGCGCGCGCGGCTGGCACTGCACGCCGCGGGCAGCGCGGCGCTGGCGCTGCAGATGAAGCGCGACGCGGCCGAGCCGGCGCTGCTCGACCTGCTGCTGCCCGCGCGCACCGAATTCGAGATCCCCCTCGTCGCCGAGCTGACGCCGCTGGCCTCCGACAGCGGCGCGCTGCTGCAGGCCGGCGGTCCGCTCAAGGGCGCGCTCGCCGGCAGCGCCGGCCTGCGCCCGCGCAGCGGCGGCAGCGGCTGGACCTGGTTCGCGACGCTGCGGCTGACGGCGGCGACGCTGCCGTTGGTCGTCGTCGATCCGGTGCTCGGCACGCGCAGCCTGACGCTGCCGCTGTGGCCCGAGCAGACGCTGTGCGAATGGAGCGCCGGCTGATGGAACGACTGCTCGTGCTGCGTCTGGAGACCGTGGGCGTCGCCGCCGAGGCCTCGCTCAACGGTGTCGCGCTCGCCCGCACTTCGGCGGCGCGGCGCGCCGTCACGGTGCCGATCCACGAATACACGCTGGCCGGCGCGAACGAGCTCGCACTCGTCATCGAGCCGCCACCGCCGGGACTGCCGGCGGCACCGCAGGCGCTGCTCAGCGACGGCCGGCGCGGCGCCAGCCTGCGCCTGCTGCTGCCGCGCATCGGCCAGCTCGCGCATCCCGAGTACGCGCGCACGCTGGCGCAGATCGACTGGGCGCCGCTCGAAGGCGAGCTGACGACGACGCCGCATGCGATCGCGCAGACGGTGCAATTGCCGATCGCCTTCCCGCGCTGGCGCTATTTCGACATGCCGCCACCGCCGTCGCCGCAGGCGCTGGTGGCGCCGATCGCCGCCTGGCTGCAGGGCCTCGCCGCGGCGCTGGCGCGCGGCGACCCCGAACCGCTGGTGCAGGCGGCGCGGCTGCGCTTCGAGGACCTCGCGCTGGCCTACCAGCGCAACCTCGCCGACGATGTCGGCCGGCTGCGGCTGCAGATCCAGCAGCTGCATGCGCAGGCGCCGCTGCAGCCGCCGCTGCCGCAGCCGGACGCGCTGCTGCTGCGGCCGCAGGCCGATGGCCGCATCTTCGAATGCCTGGACGCCGGCGGCGAGCCGGTGCTGCGCAGCGAGGTCGCCGGCGGCGGCCGCGTCGCCTGGCCGCTGCGCGTGGCCTGGATCGACGATCGCTGCTATGTCGTGCGCTGAAGCGCGGCGCGCGAGCCGATGCCGGCCGCGGGCGGCTATGCTTCCACATCGGAAGGCGGGACGAGACGGAGCTCTTGCATGATCGTGCTGACGGTGCTCAGCTACAACGGGACGCCGGCCCAGGGGCCGTCGGCCCAGTTCGACGAGATCGGCGGCACGATAGGCCGCGCCGACGGCAACCAGCTCGTGCTGCCCGACCCCGAGCGCACGATCTCGCGCGTCCATGCCCGCATCGTGTTCCGCGCCGGCGGCTATGCGGTGGTCGACAACGGCAGCAACCCGATCGCCGTCAACGGCATGCCGATCGGCGCCGGCCGCGAGCATCCGCTGAAGGCCGGCGACGAGATGCAGATCGGCGGCTACCTGCTGGGCGTGCGCGCCGGGGCGTCGACGCAGCCGGCGGCCGATCCCTTCGAGGCGCTGTTCGCCGACGACGCGCCGCGCGGCCATGCGGCGCCGTCGATCGCGCCGCCGCGGCCCGCGCCTGCCGCCGCACCCTGGTCGGCGCCGGCACCGGCGCCGGCCGCAAAACTGACGCCGGGCTCGATACCCGTCGACTGGGACCCGTTCGCCACCGACGCCGGCGCGCCGGCACCGGCGCCGGGCCGCGACGTCCTCGCCGATCTGCCGCAGGGCGGCGCCGACAGCCTCGACGACCTTTTCGGCCTCGGCGCCGCGCCGCTGACCGGCGATCCGCTGGGTGCCAGCGCGGCGGCGCTGGCGGCGCCCAACAGCGCCAGCCACGACGACGTGATGAAGTCATTGGCGAACACGGCGCAGCTCGTGCTGCCGAGCGCCAGCGACCACGCCTCGGAGCTGAACACGCCGATGCGGCTGCCGGTGGCCGAGTCGCGCGCCGTGCCGGCGCCCGCGCCGCTGCCGGCCGGTGCCGTGCTGTCGTGGCAGGACCCGTCGACCGACGGCCATGTCGTGACCTTGCCGGGGGCGCAGCTGGGCAGCGCGAAGCGCCAGCCGCTGCCCGCCGAGCCGGTGCCGATCACGGTGCCGGTGCCGCCGCCGCGGGCGAAGCCGACGCCCGCGGCGCCGTTGCCGCCCGCCGCCGTGTTCGTCGCCGCGCCGGCGGCGCAGGCGACGCCGATGGCCACCGATGCTGCCGCGCTGCTCGCGGCGCTGCAGGAGGGCCTGGCGACGCCGGGGCTGCGGCTCGATGCGCTGACGCCCGAGCTGATGCGCCTCATCGGCGTGCTGCTGCGCGAATCGACGCGCGGCGCGGTCGAGCTGCTGGTCGCGCGCGCCGCGCTCAAGCGCGAGTTGCGCGCCGAGATGACGATGATCGTCGCGCGCGAGAACAACCCGCTGAAATTCTCGCCGACGGTCGAGGTCGCGCTGAACCACCTGCTGGGGCCGACGACGCCGGGCTTCATGGCCGCCGCGCCGGCGCTGCGCGACGCCTACGACGACCTGCGCGCGCACCAGATCGGCGTCATGGCGGGCATGCGCGCGGCGCTCGACGGCGTGCTGCAGCGCTTCGACCCGCAGCAGCTCGAGGCCAAGCTGACGCACCGCTCGGCGCTCGCCAGCCTGATCCCGGCGACGCGCAAGGCGCGGCTGTGGGAGCTGTTCACCGAACTCTTCGGCCAGCTGCAGACCGAGGCGCAGGACGATTTCGACGAACTCTTCGGCCGCGCCTTCCTGCGCGCCTACGAGGACCAGCTGCAGCGGCTGCAGCGCGAGCCCGGGCCGCCCTAGGCCTGGAGACGATGGAGGCTGGGATGCTCGGACTCGAAGTGGCTCTGCTGTCGGACCGCGGCGGTCGCAACTACAACGAGGATGCCTGCGGCCACTGGCATTCGCGCCAGCATCTGTGCTGCGTGCTCGCCGACGGCGCCGGCGGCCATGGCGGCGGCGACATCGCGTCGAAGATCGCCGTGCAGGAGCTGATCGGGCGCTTCGCCGTCCAGCCCACGGCCCATGCGGGCGAGCTCGACCGCCTGCTGCGCGTCACCAACGACGTGCTGATCGCCCAGCGCGTCGCCGGCACGCCGCGCCAGGACATGCACAGCACCGTGGTCTGCCTGGTGATCGATTTCGTCGAGCACCGCGCGCATTGGGCCCATGCCGGCGATTCGCGCATGTACTGGCTGCGCGCCGGCCGCGTGCTGCGGCGCACGCGCGACCACAGCCTCGTCCAGGGCCTCGTCGATTCGGGCATGCTCGCGCCCGATCAGCTGCGCAGCCACCCGCGGCGCAGCGAGCTGCGCTCGGCGCTGGGCATCGCGCCCGAGGTGCTCGAGGTCAGCGCCGGCGAGGGCGACGAGGCGGTGCAGGCCGGCGACGCCTTCTTGCTGTGCACCGACGGCCTGTGGGAATACCTCGACGATGCGGTGATCGAGCGCGCGCTGGCCGCGGCGCCGAATCCGGCGAGCTGGATCGGTGCCCTCGCGACCCAGGTGCGGCAGGCGGCGGCGCACAAGAAGTCGCACGACAATTTCAGCGCGCTGGCGGTCTGGACGCGCGAGGTGCCGTCGGCCTGAGCGACCGCCACAATCGGCGCATGACGTCGATTGCCAGGCTGCTCACCGCGCTGCGCCAGCTCAGCCTGCGGCGCTGGGCGACGGCGACCTTCCGTTCGCTCGCGGTGCCGAATTACCGGCTGTGGGCGATCGGCGCGCTGGTCTCGAACATCGGCACCTGGATGCAGCGCACGGCGCAGGACTGGATCGTCCTGACCCAGCTCACCGACCACAGCGCGACGGCCGTGGGCATCGTGATGTCGCTGCAGTTCGGGCCGCCGATCCTGCTGCTGCCGCTGTCGGGCTGGGCCGCCGACCACCTCGACCGCCGCAAGCTGCTCATCGCGACGCAAAGCGCGATGGCGCTGCTCGCGCTCGGCCTGGGCCTGCTGACGGTGACCCATGTCGTCACGCTCGCGCAGGTCTACGTTTTCGCCTTCGGCCTGGGCTGCGTGGCCGCCTTCGACTCGCCGGTGCGTCAGACCTTCGTCGCCGAACTCGTCGGCGACGGCGACCTGCCCAACGCGGTGGCGCTGAACTCGACCTCGTTCAACGCCGCGCGCATGGTCGGCCCGGCGGTGGCGGGCGTGATGATCGCCGGCATCTGCACGGGCTGGGTCTTCCTCGCCAACGCCGTCTCGTTCATCGCCGTCATCGTCTCGCTGCTGCTGCTGCGCGTGGACCTGCTGCACCCCGTGGTGCGGGCCGAGGGCGCACGCTCGGGGCTGAGCGACGGCTTCCGCTACATCCGCGGCCGGCCCGATCTGCTCGCGGTGCTGGTGATGATGTTCCTGATCGCGACCTACGGGCTCAACTTCCCGATCTTCATCGCGACGATGGCGGTCACGGTGTTCCACGCCGACGCGCACCAGTACGGGCTGCTGACGTCGCTGATGGCGGTGGGCTCGGTCATCGGCGCGCTGCTCGCGGCCGGGCGCGCGCGCCCGCGCATCGGCCTGCTCATCGGCGCCGCGGCGGCCTTCGGCGTCGGCTGCGCGATCGCGGCGCTGATGCCCACGATGGGGCTCTTCGGCGTCTTCCTCGTCGCGGTCGGCGTCGCCGCGCAGACCTTCACGACGTCGACCAACAGCCTCGTCCAGCTCGCCACCGAGCCGGCGATGCGCGGCCGCGTGATGGCGATCCTGTTCGCGATCATCCTGGGCTGCACGCCGCTGGGCGCGCCGCTCGTCGGCTGGGTCGCCGACGCCTGGGGGCCGCGCTGGGCGCTCGCCGTCGCGGCGGCCTCGGGCATCGCCGCCGCAGCGGTCGGGCTGCGCCATCTCGCGCAGCGCCGCGCGGCGCCGCTGCGCGCCTGAGCCTGAAACAAGGCGTCCTTATACCTACGTCTACGAAACTCAGGTTCATGCGCGGCTGACCGAAAGGACTGCGGTGCCGGATGCGCAGTCCGGCTCGTGATCAAGCGTTCGTCCAAATCCTTCATGCGCGCGGCGTGCCCGTGCGGCTTCTTTCCCAGCACCATTCCCGGGAGCCCGTCGATGTCCGATCTGTCCATGCATGCCGCAGCCCTCCAGGCGCAGTCCGCTTCCGTCGAGCAGGCGTTGGCCGCGGCGCTGACGCGTTTCGAGCTCGTCAACCAGAGCGCCAGCGAAGGCCTGTGGGACATGGAATATCCCGCCGACGGCCAGATCGGGCCGCAGACCCCTTTCTGGTGGTCCGATCAGTTCCGCAAGCTGCTGGGCTACCAGGACGAGAGCGATTTCCCGAACGTGCTCGACAGCTGGGGTTCGCTGCTGCACCCGAGCGACAAGGACATCACGTTCGAGGCCTTCGGCGCGCACCTGATGGACAAGACGGGCAGGACGCCCTACGACCGCGAATACCAGCTGAAGATGAAGTCGGGCGAATACCGCTGGTTCCGCGCCCGCGGCACGACGCTGCGCGACGCCGAAGGCAACCCGCTGCGCGTGGCCGGCTCGCTGCGCGACATCAGCGACGAGAAGCGCCGCGCCCAGGACCTCGACCAGTCGATCGGTGAACTCGTGCGCCAGCTCTCGGATCAGTCGCGCGACATCCTCGGCCGCTCCGGTTCGGTGGCCGCCGGCGCGCAGTCGCTGTGCGCGACGACCGAGGAGATGAACGCCTCGGTCGAGGAACTCACGGCCTCGATCCACACGATCGCCCAGAGCGCCAAGGGCACCGACACCGTGGCGCGCAAGACGCAGGAAGAGGCCGAGCAGGGCAGCAGCGCGCTGACCAAGGCCATCGAGTCGATGGAGGTGCTGCGCCAGTCGTCCGAGGACATGTCCGAGATCGTCAAGGTGATCAGCGAGATCGCGAGCCAGACCAATATGCTGGCCTTCAACGCCGCCATCGAGGCCGCGCGCGCCGGCGACCATGGCCTGGGCTTCTCGGTGGTCGCCGACGAGGTGCGCAAGCTCGCCGAGCGCTCGTCGCAGGCGACCAAGGAGATCTCCAAGCTCATCAACGGCTCGATCAAGCTCATCGTGCAGGGCAGCGAGGTCTCGCGCCAGGCCGGCGACGCCTTCGCGCGCATCGTCCAGGGCATCCGCCAGACCGGCCAGGCGATCGCCGAAGTCTCCAGCGCCGCCGAGGAACAGCTCGGCGCGGTGAAGATGATTGGCGACTCGGTGCAGCAGGTCGCCGAGGAGACCGAGAAGTCGGCCGCCGCGTCCGAGGGCATCGACGGCGCCTGCCGCGAGCTCGACAACGGCGCCCGGCGCCTGCACCAGGCGTTCCAGGAGTTCAAGGCCAAGGGCTGATCAGGGACCGACCCGGGAGCAGCGCCTTGAACCCCATCGAACCGAACCCGCGCCGTGCGGCGGCGGCAGCCGACGCCGGCGTCTACGCCTCGTTCCTCATCGGCGGCGGCGAATTCGCGCTCGACGTGCGCCATGTGCAGGAGGTCGTGAACCTGCCGGCGGCCGTCGCGCCGATGCCGCTGGCGCCCGCTTTCGTGTCCGGCGTGTTCAACCTGCGCGGCGCCGTGATGCCGCTGCTGGACATGCGCCGGCTGCTCGACCTCGGCGACGATGCGCCGCCGGCCGGCGCCAAGGTCACCATCGTGCAGCACCGCGGCGTGCGCCTGGGCCTGCTGTTCGACCAGACGCGGCGCGTGCTGCGCCCGCGCGACGACGAACGCACGCTGTTCAGCTACGAGGACGGGTCGACGCATGGCGTCGTCGCCGGCGTGCTGCGCATCGGCGGCGACCTCATCCGCGTGCTCGAACTCGAGCGCCTGGTCTCGATCGAGAACGTGCCGCATGCCGAAAGCGCGGCGGGTGCGAGCCTCGCGGCGCGCGCCAAGCGGGCGCACCAGCGCTGCATCACGTTCCGCGTCGGCGCCCTGATGCTGGCCTTCGAGATCCATGGCGTGCACGAGATCGTGCCGGCGCAGGGCATCGAGCCTTCGCCGGTGGCCGAACCGCTGTGCGCCGGCCTGCTGCGCATCCGCCAGGACCTCGTCCCCGTCGTGCGCTTCGCCGACCTGCTGCGCGCCGGCGCGACGGCGCCGCGCGCTGCGGCGGGTGCGGCCGCTGCCACCGCCGAGGCGGCCGCGGCCGGCGAGGAGCGCGTCATCGTCCTCAAGCTCGGGGCGCTGCACGTGGGCCTGCTCGTCGACGCCGTCGAGGCCATCACCGCCTACGCCGAGGAGGACCTGCTGCACGTGCCCGTGCTGACGCGCCAGCGCGCCGCGATGTTCGCCGGCTGCCTCGATCTGGGCGAGCGCGGCCCGATCTTCCTGCTCGACAGCGCGCGCGTGATGGACCACGACGAGATCGCCCGCATCTCGGGCCAGCACAGCGCGCTGTTCGCCGCCCGCAACGACCAGGCGCAGGCGGCGCGGCGCAGCGCCGCGATGCGCCGGACCTACCTCTGGTTCGACGCCCTGCAGTCCTTCGCGCTGCCGATGAACGAGGTGCGCGAGATCATCGATGGCGGCGACGGCCTGATCGCCATGCCCGGCGCGCCGGACTTCGTGCGCGGCCTGCACAACCTGCGCGGCGATCTCGTCACGGTGGTCGACGTGCGCGCGTTCTACGCGCTCGGCGAGGCCGACGATGCGACGCGGCCCGAGCGCCGCGTCGTCGTGCTCGAGCACGAGGGCGCGCTGCTCGGCCTGCAGGTCGACCGCGTGCGCAGCATCGCCCATGTCGATGCGGCCAACCGCTACCCGATCCCGCTGCTGATGCGCAAGACGCTCAACGCGGCGACGCGCGGCGACGTCTCCGAGGTCATCCAGGCCCGCGACGAGCGGGGCGAGACGGCGCACCTGCTGCTGCTCGACGTCGCGCGCATCGTCGCCTCGGTCGGCGAGCGCGAGGCCGTCGCGGCCGATGCCTGAGTTCGGCGACATGGACGGCGCGACGCTGCGTCGCGTGCTGCACCTCGTGCGCGAACACACCGGCATCCGCATGCCGGCGTCCAAGCGCACGATGCTGCAGGCGCGGCTGCGACCGCGCCTGCGCGGCCTGGGCCTGGCCAGCTGGGACGACTATCTGCGCCACCTGGACGACGACGGTGCCGAGCACCAGCCCTTCATCGACGCCGTGACGACGCATCAGACGGCGTTCTTTCGCACGCCCCGGGTCTGGCAGTACCTGCGCGAGGTCTTCCTGCCGGCCTGGGTCGCGCGCGCGCCGCAGCGGCCGCTGCGCCTGTGGTCGGCCGCGGCCTCGACCGGCGAGGAGGTCTGCACGATCGCGATCTGCTGCGAGGAGCAGCGGCTGCAGCGGCCCGACTTCGACTACGAGATCGTCGGCAGCGACATCGGCGCCGAGCCGCTGGCGCACGCCAGGCGGGGCTCGTACACGGGCTCCAGCGTCGCCGCGTTCCGCGCCGCCGAGCCCGGGCTGTACGCCCGCCACAACGCGCGGCGCGAAGGCGACGGCTTCGAACTCGCCGCGCCGCTGCGCGATCGCATCAGCTACACGCAGCACAACCTGCTCGCCGAGAGCCCCTGGCGCGATCATTTCGACATCGTGTTCCTGCGCAACGTGCTGATCTATTTCGACGCCGACGACACGCGGCGCATCGTGCTGCGCATCGCGCCGGCGCTGCGCGAGCCCGGCGTGCTGGTGATCGGCGAGGCGGAATCGCTGACTTCGATGGAGGTGCCGTTCCGTTTCCTGCAGCCGCAGATCTACGAGCGCAGCGTATGAACGCCGACGCGCCCGAGGTGCCCGTGCGCATGGGCGAGCTGGCGCTGGGCCGGCCGCCGACGATCCTCAAGGCGACGCTGGGCTCCTGTGTCGGCATCGCCTTCGTCTGGCGCGAACGCGGCCTGTGCGCGCTCGCCCATTGCCTGCTGCCGCGCGCGCCCGCGCCCGACTGGCCCCGCGGCGCGCGCTACGTCGACCAGGCGATCGCGTCGATGCTGCAGCTGATGCAGGCCGCACCCGAACACCTGGCGCAGATCGAGGCCCATGTCGCCGGCGGCGCGAACATGAGCCGGCGCGCCGCCGGCGACAGCCGCACGCCGATGGTCGGACAGCTCAATGTCGAGGCGCTGCTGTCGCTGCTCGCGGCCCGCCGCATCGCCTTGAGCAGCCGCGACCTGGGCGGCGACCACGCCCGGCAGATGCGGCTGGACTGCACGACCGCCACGCTCACCGTCGCGGCCGTCGCGATGCCGGGAGCGGACGCTTCGGCGACGCAGCGCTTCGACCGCCGCGCCCGGGAGGGGGTCAGGGCCGCAGCACGACGTTCATTCCCGGCCTGAGGTCGGACGCCGCGATGTAGCCGACGCCGCCGGGCATGCCCAGCACGAAGGCGATGATCTCGGCCGACGACTTCAGCTCCACCGGCGGCGTGCCCTTGCCGATGTGCTTGCGCACGGTCCAGTAGGCGATGTACTGCTCGTCGCTTTGCTTGAGCACGGTGGCCATGAAGCGCTCGCGCAACGGGCTGCCGGGTGCGGCGTTGACGACGACCACGGCGTTGCCGCCGACCTCGACGGCGCGACCGGTGTACAGGCGCTGGACCGTGGCGAGGTCGAGGTGCGGAACCGAGGGATTGGCGATGAGGACGACGGCGTCCTTGTCCTGGGCCTGCGAGCCGAGAGCGAACAGGCACAGGCACAGCGCGATGAGGGTGCTTGCCAACTTCATGGTTCGCCTCTCAGTACGCGATGTTGAAGTTGATCGACAAGGTGTTCACGCTCAGGTGCTTCGCGTCGGGGTAGCCCGGCGGCGGGTCGAAATGGGCCGAGGCGGCACCGACGCGGGTGCGCAGGAGTTCGGCCTTGAGCTTGGCGGTGGGCGAGACGGCGTACGACGCGCCGAGGGCGATCGAGGTCTGGTCGGCCGCGTAGACCGACTCGCCGGCGACGCGCTCGGCGGCGACGAGTGGCGCCCCGCCGGGTATGCCGGCGGGCAGGGTGGCGCCGATGAGCTGCGCGCGCCAGGCCAGCAAGCCGTCGCTGGAGCGCTGGCGCGCGACGCTGAGATACGGCGTCCAGGCGTCGATGCGCTTGAACAGCGCCAGGTAGCCGGCGCGCGAATCGGAGCCGAGCTGGGTGTCGTGCTGCAGCATGCGCACGAATTCGCCCGCCATGCGCCAGCCGTCGCCGAGGTTCCACTCGGCACCCGCGGTGAGCGCCAGGTTGCGCACGCGGGTGACCGTCTGCAGCCCGGGTCCGGGCAGTTCGGACGACACCTGCCAGTAGCCGATGCCCGGCCCCAGCGCGACCCAGGGGTAGGTCACCGGCAAGGGCTGGCCGTCGCTGCGCCGGGTGGTGGCGCTGTGGATGCCGAGGCGCCAGGTCAGCCGCGGGTCGCGCGCCGTGACGACGAGGCCGCGCACCTCGACCTTGACGCTGTCGTACAGCGCCCCGGCCGCCACCTGGGGCGCCTGGCCGTCGCGCAGCCACACGCGCAGATCGGTGTGCGCCGCGCCGTCGTAGAGGTCGACGCTGAAGTCGCGCTCGCCCTGGCCGAAGTTGCGCGTCACGAACAGGCCCGTGAATTCGTTGGTCGGCGAGATCGAGTACATCTCGTACGGCAGCCGCGCCATGTCGCTGGCGACGCCGATGTCCAGCGATTCGGAATACAGGTACAGCGGCAATCGCGTCTTACCGGCGCGCAGCAGCCAATCGTTGTCGGGGCGCCAGGCGACGAAGGCCCATTCCGCGCTCAGTCGCCAGCGGTCGTCGTTGTTCTGCGCCGGCGCGGCCAGCGCCTGCAGCGTCGCCGACCATTGCGGGCTCAGCCGCAGGTCGAGCTGTTCGGCGGCCAGCGTGTCGCGCCTGAAGGTGCCGCGATCGACGATCGAGCCCTGCTCGGTGTAGCGCGAGTTCGAGATCGCGTAGCCGAGGGTCGCGAACCCGGACCAGGTGGCGTCGAAGGCGCGCGCGGGCGTCGGCGGCAGCGTCAGCAGGGCCGCGGCGAGGGCGCAGGCGAGGGTCGGTGACTTCATCGGATCTCCATGGGGGATGTTCGGCAGCCGGCGTTGCGCGCGTCCGGGGCTCAAAGCGGGTCCGCGGACGCGGGCCGATGGGCATCGACGGCGGCGACGAACTCGGCCAGCACGATCTGCAGCGGGCCGAGCGCGGCGAGCGCGGCGGCGCCGTCGCGGGCCCTGGCCGCGTGCTCGAGTTCGATCGCCCGGCTGCGCAGCCCCTTCGCCCCCACGAGGCCGGCCAGGCCCTGCAGCGTGTGCGCGGCGCGTCGCAGTTCGTCGTCATCGTCGCCGCCCAGCCAGCGGCGCCAGGACTCGATGCCGGCGCGGTAGCTGTCGGCGACGCTGTGCAGCGCCTGCAGATAGAGGGCCATGTCGCCGCCGAAGCCGTCGCGGATGACGGCCGGATCGATGCCCGGCAGCGCCGGCGGCGCCGAGGCCACGGGCACCGCACCGACCGTTGCCGTGGCTGCGGCCGTGGAGGCAGCCGCCGCCGGCGCCGACTTCGCCTGCGCCGCCCGCTTCGCTCGCCCGATGTAGGGCCGCAGCGCACGCACCATCTCGCCCACGTTCAGCGGCTTCGTCAGATAGCCCTGCATGCCGCCGGCCAGGCTCGCCTCGCGATCCTCGTGCAGCGCGTGCGCCGTGAAGGCGAGGATGGGCAGGCCGTCGAAGCGTGGCTGGCTGCGCAGCCTGCGCGTCGCCTCGATGCCGTCGAGCACCGGCATCTGCAGGTCCATCAGCACGACGTCGTAGGCCTCGGGGCCGCGGGATTCCAGGCGCTCGATCGCCTGGCGGCCGTTGGTGACGACGTCGACCTCGGCGCCGCGACCGGTCAGCAGTTCGACGGCGACGGTCTGGTTCACGATGTTGTCCTCGGCCACCAGCAGGCGCAGGCCCTGCAGGTGGGCCGGTTCGGCGGGCGCCGGTTCGGCGCGCGCGGGGCCGAAGAGGCGGCGCAGGTCATCGGGCAGCACGGGTTTGTCGAGCGTGGCCGTCGCCCCCGCCTGCAGGGCCTGCTCGCGCCAGGCGTCGTCGCCGTAGGCCGCCATGACGTAGATCCGCGCCGCGGGTTGCAGCGCGCGCAGGCGCTCGATCAAGGCCGTCCCCGCGGCGTCGGGCAGCGCGCGATCGACGAGCAGCAGGTCGAAGGGCAGGCCTTCGCGGGCGCTGCGCGCGAGCAGCGCCAGCGCCTGCGCGGCATCGCCCGCCGCGGCGAGCCGGCCCGCGTTGCCGACGCCCAGGTGCTGCGCCAGTCCGCACAGCGCGGCGCGCGTCTCGACCGCGGCGGCGACCACCAGCAGCCTGGCGCCGGCGGCCTGCGCGGGCAGCGGCGCCACATCGGCTGCCGGCGGCAGCGGCGACAGCGGCAACAGCACCGTGAAGCGGCTGCCCGCGTCGGGCTGGCTGCGCACGCCGATCGAGCCGCCCATCAGCGTCACCAGCCGCTGCGTGATGGCCAGGCCCAGGCCGGTGCCGCCGAAGCGTCGCGTCGTCGACTCGTCGGCCTGGCTGAACTCGCGGAACAGGCGCGACTGCTGCTCGGTGCTCAAGCCGATGCCGGTGTCGGCGACGGCCAGGCTCAGCATCGGGCCGCCAGCGCCGTCGGCCGCAGGCACCGTGTCGACCACCAGGCGCACCTGACCGGCGGGCGTGAACTTGATGGCGTTGGAGAGCAGGTTCGTGAGCACCTGCGTGATGCGCAGCGCATCGCCTTCGATCGTGCCGCGCGCGCCGAGCAGCGCGGCATCGGCGAATTCGCAGACGAGTTCGAGCGGGCGATCGCCGGCCAGCGGCCGCACCAGCGCGCAGGCCTGCGCGACGACTTCCTCGATGCGCATCGGCGCGCGCTCCAGCCCCATGCCGCCGGCCTCGATCTTCGAGAAGTCGAGCACGTCGTTGATGATCCCCAGCAGCCCCTGCGAGGCGCCGTGGACCTTGTTGAGGTAGCTGCGCTGGCGTTCGTTGAGCTCGGTCTGCAGCGCCAGCTGGGTGAGGCCGATGATGGCGTTCATCGGCGTGCGGATCTCATGGCTCATGTTGGCCAGGAAGCTGGCCTTCGCGCGCGCCGCCTGCTCGGCCTGCGCGCGTGCCGCCTCGAGATCGCGCTCGGTGCGGTCGCGGCGCGCCAGTTCGATCTCGATGGACCGCGCCATCTCGTCCTGCGCCTGACCCAGCAGTTCGAGTTCGTGCACCCAGTCCGAGTGGGGGCCGATGCGGCCGTCGTGTTCGCCGCGGGCATGGCCTTCGGCCTGGCGGGCCAGGCTGGCGATCGGCCGCAGCACGCGGTGGCGCAGCGCGACGACGACGACGACCAGCAGCATCAGCAGCGCGACGTTGACGAAGATCGCGGTGGCGATGGCGCGCTTGAGCGAGGCCCGCGTCTCGTCGACGACGCGCTGCGTGCGCCCGAGCGCGAGCGCGCGCAGCCGGCCGGCGGCGGCGACGAGGTCGGCGTGCGCCGCCTCGTAGGCCGCCGAGTGGACGCTGGCGATCGCGTAGGCGCGATCGGGCCGGCCATCGGAGACGAACTCGCCGCGCGCGACGTCGTACAGACCCTGGGTGGCGGCGAAGGCGATCTTCTCGATCGCCTGCAGCCGAGTGGCGACCTCCAGCATGCGCCGCGCCGATGCGAGTTCATCGGCCGAGAACGAGAGCGCCTCCATCGCCGCGATCAGCGTGCGCGGCTTGCCGCCGCTGGCCAGCGGGCGCGGCCGGCGCGCGGCGATCAGCTGGCGCCAGTACAGCGCGACGTCGGCGACATTGGGCGGCGCCTTCTCGCCCTCGCGCACGGCCAGGATGTCGTAGTAGGTCGTCAGGTAGCGCGTGTCGCCGGTCGTCGCGAAGCTCTCGACCAAGTGGGCCAGGAGGTCGTTCTCCTGCAGCAGTTCCTCGATGAAGCGCTGCGTCTGGTCGCGCTGCTCGTAGGCGTCGCGCACGGCGAGGTCGGCGTGGCGGATCTGCATCAGCACGCCGAAATTGGCCGCCAGCGCCAGCAGCAGGACCGCCACGAATCCGCGCGAGAGGGAACTCAGCTTCATGCTTGCGCGCGCAGGCGTCGGGCGGCTGTCGCCACGGCGCGGTCCGCCGCCGCGGTCGTTGCGGCGCGGCGACCCCGACCGCGCGCAGGCATGCGCACCTCAACGCAAGTCGACCTATTCTTTAATCTAGTTGGGGTCGACGCTAGTGCCTATCGGCAGGGGCCCGCTTGACATGCCTCAAGACCCGCTGCGACGCCGGCGTGGGCCTGCTTCAATGCGGCACGAAGAAGGTCGATGCCTGCTGCACGGTGCGGGCCTGTCCGCTCGCGCCGCTGGTGACCTCGAAGAGCACCGGGTTGGCGCGGCCGGCATGGGCCTGCGCGACCTCGGGCGGCAGCACGACGCGCACCGGCAGCGAGGCCAGGCCGACGGCGTCGACGGCGAGATCGCTCGCGCTGGCGATGCGCAGCCCCGGCAGGCCGCTGACGGCGATGCGGTATTGCTGGCGCTGCTCGGTGCTGTTGGCGATGTGCAGCACGTAGACGTTCTCGATCGCGCCGCCCTCGACCTCGCGCGCCAGCGTGCCGCGGTCCTTGACGATGTCGAGCTTGAACGGCGCGCGCTGGCTCAGCGTGACGACGAAGCCGGCGCCGAGCAGCGCCAGCAGCGCGCCGTAGATCAGCACGCGCGGGCGCAGCGTGCGGCGCAGCATCTGGGCGCGCGTCAGCCCTTGCGCGACGCCGTTCTCGGTCGAATAGCGGATCAGCCCCGGCGCGTAGCCCATCTTGCCCATCACGTCGTCGCAGACGTCGATGCAGGCGGCGCAGCCGATGCATTCGTTCTGCAGCCCGTTGCGGATGTCGATGCCGGTCGGGCAGACCTGCACGCACAGCGTGCAGTCGATGCAGTCGCCGAGGCCGCGCGTCTTCGGGTCGACCTTGCGCGGCCGCGAGCCGCGCGGGTCGCCGCGGCCGGGGTCGTAGGCGATGACCATCGAATCGGCGTCGATGAGCGCGCTCTGGAAGCGCGCATAGGGGCACATGTACTTGCAGACCTGCTCGCGCATGTAGCCGGCGTTGCCGTAGGTGGCGAAGCCGTAGAACAGCACCCAGAACCATTCCCAGGGCGTGAAGCTCAGGCTCGCGAGTTCGGCCGCGAGGTGGTGGATGGGCGTGAAATAGCCGACGAAGGTGAAGCCGGTGTACAGGCCGATGGCGATCCAGCAGGTCTGCTTGCCGGCCTTTCGCCAGATCTTGTTCAGGCTCCAGGGCGCGGCGTCCAGCCGCATGCGCGCCTGGCGGTCACCCTCGAAATGGCGCTCGATCCAGAGATAGATCTCGGTGTAGACCGATTGCGGGCAGGCATAGCCGCACCACAGGCGGCCGGCGACGGCGGTGAAGAAGAACAGCGCCAGCGCGGCGATGATCAGCAGCGCCGCGAGCCAGATGAAATCCTGCGGCTGCAGCACGAGGCCGAAGACGTAGAAGACGCGCGTGTCGAGGTCGAACAGCAGCGCCTGACGAGCGTTCCAGTTCAGCCAGGGGCCGCCGTAGAAGACGAGCTGCGTCACCCAGACCATGATCCAGCGCCAGCGCGCGAACCAGCCGCTGACCGCGCGCGGGTAGATCTTGGCCTGCTTGGCGTAGAGCGAGACCTCGAGTTCGTCGTCGCCGGCGGGCGCCGCGGGAGTGATCGGTATCACGACAGGTGGCGAGGAAGGTTGCACGGCGGAGGGCGGCCAGGTCGGTCGTCGGCTAAAGCTGCATATTCTATGCATCAAACGGACGGCCGAGGCCCGTATTCGCCGCGCCGGTGGCGGCCGCTACTTCAGACCGAGGCGCCGCGCCAGCTTGTGCAGGTTGCTCGGGTCGAGCTGCAGCTCGCGCGCGGCAAGCGCCCAGTTGCCGGCGCTGCGGGCCAGCGCCTGGTGGATATGCCCGCGCTGGAACGCCGAGACGGCCTCGCTCATCGGCGCCGTGGCGACATCCGCGGCCGGCAGCGGGGCCGCCGCGGGCTGCGGCGGTGCCGGCGCCTGGGCATCGAGGTCCAGCAGTTCGGGCGCCAGCGTGACGATCTCCGAGCGCGCCGCGCCGCGCGAGAGCGCCTTGATCGCGGCGCGGCTGATCACATGCTCGAGTTCGCGCACATTGCCGGGCCAGCGGTAGCGCAGCAGCAGCGCCTCGCCCTCGGCCGACAGGCGCAGGCTGCGCAGGCCCAGGCGGGCGCGGTTCAATTCGAGGAAGCGGCCGGCCAGCAGCAGGATGTCGTGGCCGCGCTCGCGCAGCGGCGGGATGTGCACCGGGTAGACCGAGAGGCGGTGGAAGAGGTCGGCGCGGAACGAGCCGTCGCGCACGCCCTGGCCGAGGTCGCGGTTGGTGGCGACGATGACGCGCACGTCGACATGGCGCGGCCGGTCCTCGCCCAGGCGCTGGATCTCGCCGTTCTGCAGCGTGCGCAGCAGCTTGGCCTGGATCGACAGCGGCAGCTCGCCGATCTCGTCGAGGAACAGCGTGCCGCCGTCGGCGACCTCGAAGCGGCCGGCACGGTCGCTGCCGGCGCCCGAGTAGGCGCCGCGCACATGGCCGAAGAGCTCGCTCTCGGCCAGCGCCTCCGGCAGCGCGGCGCAGTTCACGTGCACGAGCGGCCGCCGCCGCGCCGACTGGCGGTGCAGCCGGCGCGCGAAGAGTTCCTTGCCGACGCCGGTCTCGCCCAGCAGCAGCACCGGCAGGTCGGACGCGGCGACGATGTCGACCTCGCGCAGCAGCGCGCGCAGCGCCGTGCTCTGGCCGACGATCTCGTCGCCCGCCGGTGCATCGCTGGGCAGTGCGGGGCTGCCGCTGTCCTGCGCCAGGCGCATGCGCTGCAGCTCGTCCTCGATGCGCGCCATGCGCGCCACCGCCTCGACGAGCGGCAGATGCTGCTGCAGCGTGGCCTTCACGGCGTCGTCGAAGGCGTCGTCGCCGAGCGCGTCGAGCGTCAGCACGCCCCAGCGCCGGCCCTCGACGAACACGCTCACGCCGATGCAGTCGTGCACCGGCAGCGGCGCGCCCTCCTGGCCCTGGAGCAGGCCGTCGTAGGGGTCGGGCAGTTCGCTGCCGGGCTCGAAGCGCACCGGCTCGCGCTGCGCGACGATGGCCGCCAGCCGCGGATGCGAGGCGATGCGGAAGCGCCGCCCCAGCGCGTCATGCACAAGGCCTTCAACCGCCATCGGCACGAGGCAGTCGCCGTCCAGGCGCAGCAGCGCCACCGCGTCGCAGTGGAAGCGCGTGCGCAGCGAGCGGATGAGTCGCTGCAGTCTCTCGGTGACCGGCAGATCGGACGCGAGATCGGCCAACAGCCCAGTGATCAGCATGGTTGATTCTACCTTGCGAGGGTCGATCCGACCCTGAGAACCCAGGGTCGAAACAACCCTGGCCCATTCCAAGTCCTTGATTTGCAAGGGAGTCGGCCGTGGCACAGGCCTTGCGCTGAAGTGGGCAAGACCAACGATCCCGCACCGAGGGCCAAGAACCATGCAGCAGATCTTCACCAAGGCGATGGCGCGCAATATCTTCCTGGGCGGCGCCGCCTTCTTTCTCATCATCTATGTCGTGCTCACCGTCGACACCTGGCGGCAGATACCGCAGCGCGACCATGCCGAGCGGCTGACCGCCAGCGTCAGGCACGGCAAGTACCTCGTCGACAGCAACAACTGCGTCGGCTGCCACACGATCAACGGCGAGGGCGCCTATTACGCGCCCGAACTCGGCAACGTCTACGTGCGCCGCGGACCCGACTTCGTCAAGGCCTGGATCAAGACCCAGCCCACCGGCATCGCCGGCCGCCGCCAGATGCCGCATTTCGATTTCAGCGACGCCGATTTCGACGACCTGAACGCCTATTTCGAATGGCTGTCGCATGTCGACACGAACCATTGGCCGCCCAACGTTCAGGGCTGATCGAATGCCGGCCGCTCCAATTCAAACAACGACTCGGGACCATCCATGAACAACGCAACCCAACAGGTGGCGAAACCCTATTTCATCGCCGCGCTCGGGCTCTTCGCGGGCCAGATCGTCTTCGGCCTCATCGCCGGCCTGCAATACCTCGACGGCACCTTCCTGTTCCCGGCGCTGCCCTTCGACGTCAGCCGCATGGTGCACACGAACCTGCTCATCGTCTGGCTGCTGATGGCCTTCATGGGCGCGGCCTACTACATCGTGCCCGAGGAGGCGCAGACGCCGCTGTACAGCCCGCGGCTGGCGCTGGCGACCTTCTGGGTCTTCCTGGCCGCCGGCGCGGCGACCATCGTCGCCTACATCGCCGTGCCCTACGGCGCGCTCGCCGCGGCCACCGGCAACGCGACGCTGCCGACGATGGGCCGCGGCTATCTCGAGCAGCCGCTGCCGACGAAGATCGGCATCGTGCTCGTCGCGCTGTCGCTGCTGTTCAACATCACGATGACGCTGGCCAAGGGCCGCAAGACCTCGCTGAACATCATCCTCGTGGCCGCGCTGTGGGGCCTGGCGCTGCTCTTCCTGCCCGCGTTCTACCTGCCCGACGACGCCGTCAAGGCCAGCTACAGCTGGTGGTGGGTCGTGCACGGCTGGGTCGAGGGCGACTGGGAACTCATCCTCAGCGCGCTGCTGGGCTTCATCCTCATCAAGATGACCGGCGTCGACCGCGAGATCATCGAGAAGTGGATGTACGTGATCATCGCCATGACGCTGATCTCGGGCATCATCGGCATCGGCCACCATTACTACTACACCGGTGCGCCCGAATACTGGATCTGGCTCGGATCGGTGTTCAGCGCGATCGAGCCGATCCCCTTCGTGATGCTGATCGCGTTCGCGCTGCGCACGCTGATCAAGCGCCGCCGCGAGCACCCCAACCGCGCCGCCATGCTGTGGGCGCTGGGCACGCCCATCGTCGCCTTCCTGGGTGCCGGACTGTGGGGCTTCATGATCACGCTGGCGCCGGTGCAATACGTCGCCCACGGCACGAACTTCACCGCCGCGCATGGTCACCTCGCGTTCTTCGGCGCCTACGCGATGGTCTCGCTGGCCATCATCTCGTACGCGATGCCGATCCTGCGCGGCCGCACGGCCAACAGCGCCACGGCCCAGCGCTGGGAGATGAGCGGCTTCTGGATCATGTGCATCAGCATGTTCGGCATCGCGCTGGCGCTGACCGGCGCCGGGCTGGTGACGGTCTACACGCAGCGCATCGGCACCTCGCCGTCGACGTTCATGGAGACGCAGGACCTGGCGCGGCCGTTCTTCTGGATCCGCGAGGTGATGGGGCTGGGCTTCCTCGCCGGACTCGGCGCCTACCTGACGAGCTTCTTCGTCGGCGGTGAATACGCCTACGACGCCGAGCTCAAGCAGGCCCTGGCCTGAACGAGACTGTCGACAGCCCGATGAACACGCTCAGCCTGCGAGGCGAGGGGCCGACAAGCGCCTTGCCGGGCGACCTCGCGATCTGGATCTTCATCTTCGCCGAGATGGGCGTGTTCGGTGTCCTGTTCATCGTCTACGCCTGGGCCCGGCGCAGCCATCTCGAGCTGTTCGAGGCCGGCCAGGCGCTGCTCGATCGGCGCATCGGCCTGGCCAACACGCTGATCTTCATCAGCAGCAGCTATGCGGTGGCGCGCGCCGCGGCGGCGATACGCGCCGATCGCGCCGCCGCCTGCCGTCGCTGGCTGCTCGCGGCGCTGACGGCCGGTGCCGCCTTCGTCGTGCTCAAGGTCGGCGAATTCGGCCTCGATGCCGAGCGCGGCATCGGCCTGTCGCGCAATCTGTTCGACATGTTCTATCTCTCGCTGACGTTCTTCCATTTCATGCATGTGCTGATGGGCCTGGTGATCCTGGCCGTCGTCGCCTGGAAGACCGGCCGCGGCGCCTACAGCGCACGCAGCCACTCCGGTGTCGAGACGGCGGGCGCGTACTGGCACATGGTCGACCTCGTCTGGATCGTGCTCTTCGCCCTCGTCTACGTCCTGCATTGAATGCATGAATGAGAGTCCTGCCATGACCGCCGTCGCCGCACCCGCACCCGCACCTGCACCTGCACCGTCAGCGGCGCCGACCCGTGCCTGGCTCGCGCTGCTGGCGCTCACCGGCATCAGCTACATCGGCCCGCGCGCGCTCGCCGGCGCGCCGCTGGTGCTCGCCGGCCTCACGCTGGCCGTCGCCAAGGGGCAACTCGTGGTCGACCACTACATGGGGCTGCGCCGCGTCCACTGGGGCTGGCGCGCGGCGATGTTCTGCTATCTCGCAGGGGTGGGATCGCTCGTCGCGCTCGCCTTCCTGCTGCCCTGAATCGAATCCCCGGAGTTCCCGTCATGACCGTCCTGCCCCTGAACCGCCCCCTGCTGCCCGCCTACACCGCCAGCGGCGACGAGGTCGAGGTGTTCGAACTCGCCTGGCGCAGCCGCCTGCCGGTGCTGCTCAAGGGCCCGACCGGCTGCGGCAAGACGCGCTTCGTCGAGCACATGGCGGCGCGGCTGGGCCGGCCGCTGTTCACCGTCTCCTGCCACGACGACCTCAGCGCCGCCGACCTCGTCGGCCGCCATCTCATCGGCGCCGAAGGCACCTACTGGATCGACGGCCCGCTGACGCAGGCCGTGCGCGCCGGCGGCATCTGTTATCTCGACGAGGTCGTCGAGGCGCGCAAGGACACCACCGTCGTGCTGCATGCGCTCTCCGACGACCGCCGCATGCTGCCGATCGACCGCCTGGGCGAGACGCTCGGCGCGCCGGCCGAATTCATGCTCGTCGTCTCGTACAACCCGGGCTACCAGAACCTGCTCAAGGCGCTCAAGCCGAGCACGCGCCAGCGCTTCGTCTCGATGAGCTTCGGCTTTCCGTCGCCCGAGGTCGAGGAGCGCATCGTCATCGGCGAGACGGGCATCACGCCCGCGCAGGCGCACCGCCTCGTGCAGTTCGCCGCGGCGCTGCGCCGCACGGCCGAGCATGACCTCGACGAGGCGCCGGGCACGCGGCTGCTGGTCGACGCGGCAAGGCTCATCGTGCTCGGCCTCGCGCCCGTGCCGGCCTGCCGCGTCGCGATCGTCGAATGCCTGAGCGACGACGCGCGCATCGTCGAAGGGCTGATGCAGGTCGCACGGGCGATCCTCGGTGAATGAGGTGATGAACAGCCTGCCGCAGCCGCTGGAGGCCTGAATGGAAGAGCGGGTCGGCATCTGGTGGCACCGCATCGTCACGCGCTGGGCGGCGACCGAGCATCGCGACGCCGCCGTCGAGCTGACGACGATGAGCGACGAACTCGGCCTGCTGTTCCGCGCCCTCGGCGGCGCGCACGGCCTGCGCATCGATGCCGCGGCGGCGCGGCGCCACGGCGCGCGGCGCGGCTGGGCCGATCGGCTTGCCGGCACGCGGCTGCGCGTGGCGCAGGCCGCCTGCGACGAGGAGTCGCTGCGCCTGCCGCCGACGCTGGCGATCTATCCCGAGCGCGCGCTCAACCGCGCGCTCTACCGCTGGCTGGCCGCGCTGGCCGCGGTGGCGCCCGCGGCATCGGCAGGCGGCCACTGGGCGCAGCGCAATCTGCTGGGCAGCCGCTGGCTCATCGAGCGCTACGCCGGACTCGCGCAGGACTACCGCCGGCTCGCCGCCGCCGAGGTGGCGCGGCGTCCGTTGCCCGAGGCCTTGCCGCCGGACGAGGCGCGCTTCGAGGCGGCGCTGCGCTCGGCCATCGCCGACCCGGCGCAGGAAATCGCATGGCCGCCGCTGCGTCGCGCGCCGCAGCCGGTGCCGCTGTGGCTCGGCCCCGACGTTCTCTTGCGCGGCGCCGCTGCCGCGCCGCCTCCCGAAGCCGAGGGCGCCACCGCCGCGCCGACGCTGCAGGACGACCGCCAGCGCCGACAGGCCGAATCGGCGCAGGCGCCCGAGCGCGGCGGCGGCCTGCTCATCTTCCGCCCCGAATCGATCTTCAGCTGGACCGAATACGCCCGCGTGCGCCACGAGGTCCAGGACAACGACGACGAGGACCTCGCCCGCGCGGCAGACGACCTCGACCTCATCAGCGTCGGCAACGACGGCCGCGCGGTGGCCAAGGCGCTGCGCATGAATCTCGACCGCGCCGCGGGTGCCGACGACCCGGGCGTCGCCGCGCCGCAGGCCGTGCCGGTTCCGGAATGGGACTACCGCAGCCGGCGCCTGCTCGAAGGCCATTGCGCGGTCGTCATCCGCGCGCCGGCGAATGCCGATGCGATCGAATTGCCGACCCATCTGCGAGCCGACCAGCGCCGGCTGCAGCACCGGCTCTCGGCGCTGGCGCCGCAGCGCCAGACGCTGCGCCGCCAGCCGCAGGGCGACGAGATCGATCTCGACGCCTGCATCCGCGGCCGCGTCGAGCCCGGCGCCGCGATGGAAGACTGCTACCGCACCGTGCGGCGCCGCCGGCGCGACCTCGCCTGCCTGCTGCTGGCCGATCTGTCGCTGTCGACCGAGGCGTCGCTGGCCGACGGCCGCCGCGTCATCGACGTCATCCGCGACAGCCTGCACCTGTTCGGTGTATCGCTGGCCGTCACCGGCGACCGCTCGGCGATCTACGGCTTCAGTTCGCGCCGCCGCATGGATGTGCAACTGAGCGAGCTGAAGCGTTTCGATCAGCCCTACGACGGCGCCGCGCGCGGCCGGGTCGAGCGCATCGCGCCGGCGCACTACACGCGCATGGGCGCGGCCGTGCGGCGCGCCACGGCGCTGCTCGCGGCCGAGCCCTGCGAACAGCGGCTGCTGCTGCTGCTCACCGACGGCAAGCCCAACGACGTCGATCACTACGAGGGCCGCTACGGCATCGAGGACACGCACCACGCGCTGCATGCGGCCCGCCGCGCCGGCCTGCATCCGTTCTGCATCACCGTCGACAGCCACGGCCAGGACTACCTGCCGCGCATCTTCGGGCCCGGCGGCTACGCCGTCGTGCGGCGTCCGGCTGAACTGCCCGAACGCCTGGCGGGCCTGTATGCGCAGCTCACGCGCAGCCTGCATTGACGCCCCGCATGAGCGAACCGCCACCGCCCAAGCGTTTCGTCGGCCCCGAAGAGGGCCTTGCCAAACGCTTCCCCATCCATCCGGCGCATCCCGAGCGCACCTGCTGGGGCTGCGACCGCTATTGCGCCACCGATGCGCTGATGTGCGGCAACGGCTCCGACCGCACCCAGCACCCGGTCGAATTGTTTGGCGACGACTGGCTTGAATGGGGCGGCGACGCGCCTGCGAAATGAATCGCCGCGCGGCGGCCGGTTTTCGGCCGCTGAAATTGACCGACATCAATTCTCTGCCGGGTGGAATTTCATAAGCTGCATGAGTGATGCATCTTATAAAGCACTTCAAACGGAGCGATGAATGAAAACCAAACTTGGGTACAGCGCGGCACGCAGCCGGGTCGTCGAATGGGCGCTGCGAACGGCCGGCCTCGTGGCCGGTCTCGCGGTCGCGAGTGCCGCGCCGGCCGCCGCGCCCGCGGCGAGCGCGAGCGGTGATTTCGGCCCGCCGCGCGGCGCGCCGATCCATGCCGTGCTGACGAGCCCGCCCAACGTGCCGCCGCCGGTGGCGCGCAATTACCCGGCCAAGGTCATCGTCGAACTCGAGGTCGTCGAAAAGGAAATGCCGATTTCCGAAGGCGTGAGCTACACGTTCTGGACCTTCGGCGGCACCGTGCCGGGCAGCTTCATCCGCGTGCGCCAGGGCGATACGGTGGAATTCCACCTGAAGAACAATCCGGCCAACAAGATGCCGCACAACATCGACCTGCACGGCGTCACCGGGCCGGGTGGCGGCGCGGCGTCGAGCTTCACGGCGCCGGGGCATGAATCGCAATTCACCTTCAAGGCGCTCAACGAAGGCATCTACGTCTATCACTGTGCGACCGCGCCGGTGGGCATGCACGTGGCCAACGGCATGTACGGGCTGATCCTCGTCGAGCCGCCGCAGGGCCTGCCCAAGGTCGACCACGAGTATTACGTGATGCAGGGCGATTTCTACACGACGGGGCGTTATCGGCTGAAGGGGCATCAACCATTCGACATGGAAAAGGCGATCGACGAGAAGCCGACCTATGTGCTGTTCAACGGCAGCGAGGGCGCGCTCACCGGCGACCACGCGCTCAAGGCCAAGGTCAACGAGACGGTGCGCCTGTTCGTCGGCAACGGCGGGCCGAACCTGGTCTCGAGCTTCCACGTCATCGGCGCCATCTTCGACAAGGTGCGTTTCGAGGGCGGCACGAATTTCCAGACCAATGTGCAGACGACGCTGATCCCCTCGGGCGGCGCGGCGATCGCCGAATTCCGCACCCGCGTGCCGGGCAGCTACGTGCTCGTCGATCATTCGATCTTCCGCGCCTTCAACAAGGGTGCGCTGGCCATCCTCAAGGTCGACGGCGCCGAGAACAAGGCGATCTATTCGGGCAAGGAGATCGATTCGGTCTACCTCGGCGACCGCGCCGGCGCGAATCTGAATGCCGTCACCAAGGCCACGGACGCGCTGGCGGCCGGCAAGCTGACGCTCGAGGACCAGGTCCACGCCGGGCGCGAACTCTTCGCCGGCACCTGCTCGGTCTGCCACCAGGCCGACGGCGCTGGACTCGCCGGCGTGTTCCCGCCGCTGGCCAAGTCCGACTATCTCGCCGCCGATCTCAAGCGCGCGATCGACACCGTGCTGCACGGCCGCAGCGGCCAGGTCGTCGTCAACGGCGTCGAATACAACTCGGTGATGCCGCCGATGACGCAGCTCAACGACGACGCGGTCGCCAACATCCTGACCTATGTCCTCAACAGCTGGGGCAATCCGGGCGGCCGCATCGGCGCCGACGACGTCAAGGCCAGGCGCGCCGCGCCTACCGCGGCGGCCGGCGGCGGGCATTGATCGAGCCCATGAAACGGTTCCCGCGTCATGCGCTGGCAGCCTGGGTCGCGGCACTTGCCGCGGCGCTGGCGCCGGCCGGCGCGCTCGCACAGGGCGGCGCCTACGTGGTGCTGCCCGGCGGCACCTTCACGAGCATCCTGCCGCAGGGCAACACGCCCGAGTCGAGTGCGCCGGTGCAGGTGCCGGCATTCGCGATGCGCGTCGAGCCGGTCACGGCCGGTGAATTCCTGGCCTTCGTGCGCCGCCATCCCGAATGGCAGCGCGGCCGCGCGCCGGCGCTGTTCGCCGACGGGCGTTATCTCGCCGGCTGGGCCGGGCCGCTCGAACTCGCCGATGCGGCCGCGGCGCAGCGCCCGGTCGTCGATGTCAGCTGGTTCGCGGCGCAGGCCTATTGCGAAAGCGAGGGCGCGCGGCTGCCGAGCTGGATCGAATGGGAATACGCCGCCGCCGCCGACGCCACGCGCACCGATGCGCGCGGCGATGCGGGCTGGCGCGCGCGCATCCTGCAGTGGTACGAACGCCCGTCGACGGCGCAGCCCGCGGCCGTCGGGGGCGAGGCGAATGCCTATGGCGTGCGCGACCTGCACGGCCTGATCTGGGAGTGGGTCGACGACTACAACGCCCTCTTCATCGCCGGCGACAGTCGCACCCAGGGCGACCCCGACCGCCTCAAGTTCTGCGGCGCCGGCGCCTTGAGCGTGATCGACCGCGAAAGCTACGCCGTGCTGATGCGCATCGCGCTGCTGTCGTCGCTGAACGCCGCCGACACGACCACCAACCTCGGGTTCCGCTGCGTGCGTCCGGCGCCAGGCGTCCCCCACGAAAGCCCGCCATGATCGACCGTCGTCGCTATTTGATCGGCCTCGGCGCCGCCCTGTGCGCCTCCCGCGTGATCGCCGCGGCGCCTTCCGAGTTGCCGGGCGATTCGATCTACCGCCTCGCCGCCCCGCTGACCGACCAGGACGGGCGGCCCTTCGAGCTCGCCTCGCTGCGCGGCCATCCGGTGCTGGCGAGCATGTTCTACAGCTCCTGCGAGATGGTCTGCCCGCTGATCTTCGAGACGATGCACCGCCTCGTCGACGCGCTGGCGCCGGCCGAGCGCGCGCGCGTGCGCCTGCTGATGGTCAGTTTCGATCCCGAGCGCGACAACATCGCCGTGCTGAAGAAGACGGCGCAGGCTCACGATTGCGGCGCGAACTGGACGCTGGCGCGCGCCGAGGCCGCCCAGGTGCGGCGCATCGCCGCCGTGCTCGGCGTCCAGTACCGGCGCCTGGACAGCGGCGAGTACAACCATTCGGCGTCGATCGCGCTGCTCGACCGCGAAGGCCGCATCGCCCGGCGCAGCGGCCTGCTCGGCAGCCTCGACGCGCCGCTGCTCGCCGCGCTGCGCGCCGCCGCCGCCGGCTGAGCGGGCGGCGATTGCGGAGGCCGGGGAACGCGATCGGCGTCGCGGCCACTCACCTCGGGCGGCGTGCCGCCGGCGTCGTGTTACGCTGCCCCAGCCTTCGGAGATTCGAGATGCCTCAACGCCCAGCCGTCGCCGTACCGCTGCCCGTCGCCACCGAGGCGCCGCTGCAACATGGGCGTCGGCTGACGCTGGCGGCGAGCGCCGGCGACGACCTCATCGAGGTGCGCGGCGCCGACGGCGGGCTCGAACTGCGCATCCGCATCACCGCCGAGGGGCCGGTGCTGCAGATGGAGAGCCTGAAGCTGTCGCTGAAGGCGGCGCAGCAGGTCGAGGTCGAATGCGAGCGCTTCGCGGTTCACGCGCGCGGCGATGTCGAGCTCGCGGCAGGCGCCGAGGCGCGCGTCGTCGCGCCGCTGATCCGGCTCAACTGAGGCCGCGCCGCGATGCCGCCCGCCGCCCGCCTCAGCGACAACACGCTGCACGACGCACCGCATTGCCACGCGCCCATCCATCCCGCGGCGCCGGTGCCCACGCCGGTGCCGCACCCGCCGCAGCCGCTGCCCATCCTGCTCAACTGCGTGACGACGGTGCTGATCGACAACCTGCCGGCGGCCGTCGTGACCTCGCAGACCCAGCCCTGCCTGATGGCCAGCTGCATCCCCGCCGGCCCGGGTCTCATCGCCAAGGGTTCGGCGACGGTGCTGATCGGCGGCCTGCCGGCGGCGCGCGCCGGCGACATGGTGGCCTTCGCGAGCTGCGTCGCGCCGATCCCGTCGCCCACCGGCAAGATCATTCCGCCCTGCTCGACGACGACGATGATCGGCGGCTGAGGCCGCCGCCGTCGATGCCGCCGCTGAAGCCTGCATGAGGCTCGATCACTTCCGGCGCCTGCGCCCGCATTGCCCCGTCTGCGCCGCGGCCTGCCGCGCCGCCGCCCGCGAGCCGGCGCCGCTGGCGCTGGGCGAGGTGGCGCTGGCCGCCGGCGACGACATCATCGAGGGCGTGCTCGTGTGCAGCGAGCGGCTGTGCCAGCGCGAGCACCCGATCGTCGACGGCATCCCGATCGTCGTCGCCGACATCGCGAGCTGGAGCGCGCACCAGCTGCCGGCGCTGCTGCGCCGCGACGACCTCACGCCGTTCACCGAGAGCCTGATCGGCGACGCCGCCGGTCCGCAGTCGGAATTCCACGCCGAGCGCAGCAACCTGGGCATCTACGGCTGGGCGCACTGGGGTGATCGGGCCGGTGATCGGGCCGGTGATGGGGCCGGCGACGGCGCCGGCGCCGATGCGGCGCAGCGCCACGGCGGCGCCTATCTCGGCCTGCTCGAGGCCTGCTGGCCGCTGCAGGGCGCGCCGGTGCAGGGCGCCTGGATCGACCTCGGCTGCGCCGCCGGCCGCGGCACGGTCGAGCTGGCGCGGCGCGGCGCCGAGATCGCCGTCGGCGTCGACCTCGGTTTCGCGATGCTGCGCGTGGCCGAGCGCGTGCGCCGCACCGGCCGTGCGCGCTTCGCGCTGCGCCGCGGCGGCCTCGTCTTCGACCGCTGTGATTTCGCTGTTCCCGACGTGCCGGCCGAACGCATCGCCTACTGGTGCTGCGACGTCGCCGCCTTGCCCTTCGCCGATGCGGCGTTCGGCGGCGCGCTGCTGCTCAACGTCGTCGACTGCGTGCCCGCGCCGCTGGCGCTGCTGGCCGAGACCGGCCGCGTGCTCGGGCGCGGCGCCGCGGCGCTCTACGCATCGCCCTACGACTGGTCGCCCCAGGCCACGCCGGTGTCGCAATGGCTGGGCGGCGTGGGCCAGCGCGGCCCGGCGCGCGGGTCCAGCGCGGCCGAGCTGCGGCGCATCCTCTCGGCGGATCGCGCGGCCGGCGTCGACCTCGGCCTGGTCATCGAGTCCGAACTCGACGCCGTGCCCTGGCACCTGCGCACCGGCGACCGTTCGGCGATGGAATATGCCGTGCATGCGGCGCGGCTGCGCAGGCGCTGATCGCATGCAGGGCGATAGCGATGCCGTTCGCGCCGCCGGTGCCCGTTCGCCGCGCATCGAACGGCGCGCCTTGGTGGCGATCCGATCCGGCCGGTTCCGGCGCCGCGGCACATATTTCAACGATCGCGCGCGGCTCGCGGAAGAGTCCGTGCCCTCGCGTGTTCACGGGTGACGATGACCGGCACCGCGTGTATCGTCGCCGCTCGAACCACCCTCGCGGCGGCATCACAAAACGCATGGATTGCAGATGACCTGGCATAACAAGGTGATGTGGACCGAGGGCATGTTCCTCCAGCCGCAGCATTTCCAGCAGCAGGATCGTTACCTCGCGCGCCAGCTCGAGAGCCGCATCGCGGCCGCGCTGCCCTGGCCCTGGGGGTGGCTGGCGCTGCAGATCGACGATGCGGCGCTGCTGCAGGGTCGCATCATGATCACCGCGGCGCGCGGTGTGCTGCCCGATGGCCAGGGCTACTCGATTCCGGTCGACGACCCGGCGCCGCCGGCCTTCGAGGTGCCCGCCGATGCGCGCGACGAGATCGTCGTGCTGGCGCTGCCGCAGTCGCGCCCCGGCGTGCCCGAGAGCGATGTCGAGTCGGGCGAGGCAGCGTCGATGCCGCCGCGGCTGCGCGTGGCCGACATCGACGCCGCCGACATCCATGCCGCGAGCCTGCGCACGGCGCCGCTGCAGGTCGGCCGGCTCAATCTGCGGCTGATGCTGCAGCGCGACGCCGGCGACGGCCATGTCGCGATCGGCGCCGTGCGCGTCATCGAGCGCCGTGCCGACGGCCGCGTCGTGCTCGACAACCATTACGTGCCGCCGATGCTGCACGCCAGCGCCCATGTCGTGCTCGACGGCTGGCTGCGCGAGATCCACGGCATGCTGCACCAGCGCGGCGAGGCGCTCGGCGCGCGGCTCGCCCAGCCCGGCCGCGCCGGCACCGGCGAGATCGTCGACTTCCTGCTGCTGCAGCTGATCAACCGCCACCAGCCGCTGTTCGCGCACCTGCAGCGGCTGCCGCTGCTGCACCCGTCGCGCTTCTACGAGATCGCCCTCGCGCTCGCCGGCGAGCTGTCGACCTTCCGCGAACAGCGGCGACCCGTCGCCTATCCCGACTACCGACACGACGACCTCGCCGGCTGCTTCAGGCCGTTGATGAACGACCTGCGGCAATCGCTGTCGATGGTGCTCGAGCAGACGGCGATCCCGATCGAGCTGCAGGAGCGCAAGCACGGCATCCGCGTCGCGGTGATCGCCGACACCGAACTCCAGCGCACGGCGCAATTCGTCCTCGCCGTCAACGCCCAGATGCCGGGCGAGGCGCTGCGCATGCGCTTCCCGACGCAGGTCAAGATCGGACCGGCCGAGCGCATCCGCGACCTCGTCAACCTGCAGTTGCCCGGCGTGATGCTGCGGCCGCTGCCGGTGGCGCCGCGGCAGATCCCGTTCCACGCCGGCTACACCTACTTCGAACTCGAGACGCGCGGCAACGAGTTGTGGAAGCAGCTCGAGACCTCGGGCGGCCTGGCGATGCATATCGCCGGCGAATTTCCGGGCCTCGCCATGGAGTTCTGGGCCGTAAGAGCCTGAGCGACCGCGAGGTCGAGGAGTCCCGATGAGCGAAAACGACCCCGCACCGGATCCGTTCGCGGCATTCGAATCCGACCGCACGGTGATCAAGCCCAGCGCCGGGCGCGGCGCCAAGGCGCCGGCGGCCGGCAGCGATGCGACCCTGCTGGGCATGCCACAGGCCGGCAGCGCGCCGTCCGCGGCGGCCGGCGCGCTGCCCGAATTGCCCGGCACGGCCAGCCTGAACCCGCTCGTCGCGGCCGCCGCGCCGCTGCTGTCGGCGGCGCCGCGGCTGCGCGCGATGGTGCGGCATGCGAATCCGGCGGCGCTGCGCGAATCGCTCGTGCAGGCCGTGCAGCGCTTCGAATCGGTGGCGCGCGCGCAGGGGCTGCCCAACGACCAGGTCGTCGCCGGGCGCTACATCCTGTGCACGCTGCTCGACGAGGCGGCTTCGAGCACGCCCTGGGGCAGCGCCGGCGCCTGGGCCGGTCAGAGCCTGCTCGTGCATTTCCACAACGAGGCCTGGGGGGGCGAGAAGGTCTTCCAGCTGCTCGCGCGCCTGGCCGAGAACCCGGCCCAGCATCGCAACTTGCTCGAGCTCGTCTATGTCGCGCTGGCGCTCGGTTTCGAGGGCCGCTACAAGGTGCTGGACAACGGCAAGGCCCAGCTCGACAGCCTGCGCGAGCGCCTCGCGGCCAAGCTGCGGGGTCTGGCCGGGCCGGCCGAGCGCTCGCTGTCGACGCAATGGCAGGGCATCGCCGCGGCGCCGCCGCGCCTGGCCGACGGCATCCCGCTGTGGGCGCTGGGCGCGGCGATCGCCGGCCTGCTGCTGTTGCTGTTCCTCGTGCTGCGGCTGACGCTCAATGCGCAGACCGACGCCACCTTCACCGCCTTGCAGGCGCTGGCCGCGAAGTCCGCACCGGCAGCGCCGGCACCGCCGCCCGCCGCGGCGCCGCCGCGTCTTGCGCAACTGCTGGCCAGCGACATCGCGGCCGGCGCCGTCGAGGTGCGCGACCTCGCCGACCGCAGCATCGTCACGCTGCGCGGCGACAGCGTCTTCGATTCGGGCAGCGCCGACATCGCCGATCGCGAGCTGCCGGTGTTCGGCCGCATCGCCGCGGCGCTGAACCGCGTGCCCGGGCCGGTGATCATCGCCGGCCACACCGACAACCAGCCGATCCGCTCGCTGCGCTTCCCGTCGAACTGGCATCTGTCGATGGCGCGCGCGAACAATGTCAAGGCGCTGCTCGCCCAGTCGGTGACGCCGTCGCGCCTCACGGCCGAGGGCCGCGCCGACAGCGAGCCCGTCGCCGCCAACGCCACGCCCGAAGGGCGGGCGAAGAACCGGCGCGTCGAGATCACGCTGCTCGCCGCGGCACCGCAGTCATGATGAAGCGATTCCTCCAATGGCTGCTGAGCCCGCTCGTGATGGGCACGATCGGCCTGCTCGCGCTCTCGGCGCTGATCTGGTGGGTCGGGCCGCTGATCGCGATCGGCTCGGCGCAGCCGCTGGCGCCGCTGTGGGTTCGCGCGACGCTGCTGGCGCTGATCTGGCTCGTCTGGATAGGCCGCATCGCCTGGGTCGCGCGGCGGCGGCGGCGCACCAACGCCGCGCTGCTGCAGGGCCTGGGCGCCGGCCCGACGGCCGCCGACAAGGAGGCGCAGGTGCTGGCGCAGCGCTTCGAGGAGGCCGTGCAGCGGCTGCGCCAGGCGCGCGGCGGCTCGTTCTTCGGCGGCGGCACCTATCTCTACGAGCTGCCCTGGTATGCCTTCGTCGGCGCCCCGGGTTCGGGCAAGACGACGGCGCTGATGAACGCCGGGCTGCAGTTCCTGCTCGGCGACGCCGCCAAGGGCGCGGTGCGCGGCGTCGGCGGCACGCGCAACTGCGACTGGTGGTTCACGCGCGACGCCGTGCTGATCGATACCGCCGGCCGCTACGCGACGCAGGAATCGGACAAGGACGTCGACGCCAGCGCCTGGGACAACTTCCTCTCGCTGCTCGTGCGCACGCGGCCGCGCCAGCCGCTCAACGGCGTGCTGCTCACCGTCAACGTGCAGGACCTGCTGCAGCAGGGCGGCACCGAACGCGCCGAACATGCGGCGCAGCTGCGCGCGCGGCTGCAGGAGCTGCAGACCAAGCTCGGCGTGCGCGCGCCGGTCTATGTGCTCGTCACCAAGGCCGACCTGATCGGCGGCTTCAACGAGAGCTTCGAGGCGCTGAGCAAGGACGACCGCGACCAGGTCTGGGGCTTCACCTTCGCCGAGGGCCAGGTCGGTGACGACGCGCTGGCCGCCTTCCCGGCGCTCTACCAGCAGCTGCAGCAGCGCCTCGTGCAGCAGCTCGTCGAGCGCATGGAAGGCGAGCGCGACGTGCTGCGGCGCAGCGCGATGTTCGCCTTCCCGCAGGAGTTCGCGGCGCTGCAGCCGCTGCTGGCCGATTTCCTCAGGCAGGTGTTCGGCGGCGGCGGCACGCTCGAGGCGGCTTCGCGGTTGCGCGGCGTGTATTTCACCAGCGGCACGCAGGAGGGATCGCCGATCGACCGCGTGATGGGCACGCTGTCGCGCTCGTTCGGCATCGACCCGCGCGCCGCCGCGGTCGCGCCGGGGCGCGGCAAGAGCTTCTTCCTGCACAAGTTGCTCGGCGAGGTCGTCTTCGCCGAGCGCGGGCTCGGGGCGACGAATCCGGTCGCCGAGCGCCGCCGCCGCGTCGTGCGCAGCGCCGCAATGGCGGTGATGGGCGTCGCCGCGCTGCTCGTCGTCGCGGGCTGGGTCGTGAGCCGCGCGCGCAACCTCGACCAGGCGGCACTCGTCGCTTCGCGCCTGGCCGGCCTGCAGCAGGCCGTCGACGCGCTGCCGCCGCCGACCACCGCCGACGTCAGCGCGCTGCCGCTGCCGCTGGCCCAGGTGCGCGATGCCGCCAAGCCCGAGGGCTTCGAGATCGATCACCCGCCGCTGCTGAACACGCTGGGCCTGTACCAGGGCGACAAGCTCGATGCGGCGGCACGCATCGCCTACGACCGCCTGCTCGCCACGCAGCTCGCGCCGCGCGTCGCGCGCCGGCTCGAGGAGCGGCTGCGGGCAGCCGGCAAGGACAACCTCGAGGCCGCCTACGAGGCGCTGAAGGCCTACGTGATGCTCTACCAGAGCGACCATTTCGACGCCGCCGCGCTGAAGGCCTGGATCGATGTCGACTGGGACGCCAACCTGCAGTCGATGCCGAGCGAGCAGCGCACGCTGCTCGACCAGCATCTCGACGCGATGCTGGCACTCGGCCCGCCGCGCGCCGCGCTGGTGCGCGACGATGCGCTCGTCGCCAGCGCGCGCGAGATGCTCAACGCCTATCCGCTCGAGTACCGCGTCTACAGCCGCATCAAGCGCCAGTACCGCAGCGGCACGGTGCCCGATTTCACGGCCGCCGGCGCGGCAGGGCCGAACGCCGCGCAGGTGTTCCAGCGCGCGAGCGCCGAACCGCTGACCAAAGGCATCTCGGGCCTGTACACGCGCGACGGCTACCGCAAGGTGCTGCTGCCGGGCATCGCCAAGACGCTGCCGCAGCTCGCGGCCGAGGAATCCTGGGTGCTGGGCATCCGCAACGACCCGGCGCGCGTGCGCGACCTGGCGCTGGGCAATGCGCTGAACGACAAGGTGCGGCGGCTGTATTTCGAGGACTACATCAAGACCTGGGACGCCTACCTCGCCGATGTGCGGCTCGTGAAGCTCGGCGGCTCCGATCGCGCACTCGCCGTGGCGCGGCTGCTCGGCGCCGTCGATTCGCCGCTGGCGGGTTGGCTGCGCGGCGTCTCCGAGCAGACGACGCTCGTCCAGGCCCCCGGCGCCGCCGGCGCGCTCGACAAGCTGGCCGCGCAGGCCAAGGCCGATGCCGCCAAGCTCGCCGGTGCGGCACCGGCCGACACCGGCGGCGGCGGACCGCTGGAGAAGATGGTCGACGACCATTACGCCGCCATCCACCGCCTGTTCGCCGGCGACCCGCCGCCGATCAACGACACCACCAAGCTGTTCGCCGACCTCTACGGCCAGCTCGCGGCGGTTGCCGCGGCGAAGGCGAGCAAGTCGCCGCCGCCGCCGGGCGGTGGCGGCGGTGCGGCCAAGGTCGCCGCGGCGCAGCAGCCCGACCTGGTGCGCGGCATGGTCGACCAGCTCGCCGACGCTGCCGAGGGTCAGAGCCGCGGCGCCGAGCTGCAGGGCCTGTCGGCCGAGCTCAAGCCGATCGCCGACATCTGCAACCGCGCCATCACCGGCCGCTACCCGTTTGCCAGCGGCTCGAAGGCCGACGTGCTGCCCGACGACTTCGGCCAGGTCTTCGGCGCCGGCGGCCTGCTCGACGACTTCTACCAGCGGCGGCTCGCCAACCTCGTCGACACCTCGGGCGCGCAATGGACCTACAAGCCGCTCACCGACGGCACGCGCCCCGTGGCGCCGGCGGCGCTGGCCGAGTTCCAGCGCGCGCAGCGCATCCGCGACGTCTTCTTCCGCGGCGGCGGCAAGGCGCCGGCGCTGCGCTTCGAGCTGCGCCTGTCGGAGCTCGATCCGAGCCTGAAGGAGATCGACCTCGACATCGACGGCCAGCTGCAGAAGCTGCTGCCGGGCGGGCCGTCGATCTCGATTGCCTGGCCGAGCGCGCGCTTGGCCTCGGTGATCCGGCTGACGACGGGACTCGGCAACGCCGGGCCGCTGGTCATGACCGAAGGGCCCTGGGCGCTGTTCAGGCTCTTCGACCAGTTCCAGGTCGAACCCTCGGGCGTGCCCGAGAAGTTCAGCGTCGTGATGAACCTGGGCGGCAAGCGTGCGCGCGTCGACGTCATCGCGGCGAGCGTGTTCAACCCGTTCCAGCTGCGCGAGATCAAGCAGTTCCGCTGCCCGGCGACGCTGTGAACGCGATCGGCAAGCCCCCCGGCTGGCACGGCAAGCTGCCGACGCTGGGCGACTTCGCGTCGCGCCGGCTCGACGCCGCCTTCGTCGAGCCCTGGGACGGCTGGCTCGCCGCCGGGCTGCTGGCGCTGCGCCAGGCGCGGCCCGAGGGCTGGCTCGCCGACTATCTGGCGTCGCCGAGCTGGCGTTTCCTGCTCGCGCCCGGCGTGCTGCCCGGTGCCGCGGGGACGCAGTTCTGGGCCGGCGTGCTGATGCCCTCGGTCGACCGCGTCGGGCGCTATTTCCCGCTGACGCTGGCGCTGGCGCTCGGCGCCGGGCCGGCGACGACGCAGCAGATGGCCGCGCTGTGGCATTGGCTGGCGCGCCTGGACGAGCTCGCGCGCGACGCCTTGCACGAGGACTGGACGGCCGAGCAGCTCGAGGAGCAGCTCGCGCGCATGGCGCTGCCCGATGTCGCGCCGCCGCCCGCCGCCGCGCGGCCCGAGGGTGCCGGCGCCGTGGTAGAAATCGACAACGCTCTCGACGCCGCGCAGCACATCGGCGCCGAGGCCCAGCGCGGCTGGTCGGATGGCGCCCGCGGCCGCGCCTGGTGGCATGCGCGGCCCGACGAGGCGGCGCCGCGGCTGCTGCTGTCGCAGGGGCTGCCGGCGAGCGCGGCCAGCCTCTTCGGTCCGCCCTGAAGGCGCCGCGGGAGCCCCGCCATGAACAAGGCCTTCGTGAAGGAAAGCGAAGACGCCGACGACGACGACGAGGCGCCGGGCCTGCCGCCGCTGCCCGCCGGCGCGCGCAACTACATCACGCCGGCCGGCTATGCGCGGCTGCGCGCCGAGTTGATGCAGCTGCTCGACACCGAGCGACCGAAGATGGTCGAGACCGTCTCCTGGGCGGCCAAGAACGGCGACCGCAGCGAGAACGGCGACTACCTCTACGGCAAGAAGCGGTTGCGCGAAATCGACCGCCGCATCCGCTTCCTGACGAAGCGGCTGGACATCGCCGAGGTCGCCGACCCGGCGCTCCACCACGGCCATACGCAGGTGTTCTTCGGCGCCACCGTGACCTACGCGCGCGAGAACGGCAGCGAGCAGACGATCACGATCAAGGGCATCGACGAGGCCGACAGCCTGCACGGCGAGGTCAGCTGGGTGGCGCCGATCGCGCGCGCGCTGCTCAAGGCGCACGAGGGCGACGAGGTGCAGCTCGTGACGCCGGCCGGCGTCGAGCGCATCGAGGTGCTCGAGGTGCGCTACCCGGCGCCTTGAAAGCCGCTGGACCCGCGCGCCGCCGCTCAGCGCTTGGGCGCCACCATCGCGAACCAGGCGCCCTGCGGATCGGTGGCCACGGCGATCCACATGCCGCCCGGGACCTCGTGCGGGCCCATCGCGACCTTGCCGCCGCCGGCGCCGACGCGCGCGATCGCGGCGTCGATCGCCTCGACGTTGACGTAGTAGAGCCAGAATGGGCCCGGCTCGCTCGCGTCCTTCGTCATCACGCCGCCGAGCGCCTCGGCGCCACGCGTGAACATCTGGTAGACGCCGTGCGCGCCCATGTCCATCGCCTCGCCGCGCTGCCAGCCGAACTGCTCGGCGTAGAAATCGAAGGCGGCGCGGCCTTCGCCGGCGTGCAGTTCGTGCCAGCCGACATGGCCGGTGCTGCCGGGCGCGATGGCCGGCGGCTCCTGGCCGCCGGCGTCGCGGAAGACGATGAACACCGCGCCCTGCGGATCGGCGACGACGGCGTAGCGGCCGACGCCGGGGATGTCCTCGGGGCCATGGCGCAGCGCGCCGCCGGCGGCGACGATGCGCGCGGTCTGCGTGTCGACGCTGTCGACCGCGATGTAGCCGGTCCAGCAGGGCGGCACGCCGCGCTCGCGCATCGCGTCGGTGATCGCCAGCATGCCGCCGATCTGTCCCTGCGGCGTCGAGACGACGCGGTACGTGGAATCGCCGGGGATGGCGTCGCGCACCGTCCAGCCGAACACGCCGGCGTAGAAACGCGCCGCGGCGTCGAGATCGGGGGTCATCAGCTCGTACCAGCAGAAGGCACCGTGGTTCGTCGACATGGCAACTCCGATCGCAGTGACAGGCGCGCGATTCTGGCGCTTTTCGGGCCGCCGCGACAGCGCCCGCAGCGTCACCATGGGCGGCCATGAAGATCGCCCGCACCGTCGTCGCGCTCGCCGCGGCGGCCTGGCTCGCCGCCGGCTGCAGCACGCCCACCGTGACCACCGCCTACCAGCGCCAGGCGCCGGCAGCGGCGGTGTCCGCGGCCGGCGGCGCGTCGCTGCAATGCACGACCGCCGACGACCGCTACGGCTGCCTCTTCAGCTTCGTCAACCCGGGCGAGGTCGCGGCAGCCGAGAACGAGGTCGCACTGATCTCGTCGTTGCGCCGGCAGCTCGAGATCGACGCCCCTGACGCCCCCGAGGGCGCCGGCCACGGCCCCGAGACGGCCGACATCGCCGCGCTGGCGGCCGAATGCCGCAAGGCGCTGCGCTCGCAGCGCCTCTTGTCGTGGCGTTCGGGCAGCGAGGTCTACGTGCCGATGCAGTCGCTGCTCGGCCTGCTCTACGCCGGCAAGGCCGTGGCCACCGACGCGAGCCTCGCGCGCAAGGGCCGCAAGCAGCAGTTCACGCTGCGCTACGCCTGGCGCTGATCCGTCGTCGTCAATGCTTCGCCGCGGCGGCCGGCTTGAGCTGCCGCACCCGTTCGAGCGACTGCTGCACGTTGACCGCGGGATCGGCGCCGCCGACGGTGGCGGCGATCCTGCCGTCGGGTCCGACGATGAACGTCGTGCGCTCGGCGAACCCGTGGTCGATGGCCTGGTCGCGCGTGTCCTTGACGAAGGGGATGCGCGGGATCACGCGCAGGTCGTAGGACTTGGCGATGCGGCCGTCGGCGTCCGACGCCACCGCCAGCTTGCCGGCGCAATAGTCGGGGTCGGCCGAGAACTTGTTGAGCCGCTCGATGCTGTCGAGCGAGACGCCGACCACCGAGGCGCCGGCGGCGGCGAATTCGTCGATATGCGTGGCGAACTGATGCGCCTGGATATTGCAGCCCGAGGTGTAGGCCGAGGGGTAGAAGTAGACGACCACCGGTCCTTTCTTCAGGCCCGCGGCGAGCGCGTATTCGAAGCTCTTGCCGTCCAGCGAGGCCGGTGCCGTGAACAGCGGCGCCGCGTCGCCGGCCTTCAGCGCCGCGTGGGCGGGCGCGGCGGCCAGCGTCAGCAGTGCGAAGCAGGCCGCTGCGGTGCGGGCAAGGGCAGGGCGTGGGGGCATGGCGGGGGGGCTTTCATCGCGAGGGCAGGCCATCGTACAGCTGGATGAATTCCTGCGTGAGTTTGTGCCGCGGGTCGAGGTGGACCAGCGGCCGCGCCAGTTCGTGCGACTCCTTGACCTTGACGCTGGCGCTGAGGTAGGGCGTGAGCACCGGCAGCCCTTCGGCCACGAGTTCCTGCACCGTGCGCTGCGGCAGGCTGGCGCGGGCCTGAAACTGGTTGATGACGATGCCGTCGACCTGCAGCGCCGCGTTGTGGTCGGCCTGGATCTCGGCGACGCTGTCGAGCAGGCCGTAGAGCGCGCGGCGCGAGAAGTCGTCGCAATCGAACGGGATCAGGCAGCCCTCGGCGGCGATCAAGGCCGAGCGGGTGTAGAAATTCAGCGCCGGCGGCGTGTCGATCCAGATCTCGTCGTAGACCTCGCCGAGTTCAGCCAGCGCATCGCGCAACTTGTAGATCTTGTAGCGGCTTTCGAGCTTGCCGTGGATCTCGTCGAGCGCGGCGCTGGCCGGCATCAGATCGAGGTTCTCCCAGGGCGTGGCGCTGAGGAAGTCGGCGGCGCTGGCCGGGCGCACGCCGAACTTCAGCGTCGCCTCGAAGAAGGCGGCCGCGCCGGCCGCTTCGGCGTCGGCGTTTCCGCCCATCAGGTAGGCGCTCGAATTGGCCTGCGGGTCGAGGTCGATGACCAGCGTGCGCAGGCCCCGCTGCGCGGCGATCGCGGCGAGATTGCAGGTGATCGTCGACTTGCCGACGCCCCCTTTCTGGTTGAAGACGACGCGGCGCATGGCGGGTTCCTCGGCTGGGTTGAACCGTCATTGTGCACTGCAGCGTAAACGCCGGAGCCGGCGCGCCGCGCGTCGGTCGCCGCAGGTCAGGGCGGCTGCGCGGGGTCTTTTGTCGCCTTGGGAGCGGGTCGGCGAATGCAATACTCGGTCGGATAAACCGCACCCGCTCAGCCGCCTTGTCCGATCGCGCCGCCTCCATCGACCTGCCTGCCGCGCTCGTGCGACGCGTGCGCCAGGAATGGCTGCTGCTGGGGGCGGTGCTGCTCGCGATGGCGCTGTTCGGCGCCTGGACACGCTATGCCGAGTACCGCCGCGTCGATGACGAGCAGGATCACCTGCTGGCGGCCCAGGTGCGCGCCATCGATGCCACGCTCTCGCGGCAACTGGAGGGTGCGCGAGCGGCCATGGCCGGCCTGCGCGACGACCTCGGCGTCTGGCCGGCCGACGACATCCAGCCGCGCGCGCAGCGGCGCCTGAGGTCGCTCGTCGAGGCGATACCCGGGTTGCGCACCGTCGCGCTGCTCGACCGCGACGACCGCGTCACGGCGTCGAGCCGGCCCGGGCAGATCGGCCGCGACTACGGCGATCGCGTCGACCTGACGCTGAAGCTCCCGCCCGCCCCCGGCCGCGCCGGCGGCGCCGTCGTCGCGACCTTGGACACCGAGGCGCTGCGGGGCCAGTTGCGCTCGATGATGGTCATGCCCGACATGGTCGCGCTCGTCGCGCGCGGCGACGGCCGCCTCTTGCTGTCCGAGCCCGACCGCGCGGGCGCGGCGGGGCAGGGCCTGGAGGGGCTCGGCCCGCCGTTCGCGTCCTTCGTCGCCGGCGACGCGAGCGCCGCGCTGCTCACGGGCCGCATCGGGGCGGACACCGCTCAGGCCGGTGACGCCGGCGACACGCGCGTCGCGCTGGGCCGCATCCGGCCGGCGTCGGCCGGGACCGAGCGGCCGCTGCTCGTCGGCGTCGGCCGGCGCGTGGCGGCGATCCACGCCGACTGGTGGCGGCAGACCGGCATCGCCGTGGCGCTGTTCGCGCTGCTGGCGGCGGCCGCGGCGGCGGCGCTGGCGACGCTGCAGCGGCGCCAGCGGGCGATGCAGCACGTCGAGGCGAGCGCCGCCGCGCGCGAGCGCCAGGGCGCGCTGCGGCTCGAGCTGGCGCTGCGCGGCGCCGATCTCGGACTCTGGGACCATGACTTCGAGCGCGACACGACGACCGTCAACGAGCGCCGCAACGCGATGCTCGGGCGGCCGCACCGGGCGACCGAGCGCAGCGACGCCGACTGGGCGTCGCTGATCCACCCCGACGACCGGCCGCGCGTGATGGTGGCGCAGCAGGCGCATCTGTCGGGACGGGCCGAGCGCTTCGACCAGGTCTACCGCATGCGGCATGCCGACGGCCACTGGGTCTGGATCCTCGACCGCGCCCAGGTGCTCGAGCGCGACGCGGCCGGCCGGCCGCTGCGCATGGTCGGCACGCACATGGACATCAGCGACTTCATGGAGTCGCAGCGGGCGCTCGAGCGCAGCGAGCAGAGCCTGGCGACGACGCTGGGCTCGATCGGCGACGCCGTCATCGCCACCGACGCCGAGGGCGCGATCGTGCGCATGAACCCGGCCGCCGAACGCCTCACCGGCTGGAGCGCCGGCGCGGCCGCCGCGCAGCCGCTGGCGCGCGTCTACCGCGTCGAGGACCCCGAGCGGCCCGGCGTCGCGCTCGACCGCGCGCGCGAGGCGATGAGCCGCGGATCGGTGGCCACCGCGGTCGTCAAGCTGACCGCGCGCGACGGCACCGAACGCCATGTCGCGGAGAGCGCGGCGCCGATCCGCACCACGGGCGGCGGCGTCGGCGGTGCCGTCGTCGTCTTCAGCGACGTCAGCGACCGCCACCGCGTCGAGCAGGCGCTGCGCGCCAACGAGGAGCGGCTGCGCACGCTGCTGGCCAATCTCAGCGCGGGCGTGCTCGTCCACGACGGCGCGACCCGCGTCGTCGAGGCCAACGCCGCCGCCTGCCGCATCCTCGGCCACGCTGCGCGCGATCTCGTCGGCCGCACGGCGACCGACGGCGACTGGCGGCTGCAGGACGAGGACGGCCAGCCGCTGCCGCCGGCGCTGCACCCGGCGGCGCGCGTGCGCGACAGCGGCGAGCCGGTGCAGGACCTGCTGCTGGCCATCGGTCGCCCCGACGGCGGTGCGCCGCGCTGGGTGATGTGCAACGCCTTCGCGCTCGTCGACGGCGCTGGCGGCGCGCGCCAGATCGTCGTCACGCTGGCCGACATCACCGAGCGCCGCCGCGTCGAGGAGGAACTGCGCCTGCTCGGCGCCGCCGTCGCCCAGCTCGACGACATGGTGCTGATCTCGCGCGCCGAGCCGGGCACCGACGGCCGCATCGTGTTCGCCAACGAGGCGGTCGAGCGCCTCACCGGCTGGCGCCGCGACGAGGTCGTCGGGCGCAACCTCGGCATGCTGCGCGGACCGGGCACCGACACGGCCGAACTCGAACGCGTCGCGCGCGCGCTCGACCGCGGCGTGACCGTGCGTTCCGAACGCATCCACTACACGAAGGCCGGCACGCCGTTCTGGGCCGAGGTCGCCGCGGTGCCGCTGTTCGACGGCGAGGGCCGGCTCACGCACCGCGTGGCGATCGGGCGCGACATCAGCGAGCGCAAGCGCGCCGAGATGGCATTGCAGCGCATCAACCGCTCGCTGCGCGTGCTCAGCAGCGGCAACATGGCGCTGGTGCGGGCGCAGGACGAGCCGCAGCTGCTCGCCGGCGTCTGCGCCGCGGTGGTCGAGGCCGGCGGCTTCGAGATGGCCTGGATCGGCCGCCCCGGCGACGACCCGGCCCGGACCGTGGTGCCGATCGCGCAGGCGGGTCGCGCCGCCGGCTACCTCGACCAGGTGCGGATCTCGTGGGACGAGGCGCGCGACATCGGCCGCGGCACCGTCGGACGCGCGATCCGCAGCGGCGCGACGCAGGTCGTCCAGGACATCGGGACCTCGGCGACGATGGCGCCCTGGCGCGAGGCGGCGCTGCGCCACGGCTTCCGCTCGAGCATCACGCTGGCCCTGGTCGGCCCGGCGCAGACCTTCGGCGCGCTCAGCTTCTACGCCGCTCAGCCCAACGCCTTCGACGCCGCCGAGGTCGCGCTGCTCGAGGAGCTGGCGCGCAACGTCGCCTTCGGCATCGACGCGCTGCGCACGCGCGCCCAGCGCGACGCCGCCGACGACGCCAACCGCGCCAAGAGCACCTTCCTGGCGAGCATGAGCCACGAGATCCGCACGCCGATGAACGCCATCATCGGCATGAACCACCTGCTGCGCCGCGAGGGCGTGACGCCGCGCCAGGCCGAGCGGCTCGACACCATCGACGGCGCGACGCGGCACCTGATGGCGCTCATCAACGACGTCCTCGACCTCTCGAAGATCGAGGCCGGCGCGCTCGAGTTGTCGATCGCCGACTTCAGACTGTCGACGCTGTTCAACCATGTCCATTCGATCATCTTCGAGGCCGCGCAGGCCAAGGGTCTGCGGCTCGAGGTCGACGAGGGCGACGTGCCGCCATGGCTGCGCGGCGACGAGACGCGGCTGCGCCAGGCGCTGCTGAACTTCCTGGGCAACGCCGTCAAGTTCACCGAGCGCGGCCACATCGCGCTGCGCGCGCGGCTGCTCGGCGAGCAGGGCGGCGAGCTGCGGGTGCGCTTCGCCGTCGAGGACAGCGGCATCGGCATCGCGCCCGAGGCAGCGGGTCGCATCTTCCACGCCTTCGAGCAGGCCGACCGCGCCACCGCCCAGCGCTACGGCGGCACCGGGCTCGGGCTGACGATCACCGACCGGCTGGCGCGGCTGATGGGCGGCGAGGCCGGCGTCGAGACCGCGGTCGGCCGCGGCAGCACGTTCTGGTTCACGGTGCGGCTGCAACGCGGCCGCGGCCCGATGGCCGAGGCGGCGCCGGCCGCCGCCGGCACCGCGGCCGAGGCGCAGCTGCGCCGCGACCACGCCGGTGCGCGCGTGCTGCTGGCCGAGGACAACGACATCAACGCCGAGATCGCGACCGTGCTGCTCGAGGCCGCCGGCCTCGCCGTCACGCATGCCGCCGACGGGCTGGCGGCGGTCGAACTCGCGCGCGCCGGCGGCTACGACCTCGTGCTGATGGACATGCAGATGCCCGGGCTCGACGGTCTCGGCGCGACGCGCGCGATCCGCGCGCTGCCGGGCTGGTCGGCGACGCCGATCCTGGCGCTGACGGCCAACGCCTTCGCCGACGACCGCCGCGCCTGCGAGGCCGCCGGCATGGTCGACTTCATCGCCAAGCCGATGGACCCGGAGCGCCTGTACCGGGCGCTGCTGCAATGGCTGGCACCGGCACCCGGCTGACGATTCAGCCGATGCGGTAGCGCGAGACGCGCTGCACCGCCGGCGCGCGGCGCAGCGTGCGCAGCACGTCGGCGAGGTGGACGCGGTCGCGCACGCTCACGAGCAGGCGCAGCTCGGTGTTCTCCTCGGTCGGCAGCGGATCCATGCCGAGGTGGGTGATGTCGGCCTCGGCGGCGCTGATCGCCGAGGCGACCTGGGCCAGCACGCCCTTGCCGTTGCGCACCAGCACCGAGAGGTGGGTCTCGAACGGGCGCGTCGGCTCCTCGGCCCATTCGACCTCCATCCAGCGCTCGGGGTCGCGCTCGAACAGGCGCTTGCCGGTCGGGCATTCGGCGGTGTGGACGATCAGCCCCTCGCCGCGGCCGAGGTAGCCGACGATGGCGTCGCCGGGGATCGGCCGGCAGCAGGGCGCGAGCTGGATCGACGCGCCGGCGCTGCCGTCGACGACGACGACGCCCTGCGTCAGCGCGCCCTCGTCCTGGCCGTAGCGCGCCAGCGTCAGCGTCACCGCGTCGGGCTTGATGCCGCGCTCGCCCATGATCTGCGCCATGCGCTTGGCGACGATGGTCGCGATCTTGCGTCCGAGGCCGATGTCGACCATCAGCTCGCCGCGGTTGCGGTTGCCGCTCCAGCGCGTCGCCTGCTGCCAGATCGCCACCGCCTCGGCGTCGGTGGGATCGCTGCTGGGCGGCTGCAGGCCCTCGGCGCGCAGCGCCTGGTTGAGCATCTTCTCGCCCAGCGCGCGCGATTCCTCGGCCTCCATGTTCTTCAGGTGGTGGCGGATCTTGCTGCGCGCGCGGCCGGTGCGCACCATGCTCAGCCAGGCCGGGTTCGGGCGCGCGCCGGGGGCGGTGATGATCTCGACGACGTCGCCGCTCTTGAGTTCGGTGCGCAGCGCCACCGGCTCGCCGTTGACCTTGGCCGCCACCGTGTGCTGGCCGACGTCGGAGTGGATCGCGTAGGCGAAATCGACCGCCGTCGCGCCGCGCGGCAGCGCCAGGATCTTGCTGCGCGGCGTGAAGACATAGACGGCGTCGGGGTGGAGGTCGATCTTGACGTGTTCGAGGAACTCGGCGGCGTCGCGCGTCTCGTCCTGGATGTCGAGCAGGCTCTGCAGCCACATCGTCGACAGGCGCTGCGCGTCGGCCGCCGCCGTGCCCTTGTCGCCGGCCTTGTAGACCCAGTGCGCGGCGATGCCCTTCTCGGCCACCGCGTGCATCGCCTCGGTGCGGATCTGGAACTCGACCGCTGTGCCCAGCGGCGAGACCAGCGTCGTGTGCAGGCTCTGGTAGCCGTTGGCCTTGGGGATCGCGATGTAGTCCTTGAAACGCCCCGGCACCGGCTTGTACAGCTGATGCAGCACACCGAGCGCGATGTAGCACTCGGTCAGCGTGGGCACGACGACGCGGAAGCCGAAGATGTCGCTGACATGCGCGAAGCCGGTGTGCTTCTCGCGCATCTTGTGATAGATCGAGTAGATCGTCTTCTCGCGCCCGCTGACGTGGACCTTGATCTTCTGCGCGCCGAAGGCGCGCTCGACATCCTTGCGCACACGGTCGACGATGTCGCGGCGGTGGCCGCGCGCGCGCTTGACGGCCTTGGCGAGCGCGCCGTGGCGCCAGGGGTGGAGCAGCTCGAAGCACAGCTCCTGCAGCTCGCGGTAGGTCTGGTTCAGCCCCAGGCGGTGCGCGATCGGGGCGTAGATCTCGAGCGTCTCGCGCGCGATGCGCTGGCGCTTGTCGATGACCATCGCCTGCATCGTGCGCATGTTGTGCAGGCGGTCGGCGAGCTTGATGAGGATGACGCGCACGTCGCGCGCCATCGCAAGCAGCATCTTGCGGAAGCTCTCGGCCTGGCTTTCCTCGCGCGTGCTGAAGTGCAGCTTGTCGAGCTTGGTCAGGCCGTCGACGAGGTCGGCCGCCGGGGCGCCGAACTTCTCGATCAGCTCGGCCTTGGTGACGCCGGTGTCCTCGATCGTGTCGTGCGTGAGCGCGGCGATGATGGCCTGGGCGTCGAGCTTCCATTCGGCGCACAGGCCGGCCACCGCCAGCGGGTGCGTGATGTAGGGCTGGCCGCTGGCGCGGAACTGGCCCAGGTGCGCCGCGTCGGCGAACTTGTAGGCCTCGCGCACGAGCTTGAAATCCGGCTTCGAGAGGTAGGCCAGCTTCTCGGTCAGCGCGGCGAAGGTCGTGACCTCGTCGGCCGCCGGGGCGGCGTCGGCCGGTGGCACGGGCGCGCGCTGCAGCCCGTGCAGGGCGGCAGGCAGCAGTTCGGCGGCGAACGAGCGCAGGCTCATACCCGGAATTTAGCGCTCTTTGCCCGGAACAAAAGGAAAGGGCGCCCCGCCGTGAGCGGGGCGCCCTCGAAGGGGTCGGGCAACGGCGATTAGATCGGCACCTTGCGCAGCATCTCGATGCCGACTTCGCCGGCGGCGATCTCGCGCAGTGCGGTCACGCCGGGCTTGTTCTTGGTCTCGATCTTGGGCGCGTGGCCCTGGCTGAGCATGCGCGCGCGGTAGGTCGCGGCGAGCACGAGCTGGAAGCGGTTGGGGATCTTGACGAGACAATCTTCGACGGTGATGCGGGCCATGTTTGCCTTGGTTCTATCTTGCGTGGGTCAGATCAGCCCCAGCGCGGCGAAGACCTGGGAACGGTTGCGCTGCTGGGCGGCGTACTTCAGGCGCTGGGAGTGAACGACCGTCTTGAGGTCGAAGAGCGCCGTCTCGAACAAGCTGTTGATGATAACAAAATCGAAGTGCCGGGCCTGGGCCACCTCGGTGCGGGCGTTGGCCAGACGTTGCGCGATGACCTCGGGGCGGTCCTCGCCGCGGCGGTTCAGGCGCTGCGACAGCTCGTCCCAGCTCGGCGGCAGGATGAAGATCAGCACCGCGTGCCCGAACAGCTGCTTGATCTGCAGCGCGCCCTGCCAGTCGATCTCGAGCACCATGTCCTCGCCCTGGGCGAGGCGGGCCTCGATGGCCTTGCGGCTGGTGCCGTAGTGGTGGCCGTGGACCTGGGCGTGCTCGAAGAATTCGCCGCGCTCGACCATGGCGGCGAACTCGGCCTCGTCGACGAACCAGTATTCGCGCCCGGGCTGCTCCTGGCCGCGCGGCGCGCGCGTCGTGTGCGAGATCGACACCGCCAGATGCGAATCGAGCTCGAGCAGCGCCTTCACGAGGCTGGACTTGCCGGTGCCGCTGGGGGCGGCGACGCAGAAGAGATTGCCGGGTGTCTCCATCGTGAGATTTTCGCCGATGCGCGGCGCACGGGTTCCTGTCGACCTGGGTACCATACCTCAGTCCGGTAGGAATTCCCGAACGCGATCGCCCCCATGCCAGCTGGATCCGACGTCCGCGCAGCTCCGCCAATCGCACGCCCCGTGGGATGAAGCCCAAGGAAGCCGCGTTCGCCCGCCTGCTGGTACTGGGCGTGCTGGCGCTGAACCTCTTCGTCGTGCTGCTGCTGACGCTGGTGCTGCAGGTCTCGAAGAGCCAGCGCGAGGCCGAGGTGCGTCAGCAGACGCAGAACCTGGCGCAGCTGCTGGACCAGACCATCAGCGACTCGACGCAGGCGATCGACCAGGCGCTGCGTTCGATCGCCAGCGAGGCGCAGCGTGAACTGCGCGCCCAGGGGCGCTTGGACGCCGAGGGGCTGCAGCGCATGCTCGAGGAACGCCGCGGCTGGCTCGAAGGCGTGCCCAAGTTCCGCGTCAGCGACGCCACCGGGCGCATCCTCTACGGCAACGAACTGGGCGCGAACAGCACCGCCACCGCCGCCGGGCGCGGCTATTTCGAGACCCATCGCGACCGCGCGGCGGCGGGGCTGATCGTCGGCGACCCGATCTTCGGCCGCATCGACGCGCAGTGGCTGATCACGTTCTCGCGCCGCTACGACCGCCCCGACGGCGGTTTCGGTGGCGTCGTGCTGGCGGTCGTCCCGGTGGCCCATTTCGCGCGCCTGCTGGCGCAGATCGACGTCGGGCCCCATGGCGTGGCGCTGCTGCGCGACTCGGCGATGGGGCTGATCGCCCATTGGCCCGTGGGCGAGCCCGGACGGACCGCCGTCGGGTCGAAGAAGTATTCGAAGGCGCTGGCCGAGATCGTCGCCTCCGGCGTCGCGACGAGCACCTTCCATGCCGCCGACACCGGTGACGGCATCGAGCGCACCGACAGCTATCGGCGGCTGCGCGTGCTGCCCTTCCATCTCGTCGTCGGTCTGGGCAGCGACGATTACCTCGCGCTGTGGCGCGAGTACCGGCGCGCGGCGGTCGCCGTCGCGCTCGTCTTCGCGCTGCTGTCGATCGCGGCGGCGAGCTGGTTCTGGCGCCTGTTCAAGGCCGAGCGCGCGGCGACGCGGCGCGAGCGCGCGAGCGAGGGGCGCTACCGCACGATGCTCGAGACCAGCCTCGACGCGGTGACGATCAACCGCCGCAGCGACGGCGCCTACCTCGACGTGAACGCGGAATTCGTGCGCCTGACCGGTTACGCGCGCGACGCCGTGCTGGGCCGCAGCCCGCGCGATCTGGGCATCTGGGTCTCTTCGGAGGACCGCGACCGGGTCTCTGCCCTGGTCGGCGCGGACGGCGAGGCGCGTGACCTCGAACTGCGCTTCCGGCGTCACGACGGCTCGACGCTGTGGGGGCTGATGTCGGTCGCCCGGGTCGACGTCGACGGCGTCGGCTGCACGATCGCGATGACGCGCGACATCAGCGCGCTCAAGCTCGCACAGGAGGAACTCGACCGCCACCGCAGCCAGCTCGAGCAGCAGGTGCAGCAGCGCACGGCCGACCTGCTGGAGCAATCGCGGCGCCTGGCCGACACCGAGTTCGCGATGGAGAGCGTGGGCATCGGCATCACCTGGTCGCGCGTCGACGACGGGCGCTTCGTCTACGCCAATCCGCAGGTCGCGCGCACGCTGGGCTACAGCGTCGAGGCCTTCCTCGGCCTGGCGCTGGGCGACATCGATCCCGCCTGGGCCGGCGCCGACGGCGCGCGTCGCACCGCCGACGTGCGCGCGCGCGGCTACGCCAAGTTCGAGACCGAGCATCGCTGCGCCGACGGCAGCCGGGTGCCGATCGAGCTGACCGTCTTCCACCATGTCGGGGGCGGCGGTGCGGCGCCGCGGCTGATCGCCTTCCACCAGGACATCACGCAGCGCAAGCGCTTCGAGCGCGATCTCGTCGAGGCCAAGGAGGCGGCCGAGGTCGCCAACCGCGCGAAGAGCGATTTCATCGCCAACATGAGCCACGAGATCCGCACGCCGATGAACGCCATCCTCGGCATGGCCTTCCTGCTGCGCCGCGAGGGCGTGACACCCAAGCAGGCGGCGCGGCTGGGCCAGATCGACGCCGCTGCCAACCACCTGCTGGCCGTCATCAACGACATCCTCGACATCTGCCGCATCGAGGCCGGCAAGCTCGCCATCGCCGAGGGGCCGCTGTCGGTCGAGGGCGTGCTCGGCAACGTGCGCTCGATCGTGCTGGCCGGCGCGCAGGCCAAGGGGCTCGTGCTGCGGGTCGAGGCCCAGTGCCTGCCCGGCGACCTCGTCGGCGACGAGATGCGCCTGCAACAGGCGCTGCTGAACTACGCCACCAATGCGATCAAGTTCACCGAGCGCGGTACGGTGACGATCCGCGCCGTCGCGCTGGCGGCGACGGCCGCCGAGGCGACGCTGCGCTTCGAGGTCGACGACACCGGCATCGGCATCGACGCGAGCGCGCTGCCGCGCCTGTTCGGCGCCTTCGAGCAGGCCGACACCTCGACGACGCGCCGCTACGGCGGTACCGGGCTCGGGCTGGCGATCACGCGCCGGCTGGCGCAGCTGATGGGCGGCGAGGTCGGCGTCGAGAGCCACCCGGGGCAGGGCAGCCGCTTCTGGTTCACGGCGCGCCTGGCGCGGCGCGCCGGCGAGGCCGCGGCCCCGGCGGCGGTCGATGCCGACGCCGCGGCGCTGATCCGGCTGCGCCACGCCGGCGCGCGCGTGCTGCTGGCCGACGACGAGCCGGTCAACCGCGAGGTCGCGCGCGAGGTGCTCGCCGCCGTCGGCCTCGTCGTCGACATCGCCGAGGACGGCCAAGCCGCGGTCGAGCGCGCGGCCGGCGGCGGCTATGCGCTGATCGTCATGGACATGCAGATGCCGTGCCTGGACGGCCCGGAGGCGACGCGCCGCCTGCGCGCGCTGCCGGGGCTGGCGGCGACGCCGGTGATCGCGATGACGGCCAACGCCTACGCCGAGGACCGCGAGCGCTGCTTCGCCGCCGGCATGAACGACTTCCTCGTCAAGCCCTTCGAGCCGCGGCTGCTGTACGAGAAGATCCTGCGCGCGCTCGACGGTATCGGCCAGGGCGACGGCGAGCGCGCCTGAGCGGCGCGCGTCAACGCTCGACGAAGGCGCGCTCGAAGACGTAATGCCCGGGCTCGCCCAGGCGCGGCGAGACCTTCAGTCCATGGGCGTCGAGCATCGCGCAGGTGTCCTTGAGCATGCTCGGGCTGCCGCAGATCATCGCCCGGTCGTGTTCGGCGCTGATGCGCGGCAGCCCGATGTCGGCCTGCAGCTTGCCGCTGTCGACGAGGTCGGTGAGCCGCCCCGAGTTGCGGAACGGCTCGCGCGTCACGGTCGGGTAGTAGATCAGCTTGGCGCGCACGTCCTCGCCGAAGAAGTCGTTGGACGGCAGCTCCTCCTCGATCATCTCGCGGTAGGCGAGCTCGTTCGTGTAGCGCACGCCGTGCACGAGCACGACCTTCTCGAAGCGTTCGTAGATCTCGGGGTCCTTGATCAGGCTGAGGAACGGCGCCAGCCCGGTGCCGGTGCCGAAGAGGTAGACATGGCGCGCCGGCAGCAGGTCCGACAGGATCAGTGTGCCATGCGGTTTGCGCCCGACGAGCACCTCGTCGCCGACCTGCAGGTGCTGCAGCCGCGACGTCAGCGGGCCGTTGGCGACCTTGATGCTGAAGAACTCGAGCTGCTCCTCGTAATGCGCGCTGGCGACGCTGTAGGCGCGCACGAGCGGCTTGCCGTCGACGACGAGGCCGATCATCACGAACTGGCCGCTCTGGAAACGCAGCGCCGGGTCGCGCGTGCAGCGGAACGTGAACAGGGTGTCGTTCCAGTGGTGGACGCTGAGCACGCGCTCGGTGCTGTAGGCACTCATCTTGGGGCAGGGCTCCGTGGAGGTCGGGTGGACGGGGGCGGTCATTTTCTCACCCCGCCGGCCGGCGGCGGGCTTCTTGGCTAACATGCGGCGGCGCGCGGGCCCGATCCGACCGACCGGACCGATGGCGCGACGCAACCCGCATCACCAGGAGACCCCAAACCGTGAAGCAAGCCCGCAAGTCTTTGCTCTGCGCTGCCGCACTGGCGCTCGCGCTGCCCGCGTTCGCGCAATCGCCGTCCAAGGCCGAGGAGATGGCGATCAAGTACCGCCAGGCCGCGTTCACGCTGATGGGCGCGCATTTCGGCGCCCTGGCCGCGATGGCGCAGGGCAAGGTGCCGTTCGACGCCAAGGTCGCGACCGACAACGCCAACCTCGCGGTCCAGCTCTCGCGGCTGCCGTACAGCCACTTCATACCGGGCAGCGACAAGGGCAGCACGAATGCGCTGCCCAAGATCTGGGCCGAGAAGGACAAGTTCGAGGCCAAGGCGAAGACGATGCAGGAGGCCATGGTCAAGGTCGACGAGGCCGCCAAGACCGGCAACTTCGACAATTTCAAGGCTGCCGTCGGCGAGACCGGCAAGGCCTGCAAGAGCTGCCACGACGACTATCGCAAGCAGCCCTGAGCGCTTCGGCACCGCGGCGCAGCGCCGCCGCCTCGCGCAGGCGCTGCTGTGGTTGCTGCCGCTGGTCTGGTCGTCGAACTACCTGATCGCGCGAGTCGCGGCGACCCGCGTGCCGCCGAACACGCTGGCCTTCGGGCGCTGGGGCATCGTCTTCGTCGTCCTGCTCGTCTGGTGCCGGCGCTCCCTGGCCGCCGACCCCGGCCGCCTGCGCGCCGAGGCGCCGCGCCTGCTCGTGCTGGGCGCGCTCGGCATGTGGATCTGCGGCGCCTGGGTCTACATCGGCGGCCACTCGACGAGTGCCACCAACATCGGCCTCATCTACGCCGCGGCGCCGGTGGGCATCGCGCTCGGCGGCCAGCGGCTGCTCGGCGAGCATCTGGGCGGCTGGCAGCGCGCGGCGCTGGCGCTGGCGCTCGTCGGCGTCGTCTTCGTCGTCGCCCGCGGCGAACCGGCGCGGCTGCTGGCCGTGCGCTTCAGCGCCGGCGACCTCTGGATCGTCGGCGCCACGGTGTCCTGGGTCGCCTATTCGCTGCTGCTGAAGATCTGGCCGACGCGGCTCACGGCCACCGAGCGGCTGTGCGGCATGGCCGGGGGCGGCCTGCTGGTGATGCTGCCCTTCGTCGTCGCCGAATGGCTGCGCCAGCCGGTGGCCATCGCCGCCGCGGGCTGGGGACTCATCGTGCTCGCGGGGCTGCTGCCGGGGCTGGCCTCGTACCTGGCCTACGGCTTCCTGCAGCAGGAGCTCGGGGCCGGACGTGCGGCGCTGGTGATGTACCTGGCCCCCGTCTACGCGGCGCTGCTGGCCTGGTGGCTGCTCGGCGAGCCGCCGCGCTGGTACCACGGCGTCGGGGCGCTGCTGATCCTGCCGAGCATCCAGCTCGCCGGTCGCCGGCCGGCGGGCGATCGAAAGTCGGGCATGGCACCTTCGCTATCATCCCCGCCGCCCGACCTCGTTCGGGCGCCGCCAACCCAGAAGGAGACCCGCCGGTGAAGCCATCGAAAACCAGTCTGCAGGCCGCCTGCGCCCTCGCCGTGGCCCTGCTGGTCGGGTCCGCCGCCCACGCGCAGCCCGCGCCCGCGGCCTCGGCGCCGCCGATGACGGTGCGCCCCGAGGTCGGCAAGCCGCTGCAGGAAGTGCAGGCGCTGTTCAAGGACAAGAAGTACGCCGAGGCGCTGGTCAAGATCAAGGAAGCCGAGGCGGTGCCCAACCTGACGCCTTACGAGAAGATGGTGACCGACCGCATGCACGGTGTCGCAGCTTCGGGCGTCGGTGACGATGCGACGGCGGTCAAGTCCTTCGACGCCGCAATCGCCAGCGGCCTGCTCAAGCCCGACGAGGAGGTGCAGCTCGTCGACGCCGTCGCCCGTTCGGCGTTCCGCGCCAAGGACTACAAGCGCTCGGCCGATGCGGCCAACCGCGAGATCGAGCTCGGCGGCAAGGACGCGCAGATGCCCGAGATCCGCATCAAGGCGTATTACCTGGCCAACGACTACGCCGCCGTCGTGCGCTACGCGCGGCCCGATTTCGACGCCGCCGAGGCCGCCGGCCGGCCGACCGAGGAGAGCATGCTGCGCGTGCTGGCCAGCAGCTACAACAAGCTCGGCGACGACGCCGGCTATGCCCACGCGCTGGAGCTGCTGCTGGCGCATTACCCGACGGCCGACTACTGGCTCGACCGCCTGGCGCGGCTGGCCAACCAGAGCGGCTTCGCCGAAGCGCTGATGCTCGACGTCTACCGGCTGAAGACGGCCACCGGGACGATGACCGACACCGACGACTTCGTCCAGGCGGCGCAGATGTCGCTGGCCGGGGGCCTGCCGATCGAGGCGCGCAGCTTCATCGAGGCCGGCTATGCGTCGGGCAAGCTCGGCACCGGTGCCGGCGCGCCGAACCAGAAGAAGCTGCGCGACAGCATCACGCGTGCCGCCGCCGAGGACGAGAAGGCCATCGCCACCGGCAGCGTCGCCGGCCGCAAGGCGCAGTCGCAGTTCGACACCGGGCACGAGATGGTGATGGCCGGCAAGTTCGACGCCGGCATCGCGGCGATGGAGCAGGCGATCGCGCAGGGCGGACTCAAGCAGCCGCAATGGGCGCGCCTGCATCTGGGCGAGGCCTATTACGCGGCCGGCAACAAGGCCAAGGCGATCGAGACCTTCAAGGCCGTCGGCGGCACCGACGGCGCCGCCGACCTGGCGCGGCTGTGGGCGATCCACGCCGCCTACGTCAAGCCCGCTGCCGCGCCGGCCAAGGGTTGACGCACCGCGGCGCGGCGCTTGGGGTTATGCTCGAACCATGATCGGCAAGCGCGGCTGCGCGCTCTTCTTCGGTGACCACCTCGCGCGCAGCGTGCGAGGCGTACCTTGCTCACCCCCGGTTGAATCGACGATCCGGTAATACCGCGTTCTCGCTTCTTTCAACTGCTGGAGGTCTGCCATGACCGATCTGTTCGCCAATCCGCTCGGCCTGATGGGGTTCGAGTTCGTCGAATTCGCCTCGCCCACGCCCGATGTCCTCGAACCGCTGTTCGAGAAGATGGGCTTCTCGCTCGTCGCCCGCCACCGCAGCAAGGACGTGCTGCTGTACCGCCAGGGCGAGGCCAACTTCATCGTGAACCGCGAGAAGACCGGCCTGCCGGCCTTTTTCGCCGCCGAGCATGGGCCCAGCGCCTGCGGCCTGGCGTTCCGCGTGCGCGATGCGCACAAGGCCTATGCGCTGGCGCTCGAGCGCGGCGCGCAGCCGATCGAGATCCCGACCGGGCCGATGGAGTTGCGCCTGCCGGCGGTCAAGGGCATCGGCGGCGCGCCGCTGTACCTGATCGACCGTTACGAGGACGGCAAGAGCATCTACGACATCGATTTCGAATTCCTGCCCGAATTCGCCGACCCGGCCCAGCGCCACCCGAAGGGCCATGGCCTGCGCCTGATCGACCATCTGACGCACAACGTCTATCGCGGCCGCATGGCGTATTGGGGTTCGTTCTACGAGCGCATCTTCGGCTTCCGCGAGATCCGCTATTTCGACATCCAGGGCGAATACACGGGCCTGACCTCGCGCGCGATGACGGCGCCCGACGGGCTGATCCGGATCCCGCTCAACGAGGAGGCGAGCCGCGGCACGGGGCAGATCGAGGAATTCCTGATGCAGTTCAACGGCGAGGGCATCCAGCATGTGGCGCTGCTCACCGACGACCTCCTGGCCACGGTTGATTCCCTGCAGATGGCCGGCGTGCCGCTGATGACGGCGCCCAACGACATCTACTACCAGATGCTCGACGAGCGGCTGCCCGGCCATGGCGTCGACAAGAACGAATTGAGCGCGCGCGGCATCCTGCTCGACGGCAGCACGGCCGGCGGGCAGAAGAAGCTGCTGCTGCAGATCTTCAGCGAGACGCTGCTCGGCCCGGTGTTCTTCGAGTTCATCGAGCGCCGCGCCGACGAGGGTTTCGGCGAGGGCAATTTCCGCGCGCTGTTCGAGTCGCTCGAGCGCGACCAGCTGCGCCGCGGCGTGCTCAAGCCCGCATCCGCATCCCAGGCCTGAATCGAGAGGTGACCCGATGATCGACGCGACGCATGACCCGGCCTTGCAGAGCTGGGTCGACACGGCGAATGCCGAGGGCTGTGATTTCCCGATCCAGAACCTGCCGTTCGGCCGTTACCGCGTCGCCCATGGCGCGCCCTGGCGCATCGGCGTGGCGATCGGCGACGCCGTGCTCGATCTCGGCCACACGGGACTCGCCGCCGGCGACGACATGCGCGCGCTGCTGGGGCTGGACCCTGCGGCGCGGCGCGCGCTGCGCCTGGCGCTGTCCGAAGGCCTGCGCCAAGGCAGCGCGCGGCGCGCCGACTGGGCGGGCGGGCTGCATGCGTGCTCGGCGGTCGAACTCGGGCTGCCCTGCGAGATCGGCGACTACACCGATTTCTATGTCGGCATCCACCATGCGACCGCGGTCGGCAAGCTGTTCCGCCCCGACAACCCGCTGCTGCCGAATTACAAATGGGTGCCGATCGGCTACCACGGCCGCGCCTCGACGATCAACGCCAGCGGCCATGCCTTTCACCGCCCGCTGGGCCAGATCAAGGGCGCCGACGATGCCGAGCCGCGCCTGGCGCCGACGCAGCGGCTGGACTACGAGCTCGAACTCGGGCTCGTCGTCGGCCGCGGCAATGCCCAGGGGCGGCCGATCCCGATCGCCGAGGCCGAGGATCATCTCTTCGGCATGACGCTGTTCAACGACTGGAGCGCGCGCGACTTCCAGGCCTGGGAATACCAGCCGCTGGGTCCGTTCCTGTCGAAGAACTTTGCCAGCACGGTCTCGCCGTGGATCGTCACGATGGAGGCGCTGGCGCCGTTCCGCCGCGCCTTCGAGCGGCCGGCCGGCGATCCGCGGCCGTTGCCGTATCTCGATACCGAAGCCAACCGCGCGCAGGGCGCGATCGACGTCGGGCTCGAGATCTGGCTGCAGACCGCCGAAATGCGCCGCCACGGGATGCCCGCGCAGCGCATCGCACAGTCGAACTTCGCCGATGCCGCCTACTGGACGCCGGCACAGCTCGTCACCCACCACAGCGTCAACGGCTGCGCCCTCCATGCGGGCGACCTGCTGGGCACCGGCACGCTCTCGGGGCCGCGCCCCGAACAGGCCGGCTCGCTGCTCGAACTCAGCCAGGGCGGCAAGGTGCCGATCAACCTCGCCAGCGGCGAGCGCCGCACCTTCCTCGCCGACGGCGACGAAGTGACGCTGCGCGGCCATTGCGAACGCGCGGGAGCGCGGCGCATCGGTTTCGGCGCCTGCAGCGCGCGCATCCTGCCGCCGCATTCCTGAGCCCCCGGGGCGGCAACGGGCCCTCGAGCTGGGCGACCTGGATCGCGCAGGCCCACGTCGTCGGCCGGCGGGCGCTGCCACGGTGGGATCGGCATGGAGATTCCCCTTATCGGCATGGTTTGGCCGATCGCTGCGCGGGCATACTTTCCCCGCAGTCATCATGGAAGGTCGCCCGATACAGGGAGGGGCGTGGTCCGGCAAGCTTGGGGGGTCACCGTCGTGGCGCGGCGTCGAGTCGCCGACGAGGGTGGCGGCCCGCCGGGCCGCGTGAGCCGGATGCCGCCGTCGCCGCGCCCCGCGCCGGTGACGCAGATCGACTGAACGGCGCGACTCCCTGCGTGCGCCTGCGCCCGCCGCGCGCCCGCGGCCTTCGGCGCATCGTGTAGCCTGCCGGGGCCTTCGCTGCGATCATCAAGCCGCGCTTGTGGATTGCAGAATATCGATGGCTAGTCGCGCGGCGCCGCAACGCCGACACTCCACCCCGATGCCGCATGCCCGCAGGGCGTGCCGCGAACCGCTGAAGGTGAACCGGATGCTCGACCCCGAAGTCCATGCCGCGCTGGCGCGCGAACTGCACGAATCCGAACGCACGCGCGTGCAGATCGAGCAGTTCTCGAAGCGCCACCCGACCCTCACGATCGAGGACAGCTACGCCATCCAGCGCGCCTGGACGGCGCTCAAGCTGGCGAGCGGGCGGCGCAAGATCGGTCACAAGATCGGCCTCACCTCGCGCGCGATGCAGCTCTCGTCGCAGATCACCGAGCCCGACTACGGCACGCTGCTCGACGACATGCTGCTGCGCGACGGCAGCGAGGTCGAGGCGGCGCGTTTCATCGTGCCGCGCTTCGAGGTCGAGCTCGCCTTCATCCTCGCGCGTCCGCTGAAGGGCCCGGGTGTGACGCTGTTCGACGTCCTGAACGCGACCGATTACGTCGTGCCGGCGCTCGAGTTGATCGACGCCCGCATCGAGCAATTCGACCGCGTCACGAAGGCGCCGCGCAAGGTGCTCGACACGATCGCCGACAACGCCGCCAACGCCGGCATCGTCCTCGGCGGCCGCCCGGTGCGGCCCGACGCGGTCGACCTGCGCTGGGCCGGCGCGCTGCTCTACAAGAACGGCGTCATCGAGGAATCGGGACTCGGCGCCGCCGTGCTCAACCATCCGGGCAACGGCGTCGCCTGGCTCGCCAACAAGCTGGCACCCCATGGCGAAGGGCTCGACGCCGGCGAGATCGTCCTCGGCGGCTCGTTCACGCGACCCGTGCCCTGCGCCGCCGGCGACACCTTCCATGCCGATTACGGCCCGCTCGGGTCGATCTCGGTGAAATTCGTCTGAGCGCCGCATGAGTCGGTTGCCGAGCAACGAATTCAAGCGCACGCTGCGCGAGCCCGGGGCGCAGATCGGGCTGTGGCTCGCGCTGGCCGACCCCTATGCGGCCGAGCTCTGCGCCACCGCCGGTTTCGACTGGCTGCTCGTCGACGGCGAGCATGGACCGAACGATCTGCGCTCGATGCTGGCCTGCCTGCAGGCGATCGCGCCGCATCCCTCGCACCCGGTCGTGCGCGTGCCGCAGGGCGACACCGTGCTGATCAAGCAGGTGCTCGAGATCGGCGCGACGACGCTGCTCGTGCCGATGGTCGAGACCGCCGCGCAGGCGGCCGAGATCGTGCGCGCGATGCGCTACCCGCCGCAGGGCGTGCGCGGCGTCGGCAGCGGGCTGGCGCGCTCGTCGCGCTGGAGCCTGTACGGCGACTATCTGCAGCGCGCCAACGACGAGGTCTGCCTGCTCGTGCAGGTCGAGACGGCGGCGGCGCTGGCGCAGGTGGAGGCGATCGCCGCCGTGGACGGCGTCGATGGCGTCTTCATCGGCCCGTCCGACCTCTCGGCGTCGATGGGACTGATCGGCCAGCCCGGCCACCCCGAGGTGCGCGCGGCGATCGAGACCGCCATCGCCGCCATCCTGGCCGCCGGCAAGGCGCCCGGCATCCTCGCCGTCGACCCGGTGCTGGCGCAGCGCTATATCGAGATCGGTTGCCGTTTCGTCGCCGTCGGCACCGAGGCGGTGATGCTCGCGCAGGCCACGCGAGCGCTCGCCGCGCGCTTCAAGGGCGGGCAGGCCAGCGGCCCGGCGCCGGGCGCAGCACCAGCGCGAAGCGGCTATTGATCGACAAGGCGGCGCCGCATCACGAGGGGCGCCAAGCAGCCCAGGAAAATCCATGAGCACCATCCAAGTCGCAGGCGTCGAGGTCTCGACGGCGCATTACATCGGCGGCCGTCGCGTCGAATCGAGCGAGACGCTCGAACTCTTCAGCCCCATCGACCAGCGGCCGCTGGGCCGCATCGCCGAGGCCAGTCCCGAGCATGTCGAGGCGGCGATGCAGGCCGCGCTCGCGGCCTACCCGGCCTGGTCGGCGCTGACGGCGGCCGAGCGCAAGCCGTATCTCGACCGTTTCGCGGCCGAGATCGGCAAACGCGCCGAGGCCTTCTGCCAGCTGGAGAGCAACGATGCCGGCGTGCTGCTGTCGCGCATGCGCCATGGCGTGGTGCCGCGGGCGATGCTCAACATCAGCTGGTTCGCGGCGCGCGCGCTCGAACTGCAGGACCATCCCATCGACACCGAGCAGGCGCACCACATCGTGCGCCACGACCCGGCGGGGGTCTGCGTGATCATCACGCCGTGGAACGCGCCGCTGATGCTCTCGACCTGGAAGCTCGGCCCGGCGCTGGCCGCGGGCAACACCTGCATCCTCAAGCCGCCCGAGTGGGCGCCGCTGACCTGCTCGCTGCTCGCCGACGCGGCGCATGCCGCGGGTCTGCCGCCGGGCGTCTTCAACGTCGTCCAGGGCAGCGGTGCGCAGGCCGGGGCCAAGCTCGTCGCCGACCCGCGCATCGCGCGCGTCTCGTTCACCGGATCGGTCCCGACGGCGAAACGGATCGCCCAGGCCGCCGGCGCCAACCTCGTGCCCTGCAGCTTGGAGCTCGGCGGCAAGTCGCCGTTCATCGTGCTCGACGATGCCGACCTCGACGCCGCGGCTTCGACCGGTGCGCTGATGTACCGCAACGCCGGCCAGGTCTGCCTCGCCGGCACGCGTTTCCTCGTCCACGCGCGCGTCGCCGACGACTTCATCGCCGCGATGCGCGGCTATGTCGAGAAGCTCCACATCGGCGACCCGCGCGAGGAAGCGACCGAGGTCGGTCCCATCATCCATCCGCGCCAGGTCGAGCGCGTGCAGGCCTTCGTCGAGCGAGCCGTCGCCGGCGGCGCGAAGCTGCTCTGGGGCGGCGCGCGGCATCCGTTCGGCGCGCAGTATTTTCAGCCGACGATGCTGACGAACCTGAAGCAGGACGACGAGATCGTGCAGAACGAGGTCTTCGGCCCGGTGCTGACGCTGCAGACCTTCGCTTCCGACGACGAGGCTGTCGCGCTGGCCAACGGCACCGACTACGGCCTCGGCGGCGTCTGCTACGGCGAGACGGTCCATGCCACCGCGCTCGCGCAGCGCGTGCGCACGGGCTTCATCTGGGTCAACAGCTTCGGCATCCGCGACCTCGCGGCGCCCTTCGGCGGCATCAAGCGCAGCGGCATCGGCCGCGAGGGCGGCGACTGGAGCTTCGAGTTCTTCTGCGACATCAAGGACGTCGTCGTGCCGAAGAAGCCCTTCCGCGCCAGTTTCAGCCATCGTTAGGAGCAGTCATGGGACAGATCGTCGGCGCGGCCCTGGTGTCGCACCACCCCGGATTGATGCAATGCGAGGAATTCCGTGTCCTCATGGGCGCGGGATCCGATTCGGACCTGATACCGGGCTATGGCCGCGTGCGTGAGCGCATCGTCGCCGCAAAGCCCGATGTCGTGATGATCTTCGACAGCCATTGGTTCACGACCGGCTACCACCTGATCGACGGCGGTGCGCATTACAAGGGCACGTACATCTCCGACGAGATGCCCTGGTATCTGCACGGCGTGCCCTACGATTACCAGGGCCACCCCGAACTCGCGCTGGCGATCGAGGCCGTGGCCAAGGAGCGCGGCGTGCGTTCGCGCGCCATCTGCAACCCCGAACTCGGGCGCCAGTACGCGACGATCAACCTGCTCAAGCAGATGCGGCTCGAGCACCTGCCCATCGTCACCGTCAGCTCCTGCCAGAACTGCGAACCCAAGCATTTCCTCGAATCGGGATCGGTGATCGGCGAGGCGATACGCCGCAGCGACCTGTGCGTCGTCGCGCTCGCCTCGGGCGCGCTGAGCCACCGCTTCAACGGCATCGACTGGACGCCGAACCACCCGCGCATCTTCCACGAGAGCAATGTCTCGCGACCGGCGAACATCGAGGCCGACAAGGGCGCGATCGAGCTGATGAAGCAGGGCCGCCACGACCTCATCATCGAACACTGGGATCGCGACTACCGCGCCTTGCCCTGGGAGGCCTTCGGCGCCCATTACCTGCAGATGATCGCGGCCATGGGCGGCAGCGACTGCAAATCCCGCGGTGAGCCGCTCTCGGCCTACGAGAACGCGCGCGGCACCGGCAACCTCCACATCTGGTTCCAGCCATGAATTTCGATTTCCCGCTCGAGGAACTGCCCGCGGTGATGCGCGGCCCGCGCGTCGAGCGCCGTCGCCTGCTGATCGGCGGCAGCGCCTTCTGGGGCACGATCATCGAGAACGGCGCCGATGCCGGACAGCTGCGGCTGGACGATGGCCGCGTCGTCGACCCCCACCTGCACGCGCACCTGCCGCCGGTGAATCCGAGCAAGATCATCGCCATCCACATCTCGTACAGCTCGCGCAGCTTCGAGACGCGCAACAAGCCCAAGCCAACCGAGACGCCGACCTATTTCACCAAGCCGCCGACGGCGCTGAATGGCCATGGCGGCCAGATCCTCAAGCCTGCCGACGTCAAGTACCTGAATTACGAGGGCGAATACGCCGTCGTCATCTCCAAGACCTGCCGCAATGTGCTGCCCGACGAGGCCTGGGACTACATCGAGGGTTTCTGCCCGGCGCTGGACATGGGCCTGCAGGACTTCCGCGACACCGACCAGGGATCGATGCTGCGCGTCAAGGGCGCCGACACGCTGCTGCCGATCGGCCCCGGCATCGTGCGCGGCGTCGACCTCTTCGCGCAGACGCTGCGCACCTACCGCAACGGCCTCGTCGTGCAGGAAGCGCATATCGGCGACGAGACGATCTGGGGCCCGCATTACGTCATCGCCGACCTCGCGCGCCACATCACGCTGGTCGCCGGCGACGTGATCCTGATGGGCACGCCCTGCCATTCGCGCTCGGTCGACCCGGGCGACCTCGTCGAATGCGAGATCACCGGTCTGGGCCGGCTCGCCGGGCGCGTCACCGCAATCGACGCGCCGCGCGCCGCCGCGCTCGGTGTGGGCCATGCGCCGACCGACAGCGCCGAGGTGCGCCGCGTCGCGCTCGGCTTCGACGAGCGGGTGCCCGAGCGCTTCAAGGATAACTACCGTCGCGCGGCGGCATTGAAGGACCAGGCATGAGGGTCTGCATCGTCGGCGCCGGCGCCATCGGCGGCTTCATCGGTACGCAGCTTGCGGTGGCCGGCCAAGCGGAGGTGAGTGCACTCGCGCGTGGCGCGACGCTGGCGGCGCTGCGCAGCGAGGGCTGGCGCATGATCAAGGGCGGCTCGCTGCTGCAGGCCCCGGCGCGCGCGAGCGACCAAGCGGCCGAACTCGGCGCGCAGGACCTCGTCGTCATCGCAGTCAAGGCCCCGGCGCTGGGCGCCGTCGCGGCGCAGATCGCGCCGCTGCTCGGTCCCCAGACGATGGTCATGCCGGCGATGAACGGCGTGCCCTGGTGGTTCTGCGAGGGCCTGGCCGGCTTCGCCAGCGAACCGCTGCAAAGCGTCGATCCGGGCGGCGCCGTCGCCGCCGCGATCCCGCTGCAGCGCGTCGTCGGCTGCGTCGTCCACGCCAGCACCTCGACGCCCGAACCCGGGCTCGTCCAGCACAAGATGGGCCAGGGGCTGATCGTCGGCGAGGCGCCGGGCGGCCTATCGGCGCGCGTGCAGGCGGTGGCCGACATGCTCGCGCAGGCCGGCTTCGACGTCACGCACACGGCCGATGTGCGCTACGACATCTGGTACAAGCTGTGGGGCAATATGACGATGAACCCGCTCTCGGCGGTCTGCGGGACGACGGTCGACCGCATCCTCGCCGACCCGCTGGTGCGCGATTTCTGCTCCGCCGCGATGACCGAGGCGGCCGCCGTCGGCGCGCGCATCGGCTGCCGCGTCACGCAGACGCCCGAGGAGCGCCATGCCGTGACGGCCAGGCTCGGTGCCTTCAAGAGCTCGATGCTGCAGGATGTCGAGGCGGGCCGGGCGATCGAGCTCGACGCCATCGTCGGCGTCGTGCAGGAGATCGGCCGGCGCGTCGGCGTCGCGACGCCGAACATCGATGCGCTGCTCGGCATCGCGCGGCTGTTCGGTCGCGCCCATGGCCTCTATCCCGACGCCGCCCGCGCCTGACGCCCTCGACCCATGCCCGGGATGGGCATGGCAAACCCCCGTCGAACCATTTCCGCCGCGCTCGATCGGAACCCCATCCGCATCGACCAGAGGAGACGGCCATGGCGGCATCCGCGTATCTTGCGCGCAAGACCATTCGGGACATCGTCGCCGAAGGCGATGCCGGCGAGCACAAGCTCGCGCGCAACCTCGGGCCCTGGAGCATCACCGCGATGGGCATCGGGGCCATCATCGGCGCCGGCATCTTCGTGCTCACCGGCACCGCGGCGGCGCAGTACGCCGGGCCGGGGGTGATGCTCTCGTTCGTCTTCGCCGGCATCGCCTGCGCCTTCGTCGGCCTGTGCTATGCCGAGCTGGCGTCGATGATCCCGGTCTCGGGCAGCTGCTACACCTACACCTACGCGACGCTGGGCGAGATCTTCGCCTGGATCATCGGCTGGGACCTGATACTCGAATACGCCATGGGCGCGGCGACGGTGGCCGTCGGCTGGTCGGGCTATGTCGTCAGCCTGCTCGCCAATTTCGGCCTCGTGCTGCCGCCCGGGCTGACGCGGCCGCCGCTGAACCTGCCGGCCGCCGCCATCGTGCTCATCCTGACGGCGCTGCTGGTGCGCGGCACGAAGGAATCGGCGCGCGTCAACAACCTGATGGTGGCGATCAAGCTCGTCGTCGTCGTCGCCTTCATCGCCATCGGCGCCGGCCATGTACACCCCGAGAACTGGACGCCGCTGGTGCCCGCCAACAGCGGCGAATTCGGCCATTACGGCTGGTCGGGCGTGCTGCGCGGCGCGGCGGTCGTGTTTTTCGCCTTCATCGGCTTCGACGCCGTCTCGACGGCGGCGCAGGAATCGCGGCGGCCGTCGCGCGACATGCCGATCGGCATCCTCGGCTCGCTCGTCGTCTGCACGCTGCTGTACGTGGCCGTCGCCGCGGTGCTCACCGGGCTCGTGCCCTACACGCAGCTCGACGTGCCCGACCCGATCGCCAAGGGCATCGACGCCATCGGCGTCGGCTGGCTCTCGGTCGCCGTCAAGCTCGGCGCGCTGGTCGGGCTGACGACGGTGATCCTGGTGCTGCTCTTCGGCCAGACCCGCGTCTTCCTCGCGATGTCGCGCGACGGGCTGATGCCGCCGGTGTTCGCGCGCATCCACGCGCGCTGGCACACCCCCGTCTGGAGCCAGACGCTGATCGGCGTCATCGTCGCGCTGGTGGCGACGACGCTGCCGATCCACATCCTGGGCGAGATGGTCAGCATCGGCACGCTGTTCGCGTTCATCCTCGTCTGCGGCGCCGTGCTGCACCTGCGCCGCAGCGAACCCGACGCGCCGCGGCCGTTCCGCGTCACCGGGCTGCCCTGGGTGCCGCTGCTGGGCATCGTCTGCTGCCTGGCGCTGATGGCGGGCCTGCCGCTGGACACCTGGCTGCGGCTCGTGGTGTGGCTGCTGATCGGGCTGGCGATCTACTTCGGCTATGGCCGGCATCACACCGCGCTGGCCAGGCGCGATCCGCCCGCGCCCATCCGCTAGGGATGTCGACGCGGACCAGGCCGCGTCGTTCTGCCAGCTAGCGCCTGGATCGGCCCTGGCTGGCGCGCCACAGGCCTATGAGTGCCACGCCCAGCAGCGGCAAGGTGGCGGGCTCGGGGACGCTCGTGCCGTCCCTCGAGACGATATCGAAGGCACCGATCGTCTGGGAACCGTTGCTGCGCCAGGTCGTCCCGCCATCGCTCGAATAGAGCTGCCCGCCCTTCACACCCTGGTTGTTGAGGGCGATCACGTAATCGCTGGCGCCGGCATCGGTATGCGGTGCCAGCACCAGGAAATACGACTGCCCCCCGGTGAGCGTCAGACCGCTGATGCCGTCGATCGTCAGCAACTCGCAGCATTTGCCGAAGTCCTGCAACGTGGTCAGCGCCTTCCAGGACGCCAGCTCGGAGCCCACCATGCCGGCGTTGTCGGTCCACAGGCCGACGTCGAACCCGTCACCCGGGGCAATGACGCTGATGCCGAGGTCGATCCGACTGATCGAGAGGTTGCCGACGCCGCCGGCCTCGAATTCGTGAGCGGAGTAGAACGAAGTCCCGCCAAAGCTCCCCGAGCCCGTCACGGCCCATCCCACCTTCGCGTTGTAAGCGCCGGGGGCCGGCCCGAGATCCGAGAACACCACACCCGCCTGCGCGGCGGTGCCGAGAAACGATCCAGCCACCGCCATCGCAGCCAGGGTCCGTTTGCAAACCGATTTCATCGCCGACTCCCTCTGATTGAAATCCCGCCCCGGGAGACCGGAAGCCGCGCTATCGCGGCTTCGTGAGTCCTGGAGGTCGTGGATGCAAGAAGTTTGAAGCGGAAAATCAATCCGGATTCGGAAGACGCTGCCTTCGCATTGACTTTCGGCAATGAATCGATGCGAGCCGCGGGATCACGGCAAGCGAGCCTGCGGCGCCCGGTCCTCGATCGTCGTTCGATGGCTCATTCGATCGAAACGACGCGCCAGTTGGGGCCGCCCGACTCCTGTTCGTGCACGAGATAGATGCGGCCGCCGAGCCGGTAGACCGCGAGTTCGGCGGGCCGGCCGGCGACCGATCCGACGATGCGCCGGTCGCGGATCTCGTAGCGGCTCGGCGCGGCGGGCGCGCCGGCATTCGTCACGTCGCCGATCTCCTCGATGCCGGTGCGCTGGCCGTCGAGCGTCAGCGTCACCGAGCGGCCGTCGACGCCGTAGACGATCTCCGACTTCAGGCCGTTGGCCGTGTTCGCCAGCGCCAGCGACTTGCCCTGGATCAGATGGCGTATCGCGGCGTCGTCCAGGCGCGTCGCGCCGCGACGCGACAACTCGGCCGCCGTGACACCGCCGACCGTCGCCGCGATCGGCTTCGCCACTTTCTTCGCCGCGACTTTCGCAAGGACGGGCGTGTACCAGATCGGCGAGGTGTAGGCGCGCTCCTGGATCGTCGCCGGCACGTTGGCGGGCGGCGCCGCGCCGAGCGCCTTCGCGTCGTAGGTCGTCCAGCGCGGCGTCGGGATCTCGAGCACGCGGGCGTAATAGAAGGCATGCGCACCGGCATCGAAATCGGGATCGGTCCAGACCGTCTGCAGGTTCGTCGCACCGACGCTGTTGGTGTAGCTGGCCTTGGCGATGTCGACCGTGTTCTCGATCGCCGGCAGCTTGCCCGTCTTCGCGTCGATGCGGCGCGCGCCGGCCCAGCTGACGTCGTAGACATGCTCATGGCTGGCGCCATCCTTGACCCAGCCCTTGACGATCTGGATGCGGTCGAGGTTGGCGCTGTTCGGGTCCTTCTGTGCCCAGACGACGAAGCGCGGCGCGCCGTTCTTCATCGGCGGCAGGTCGCCGCCCATCGGCACGCCGCCGGCATAGGCGGCCTGCACCCAGGCCGCGCCGTCGAGCAGCGCCGGCGCGTAGTTCCAGCCGCCGAACAGCCGCACCTGGATGCGCGGGCCGGTCGTGCCCCAGGTCTCCTTGCGCTGGAAGGCGGCGAAGATCGCCTCGCGCGTGTTCGCCTCGGCCCAGACACCGCCCAGGCCCGCGCTGCTCATCTGGCGCAGGTCGAAGCCGCCCTGCTTCTCGGGGCTCATGCGCAGCGCCGGCGTCGAATCCGCCTGGCCATGCGAGCCGAAATAGTTGTCCTCCGCATAGGCCGGCGCCGCGTCGTGCGAATCGGAAGCGCCGACGAGGCCGAACTTGTAGGGATTGAAGCCGCCTTTTGCCTGCATCGCGATGCCGTTGCGGTAAGCCTCGCGGATATAGCTGCCGTGGACCTTGGGCACGCGGGTGGCGCCGCCGAGCAATTGGCCGAGGATCTCGAAATCGGCGAATTCATCGTCGGGCGACAGCGAGGGGTGGGTCTCCGAATTGCCCTTCACCTGCGCCACTTCGCTCAGCGGCTCGTTGCGCATGCGCTGCTCGGCATAGGCGGCGTCGATCGGCCGACCCTTCAGATCGACCTCGACCGGGAACATCAGCCCGTCCGAGATGTTGCCGTTGTGCGAGATGGCCAGCACCTCGTGGCCGGCCTTGCGCTGCCCGTCGAGCCAGTTCCAGAGGTCCTGCGGATCGGTCGAATCGAGCGACGTGAACGGTGCCAGCGGTATCTGTTTCGTATCCTTGAAGATGATGTTGCGGTGCAGGTTCGCGTTGTCCGGCGCCGAGGTCCATTCGTAGGCGGCGAAGGTCGTGAAGCGGCCCGGCTGGTAATACTTGTCGGCCGTGGCGGCGACCTGCTTCCAGATGTTCTGCACCAGCGCCGGGTCGTCGAAGCCCGGGATCGGCTTGCCGCGCAGCGCCGAGCGCACGACCGTCGTGTAGACGCGCAACATGTCGTCCTTGTTGCGCACGACCAGTTCCTTGGCGATCGGCAGCTTGCCGATCTCGGTCGTCGGGTCCTGCGACATCGCGACCATGCCCATGTATTCGGCATGATCGGTGACCATCGCGAAATCCAGCGGCTGCCTGAGCTGCACCTGGTAGCCACCCGGGGCCTTGATGGCCTCGCCGCGCTCGTAGCGATAGGCCTCGTCGGGCGACGCGCGGGTGCCGAAGATGAAGGCGTCGAACGACCAGGCGGTGTGCAGATGCGTTTCGCCGAAATAGGCATTGCGCGGCGGCGGGCCGTCGGCCCGGGCGTTCGGTTGCAGGCCGGCCGTGGCACCGACGAGGGTCAGCAGGCAGGCGCGGCGCAAGGGGGTCGTCTTCATCGGTGGGACCTCGGAGGGGGTGCGGGGTGGCGTTGCCGTCGTCAGGCGAAAGCGCTGACGCGGTCCAGGATCAGGAAGGTGGCGAGCGCGCCGAGCGCGTAGGGCGGCACGAGCGGCGCCCAGCGCGGCAGGCGATGGCCGACGAGGCGCAGCGCGGCCAGCGCCAGGTAGAGCGCGGCGATGAACATCAGCTGCCCCGCCTCGACGCCCAGGTTGAACGAGAACAGCGCCAGCGGGATGTCGGATGGCGGCAGCCCGACCTCGGACAGCGCGCCGGCGAAGCCGAAGCCGTGCAGCAGGCCGAAGGAGATCGCGATCAGCCAGGGATGGCGGGCCGTGACGCTGGGCACGCCGCGCTGCAGGCGTTCGATCTCGACGGCCAGCAGCAGGATGCTGAGCGCGATGCCGGCCTCGACCGGCGGCCCCGGCACCTGCACGTAACCCAGCGTCGCCAGCGCCAGCGTCACCGAATGCGCGAGCGTGAACGCGGTGATCGTCTTCAGCAGCATCGACGCGCGGCGCACGATCAGCATGAGCCCGAAGACGAACATCAGATGGTCGAAGCCGCCGAGGATATGCTTGACGCCATGCTCGAGATAGACGCCGACGACGGCGCCCAGGCCCTGGCGGTGCGCGACATCGATCCAGGGTCGCGACGACCCGGCCATCAGCGTCTCGGTCGTGCCGTCGCGCCGGGCCAACCTGGCGAGCACGTCGGTGATCGTCACCTGCAGACCGGGGAATTCGATGCGCCGGCCGTCGAGTCCGCGCTCGCCGCAATCGACGCTCGAGCGTTCGATGCGGGTGCCGGGCAGCTGCTGCGCATGCGGGCCGTCGAGCGTGCGGCAATTCGCCGGCAGCTGCGGCTCCACCGGCAGGCGGTGGCCGAGGTTCACCGGCGTCTTCCACAGCAGTTCGTAACGGCCGGCGGCGACCTCGTCGAGCTGCAGATAGGCCGGACGTGATTCATGGGCGAGGGCCGACCGCGGCCCCGCGCCGCAGACCAGCAGCACCAAAGCGGCGAGGAAGGCGCCGAGCCTCACGGCGTCGCGCTCCCGACCGTGACGGCGGCCGGCGCCGGGCTGCCCGGCAGCGCGGCGGCTGTGTCGACCACCACCTCGTAATGCCGGCTGACGCGGGCGTAATACTGGCGTTGCAGCGATTCGTGCTCGGCGCGCAGCCAGTCGTCGCGCACCTGGGCTTCGACCTCGGCGTAGGGGCGCAGGCTGGGCGTCGTGCGCTCGTCGACCCAGACCAGGTGCCAGCCGAGTCCCGAGCGGATGGGGCCGCGCCAGCCCTGCGGTTCGAGCCGGAACACGGCGGCGGCGAAATCGCGGCCGAAGGCCTGATCGATCTCGTGCCGGCTTTTTTCGACGTAGCGGGTCGCGCCCGCGAAGGGGTCGCCGACGCCCGCATCGGCGTCGCCGCCAGCACCCTGCAACTGGCGCAGCGCCTGCGCGGCCGCGGCCTCGGCACGCGCGCCACGCAGGTCGGTCGAGAAATACAGCTGGCGGATCGAGATCCGCGGTGCGTCCTTGTAATCCTCGGCGTGATCGCGATACCAGGATTGCAATTGCTGCGGCGTTGGCGGCTGGCCGCCGTCGTCGGTCAGGTACGCCACCTTCTGCGCCAGGCGACGCTTGACGATGACGTCGTCGCGGTCCAGACCCATCGCCAGCGCCTCGCGGTAGAGGATCTCGTCGTGGACTTCCTTGGCCACCAGATCCTTCAATTCGGCCGCATCGGGCGCGCGGCCCCATTGCGATTGCCAGGCCAGCCGCAGCCGCGCGAGGTCGGCGGCCGTGATCTCGATGCGGCCCGCCGGCGCCGGAGCCGCGCCATGCACGATGCGGTAGCCGGCGAAGAGCAGGGCGCCCAGCAGCAGGAAATGCAGCAGGGGCTCGCCGAAGAGACGGCGCGCATTCATTTCGATCCCATCATTCGATGCCTCGTTCGTTCGCCTCGGGTGCCCACCGCCGCGCCCTCAATCGGCCGCCGCCTTCTCGATCCGCATCTGCTGCACCGCCGCGGCCTCGGCCGCGGCGCGCGGTGCCGGCGCCGGCGCGACGGTGATCGTGACGCGGGCGATGCGGCCGCTGAATTCGAAGGGCGAGGCGTAGCTCGCACTCACCGGCGTGTCCTCGTCGGCACCGACATCGGCGCCCTCGTCCATCGAATACAGCAGCGGCATCGTGCGCGGGATGCGGCCGCGCGCGACCTCGCGGCCGTCGACGCTGAGGATGCCGGTGCCGCCCTTGCCGAGCCCGCCGCCGTCGTAGTCGAAGCGGTATTCGATCTGCGCCTTGCCGGCCGGCAGCGCCTCCTGCGAGGCGATCGTCGTGCTCTCGATCGCCAGCCAGTTGTAGGTGAAGCAAGGCCGGCCGTCCTGCAGGTACAGGCTGTAGCCGCCGAAGCGGCCGCCCTGGGCCAGGATCGCGCCGTGTGCGCGCGCGCCCAGCTCGACCTCGGCGACCATCGTGTAGGAGCGGTTCTTGGTATTGATGAACACGTTCTCGTTCATGCCCGTCATGTGCGGGTAGACGGTGAGCGAGCGGCGGCCGGCCATGAGGTCCGGACGCCCGGCGAGCGCGGCATTGAAGCGCTCGCGACCGCGGTCGTCGATCGGGTAGACGTGGTTGGCCTTCGCCTGCTCGTCGAACAGCGCCTGCATGGCCTTCAACTTCGCCGGCTGCGCGGCCGCCAGATCCTGGCGCAGGCTGAAGTCGTGGCGCGTGTCGTAGAGCTCCCAGCGGTCATTGTCGAGCGTGGTACGGGGCTCCCTTTCCCAGGGCACCCGATGGACCACGCCGGCGAGCCAGCCGTCGGCATAGATGGCGCGATTGCCGCCGAGCTCGAAATACTGCAGCCGGTGGCGATCCGCCGCCCGGGCGTCGTCGATGGCGTACAGCAGGCTCGTGCCCTGCATCGGGATCTGCTCCGCGCCGTTGACGATGGTCGGCTCGGGCAGGCCGGCGGCCTCGAGCACGGTGGGCGCGATGTCGATCAGATGGTGCCATTGCGTTCGTACCTCGCCGTGGCCCTTGAAATGCGCCGGCCAATGCACGACCATGCCATTGCGCGTGCCGCCGTAATTCGACGCCACCTGTTTCGTCCAGGTGAATGGCGTGTCGCCGGCCACCGCCCAGCCGGCGGCGTAATGGTTGAAGGTCGTCGGGCCGCCGAGTTCGTCGTAATGCTTGAGGAGGTCGGCCACCGACTCGTCGACGCCGTTGTTGAAGGTGAGCTGGTTGAACTTGCCGTTCAGTCCGCCCTCGGCGCTGGCGCCGTTGTCGCCGACGATGTAGAAGATCAGCGTGTTGTCGAGCTGACCCATCTCGGCGATCGCACCGACGAGCCGGCCGATCTCGGTGTCGGCGTATTCGCCGTAGGCGGCGAAGATCTCCATCTGGCGCGTGTAGAGCTTCTTCTGGTCGGCCGAGAGCCGATCCCAGTCCTCGATCGCGCGCGGCTTGCGCGCGAGTTCGGTGTCGGCCGGCACGACGCCCAGCGCCTTCTGGCGCGCCAGCGTCTGTTCGCGCAGGCGGTCCCAGCCGGCGTCGAAGCGGCCCTTGTATTTGTCGATCCATGCGCGCGGCACATGATGCGGCGCGTGCACCGCGCCGGGCGCGAAATAGAGGAAGAACGGCCGGTCGGGCGTGAGCGACTTTTCCGCGTGCACCCAGTCGATCGCATGATTCGTCAGATCCGTCATCAGGTGGTAGTTCGGATCCGGATTCAGCTTGACCTCGGTCATGTCCTCGTAGAGGTGCGGCGCCCATTGATTCGCCTCGCCGCCGATGAAGCCGTAGAACTTGTCGAAGCCCGAGCGCGTGGGCCAGCGGTCGGTCGGCCCCGAGCCGCTGACCTCCCACGACGGCACCTCGTGCGACTTGCCGAAGAAGCTCGTGCTGTAGCCGTTCAGGCGCAGGATCTCGGCCAGCGGCGCGATGCTGGCGGGGCGGATGCTGGTGGCGCCGGGAAAGCTCGTCGCGATCTCGGGGATCACCGCCATATTGTTCAGATGGTGGTTGCGCCCGGTCAGCAGCGCCACGCGCGAAGGCGCGCACAGGCCCGTCGTGTGGAACTCGTTGAAGCGCAGTCCGCCGCGCGCCAGCGCGTCGACGGTGGGCATGTGGATGGGCCCGCCGAAGGCGCTCGACTGGCCGAAGCCCATGTCGTCGATCAAGATGATCAACACGTTCGGCGCCTTCGCCGGTGCGCGCACCTGGAACAGCGGTGGCGGCCGGACCTTGTGCGCGTCGATCTCGACGATGGGCGGCTGCGCCGGCGGCGCCAGCGGCAGCACGCGGCGATCGGGCTCGGCGGCCGCGGCGCCGCTGGCCAGCGCCAGCGCGGCCAGCACGGTGGCGATCGCGGATTGCGCGGTGTGTGTCATGAATCGATGCATCGAAGAAGGAGGCCGTCGTTGAAAGCAGCGCACCGTGCGCGCGCGGGCGACCCGGATCAGGCCGGCGTGTACCAGATCGGCGAGGTGAAGACGCGCTGCTGCGTGATCAGCGGCGCCTCCTTGGGCGGCTGGACATGGAAGCGCACGACGTCGTAGAGCGTCCAGCGCGGCGTCGGGATCTCGAGCACGCGCAGGTAGTACATCGCGCGCTGCTTCGGATCGAATTCGGGGTCGGTCCAGACGGTGGTCAATTGCGTGTCGCCGATCGAATTGACCCAGGTCGCGGTCTTCAGGTCGACCGTGTTGCCCACCGGCGGGATCTGCCCGCGGCGGTCGATGCGGCGCCGCGCGGCGTCGCCCCAGGCGACATTGAAGATCTTCTCGTGCGTCTTGCCGGCCGCATCGACCCAGCCCTTGACGACCTGGACGCGATCCAGATTTGCGCCCTGCGGGTCCTTGAGCGCGGCGATCAGGAAGCGCAGCGGCTTGCCCGCGGGCGCGGCGCGCAGGTCGCCGCCCATCGGCACGCCCCTGGTGTAGCCGACGCGGGCGAGGTCGGGCGCCTGCGCATCGGCGGCAACGTAATCGAAGCCGCCGAAGAAGCGCACCGTCATGCGCGTGCCGGTGGTGGCGTAGGTCTCGCGGCGCTGCATCGCGTCCCACAGCGCCTCGCGCGTGTTCGCGCTCGCCCAGACGCCGGTCCAGCCCTGGGCGCTGCCTTCCCAGCCCTGGTTGACCAGATGCGGTTCGACCGAGCCCTCGGGCGGCGTCGCGCCGTCCATCACCGGAATGCGCATGCGCTTGGGCGAGGGCTCGTTCTGCGGGAACTTGCCGAAGTAGTTGTCGGCCTCGATCGCGCTCAGCCCGGTGTGCGCGTCGGTGCCGGCGACGAGGCCGAACTTGAACGGGTTCACGCCCAGCTGCTGCTCGATCGCGAGGCCGTTCTTCAGCGCCTCGCGGGCATATTCATGCGGGATCATGCCGGGCTTCTTGGGCAGCAGGTTGAGGTTGCCCTTGTCCCAGATCTCCCAGCCGCGCGTGAATTCGTCGGTCGGCGACAGCGAGGGATGCGATTCGCTCTGGCCCTTGATCTGCATCGCCTCGACCAGCGGCTCGAAGCGCGCGCGCAGCACGGCGCCCTCGCGCGTCAGCGGCGTGCCGTCGAAGGCCGTCAGCGCGAACATCAGCCCGTTGCTGAGGTTGCCGTTGTGCGGGATCGCCAGCAGCCGCCCGCCGGTCTTCGCCTCCCAGGCCGCCATCCACTTCCACAGGTCCTCGGGGTTCTCGCTGTCGAAGGTCGTCATCGGCCGCACCTGGTCGGCCAGGGCCTTGCCGTCGCGGTAGATGACGTTGCGGTGCAGGTTGTTGCCGCCGCCCGAGTTCGAGGTCCACTCGTAGGCGATGAAGGCGGTGAAACGGCCGGGGTCGTTGAACTTCTCGATGATCGCCGTCTCGCGCTGCCAGGTGCCGAGTTCGCGCGCCGGGTCGTTGACGATGGCCGGCAATTGCCCGTTCGATTGCGCGATCGCCATTTCCTTGGCGGCCACGCGACGCGTCGCCATGTCGGCATGGATCATCTCGTGCCAGCGCCGGATCACCGGATCGGCCAGCATCTCGGGCGTGCCGGCGATGAGATCCTGGATCACGCCCAGGCCGTCGGAGTGGTCGGTCACCGCCATCCAGTCCAGCGGCCGCGACAGGCGCACCTTCTGGCCCGTCGTCGACGTCACTTCCTCGCCGCGGGCGAAGCGCAGCGCGTCCTCGGGTCCGACCCGCGAGCCGGCGGCACCGGCGTCGCCCGACCAGGAGGTGTGCACATGCTCGTCGCCCCAATAGACGCGGTTCGGCCAGATGCGGCCCAGGTGGGGCGAATAGGCCGGCGCCGGCGCGCTGGCCGCAGCCGCCGCCTGGGCCTGTGCGATGCCGGGGCCGATGAGGGCGAGTGCGGCCGCGCTGGCGAGCAGATGGCGATGGAGGCTGTGCATGAAGTTGCCTTTCTGAGGTCCACCGCGGACCACTGGAAGCGGACCGGAATCGACCCCGGTGTCGGCGCGTCGAAGCGGGTGGCGACGCGACGCGGCGGCCATGCTCGTCGCTGGCGTTGGCGGCGGCTTGACGAGTGCAGACATTCATTTGGCAATTGGCGACACCCGGGCAATTACCGAGTCCGCCGGGCGCCGACAACGCGCTCGGGCGGTGGTTGCATCGTTGGGACTATCCCAGGTGTCGCTCAGAGTTAAGTGAATGTCTAACCGCGTCAAGCCGCCGCGCCGCGCGGCCTCGACCATTCGGACCCTGACACAGCCCACGTTCCGACCACCGAGGAGACAACCGGAATGCACAAGAACACCATGCCGTCGACCCGCCACCGTGTGGCTGCGGCCTGCCTCGTCGCGGTGGCTGCCGGCCCCGCATCGGCACTCGATTTCGAAGTCGGCGACGGCTGGCAGGGCGTGTGGAACACGTCGATCAGCGTCAGCAATGCCTGGCGTGCCGGCAACCAGAATCCGCTGCTGTTCTCGAAGGCCGACGGCGCCATCGTCGGCAAGGTCGGCGGCATGGGTGGGTCCAACACCGACTCGAGCAACCTGAACTACAACAAGGGCGACACGATCTCGCGCCTGCTCAAGTTCACGAGCGACGTCTCGCTGGCCAAGAACGGCAGCGGCGGCCTGTTGCGTGTGCGCGGCTGGTACGACGATGTGCTCGTCAACAGCCTGCCGCGCTTCGGCAACCAGGCGCAGCGCCCGGTGCGCTACACCAACACCCAGCCCTTGAGCGACACCGGCGTGCCGCTGGCCTCGCGCTTCCAGGGCCTGCAGCTGATGGACGCCTACGCGTACACGCAGTTCGACCTCGCGAGCCATCCGCTGCAGGTGCGCTTGGGCAACCAGGTCATCAACTGGGGCGAGAGCCTGTTCACCCAGGGCATCAACAAGACGATGCCGGTCGACCTCATCGCCGCCACACGCGGGGCCGGCACCGAGGTCAAGGAATTCCTGCTGCCGATCCCGATGCTCTCGGCGAACCTGGGCCTGGGCGGCGGCGTCTCGCTCGAGGGCTTCTACCAGTTCAAATCGGTCTCGACGGTGATCCCGGGTTGCGGCACCTATTTCGGCCCGGCCGAGAATGACCTCTCCAACCAGACCGGCAATTGCAATATCGCGACCGCCGTGGCCGGCAGCAACGTCAGCGCGTCGGCCGGCGGGCTGTACATGCCGCTGGCCAATGGTCCCAAGCCCGCCAACGGCGGCCAGTTCGGATTGGCGCTGCGCGTCCCGGTCGAGGCCATCGACACCGAATTCGGCTTCTATGCCGAGGAACTCGTACCGCGCACGCCCATCATCAGCGCCACCGTCGGCACCGACCAGTTGAACGGCACGGCCAAGCAGGTCGCCATCCTCAAATCGCAGGGCCTGTTCATGGCCGTGCAGGCGCTGGCCCCGCTGGGGCTGACGCCGGGCTCGGCGTTCTGGGAATACCCGGGCAAGACCAAGATCTTCGGCATCAGCGCGTCGACGACGCTGCTGGGCTGGTCGACCGGCGCCGAATTGAGTTACCAGAAGGATGTGCCGGCGCAAATCAACGGCAGCGACCTCGTCGGCGCTTTCATCGGTCACGCCGGCCTCGTGACCCAGGACCCGCGCTACACCGCCGTGATCGGCACCGTGGGCGGCGTGTACCACGCTTACGACCTGTTCAACGTGACGCAACTGCAGGCCAACGCGGTCAAGCTGTTCAGCGGCGTGCTCGGCGCCGACAGCCTGACCATCGCCGCCGAGGTCGCGATGCAGCAGAACAACGTGCCCAGTCACACGGCCGGCGGTCTGCGCTACGGTCGCGCCTTCATCTTCGGCCAGGGCGCGAATGCGGCCTTGCCCGCGGCGGCGCAGCCCAACGGCTGCCTGACCACGAACGTGCAACCCGACGGCTGCCGCAACGACGGCTACGTGACGAAGAACGCCAGCGGCATCAACGTGCTGGCGTCGATGACCTACAACGGCATCTTCGGCTCGTCGTTCGCCTTCACGCCCAGCCTCTTCGTCAAGCGCGACCTCAGCGGCTATTCGATCGATTCGCAGTTCATCAAGGACCGCACGACCTACGCTCTGGCGGCCAAGTTCGACTATGCCAAGAAGTGGGCTTTCGACCTTTCGTACATCACCTACAACAACTCGGCGAAGTACGACGCGAATCGCGACAAGGGCTTCGTCTCGGTCGCCTGGACCGGCAAATTCTGATCGCGCGCCCGCACCACCTGGAGACACCATGAATCTCAACCGCCATTTCCTCGCCGCGGCCGGCCTTGCCGCCTTGATGTCCAGCGGCGCCGCGTACGCCGGCGCCAGTGCCGCCGACATCGCCAAGCTCGGCAACGAGCTGACGCCCACCGGAGCCGAGAAGGCCGGCAGCGCCGATGGCGTGATCCCGGCCTGGACCGGTGGCCTGGCCAGCCCGCCCGCGGGCTATGTCGCCGGCAAGGGCTATATCGACCCGTTCGCGGCCGAGAAGCCCAAGTTCACGATCACGAAGGCGAACGCGGCGCAGTACAAGGCCCAGCTGCCGGCCGGCGCGCAGGCGCTGCTCGAGAAGATCGGCACGTTCAAGATGAACGTCTACCCGACGCATCGCACCGCCGCGTTGCCCAAGGCGATCACCGACAAGGTCAAGGAGCAGGCCGCCAAGGTCGAACTGCAGGGCTTCGGCCTGGCCAACGTCGGCGGCACGACGACCCCGTTCCCGTTCCCCAAGAACGGCCTCGAGGTGATGTGGAACCACAATATCCGCTACCTCGGCGGCGGCATCGACCGCATCTACGACTCGTTCCCGGTGCGCGCCAACGGCGACACCTTCGACATCCGCGCCCAGGAAGTGCGCGTCTTCGCGCAGAACATGGACAAGTCGGAGCCGAACCGGCTGCTGTACTACATGAACACGCTGCTGGCGCCGGCGGCGCTCGTGGGCAGCGTGGTTCTCGTGCACGAGCCGCTGGACCAGGTCAAGGAGGCGCGTTCGGCCTGGGTCTACAACGCCGGCCAGCGCCGCGTGCGCCGCGCCCCCGATCTGGCCTACGACTCGATCACCGACGGCACCGAGGGGATGCGCTACACCGACCAGTACGACGGCTACAACGGCGCCCCCGACCGCTTCGACTTCAAGCTCGTCGGCAAGAAGGAGATGATCGTCCCGTACAACGATTACAAGCTGATGGAGAAGTCGACGAAATACGCCGACGTCACCAAGCCCGGCACGCCCAACCCGGACCTGATCCGCTACGAGACGCACCGCGTCTGGGTCGTCGACGCGACGCTCAAGCCCGGCCAGAAGCATGCCTTCGCGCGCCGCACGTTCTACGTCGACGAGGACAGCTGGAGCGTGCTGTGGGAGGACGCGTACGACAGCCGCGGCAATCTGTGGCGCGTCGGGGTGCACCCGGTGATGCAGTTCTACGACGCCGACGTGATGTGGTATTCGGCCAATATCTGGCACGACCTGTCGAACGGCGGTTACTTCATCGCCTCGCTCGGTTCGCAGGAACCGCAGTGGAAGTTCAACGTCAAGGGCAAGCTCGCCGACTTCGAGCCCGACGCCTTGCGCCGCGCCGGCACGCGCTGAATTACCGGCACGCGCCGAACCCGGCGCGTGCTCAATGGAATCCCTGCGATGCTCAAATTCCCGCTGTGCGCGACGGCGCTGCTCGCGCTCGCCGTGGCGCCGTTGATCGCGTTCGCCGACGACGCGGCGTCGCCGGCGGCGGCCGCGGCCTCTGCCGCTGCCTACGCCCCCAGCTTCGTCCCGACCCACGCCGACCGCATGATCCTGCTCGACGTCGAACGTGCCGGCCAGCGGCTCGTGGCGGTGGGCGAGCGCGGGGTCGTCTTCCTCTCGGGCGACGAAGGCAAGACCTGGCAGGCGCAGCGCACGGCGGTGACGCGCACGCTGACGATGGCGGCCTTCGCCGATGCGAACAACGGCATCGCCGTCGGCCACGACGCGACCGTGCTGCGCACGAGCGATGCCGGCAGCCACTGGACGCGGGTCGTCGTGCCCGACGCCGGCAGCGACTCGCTGCTGGGCGTGACCTGGCTCGGCGAGCAGCGCTACGTCGCCTACGGCGGCTTCGGCCTCTATATCGAGACGCGAGACGGCGGCCAGACGTGGACACGCCACAAGATCCTCGAGCCCGACTTCGACCGCCACATCTCGCGCGTCTTCGCCGCCGGCGCCCATCGGTACGTCCTCGTCGGCGAATCGGCCACGCTGGCCGTCTCCGACGATGCCGTGAACTGGAAGCGCATCGAATCGCCCTACAAGGGGTCCTGGTTCGGCGGCCTGGCGACCAAGAGCGGCGCGATCGTCATCTACGGCATGCGCGGCCATGTCTGCCGCTCGGAGGACGGCGGCGCGAGCTGGACCGTCATCGACATCGCCGACGAACGCTCGGTGATGAACGCGCAGCAACTCGCCGACGGCCGCATCGTCCTCGTCGGCTACGCCGGACTGCTCGACGTCAGCCGTGACGACGGCCGCAGCTACCAGCGCCTGAAGGGCCCGCTGCGCGCCGGCATCGCCCAGGTGCAGGCGCTGGCCGACGGCCGATTGTTGACCGTGGGTGACCGCGGAGCCAGGACGGTGACGCCATGACGACTTCCACTTCGCACCTGCTCGACGACGACCCCGAACTCACGCGCGGCAAATTCTCGCCGGGCTGGATCGGCAAGGCCTCGTACTTCATCTTCCATTACCGCAAGCCGCTGCTGTGGCTGTTCGTGGCCATCACGCTGGTGCTGGGCGCCTCGGCGAGCCGGCTGCAGGTCTCGGCCGGGTTCTCCAAGATGATCCCGCTGCAGCACGAGTACATGCAGACCTTCCAGCAGTACGCCAACACCTTCGGCGGCGCCAACAAGATCATCGTCTCGCTCAAGACCAAGCAGGGCGACATCTACACCAAGGAATTCATCGACACGCTGCGCGCGCTGACCGAGGAGGTCTTCTACATCAAGGGCGTGGAGCGCGGCTCGGTGACCTCGCTGGTCACGCCCAACGTGCGCTACACCGAAGTCGTCGAGGACGGCTTCAAGGGCGACGTGCTCGTGCCCTCGAACTTCGACGGCAGCGCGCAGGCGCTGGCCGGCGTGCGCGCGGCCACGCTCAAGTCCGACTGGGTCGGCCGCATCGTCGCCAGCGATCACACGGCGGCGATGGTCGTGGCCACGCTGCAGGACAAGGACCCCGAGACCGGCGCGCGGCTCGATCTGCGCGCCATCGGCCACCAGCTCGAGGCCATCCGCGCGAAGTACGAGAAGGGCAACTACCAGGTGCAGGAGATCGGCTTCGCCAAGTCGATCGGCGACATCGCCGACGGTGCGGCCGGCGTGCTCGTGTACTTCGCCATCGCCTTCGTCATCACGACGCTGCTGCTGTACTGGTACTCGGGCTCGCTGATGCTGACCTTCTACGCCATCGTCTGCGCGGTGGTGCCGGTGATCTGGCTGCTCGGGCTGCTGCCGCTGCTGGGGCTGGCGCTGGACCCGATGTCGATCCTGGTGCCGTTCCTGATCTTCTCGATCGCCGTGTCGCACGCCGTGCAGATGACCAATGGCTGGAAACTCGAGACCCTGGCCGGCCACGACGGCGTGTCCGCCTCGCGCCTGTGCTTCGAGAAACTCTTCATCCCCGGCGCCGTGGCGCTGCTGGCCAATGCGCTCGGGTTCATGGTCATCGCCTTCGTCAAGATCGAGATGGTGCGCGAGCTCACCATCACCGCCACGCTGGGCGTGACGGTGATGATCATCACCAACAAGATGCTGCTGCCGATCCTGCTGTCGTACCGCTGCCTGACGCCGGAGCAGGCGCGCAAATGCCGCGGCCGCGAGACGCTGGGCCACGGCCTGTGGACGAAGCTGGGGGCGCTGGCCGAGCCGCGCGCAGCCATCGTCGCGGTGGTCATCGCCGCGGTGATCGCCGGCGTGGGCTACAGCATCGCGCGCAAGCTGCAGGTCGGCGACCTCGGCGTGGGCGTGCCCGAGCTGCGCCCCGACGCGCGCTACAACCGCGACGTGCAGGCCATCACCAAGGACTACGCCATCGGCGTGGACATGCTGCAGGTCATCGCCGAGGGCAACAAGGACAGCGACGCGCCCTGCCTGGAGCCGGCGGTGATGGACCGCATCGAGGAGTTCGACCTGCAGATGCGCCAGACCGAGGGCGTGGCCGACGTGCGCAGCCTGGCGAGCCTGATCAAGCAGGTCAACCAGAGCTATGCCGAGAACTTCATCAAGTGGCGCATGCTGCCCGAGGACAAGGCGCAGCTGGGGCAGGGTGTGAGCGCGGCCACGCGCATGGGCAACGAGTTCATGAGCTCGGGCTGCAAGGCGATGGCGCTGTCGGTGTTCACGAACAACCACCAGGCCGGCACGATCGGCCACATCGTCGAGCGCATCAAGGCCTTCAAGGCCGCAGGCGGCGACATCGATCGCGTGAACTTCCGCCTGGCCAGCGGCAACGTCGGCGTGATGGCGGCGACCAACGAGGTCGTCGAGGCGGCCGATGGCTGGGTCAACCTGGCGCTGTTCGCATCGGTGTCGCTGCTGTGCCTGGTGATGTTCCGCAGCCTGCGCGTGACGCTGTGCATCATCGCGCCGCTGGCGCTGGTGACGCTGCTGTGCAACGCGGTGATGACGCTGCTGGGCATCGGGGTGAAGGTCAACACGCTGCCGGTGGTGGCGCTGGGCGTGGGCGTGGGCGTGGACTACGGCATCTATCTCTTCGAGAGCATCACGCATGCGCTGAAGACCGAGCCGCAGATGACGCTGCGCATGGCCTTCGTCGACGCGCTCAAGCAGCGCGGCACGGCGTCGGTGTTCACGGCCGTGACGATGACGATCTCGGTGGCGACGTGGTCGCTCTCGGCGCTGAAGTTCCAGGCCGACATGGGCATCCTGCTGGCCTTCATGTTCCTCGTGAACATGCTCGGCGCCATCCTGCTGCTGCCGGCGCTGGCGGCCTTCCTGGTGACGAAGAAGTCGCGCGCGGCCATCACCAGCCACGCGCATTGAGGTCCGCGACGCGCGGGATTACGGCGCGGCGGTGACGGCGCCGGGGCGCAGCGCCGCCGCTCGCGTCTCGCGCAATTCGGTCGGCGTGCAGCCGAACAGCCGGCGGCAGGCGCGCGTCAGCGCTGCCTGCTCCGAATAGCCGAGCATCAGCGCGATCTGCGACAGGCTCAACGCGGGCGAGCGGCCCAGCAGGTCGACCAGCATCTCCTTGCGCACGGCGTCGACGATGTCCTCGTAGCGCTGACCTTCGTCGAGCAGGCGACGCTGCATCGTGCGCGTGTGGATCGACAGCCGGCCGGCGATGTCGGCCTGCGTCGCCTGGCCCGAGCCGATGAGGCGCCGCACCATCGAGCGCACGAGGTCGGCAAAGATGCGGTCGCGCGAGCCGAGATGCTGGTCGACATAGTTCTGCGCCAGCTGCCGCAGCATCGGGTTGTGCCCGGGCAGCGGGCGCGCCAGCTGCGCCGCGGGAATCCGCAGCGCCAGCGACGGCGCCTCGAAGCGGCATTCGCAATCGAGCACGCGGGTGTAGCTGCGCGCCGGCCCGATGCGCGCGTGCGGGATCAAGGCGAGCAGCGGCCGCACGCGAGCCTGCGTGATCTCGCGCATCACGCAGGCGAGCAGGCCCAGCACGAGCTCGAGCGACTGGCCGCAGGGCGGCAGATGCGGCAGCTCGAACGACAGCGCCAGGTCGACCTCGCTCGGCCGCGAGGCCACCGGCAGCACGTTGAAGCGGACCGCCGGGCTGTGCACGAAGAGGTGGCGCGAGGCCAGGTCCATCGCGTCGGCCAGCGTGGCTGCGTGTCGCAGCAGCACCGACAGCGGTCCGAGGACATCGGCACCCTGGCTTTCCGACAGGCGCAGGCCGAAATCCGGGCAATGGCCCGAGACGGCGGTGTGCTCGAGCAGATGGAAGCGCGACACATAGGGTATCAGCGCGTCGGGGTCCGCCAGGCTGTCGGTCGACAGGCCGACGCGTGCCAGTTCGCGTTCGACGTCGACGCCGATCGAGCGGGCCAGAGCCTCGTAGCCCTGCAGGCAGGCGGCGCGAACCAATGCGGTCATGAGCGGCTTGAATTCGCGATAGGGGAGTGCCCGGGTGTCGCAAAGTGTCAAGCGAATGTCGACACCCGTCAAGACGGGCGGACCCTGAGGCCCGCAGGATGCGGCGCCTGCCGCTTGAACCGAGGTACCCCGCCATGAAATCGAAATTCGCGCTGCCGGGCGCCGTCGCCGCCGCACTCATCCTGGTGCTGGGCGCCGCATCGGCCGAGATCGTCGCGCCTGCCAAACTGGCGGCCGACGCGATGGCCGCCGTCGCCGCCGGCCATGACCCGATACCGGGGCCGCGCAGCTGCTTCTGGTCGCGCGGGCCGGCCAGCGGCGATCCCTATCTGAACGTCGCCTACCCGGATGCGGCCACCTTCTACTGGGCGGCGACCTTCACGGTGCCGGCCGGCGCGCGGCTGACGATCGAGGGCCGGTTTCCGCATTCGCGCTACATGTCGCTGATCAGCTACGACGGCGCCGGCGTGCCGATCGAATCGGTCGCCGATTACCTGATCCAGCCGGTGCCGGGTTCGGTCAACCCCTTCCTGCCGGGCGCCGATCGCCACAGCGCGCAGCGCGACTACCGGCTCGAGGTCGTCGACGCCCCGCCCGATCCGAACCAGCCCGTGGGCATGAACATCGTCGGTCAGTCTCGCGCCGCCTTGCATGCGCCGAAATACGGCCAGGCGCCGGGGCAGCAGGCGGTGCTGTACCGCATCTACGCGCGCGACAACGGCAGCGACGAGACCGGCAATGCGGGCCTGCCCGAGCCGGTGCTGACGCTGGCCGACGGCCAGGTTCTGCGCGGCGCGCAGAGCTGTACCGCACTGCGCGTGCGCCAGCCGCTGCAGCTCGACCCGGCGGCGATGGCGGTGCCGATGGGCAAGTACCACGAGCTGCTCGAAGCGGCGGCGAAGAAGTCGCCGACCTTCCCGGCGACGGTGCCGCCGACCTGGTACCAGCAGCTCGACCGCGACGCGCTCTACGGCATCTACCTCGGCACGCCGCCGAATCCGAATGCGCGCAAGAGCGAGGGCGGCTTCTATCCGAACCTCGACAACCAGTACATCCGCACCATCGTCAATCGCCGCCTGGGCAAGGTCTTCGTCGTGCGCGCCAAGGCACCGACGACGCCGCACACGGTGCACGGCGACGCGCGCATGGGCGGCGGCGATCTGCGCTACTGGTCCTGGTGCTCGAACCAGGGTTTCGCGAACACGCGCGTCAACGATTGCGTGCACGACGAGAACATCCCGGTGGGACCCGACGGCTATTACACGCTGGTGCTCAGCCGCGCCGCCGACCGACCGCGCAATGCCATCGCGCAGTGCGGCATCGCCTGGCTGCCGATGGCCGACGATGGCGACGGCGCGGGCGATGCCGACGTCACCGTGCTGCAGCTGCGCAACATGCTCGGTGCCGGCGCATTCAAGCATGCCGTGCAAAGCGTCGCCGGACCGGAGACGATCGCGCGCGACATGGGCGAGTATTACCCGCAGGGCCGCTATATCAGCACCTCGGCATTCGAGATCGCGGTGCCCTGCCTGCTGGAAAAGCGCTAGGGTCGGTCCGACGTCGTCGTCACCGCGCCGCTCAGCTGCGCCGCCTGGCGCGAAGCGCGCAATTCGGTCGGCGTGCAATCGAACCAGCGCCGGCAACTGCGCGTCAGCGCCGCCTGCTCGGAATAACCGAGCATCAGCGCGATCTGCGACAGACTCAGCGCGGCCTGCCGGCTCAGCAGCTCGACGAGCATCTCCCGGCGGATCGAGTCGACGATGTCCTCGAAGCGATGGCCCTCGTCGAGCAGCCGCCGCTGCATCGTGCGCGGGTGGATCGAGAGCATGCCGGCGATGCTGGCCTGGGTCGACTGGCCGCTGCCGAGGAAGCGCCGCACCATCGACCGCACGCGGTCGGCGAACACCTGGTCGGGTGAGCCGAAATGCTGGTCGACATAACTCTGCGCGAGCTGGCGCAGCATCGGATTGTGTTCGGGCAGCGGGCGCGAGAGCTGCGCCACGGCGATGCGCAGCGCCAGCACCGGCGCCTCGAAGCGGCATTCGCAATCGAGCACGCGCGCATAGCTGCGCGACGGGCCGATGCGCGCATGCGGGATCAGCGCCAGCATCGGCCGCGTGCGCGCCTGCGTGATCTGGCGCACGACGCTGGCCATCACGCCCAGCGCCAGTTCGCGCGACTGGCCGCAGGGCGGCAGATGCGGCAATTCGAAGGAGAACGCCAGATCGACCTCGCTCGGCCGCCCGGCCACCGGCAGCGCCGCGAAGCGGATCGCCGGGCTGTGCACGAAGAGGTGGCGCGACGCGAGGTCCAGCGCATCGCCCAGCGTCGCGGCATGGCGCAACAGCACCGCCAGCGGGCCGAGGATCTCGGGCCCCTGGCATTCGGACAGCCGCAGACCGAAATCGGGGCAGTTGCCGACCGTCGCCGTGTGCTCGAGCAGATGGAACTGCGCCACGTACGGGATCAGCGCGTCGGGATCGGCCAGGCTTTGGGCGCTGAGTCCGGCACGCTCGAGCTCGCGCTGGGCGTCGACGCCGATCGAGCGGGCGAGCCCTTCGTAGCCGTGCAGGCTGGCAGCGCGTACGAGGATGGTCATGCAGTCGGTACCGGGATCGGGATCGTGTCTTGGGGGCTTGCCCGGGTGTCGCAAAGTGTTAAACGAATGTCAGCGCCCGTCAAGACGGTGCGACCCGAGGGAAACACGATGCAAGGCGATTCCGGGGAGAACGAAGAATGCTGAACATCGCTGCCCACCTGCAGCGCAGCGCCGCGCTGACGCCCTGCAAGGTGGCCATCCACTGCGGCGATCGCACGCTGAGCTACGGGCAGCTCGACGGCGCGGCCAACCAGGTCGCCAACGCGCTGCGCCGCCTGGGCGTGGGGCGCGGCGACCGCGTCGTGCTGGCCTGTCCGAACCTGCCCGAATTTCCGATCGTCTATTACGGCATCCTCAAGGCCGGTGCCATCGTCGTGCCGATCAACGCGCTGCTCAAGGCACCCGAGATCGCCGAACACCTGCGCGAAAGCCAGGCCCGCGCCTTCTTCTGCTTCGAAGGCAGTGCCGAAGGCCCGCTGCACCGCGAGGGCTGGAAGGGGCACGTCGAGGCCGCCACCGGTGCAGCGTTCGTCATGATCACCGCCGACCCGCACGAGCCCTCGGCGATCGCCGGCGCGCGCACGCTGGGCGAGCTGATGCGCGCCGAATCGCCCGCCGGCGACTACGCGCCGATGCAGGAGACCGATACCGCGGTGATCCTCTACACCTCGGGCACGACGGGACGGTCCAAGGGAGCCGAGCTCACGCATTCGAATCTCGCGCTCAACATCGCGTATGCGGCGCTGATGTGCAAGATGGATGCCGCCGACACGCACCTGATCGCGCTGCCGCTGTTCCTCGCCTTCGGCCAGACGACGCAGATGAACGCGGCGATCCTCGTCGGCGCGACGATGGTGCTGATGCCGCGCTTCGATGCCGACGGCGCGCTCGCGCTGATGGAGCGGCATGGCGTGACGATCTTCGCCGGCGTGCCGACGATGTACATCGCGCTGCTCAACCTCGCCGGTGCCGCGCAGGCGCATGACCTCGGGAAGATCGCCGCGCGGCTGCGTTTGACGCTGTCGGGCGGCTCGGCGATGCCGGTGGCCGTGCTGAGCGCCTTCGAGGAGCGCTTCGGGGCCCCCGTCCTCGAAGGCTATGGCCTCGCGGAGACGAGCCCGGTGGCCTCGTTCAATTTCCTCGATTCCGAGCGCCTGCCCGCCAGCGTCGGCAAGCCGCTGTACGGCGTCGAGATCAAGCTCGTCGACCGCGCGGGCCGCACGGTGGCGATCGGCGAGACGGGCGAGATCGCGATCCGCGGCCACAACGTCACGAAAGGCTATTTCAATCGCCCCGAGGCGACGGCCCAGGCCATCGTCGACGGCTGGCTCCACACCGGCGACGTCGGCCGCATCGACGACAGCGGCTCGCTGTTCATCGTCGACCGCGTCACCGACATGATCATCCGCGGCGGCTTCAACGTCTACCCGCGCGAACTCGAGGAGGTGCTGATGACGCACCCCGCCGTTGCCCAGGCCGCCGTGGTGGGCGTGCCGCACGCGACGCATGGCGAGGAGGTCAAGGCGGTGCTGGTGCTCGAGGCCGGCGCAGCGACGACGCCCGAGGCCATCGTCGAATGGTGCCGCGAGCGCATGGCGGGCTACAAGTACCCGCGCGTCGTCGAGATCGTCGCCGGCATGCCGACGACGGCCACCGGCAAGATCATCAAGCGCGACCTGCGCGCCTAGACGCCGTTCGTCGTGGCCATCATCGAATCCGCCCTCGCCACCGGCAGCGAGGAATTCGTCCGCAATCGCGAGGCGATGGGCGCGGCCGTGACGCGCCTGCGCGAGATCGAGAGCCGGGCGCATGCGGCCTCGAACGCCTCGCGCGAGCGCTTCGCCAAGCGCGGCCAGCTGCTGCCGCGCGAGCGCGTGGCGCTGCTGCTCGACCCCGGCACGCCGTTCCTCGAACTGGCCACGCTGGCCGGCTACGGCATGGACCGCGCCGATGCCGAGCGCAGCATTCCCGGCGGCGGACTCATCGCCGGCATCGGCGTCGTCTCGGGCCTGCGCTGCATGATCTGCGCCTCCGATGCCGGCATCGACGCCGGTGCGCTGCAGCCGATGGGGCTGGACAAGCATCTGCGCATGCAGGAAATCGCGCTCGACAACAAGCTGCCCTATGTGCAGCTGGTCGAGAGCGCGGGCGCGAACCTGATGAATTACCGCGTCGAGGATTTCGTGCGCGGCGGCAGCCTGTTCCGCAACCTCGCGCGGCTGTCGGCCGCCGGGCTGCCGGTGGTCACCGTCACCCACGGCAGTTCGACCGCCGGCGGTGCGTACCAGACCGGGCTGTCGGATTACGTCATCCTGGTGCGCGGCCGCTCGCGCGCCTTCCTCGCCGGTCCGCCGCTGCTGGCCGCGGCCACCGGCGAGATCGCGACCGAGGAGGAACTCGGCGGCGCCGAGATGCACACCGGCATTTCCGGCCTCGGCGACTATCTGGCCGAGGACGATCGCGATGCGTTGCGCATCGCGCGCGAGGTGCTCGCGCATATCGACTGGGACCGCGGCCATGCGCCCGCTGCGGCGCGGCGCTTCGAGCCGCCGCGCTACGACTCCGAGGAGCTGCTGGGGCTGATGCCTGCGGACCCGAAGCGTCCGGTGGACATGCGCGAGGTCATCGCCCGCCTCGTCGACGCCTCCGCATTCCTCGAATTCGGCGCCCGCTACGGCAGCGCCATGGTCTGTGGCCATGCCCAGCTCGAAGGCCATCCGGTCGGCATCGTCACGAACAACGGGCCGATCGATCCGGCCGGCGCCGACAAGGCCACGCATTTCATCCTGGACTGCTGCCAGTCGCGCACGCCCATCCTCTATCTCAACAACACGACCGGCTTCATGGTCGGCCGTGCGACCGAGGAGGCCGGAATGATCAAGCTCGGCAGCCGCATGATCCGGGCCGTGACCTGCGCCACGGTGCCGCAGATCACGCTGTATTGCGGCGCCTCGTACGGCGCCGGCAATTACGGCATGTGCGGGCGTGGATTCAATCCGCGCTTCTGTTTCGCCTGGCCGAACGCCAGGACCGCGGTGATGGGCGGCGAACAGGCGGCGCGGACGATGGCGATCGTGATGGCGGCCACCGCCGAGCGCAAGGGGCTGCCAGCCGACCCCGGGCGCATCGCCGCGATGCAGGCGGCCATCGTCGCGAACTTCGAACGCCAGACGGACGCCTTCGCGACCAGCGCGCTGCTGCTCGACGACGGCGTGATCGACCCGCGCCGCACGCGCGCCGTGCTCGCCGAGGTGCTCGCGATCTGCCGCGACGCCGAGCGGCGCCGGCCGCAGGCGACGCCATTCGCGGCGCCGCGACGGTGAGCGCGACGGCGGACGCGATGCCCCGCGCGACACCCTTCAGCCGCCTGCTCGTCGCCAACCGCGGCGAGGTCGCCTTGCGCGTGATGCGCAGCGCCCGCGCACTGGGCTACGCGACCGTCGCGGTGCATTCCAGCGTCGACGCCGTCGCGCCGCATGTGCGCGCGGCCGACGCGGCGGTGGCCATCGGCGGCGCGCTGCCGGCGCAGTCGTATCTGTGCATCGAGCGCATCGTCGAAGCGGCGCGGCGCAGCGGCGCCGATGCCATCCATCCCGGCTACGGCTTCCTGGCCGAGAGCGCGGATTTCGCCCAGGCCTGCGCCGACGCTGGCATCGTCTTCGTCGGCCCTTCGCCGCGGGCGATGCGCTCGATGGCCGACAAGGCCAGCGCCAAGCGCATCATGGAGGGCGCCGGCGTGCCCTGCGTCCCGGGTTATGCGGGCGACGATCAGGGCGACGAGCGGATGGCCGCCGAGGCGCAGCGCATCGGCTGGCCGGTGATGATCAAGGCCAGCGCCGGCGGCGGCGGCCGCGGCATGCGCCTGGTGCAGTGCGCCGAGGCATTCGCCGGCCAATTGCGGCTGGCGCGCTCGGAAGCGCGGGGCGCCTTCGGCGACGACCGCATGCTGCTCGAGCGTGCACTCGTCGACGCGCGCCACATCGAGATCCAGATCCTCGCCGACCGCCATGGCGGCGTCATCCACCTCGGCGAGCGCGACTGCTCGGTGCAGCGCCGCCACCAGAAGCTGATCGAGGAATCGCCATCACCGGCCGTCGGCGCCGCGCTGCGCGAGCGCATGGGCGCGGTCGCGGTGCGGGCGGCGCAGGCGATCGCCTACGAGGGCGCCGGCACGCTGGAATTCCTGCTCGACGGTGCCGGGCACTTCCATTTCATCGAGATGAATACCCGGCTGCAGGTCGAGCATGCGGTGACCGAAGCCGTCACCGTGCTCGATCTGGTGGCGCTGCAATTGCGGCTCGCGGCCGGCGAAGCGCTGCCGCTGACGCAGGCCGAGGTGGCGCTGCGCGGCCACGCCATCGAGGTCCGGCTCTGCGCCGAGGATCCTGCGGCGCAGTTCCTGCCCTGCAGCGGCGAGATGCTGCTGTGGCGCGCACCGCCGGCGCTGCGCGTCGACCATGCGCTGGATGCGCGATCGACCATCGCACCGCATTACGACTCGATGATCGCCAAGATCGTCGCCCATGGCCGCGATCGCGACGAGGCGCGGCGCCGGCTCGCGCAGGGCCTGGCCGAGACGGTGGCGCTGGGCGTGGCGACGAACCAGGCGTATCTCGCCAGCTGCCTCGATCACCCGACGTTTGCCGCCGGCGCCGCGACAACGGCCTTCGTCGAACGTCATGGCGATGCGCTGGTCGCCATCGATCCGGCGCGCGCCGATGCGGTGCTGGCGCTGGCCGCCGCGCTGCTGCATCGCGCCGGCGACACCGCGTTGCCGCATCCCTACGCCGTGCCGCTGCGTCTGGCGCTGGGCGGCACGGTTCGCGCCGTGACCCTGACGCACGGCGAGGGGGGCGTCTGCGGCGTGCTCGTCGGCGAGCGGACCTTCGAATTGCAATTGCTCGATGTCGACGCGCAGGACCTGCGCTATCGCTGCGACGGCATCGGGCGCCGCGCCGTCTACCGCCGCGAGGGCCGGGAGCTGCATCTGCACGCGCTGGGCCGCGCCTGGCGCATCGACGACGCGACGCTGCAGGCGCCGCAGCGCAGCGCGAGCGCCGGCGGCGACGGCCGTCTGCGCGCATCGATGAATGGCCGCGTCGTCGCCATCGCAGTCGCGGTCGGCGATGCCGTCGAGCGGGGACAGCCGCTGCTGACCCTGGAGGCGATGAAGATGGAACATGTGCATGCCGCGCCAGTGGCCGGCCGCGTCAAGGCCCTGCACGTGCGCGTCGGCGACCAGGTCGCGGCGCAGCGCGTCGTCGTCGAGGTGGAGCCGATATGAGTTCGAAAGCCGTCATCACCTGCGCCCTCACCGGCGTCCTCACCGACCCGGCGCAGCATCCCGTGCCGGTGACGCCCGAGCAGATGGCGCGCGAGGCGCGCGCCGCCTGGGACGAGGGCGCGACGGTGATGCACGTCCACATCCGCGATCAGGCCGGCGGCCGGGGCCATCTGCCCTCCTGGGATCCGGTGGTCTCGGCCGAGATCCAGCAGGCGATACGCGAGGCCTGCCCGGGCGTCATCATCAACCACACGACCGGCGTCGTCGGCACCGATTACCAGGGCGCGCTCGATTGCCTGCGTCAGACGAAACCCGAGATCGCTGCCTGCAATGCCGGCTCGCTGAACTACCTCAAGGTGCGCGCCGACGGCCGCTGGGCCTGGAAGCCGATGCTGTTCGACAACCCGCCCGAGAAGGTGGCGGATTTCGTCGATGCGATGGCCGCCGTGAATTGCCGGCCCGAATTCGAATGCTTCGATCTCGGCATCGTGCGCTGCGTCGAGATGTACCGCCGCGTGGGCATCTACGGCGGCCCGCTCGACTACAACTTCGTCATGGGCGTGGCCTCGGGCATGCCCGCCGATGCCGAACTGCTGCCGGTGCTGCTGCGGCTGATCGTGCCGGGCTCGGCCTGGCAGGTCACCGCCATCGGCCGCCAGGAGATCTGGCCGCTGCACCGGCGCGCGGCCGAGCTCGGCGGCCATCTGCGCAGCGGGCTCGAGGACACCTTCTACCTGCCCGACGGCCGCAAGGCCGAGTCCAACGGCGCGCTGATCCACCAGCTCGCGACCTATGCGCGCGAATGCGGCCGCGAGATCGCCGACGCCGCCGAGGCGCGCGCGCTATTGCAATTGCATTGAGTCACCCGCCATGGACAATCCCTTCGAAGTGCCGAGCGCCCACCGCGCCGTCTACGACCAGGCCTTCCGCTACGGCCGGGAACGCCTCTATCCGCTGCTCGAGCGGATGGACAACGACGACTGGTATCCGCCCGATCTGATGCGCGAACTCGGCGCCAACGGCTATCTCGGCATCACCGCCGACCCCGGATACGGCGGCGCCGGCGCCGATCTGTTCACCGCCGGCATGGTCTGCGAGGCCTTCGGCTACTGGAACACGAATGCGGTGGCGATCTGGGGTCCGCACGAGAACCTGTGCCTGAACAACATCCTGCGCAACGGCAGCGAAGCGCAGAAGCGGCGCTACGCACCGAAGATGATCAGCGGCGAGTGGGTCGGCGCGCTCGGCCTCACCGAACCCGGCGCCGGATCGGATGCGCTGGGCGGCATGCGCACGACCGCGGTGCGCAGCAGCGACGGCGGGCATTACGTGCTGAACGGCGGCAAGACCTTCATCTCCAACGGTCCGGTGGCCGACGTGCTGCTCGTCTATGCGAAGACGGCGCCCGAACGCGGGCCCAAGGGCATCTCGGCCTTCATCGTCGAGAAGGGCCTGCCGGGTTTCTCGGTGGGGCCGAAATTCCGCAAGATGGGCTGGCGCGGCGCGCCCACCGGCGAGCTGTTCTTCGACGACTGCCGCGTGCCGGCGGCGAACCGGCTCGGCGAGGAGAATGCCGGCGTCGGGATCGTGATGAGCGGGCTGAACCTCGAGCGCGCCTTTCTCGCGCTGGGCACGGTCGGCGAATGCCAGCGCTGCCTCGATCTGGCGCTGGCCCATGCGGCGCAGCGCCGGCAATTCGGGCAGGCCATCGGCCAGTTCCAGATGGTGCAGTCGCACCTGGCCGAGATGTACACCGAGATCGAGTCCGCGCGCCAGCTCTGCTACAAGGTGCTGTGGGCCTGCAACGACCTCGAGCGCGGCGGCGGTGGCCGCGGCGACATCCACCTGCAGACGGCGGCGGCGCTGTTCAAGGTCGGCGAGGTCAACGTCATGGTGGCCGACAAGGCGGTGCAGATCTTCGGCGGCAGCGGCTTCATGTGGGACAGCGAGATCAATCGCCATTACCGCAATGCCAAGCTGACGACGATAGGCGGCGGCACCGCCGAGGTGCGCAAGACCATCATCGCGCAGGAACTGCTGCGCCGGACAGGAGCCTGAAGCGATGACGAACACGAAGGGCTATCGATCGGCATTCCGCGCCGGCCAGTTCGCCGGCCGCAGCGTCGTCGTCACCGGCGGCGGCAGCGGCATCGGGCGCTGCACGGCGCATGAACTGGTGGCCCTGGGCGCGCGCGTCGCGCTCGTCGGCCGCAAGGTCGAGAAGCTCGAGGCCGTGCGCGCCGAGCTCGGGCCCGAGGCCGCGACCACCCATGTCTGCGACATCCGCGACGAGCCGGCGGTGCAGGCCACGGTGGCCGCCATCGTCGCCGCCCATGGTCGCATCGACGGCCTCGTCAACAACGCCGGCGGCCAGTACCCGATGCCGCTGGAGGCGATCTCGGCCAAGGGCTGGAAGGCCGTCGTCGACAACAATCTCACCGGCGGCTTCCTGGTGGCGCGGGAGTGCTACAAGCAAACCATGCGGGAACGCGGCGGCGCCATCGTCAACATCATCGCCGACATGTGGCAGGGCATGCCGGGCATGGGCCATTCGGGCGCCGCGCGCGCCGGCATGCTCAATTTCACCGAGACGGCGGCCTGCGAATGGGCGGTGGCCGGCGTGCGCGTCAATGCGGTGGCGCCGGGCTTCATCGCCAGTTCGGGGATCGACCGCTACGCACCCGAATTCGTCGCGCATTTCAGGCGCTTGAAGGGCACGATACCGCTGCAGCGCTTCGGCAACGAGGCCGAGGTCGCGGCGGCCATCGTCTTCCTGCTGTGCGACGCGGCGGCCTTCATCACCGGATCCTGCCTGCGCGTCGACGGCGGCGCGCCCAATGCGCGGGCGGCCTGGCCGCTGCCGGCGCATGAGCGGTCGACGCCTTTCGACGGCTTTGCGATCTACGAGCCGCCGGCCGCATTGCGCTGAAACCATCGATCAACGAGGACACCATGAATCCGGAACCGACACCGAATGCCGCGCATGCCGAAGCGCTGTCCGAATCGCTCGCGACGGCGCTCGATCTGCAGCGGCGCGCCTATTTTGCCCACCCGGTGCCGAGCTATGCCGAGCGCCGCGCCGACCTGTTGACGCTGCAGCGCTTCGTGCGCGAGCACAAGCAGGCGCTGTGCGACGCGATCAGCGCCGACTACGGTCACCGCTCGCGCCACGAGACGCTGCTGGCCGAGATCTTCCCCGTCATCGACGGCATCGACCATGTGCTCAAGCACCTGCGCGGCTGGATGCGGCCGCAACGCCGCGGCGTCGACTGGCGCAATTTCTTCGGCGCCAGCAACCGCGTCATCCCGCAGCCGCTGGGCGTCGTCGGCGTCATCGTGCCTTGGAACTTCCCGGTCAACCTGACGCTGGTGCCGCTGACCTACATCTTCGCCGCCGGCAACCGTGCGATGGTCAAGATGAGCGAGAACTCGCGCCATCTGGCGGCGCTGCTGATCGAGAAGATGCCGGCCTATTTCCCGGCCGAGAAGCTGCGCTTCTTCGACGAGAGCGGCGGCGTCGGCATCGAATTCTCGAAGCTGCCGTTCAACCACCTGCTGTTCACCGGCTCCGGCCAGACCGGGCGCGCGGTGATGACGGCGGCGGCGCGCAACCTGTGCCCGGTGACGCTCGAACTCGGCGGCAAGGCACCGGCCATCGTCTGCGACGATTTCCCGTTGCGCAAGGCGGCCGAGCGCATCCTCTTCGTCAAGTATCTGAATGCCGGCCAGATCTGCACGACGGTCGACCATGCCTGGCTGCCGGCGGCGAAGATCGACGAATTCATCGCCCTTGCGCGCGAGATCGTGCCGGCGCGCTACCCGGCATTGGATACACCGGATTACACCTCGATCATCGACCAGCGCGCTTTCGAGCGCCTGCTCGCGACACTCGAGGATGCGCGCGCACGCGGCGCCCGCGTGCTGCCGCTCGTCGACGGGCCGGCATTCGACGCCGCCACGCGCAAGATCGCGCCGCACATCGTCGTCGACGCCCCCGACGACAGCCTGCTGATGCAGCGCGAGATCTTCGGGCCCATCCTGCCGTTGCGCGGCTACACCTCGCTCGATACGGTGGTCGCGCGCATCAACGCCGGGCCGAGGCCGCTGGCGATCTATCCCTTCAGCAACGACAGGCGCCGCGTGCAGGACCTGCTCGACCGCGTGATCTCGGGCGGCGTCTCGGTCAACGACGCTTTGTTCCACGTTGGCCAGCATGACCTGCCGTTCGGGGGCGTCGGCGAATCGGGCATGGGCCACTATCACGGCCACGAGGGCTTCGAGACGTTCTCGAAGATGCGCCCGGTGTTCTACCAGGCGACGTTCTCGAGCCTGAAATTCCTCGCGCCGCCCTACGGCAAGTTCGCCGACCGCGTGCTGGCTTTCCTAACGCGTTGAGCCGGCGCGGCGCGCCGCCACGAAGCAGTGGCGGGCGTGGCGGCCGATGCGTTGTGTCGCGTCGATCGCCTCGGCGAGGAATTCGAAGGCCGGGAACACATGCGGCATGCCATGCCAGACCTCGAGCGTCGCGCTCGGGCATTTCATGGCGTAGCGCACGGCATCGTCGAGCAGCAATTCGGTGCTGCCGACCAGCAGCAGGACCGGCGGCAGGCCGTGCAGATCGCCGAACAGCGGCGAGACATGCGGATGCGTGCACAGCGACGCGTCGGGCAGGTACAGCGGCAGCAGCGCGCGGAACAAGGCCGGCGTGAACATCGCGTCGTGGCCTTCGTTGCGGCGGATCGAATCGCCGCCGAAGGTCGCGTCGGTGACCGGCGACAGCGCGACCGCGCCGGCCGGCAGCGGCAGCCCCGCGTCGCGCAGGCGCAGCAGCAGCGCCAGCACGAGGTTGCCGCCGGCCGAATCGCCGGCGAGCACGATGCGGCCGGCGGCCCAGCCCTGTTCGAGCAGAAAGCGATAGCAGCGCAGGCAGTCGTCGAGCGCCGCCGGATATGGATGCTCGGGTGCGAGTCGATAGCTCGGCATCAGCGCCCGGGCGCGCGCCTGCGCGCCGATGCGCGCGACCAGCGCCTTGTGCAGGCCGGGTGTCTCGGCGATGAAGGCGCCGCCGTGCAGATAGAGGATGACGCGGCCGGCGCGCGCGCCTTCGGCATCGATCCACAGCGCCGGCACGTCGCCGATCGTCACCGCGGTCGTGCGCGTGTGCGCCGGCTCGCGCGCGGCGCGGTCGAAGCGCGCGCTCCAAAGACGCAGCTCGGCGGCATCGGGCCGCGCCGCGAGCCGGCGGCGCACGATGCGCAGTGACGGCTTCAGCGCGAGCCGGCTCAGCAGGCGTTGCAGCCCGTTCATGGCGCTCCCCGTGCCGGGCATGGCGCGGGCCGCGCGGCGACGGTTCGCGTCACCACGGCCGTCAGGCGGCCCCACGCACGGCGTAGGCGCCGCCCAGGTTGCGGATGTAGTTCGGCACCGTGATGCCCTGGGCCTGGGCGCCCAGATGCACCATCTGCTCGATCCAGCCGGCGTCCATGATGTTGATGAAATTGCCGTCCTGGTCGAAATTGATGTTGGCGCCGAAGACGATCATGAAGGTGTCGGTGGGTTCGGTGTTCGTCGCCGGCGTCATGAACTGGTGCACCGAGCCGCCCGGCTCGTAGAGATAGCAGCCGGCGGTCTGCGGCTGGTCGGGGAATTCGACATAGCACCAGCAGCCCGACAGCGTGTACAGGTGCACCGTCCCGGTGTGGAAATGCGTCGGCAGCACGACACCGGGCGCGAATTTCACGCGCAGTCCCCAGATGCCGTTCTGCGCATCGAGAAACACCGGGCAGGCATCGACCCCGGGCACGAGCACGTTCTTGATCCAGGTTTCGCGGTTCGTATTGATGGTCAGCAGTTTGTCCTGATGCGTGATCGCGGTCGGCAGGGCCATGGCAGTCTCCTGGGGTCGATGTTCGAGCTTCGAACGGGCCGCGCAGTGTGGGGCAGGCGGGTCGCCGCTGGCTTGCCCTTTGGCGCCAGTTTCTTGGCATCTGCCGCCAGCATTGGAGACTCCCGATCGTCGTCCGGCCGCCGGACCCGGGTTTGTCCGAGTGTCTGCAAATGGCAAATGAATGTCCGACGGCGTCAAGCTCGGCGGGAAGGCGCCCCTGACACTGCGGTTCCCCAGCCAGGAGAATGCGTGCAGGCCAGCCAACCACCGATCGGACGCGACGGGCAGCAGCCCGCAATCCCGCGTTCGGTCTTCATCACCGGGGCCAGCGGCTTCATCGGACGCGCGCTCGCGCAGCGCTACCGCGCGCTGGGTTGCGAAGTGCGCGGCATGGACCTGCGCGCCGATGCGCAGGCCGGCGTCGTCGCCGGCAATCTCACCGAACCGCGCGGCTGGGCCGACCATGCGCGCGGCTGCGATCTCTTCGTCAATACCGCGGCCGTCGTCTCGATGGCCGCCGATTGGGACGATTACCGCAACGTCTCGGTGCGGGGGGCGCGCCATGCGCTCGACGCGGCGGTGGCGGCGGGCGCGAAACGCTTCCTGCATTACTCGTCGGTGGCCGCCTTGGGCTGGCAATTCGAGCCCGGCGCCGACGAAGGCCACCCGGTCGTCGTCGGCCCCGATTTCCGCTACGGCGTGGCCAAGGGCGCGAGCGAACATGCGGTGCTGCAGGCCCATGCCGCCGGCGAGATCGACTGCACGGTGGTGCGCCCCGGCGATGTCTACGGCCCCGGTTCGCGCGCCTGGCTGGTCGAGCCGCTGCGGCTGTGCCGCAACGGCACGATGACGCTGCCGGCGCATGGCGAGGGCGTCTTCAGCCCCGTCTATATCGACGACCTGCTCGACGGCACGATGCTCGCGGCCGGCGTCGACGCCGGCCGCGGCCAGATCTTCCATATCGCGGGCGGCTTCGAGACCTCCTGCCGCGAGTATTTCGGCCACCACTGGCGCTGGTCGGGGCGTCGCGGCAAGCTGCGCTGCGTCTCGACGACGACGGCGGTGCGCATGACCGCGCTCGCACAACGCGTCAACCGCTGGCTCGGCCGTCGCGACGAGGCCTGCCCCGATTCGATGTACCTGCTGGCGCGGCGCGGCGGCTATTCGATCGCCAAGGCGCGGCGCCTGCTCGGCTACGAGCCGAAGATCGATTACGCCCAGGGCATGGCGCTTTCCGAAGCCTGGCTGCGCGAGATCGGCGAATTGAAATGAAACCCACCGGAAGGTCAGCCACCATGATTCGAAAGATGCTCGGTGCGTTCGTCGCCATCGTCGGCGCACTCGCGATGGGGCCGGCGCTGGCCGCGGGCGCCGCGAAGGTCGAGACGCGCCCGAATATCGTCGTCATCTTCGGCGACGACGTCGGCTGGATGAACCTCTCGTCCTACGGCGGCGACATCCTCGGCGCGAAGACGCCGAACATCGACCGCCTGGCCAAGGAAGGCCTGCGCCTGACCTCGTTCTACGCCCAGCCGAGCTGCACGGCAGGCCGCGCGGCCTTCATCACCGGGCAGCTGCCGGTGCGCACCGGATTGACGACGGTGAGCCCGGCCGGCTCGCCGATCGGCCTGCGCGCCGAGGACGTGACGCTGGCCGAGATCCTCAAGTCGCGCGGCTACGCGACGGCGCAATTCGGCAAGAACCACCTCGGCGACCGCGAGGAGAACCTGCCGCACCGCCATGGTTTCGACGAATTCTTCGGCAATCTCTATCACCTGAACGCGAACGAGGACCTCGAGGACACCGACCGCCCCGACGATCCCGCCTACCGCAAACGCTACGACCCGCGCGGCGTCGTCTCGGGCACGGCCGGCGGGCCGACGAAGGACGAGGGGCCGCTGACCGTCAAGCGCATGGAGACCTTCGACGACGAACTGGTGGCCAAGTCGATCGATTTCCTGCAGCGCCGCGCCAAGGACGGCAAGCCCTTCTTCCTGTGGCATGCGGCGACGCGGCTGCATGTCTTCCTGCATCTGAAGAAGGCCTCGCAGGGCAAGTCGCGGGCCGGCGAACAGGACATCTACGGCGACGCGCTGGCCGAGCACGACGGCCATGTCGGCCAGCTGCTCGACAAGCTCGACGAGCTGGGTCTGGCCAAGAACACGATCGTCATCTACACGACCGACAACGGCGCCTACCGCTACATGTGGCCGCAGGGCGGCACGACGCCGTTCCGCGGCGACAAGGGCACGACCTGGGAGGGCGGCGTTCGCGTCCCCTGTCTCATACGCTGGCCCGGCGCGCCGGGCGGCCGCGTGAGCGCCGAGATCGTCTCGATGGAGGATCTGCTGCCGACGCTGGCCGCGGCGGCGGGCGAGAAGGACGTGGTGGCCAAGCTGCTCAAGGGCGCCAGCTACGGCGAGCGCAACTACAAGGTGCACCTCGACGGCTACGACCAGACGCCGCTGTTCTCGGGTGCGAGCGAGAAGTCGTCGCGCGAATTCGTCTTCTATTACGACGACACGGCGCTCACCGCCGTGCGCTACCGGCAATGGAAGGTGACTTTCTCGGCGAAGATGAACGGCAATTGGGACGATCCGCTCGAGCATTACGGTCGCCCGCTGGTCACGAATTTGCTGATGGATCCGTTCGAGCAGCAGCTCGGCGACGTGAACCGCCAGCTCGCCGAACACAAGACCTGGATCCTGCTGCCGATCTTCGAGGCCGTGCAGGCGCATCTGGCGACGTTCCGCGAATTCCCGGTTCGCCAGGCCAGCCTGAGTTCCGACGTCGGCAATTTCCTGCAGGCGCTGCGGCAGCAGATCTACCGCCCGAGGCCGGCGCCGTGAGCCACCCGCCGCGCATCAACCAGATCGCGATCTGCGTCAGCGACCTGGCGGCCTCGCGCGCCTTCTACCGCGACCTCTTCGAGGTGCCCTGCGTCGGCGGCACGCGCTTCACCGGCAAGGTCACCGAGCGCGTGCAGGGCATGGCGGGGGCGACCTCGGACGTGGCCTGGCTGATGGACGACCGCGAGTTCTTCCAGTTCGAGATGTTCCAGTTCGAGCACCCGGTGCCCAAGCCGTTCGCGAAAGGGCGCCGGCCCTGGGACATCGGCTACAGCCGGCTCGCCATCGAAGTCGCGGATGTCGCGGCCTTCCACGCCCGCTGCAAGCAGCGCGCAGTCGCTGGGCTGACGCCGATCCGCGTCGTCGCTGGCAAGCCGTATTTCACGCTGCGCGACCCCGACCAGGTGCTGATCGAGGTCGGTGCGGCTGCGCGCGCCTTGCCGGCGGGACGTGGCGCGCGCTTCGCCGGCGCGGCTCTGTCGGTACCGCAATTCGACCTGGCGATGATTTCCTTCCATCGCGTCATCGGCTGCCCGGTGCTCGATGCCTCGCCGCCCGACAAGGGTGTGTTGTGGGACGAGCCGGCAGCGAGCAAGCGCAGCGTGTTGCTCGACGGCGGCACGGCCTGGCTCGAGATCAACGAGTACAGCGAGCCGCGGCCCGCGCCCTGGCCCGAGGGCTACCGCATCTGCGACTTCGGCCAGCAGAACGTCGCGTTCGGTTCGCGCGACGGCGACGAGATCCGGGCGCTGTATCGGCGCATGGTCGACGGCGGCTTCAAACCCAATACCCAGCTCGTCAGTTCGGCCAATCAGGTCGTGCTCACCTATCTCAACGATCCGCAGCGCTTCTGCGTCGAGATCCTGATGGTGCGGCCCTGGCTCGACGGCGTGATGGGGTTCCGGCAGTCGACCGTTTTCGACCGCGTGCTGACGAAGGTCATGATGGCGCTGGCCTAGGCCCGTGGAGAGAACATGAACAAGAAATGGACCACGGCACTGATCTCGGGCGGCGGCAGCGGCATCGGCCTGCGGCTGGCCGAGGAATTGCTGGGCGAGGGCGCGCGCGTTGCGCTGATCGACCTGAAGTTCAGCGATGCCGCCATGGCGCGGCTCGTGCAGGCGGCCGGCGGCAAGCTCGACGGCCGCGTCTGGCTCTTCGAGGGTGACATGCGCAATGCGGCGCGCATCGTCGAGATCGCCGACCAGGCGATGGCGGCGCTCGGCGGCTTCGAGATCGCGATCAACAGCGCCGGCGTGCAGAACGTCGCCGAATTCGGCCAGATGAGCGAGGAGCTGTACCGGCGTGTCGTCGAGATCAATCTCTTCGGCTCGCGCAATTTCGCCGCCGCCGTCTGGCCGCATCTGCAGCGCGGTTCGCAGCTCGCGCTGATGGCCTCGCTGGCCGGCATCGTCGCGAATTTCGGCTATGCGGCGTACAACTCGTCGAAGTTCGGCGTCGTCGGGCTCGCCGGGGCCTTGCGCATCGAAGGCCGCACGCGCGGCATCGACGTCAGCGTCATCTGCCCGCCCGAGATCGACACGCCGATGGTCGACGCCGAGAAGCGCGAGGCGCCGCGCGTGACGATGAAGCTCAAGGAATTCGCCGGCACGCTGGCACTCGAGCCGGCGGTGCGCGAAATCATCGCGCTGCTGCGGCGGCGCGAGTTCATGGTCATCCCCGGCGCCCGGGCGCGCCTGACACGGCGTCTGGCGGGCTGGTTCCCGGCCTTGCTGCGCTCGATCACCGACGACATCGTGCGCAAGACGCTGGGCACCTGAGCGGCGCCGGCGCAGCGAACGGCATGGAGAGACTCACTATGCAGGCAACCCCCGAACACAAGCTGTGGATGTACCGGCGCATGCTGCTGATCCGCGATTACGAGGACACGCTGGCGATGGTCTATTTCGAAGGCAAGCTGCCGCCGAAGATCCAGAAAGGGCTGGCCTTCGACATCGGCGCCGGCACGATCCCCGGCGAGATGCACCTCTCGGCAGGCCAGGAAGCGGCCGCGGTCGGCACCTGCGTGCATCTGACGCAGGCCGATTCGGTCTGGGGCACGCACCGTTCGCACCATTTCGCGATCGCCAAGGACGTGCCGCTCGATCGCATGACGGCCGAGATATTCGGCAAGGTCGACGGCCTCAGCCGCGGCAAGGGCGGGCATATGCATCTGTACGATGCCGCGCACAACTACGCCTGCAACGGCATCGTCGGCGCCGGCATCCCGCATGCCTGCGGCGCCGCGCTGGCGGCGCAGATGAAGGGCAGCGGCGCCGTCGCGGTAGCCGAATTCGGCGAGGGCGCGGCCAACGAAGGCGCGTTCCACGAATCGCTGAACCTCGCCAGCCTGTGGCGGCTGCCGGTGGTCTTCGTCTGCCAGGACAACAACTACGGCATTTCGGTGTCGAAGAAGGCCTCGACGGCGATCGCCAGCCATGCCGACCGCGCCGCGGGCTACGGCATCCCCGGTGTCAAGGTGACCGAGAACGACGCGTTGGCGATGCACGACGCCGCGGGCGAGGCCATCGCGCGCGCGCGCCGCGGCGAAGGACCGACGCTGATCGAGATGAAGGTCGACCGCTATTACGGCCATTTCCAAGGCGACCCCGAAGGCTATCGACCCAAGGGCGAGGTGCGGGGCCTGAAGGCCAGGGATCCGATCGGGCTGCTTGAGCGCCATCTGATCGAACAGGGTCTGCTCGATGCCGACGGTGCGAAGGCCGAGCGGGAGACGGCGAAGCAGCAGGTTGCCGCGGCCATCGCCTTTGCGCGCGCCAGTGCCTACCCGCAGGCCGCCGAGGCCTACGAGCAGGTGTTTGCCGCCGCGGCAGGGGGTCTGTGATGAGCGCCGACGTGATGCCGACCGAAGTCCGCCAGCTGGCTTTCTACCAGGCGATGGTCGAAGCCATCCGCCAGGAAATGACGCGCGACCCGACGGTGTTCTGCATGGGCGAGGATGTCGGTGCGATGGGCGGCGTGTTCCAGTCGACCGTCGGCCTGTTCAAGGAATTCGGCCCCACCCGCGTGCGCGACACGCCGATATCCGAGACCGCCATCCTCGGCTTCGCACTCGGCGCCGCCGCGCAGGGCATGCGTCCGATCGCCGAGCTGATGTTCGTCGACTTCATGGGCGTGGCCTTCGACCAGATCCTCAACAACATCTCGAAGACGAGCTACATGTCGGGCGGCCAGGTGAAACTGCCGCTCGTCATCACCGCATCGACGGGCGGGGGCATCTGCGACGCGGCCCAGCATTCGCAGACCCTGCATGGCTTCTTCGCCCACACGCCGGGGGTCAAGGTCGTCGTGCCTTCGAACCCGTACGACGCCAAGGGCCTGATGACGACGGCGATCCGCGACGACAACCCGGTCGTCTACCTGTTCCATCGCGGCCTGCTCGGGCTGCCGGTGATGGGCTATATCGACACGGCATTCGCCACCGAGGTGCCCGAGGAGAGCTACGCCGTGCCGTTCGGCCAGGCGCGCATCGTGCGCGCGGGCCGTGACGTGACGATCGTCGCCTTCGCGCAGATGGTGCACAAGGCGCTGGCCGCGGCGGCCGAGCTCGAGGCGCGGGGCGTCAGCGTCGAGATCGTCGACCCGCGCACCCTCGTGCCGCTGGATGTCGACGGCATCCTGGCGTCGGTCGCCAAGACCGGCCGCCTGCTCGTCGTCGACGAGGATTACCTGAGCTACGGCGTCACCGGCGAGATCGCGGCGCTGGTCGCCGAACGGCTCGACCGCATCCGGCTCAGGGCGCCGGTGCGCCGCCTGGCCGTGCGCGACATCCCGATCCCGTACAGCCAGGCGCTCGAACCGGTGGCGATTCCGCAGGCCGGCGACATCGCCGCGGCGGTCGACGAATTGATGGGCTTTTCACTTTGAGGCTGCGATGACGATGATCGAGATACGACTGGACGACGAGGCCTGGACCGACGTCGAAGAGGGCACCGAGGCGCTGCTCGACGAATGGTCGGTGCGGCCGGGGACGGTCGTCCAGGCGGGGCAGACGATCGCCATCGTGGCGATGGTCAAGTCGACGATCGAGCTCGAGTCGCCGGTCGACGGCACGGTCATGCGGCTGCTCGTCGAGCCGCAGGGCAATTTCGCCCGCGGCCAGGTGCTGGCCGAGATCCTGCCCGCCTGAGTGCGAGGTGGCGATGCAGCCCGATGCGGCGCGCGCCGAGCAGGCCTGGATCGACGAGCGCATCGCGGCCGGCATCGATGCGCCGCAGGCGATGCTCGTGCACTACGCCGCGCCGGCGCTGATCCACGGCCGCCGCGGCCCCGCTGACGGGGCGATCGCCGCGCGCGCGCGCGCCGCCGGCTGCGATGTCGTGCAGCGCCGCAGCGGTGGCGGCGTCGTGCTCGCCGGGCCCTGGCTGCTCGGCCTCGACCTGCTGCTGCCGGCAGCGCATCCGCTGAGCCAGGGTGGTCCCATCGCCGCGTTCAACGCGCTGGGCGCCCATCTGCGCGAGCGGCTGGCCGCGGTCGGCGTGCCGACCCGGCTCGCGCAGGCGGCGGATATCGCCCGGCACAAGGCCGCGGCGCGCGATGCCGGCGTCGAGGGAATCTGCTTTGCCGGGCTCTCGCATGGCGAGTTGCTCGACGCCGATGGCCGCAAGCTCGTGGGCCTGGCGCAAAGCCGTGGCCGTTGGGGCTGCCTGCTCAGCGCCGGGCTGCTGCTCGCGGCCACGCCGTGGGAAATGCTCGAAACCATCCACCTCGGCCGTCGCTGCGAGCGATCGGCGATGCATGAATTGGCCGCGGCCGGGATGACCGGCATGGCGGCATGGCACCCGGCGCAGTGGCGCGCGCATCTGCTGGTCGGCCCGTGGGCCCCGGCGCGCCCGGATGCAAGCGAATGGGAAAAGGAAGGAATGGCTTATGAGCACGAATGAATGGACCGGCTGCCCGGTGGACATGAGCGATCTGGATCTCGCCGGCGATCAGCTGCGCCAGCGCTGGGACGAATTGCATCGCGGCAACCGCGAGCCCTTTCCGCAGGACCTGCGGCTGCAGGATGCCTGGCGCGCCTACCACCTCGGCGAATTCGCGCGCGCGGTCGAACTCGGCATGGCCGCGGGCCCGGCCGGCGCCGTGCCGGCCGCTTTCGCGACGACCATCTACGCCCAATACATCGAGCGCGACGACAAGCGCAAGATCGCCGAATTCAAGCAGGCGATGGCGCTGTGCAAGGAGGCCGAGGCCGGTGGCCTCTCGACGGCCAATCTGCATTACATGCATGCGGTGGCGATGGGTCGCTACAGCCAGTTCATCTCGATGATCGAGGCGTTGGCGCAGGGCTTCGGCGGCCGCATCAAGGAGCAGGTCGAGCGCTGCCTGGAACTCGAACCCGGCCATGCCGAGGCCCATGTGACCTTCGGCGGCTGGCATGCCGGCATCACCGACCAGGCCGGGTCGCTGATGGCCAGGATGCTCTACGGCGCGACGCAGGACGGCGCGCACGCGCATTACGACGAGGCGCTGCGTCTGGCGCCCGAATCGGTCGTGCCGCATATCGAATACGCGCGCGGCCTCGAGGTCATGTACGGCGACGCCGAGCGCGGGGCGATGATCAGCCACCTCGAGCAGGCGATGCGGGTCACCGCGCTCGACGCGATGCAGCGCATGGACCAGGCGGCCGCGCGCCAGCAGCTCGCCGCGCTGAAGAGCTGAGGCGATGGCCACGGACGCCGCCTTCGACTTCGACCAGGTCGTCATCGGCTCGGGCTTCGGCGGCGCCGTGAGTGCGCTGCGACTGTCGGAAAAGGGTTGGCGCACGCTCGTCGTCGAGCGCGGCAAGCGCTGGGCGAACGGGGATTTCCCGCGCACGAATTTCGAACTGAAGAAATTCATCTGGCTGCCGCGCCTGGGGCTGACGGGCTTCTGGCAGATCACGCCGACGCGCAAGATGATCGGCCTGCGCGCGGCCGGTTACGGCGGCGGCTCGCTGCTCTACGCGAACACGCACATGATCCCCGATGCGGCCATCTTTGCCGCGCCGGGCTGGCTGCGTTCGCGGCCCGACTGGCATGCGCGGCTGCTGCCTTTCTACGGCCTGGCGCAGCGCATGATGGGCGTGGCCGTGAGCCCCTACGAGGGCGTCGCCGACCGGGCGCTGCAGCGGGTGGCGCAGGAGATGGGCCGCGGCGCGACCTACGAGCTGGCGCAGGCGGCGGCCTACTACGCGCACCAGCGCGAGGTGGCCAGCGACGCCGACCCCTATTTCGCCGGCGACGGCCCGGCGCGCGAGCCGTGCACGATGTGCGCCGGCTGCATGACGGGCTGCCGCTACAACGCGAAGAACACGCTCGACAAGAATTACCTGCATTTCGCCGAACGCAACGGCGTGCAGGTGCGCGCGGAAACGGAGGTCGTGCGCATCGAGGCACTGGCCGACGCCCAGGGCCGGCGCGACGGCGGCGCCGGCTATGCGCTGACGCTCGTCGAATCGACCGGGCGGCGCCGGCGCCGCAGCGTCGTGCGCTCGCGCGGCGTCGTCGTCTCGGCGGGCGTGCTGGGCACGGTCGAGCTGCTGATGAACGCCAAATACCGCGACCGCACGCTGCCGCGGATCTCCGACCGCCTGGGCGCCGAGATCCGCTGCAATTCGGAAACGTTCTACAGCGTCTCGTTCGACATGAACCGCTACCGCGCCGATGAGATCCCCGTCGGCATGGGCGTGAACGCGGCGTTCAAGCCCGACGACATCACGATGATCGAGCCGGTGCGCTTCAGCAAGGGCTCGGACGCGATGTATCTCAGCGTCAACCAGGTGCCGCTGACCGACCGCGGCGCGCTGCCGCGGCCACTGGCGCTGCTGTTCAACTGCATGCGCCGGCCGCTGGCGACGCTGCGCCTGCTCAACCCCTTCGGCAAGACCAGCAACAGCGTGCTGCTGATGATCATGCAGAGCGCCGACGCCTCGGTCGACGCGCGCTGGCAGCGTGCCTGGACGAAGCTGTTCCGGCGCGGGCCGACGATGGTGCAGGACCCCGGCAGCGCGCGGCTGACGACCTATTTCCCGATCGGCCAGAACGTGGCGCGGTTGTTCGCGCGCCAGACCGGCGGCGAGCCGGCCAACGTGTTGCTCGACATCCTCGCCGACATCCCCGTCAGCGGCCATGTGATGGGCGGCGCCGCGATCGGCGGCGATGCCGGCAGCGGCGTCGTCGACGAGCGCGGCGAGGTGTTCGGCTACCGCAATCTGCGCGTGCTCGACGCCTCGATCATTCCCGGCAACCTGGCCGTCAATCCGTCGCTGACGATCCTCGCGCTGAGCGAATACGCGATGTCGCAGATGCCCGCCGGCCCCGGCGCCAAGCCGCCGCCGGTGCGCTTCTCGGCGCCGTTGCCGGGCTCGGTCTCGCGCCTGGGCGGGGAGGGCGATCTGCTGGCCGAGGCCGTCGCGCTGTCGCGGGCGCCGGCGTCCGCGGCAGCGTCCTAGCCGTTGATCTCGATGCCGCCCAGGCGCATGGCTTCGAGGGCCGATGCCGGCGGCGGCAGGGTCGCCTGGGCGGCGGGGCGCCGGCGCTGGATCAGGCGGCGCACGCTCTCGCCGAGTTCGCGCGGGCTGCAGGCCTTGGGCAGATAGAGGTCGTACTGGCTGAAGCCCAGGCGCACGGCATCCTCGTCGACGCTGGTGTGGATGGCGATCATCGCCTGCGCCGTGCGCGGGTCCTCGCGCAGCGCGCGGCCGACGGCGAGGCCGTCGAGTCCCGGCATCTCGACGTCGAGGATGATGGCGTCGTAGCGGGACCGGCCCGCGGCCTCGAGAGCGGCCCAGCCGCTGTCGACCAGATGCACGCTGCAGCCGGCCGATTCGAGCGCCGCGCGCAGGATCTCGCGCATCGTGGCGCAGTCGTCGACGGCCAGTACATGGCCGGTATCCGGCTCTTGGAGATGCATGCCCATGCGGGCCAGCTTAAGGTCTGTGGCCGGCCTTCACAAGGCTCCCGGAGGCTGGTTCCGGGCCCTGCTCAAATGGCTGGCAGGAGCCGGTTTTGCGGGTCCTCATGGGGGGCCTCCACCGCTTGCTCGCCACTTGTCCACAAGCTTGTCAACAAGTGGGGGAGGCAAATTTTTTTTCCGTGCCGTTGCGGTGCCGAGGCTCCTAGCGGCTTGCCGCGGTCGGCGCGGCGGCGCTGCCCAGCCGCTCCAGCAACTGCCGCGGCCGCGGGTCGTCCGGGGCCAGCGCCGACCAGCGCCGCGCCCAGTCGCCGGCCTGCGCCAGCTGGCCGTCCTGCAGCGCCAGCATCGCCAGCGCCTGCGCCGGCTCGGGGTCGCGCGGCTCGAGGCGCTGCGCCTGCAGCAGCGCCGCGCGGGCGGGCCCGTGGCGGCCGAGCTGCTGCAGCGCCAGGCCGAGGTTGTAGTGCACGCGCGCATGCGTCGGCATCAGCTGCGCCGCCCGGCCCAGCGCGGCGGCCGCCTCGTCCAGCCGATGCTCCTCGGCCAGCAGCAGGCCGAGCGAATACTGCAGCTCGCCGATCTCGGGGTGGCGCGCCAGCCCCTCGCGCAGCACGCGCAGCGCATCGGCGTTGCGCGACATCGCGTTGTAGAGCAGCGCGAGGTCGGCGCGCGCGGGCGTGAAATCGGGGTCGATGGCGAGCGCGGCGAGGTAGTTCGATGCGGCCGCCTCGTCGTGGCCGAGGTTCTGTTCGACGACGGCGAGGTTCAGGCGCGCGCCCGGCATGTCGAGCGAAAGCTTCTGCACCGCGATGAATTCGGCCAGCGCCGCTTCGAAGGCGGGCCGCGTGGCGGCGTCGATGCGCGCGGCCGGCAGCGACGAGAGGCCGCGTGCCGCGGCGATGCGCACGGCGCGCAGCGGGTCGGTGAGCAGCGGCGCCAGCGCCGTCAGGCGCTGCTCGGCGGGCAGGGCGTCGAGGCTGTCGGCGGCCGCGGCGCGCACTTCGGCGTCGGCGTCGCGCGTGGCCGCGATGCGCGCCGCGGCATCGGCGTCGCCGCGCGGCATCGCCAGCGCGGTGGCGCGCACGATGGCCGGAACCTGCGGGTTGGCGACGAGGCGGTCGAGCGCCGCGCCGGCGTCGGGCCGGCCGGCACGCGCCACCGCCAGGGCCTCGCCGTAGTGCGTCTCCTGGCGCCGTCGGGCGCCGTACCAGGCCTGGACGCGGTCGGCGGCCCATTGCGCGGTCTTGTCGGCATGGCAGCCGTTGCAGGCGTTCGGCGTGCCGATCTTCAGCGTCAGATCGGGCCGCGGTATGCGCAGGCTGTGGTCGGGCCGCGACTGGATCTGCATGTAGACCTTGGCCGGCATGTGGCAGTTGACGCATTGCGCGCCCGCGCTGCCCGGCGCGTGATGGTGGTGGCTGCTCGCATCGAAGACGCCGGCGGCGCCGGGGAAGGCCGCGTTCGCCGGCGTCCGGTGGCATTGCAGGCACAGCGCGTTGCCCTGCCGCCTGATGCGGCCGCTGTGCGGGTCGTGGCAGTGGCTGCAGCCGACGCCGCGCGCGAACATGCGGCTCTGGCGGAACGAGCCGTCGACGAAGACCTCGTCGAGTTGCTGACCGTCGGCGTGGTACAGCCCGGCGGTCAGCAGGCTGGGCAGGGACTGGTCGAGTCGCGGCGCGCCGGGCGCCGCGGTGGCGGTGAGTTCGCTGCGCCGCGAATGGCAGGGCGCGCAGAGGTCGACGACCGAGCGCGAACCCAGCGTCTTCGGGTCCATCGCCCAGCCATGGCGCGCGCCCGCGGCATCGGGCGCGCCGCGCCCCTGCGCGGCTTGCTGCGCCCATTGCAGATGCGCGGACCCCGGGCCATGGCAGGCCTGGCAGCCCACGCCCAAGTCCTGCCAGCGCGAGTCGTAGCGGTCGGCGGCGGCGTCGTAGCGCTTCTCGTACGCCGTCGTGTGGCAGGTGATGCACATCGTGTTCGCGGTCTCGTAGCGGCCGGTCCAGTGCAGGACATCGCCGGGCGGCGTGCGCTCCTGCGGCCGCAGGTCGAACCAGCGCTTGCGCTCGCTGTCCCAGGCGATCTGCAGCGCCTGCAATCGGCCGCCGGGCTGGGCGATGAGGTATTGCTGCAGCGGCGCGACGCCGAAGGTGTAGGCGATCTCGAAATCGGCCGGCCGGCCGTCGGCACCCTCGGTATGCACGAGGTATTTGTCACCGCGGCGGAAGAAGCGCGAGACGACGCCGCGCCGCACGAATGTTGCGTCGGCGAAATTGCCGCGCACGCTGGCCGCCGTCGGCACCGCCATCGCCTGGGCGTGATGCGACGCCTGCCATGACGCGGCTTCGGCGGCATGGCAGGCGAGGCATTGCCGGTTGTCGACGTAGCTTGCTGCTGCGCTCTGCGCTGCACTTGCCGCTGCGTTTGCGGCGATGGCGGCGGCTGGCGCGGCGGACGCATCCGCCGCGTGGCGATGGCGCCAGGCCAGGCCGGCCAGCGCGGCGATCAGCACCAGGGCGAGCACGGCCGGCAGCCAGCGTCGGCGCCATGCCGAAGGTGCGGCCGCCGCCGGCGGCGCCGCCGCAGCGGCGGCGGTCGGCTTGCGCCGATCGCGCTTGTCGCGTTTCAAGGGTGTCGGTCTCCAGCACGTGGCCGCGCCGAAGGCATGCGACCCGGCGCCATTGTCGTCCGGCGGCGGCTGTCAGCCGGCCGTGACGGCCTTGGCGGTTTTTCGCGCCGGCGGCTTCGCGGCACGGCTGCGCCCGGCTGCGGGTCTGGCCGCCGGTTTGGCCGCCTGGGCTTCCTTGGCCAGTAGGGCATCGGCGTCGTCCAGCAGCGCTGCGAAGCTCTCGCGCAGGCCCTGGGCGAACAGCGCCGGGTCGGGCATCATCTGCCGGCAGGCGATCACGCCGACCCACAGCGCGCCGTTGTAGCTGAAGCCGGTGAGGCTCAGCCCCATGCCGTCGAGCAGCATGTTGATCGGGATGAACGCCGTCAGCCGCGCGCCGGCCATGTACAGCGGCACGCTCGGCCCGCGCACGTTCGAGATCGTCAGGTTGATCTTGGGCAGCAGCAGACGCCGCATCGCGAATTCGGCGACCGACGTCGGCAGCACCTGCAGCACCTGGCCCGGCAGGTCCTTGCCGAGCACGGCCGCGTCGCTCTTGCCCTTGGCCGAGCCGCGATGGATCATCTGCAGGCGCTTGCCCTCGCCGGCGATGTTCGTGAACAGCGGCATCGCCGAGAGGCCGACCTGGTTGCCGGCGTCGGCGTCCTTGATCTCGCCGCGCAGGCTTATCGGGATCATCGCGTTGAGCGTCGCCTCGGGCAGTTCCTTCTTCTTCTCGAGGTAGCGCCGCAGGGCGCCCGCGCTCACCGTCATGAAGATGTCGTTGAGCGTGGCGCCGGGGTGGGCGGCGCGCACGCGCTTGACCGCGTCCAGCGGCAGCGGCACCGCGTCCATCACGCGGTGCGGCGAGAGCGCGGTATTGAAGCGCGTCGGCGGCGCCTGCTTGACCGAAAGATCGGGGTCGCGCGCCGCCGCGTCGGCATCGTCGGCCGCGCGCGGCCTGATCTGTTGCAGGCCGAACTGCCAGACGACGGGCCCGAGATCGATCGCCAGCCGCGATGCCTGCCTGATCCGCGCGTAGCGATTGCCGACGCTGCGCGCCAGCAGTTCGACGGTGGTCGGCTCGCGGTCGGCGATCGTCGCCGCGGCCGGCGCCGCCGCCACCTCGGGCAGCGGGCTGAGCGAGTGCAGCGCGCCGATCACCGCGGCGCCGGCCTCGCCGTCGACCGCGGCGTGGTGGAACTTGATGTAGAGCGCGAAACTGCCCGGCGCCAGGCCCTCGATATGGTCGAGGCCCTCGATCACGTAGGCCTCCCAGGCCGGCCGCGAGAGATCGAGCGGACGCGCGTGCAGCCTCGCGACCTGGATGCACAGCTGACGCCAGTCGCCCGGCTGCGGCAGCGCGATGTGGCGGACATGGAATTCCATGTCCACCGTCGCTTCGTCGACCCAATACGGCCGGTCCAGATTCAGCGGCGCGCGCACGAGGCGGCGGCGGAAGGCCTTCGAGGTGCCGAGCCGGCTCTCGAAATAGCCCAGGATGCCCTTGAAGCGGACGGCACCGCCCGGTGCCGTCGACGGGTCGTACAGGCCCAGGCCGGCGACATGCGCCGTCTGGTTGCCTTGTTCGAGCGCCAGGAACAGGTTGTCCGCCCCGGATAGTTGCTTCATCGTGATCGCTCCTCGGATGGTCCGCGGGGCATGCGCTGACGCCCGCGTCGAGGATCGGGTGAATCGATACGCGGCGATTGCCCCGAGCCGACATCGCCTTGGCAATTGGCGACACGGCGGGAATTTCCCTAGCGGTGGGCGCCGCGCAGGCGCATTCCGCGCCGGATGTCCTCGCAACGACACCTCATCCGAGGGGGTATGAGCCCTTTCGGGATCGACCTTCGCCTGCGCCGCTGTTACGCTGATTCGATGATTACAAGCGCTCGATCCTATGGGTGGCGTCTTCGGGCGCCGGGGAGTATCAAGATGATCCGCCATCGCCTGACCGCAACGATCGCTCTCGCCCTTTGCGCCGGTGCTGCACAAGCAGGTTACCTGTTTCAGGATGTCGTCGATCCCGCCAATCCGGGATTCACGCAGGTGCTGGGAATCAACAATGCGGGCACCATCGTCGGTTACGGTAACGCGAGTGCCTTCAATGGATTCTCGGCCGTCGCGCCCTATGGCGGCGCCCAATTCACGCGTGAGAATTTCCCTGGGAGCAGCGCGACCCAGGTCGTCGGCATCAGTGGGCTGGGCACGACCGTGGGATTCTGGGTCGATGTGACCGGCGCCAATCACGGTTTCGTCGACGTCGGCGGGACTTACTCGACGGTCGATGCGCCGGGCACGGCCTTCGATCAGCTCCTGGGCATAGGCAAATCGAATGGCCTGGCCGTCGGTTACTCGTCCACCGACGCCGCGGGCGCGACGCTGCAGCGGGCCTTCGTCTTCAACACGGTGCTGTCGGCCTACACGTATATCGACACGCTGCTGCCGGCGAACATCAACAGCCAGGCCACGGGAATCAACGACGCGGGCGCGGCGGTCGGATTCTTCGAGGACGTCACGGGCGCATTCGAAGGCTTCGAAGACGTCGCGGGCGTCGTGACCACCATCGATGTGCCGGGAGCCCTTTCGACGCAGGCCCTGGGCATCAATGGTCTCGGCCAGATCGTCGGCGACTACACCGACGCCGGCGGCGCCATGCATGGATTCCTCGACATCGGGGGCGTCTTCACGACGCTGGATCCGGCTGCGTCGACCGCGACGACGATCAATGGCATCAACGACCTCGGCCAGATCGTCGGCTTCTACACCAATGCCCAGGGACTGACGCTCGGATTCCAGGGGCAGCCCCAGGCGAACGCGGTACCCGAGCCCGGCGGTGTCGGCCTGACCCTGCTGGCCTTGACGCTGGCGGCGTGCGCGCGCGGGCGCATGCGCCGCTGAGCCTGCCTGCGAGCCGTCGAGCGGCGTCCTGCCCGCGTCCGCGGCCGACCGCGGGTCGAGGCGCCGTCAGCGGGTTCCCGGCAGGAGCCAATCCCGCAGCGCCCGATTGAATCCCTCCGGGTCGTCGAGCATCACCCAGTGGCCCGTCCTCATCGGCTGCACCCGGCAACCCGGCCGCGCCGCCAGCACCAGCGCCCAGGCGGACGTGTGGAACAAGAAGGGCTTGCGCGTGCCGTAGAAGAACAGCATCGGGCATCGGGGCTCCAGCGGCGCCAGGCCGCGCATGCCACCCGCCGTGCCCAGCCATTGCATCGCGTACGGGTAGTTCATCTGCGCGCCGACATGCGCCGGGTCGGCCGGACAGCGCAGCCAGCGCGCCATCGCTCGCGTCATGCGGTCGCCCAGCGTGCCGCCCAGGCGCCACGCCAGCGCGAGCCAGAGTTGATAGCCGGCGATCATCGCCTTGGCCTTGGCCGTCAGGCCGCGCTTGAATTCGCGTGAACCGGCATCGCCGACGTCGATGCCGATCAGCCGCGACACCAGTGCCGGATGCGACATCGCGAACTGGTAGCCGAAGACGCAGCCCCAGTCGTGCAGCAGCAGCGTCACGGGGCGGCCGCCGCCGCCCTCCTCGACGATCTTGCGTATCAACTCGACCATCGCCGCGACCGAGGTCGGCCGCGACGGGCGGTCGATGTCGAAGCCGGGCAGCGTGAAGCGCACGCAGCGGAAGCGGTCCTGCAGCGCCGCGACGGTGCCGTCCCACAGGCGATGGGTGTCGGGCCAGCCATGGATCATCACGATCGCATCGTCGCCCTCGCCGCCGGTGAAGACTTCGATGCCGTCCAGCGTCGTCGTCGCTTCCATCGCCATGGCCTCCTCGCGCGGCGCGCGCCAAGTGCCGCCGGGCGATTGTCGGCGATGGGCCCAAGGCACGGTCGCGGCTTGACGGTGCGCCACCCGGGCAGCTGGCTCGCCGCGCTCGGCCTGCTGATGCTGGGCTGGTCCTGGGTCGGCATCCGGGCCTGATTCGC
>JAGWTU010000042.1 GCA_028868825.1 Burkholderiales bacterium | reverse complement strand
GGCCGCGGCGGCCGGCACCGCTGCCGGCGCGGCGCCGGCCACGCCCTGCAGCCGCGCGATCGCCGTGCCCTTGCTGACCTTGTCACCGACCTTCACGAGCATCGTCTCGACGACGCCGGCATGCGAAGACGGGATCTCCATCGACGCCTTGTCGCTCTCGACGGTGATCAGGCTCTGCTCGACCTTCACCGCGTCGCCGGGCTTGACGAAAACCTCGATGACCGTGACTTCGGCGAAATCGCCGATGTCGGGCACGATGACCTCGACCGGACCCGTAGGCGCCGCCGCTGCAGGCGCCGCTGCAGGCGCTGCCGCCGGTGCCGCCGCAACGGGCGCCGGCGCTGCCGGGGCCGACGTCGCCGCCGCGCCGCCCGCGGTCTCGAGCATCAGCACCAGCGTGCCTTCGCTGACCTTGTCGCCGATCTTCACCCGCAGCTCCTTGACGACGCCGGCATGCGACGACGGGATCTCCATCGACGCCTTGTCCGACTCGACGGTGAGCAGCGACTGATCGGCCGCGACCGTATCGCCGGCCTTGACCAGCAGCTCGATCACTTCCACGTCCTTGAAGTCGCCGATGTCCGGCACTTTCACTTCGACCAACGCCATGACCGGCCTCCCTTAGGCGTAGAGCGGGTTGATGCGATCGGCCTCGATGCCGTACTTCGCGATCGCCTCGGCCACCTTGGCCGCGGGCAGGCTGCCGTCGTCGGCCAGCGCCTTCAGCGCGGCGACGACGATGTAATGCCGATTGACCTCGAAATGCTCGCGCAGTTTCGAGCGGAAATCGCTGCGGCCGAAGCCGTCGGTGCCCAGCACCTTGTAGCTGCGGCCCTTCGGGATGTAGGCGCGGATCTGCTCGGCGTAGGCCTTCATGTAGTCGGTCGATGCGACGACCGGTCCCGCGTGCGGTGCGAGCTGGCGCGCGACGAAGGGCACGCGCGGCTCGGCCGTCGGGTGCAGCAGGTTCCAGCGCTCGGCGTCCTGGCCGTCGCGCGCCAGCTCGTTGAAGCTGGGGCAGCTCCAGACGTTGGCGGCCACGCCCCAGTCGGCCTCGAGCAGCTTCTTCGCCTCCTGGCTTTCGCGCAGGATGGTGCCGCTGCCCAGCAGGTTCACGCGCGGCGTCTTCTTGGCACCCTCCTCGAGCAGATACATGCCCTTGATGATCTGCTCCTCGGTGCCCGGCTTCAGCCCCGGCATCGCGTAGTTCTCGTTGAGCAGCGTGATGTAGTAGTAGACGTTGTCCTGCTTCTCGACCATGCGCTTCAAGCCATGGTGCAGGATCACGCCGACCTCGTGCGCGAAGGTCGGGTCGTAGCTGACGCAGTTGGGGATCGTGCCGGCCAGGATGTGGCTGTGGCCGTCCTCGTGCTGCAGACCCTCTCCGTTGAGCGTCGTGCGCCCGCTCGTGCCGCCGAGCAGGAAGCCGCGCGCCTGCATGTCGCCGGCGGCCCAGGCGAGGTCGCCGACGCGCTGGAAGCCGAACATCGAGTAGTAGATGTAGAACGGGATCATGATGCGGTTGTTCGTCGCATACGACGTCGCCGCGGCGATCCAGCTCGCCATGCCGCCGGGCTCGTTGATGCCCTCCTGCAGGATCTGGCCGGCCTTGTCCTCGCGGTAGTACATCACCTGGTCCTTGTCGACCGGCGTGTAGTTCTGGCCCGCGGGGTTGTAGATGCCGATCTGGCGGAACAGGCCCTCCATGCCGAAGGTGCGCGCCTCGTCGACGAGGATGGGCACGACGCGCGGGCCCAGCGCCTTGTCGCGCAGCAGCTGCGTGAGGAAGCGCACGTAGGCCTGCGTCGTGCTGATCTCGCGCCCCTCGGCGGTCGGCTCGAGCACGGCCTTGAAGGTCTCGATCGAGGGCACCGTGAAGCTCTCGTCGGCATGGCTGCGGCGCTTGGGCAGGTAGCCGCCCAGGGCCTGGCGGCGCTCGTGGAGATACTTCATTTCCGGCGTGTCGTCGGCCGGCTTGTAGAAAGGGATCTTGGCCAGGTCGGCGTCGGGGATCGGGATGTTGAAGCGGTCGCGGAAGAATCGGATCGCCTCGTCGCTGAGCTTCTTGGCCTGGTGCACGGTGTTCTTGCCCTCGCCTGCACTGCCCATGCCCCAGCCCTTGACCGTCTTCACCAGCAGCACCGTCGGCTCGCCGACATGGCCGTTGGCACGGTGGAAGGCGGCGTAGACCTTGGCCGCGTCGTGGCCGCCGCGGCGCAGGTTCCAGATGTCCTGGTCGCTCATCTTGGCGACCATCTCGATCGTGCGCGGGTCGCGGCCGAAGAAGTTCTTGCGCACGAAGGCGCCGTCGTTCGCCTTGAAGGCCTGGTAGTCGCCGTCGAGCGTGTCGAGCATCAGCTTGCGCAGCGCGCCGTCCTTGTCGCGCGCCAGCAGCGGGTCCCAGTTGCTGCCCCAGATCAGCTTGATGACGTTCCAGCCGGCGCCGCGGAAGGTGCCTTCGAGCTCCTGGATGATCTTGCCGTTGCCGCGCACCGGGCCGTCCAGGCGCTGCAGATTGCAGTTGACGACGAAGATCAGGTTGTCGAGCTTCTCGCGCGCCGCCAGGCCGATGGCGCCCAGGCTCTCGGGCTCGTCCATCTCGCCGTCGCCGAGGAAGACCCAGACCTTGCGCTTCGAGGTGTCGGCGATGCCGCGCGCATGCAGGTACTTGAGGAAGCGCGCCTGGTAGATCGACATCAGCGGGCCCAGGCCCATCGAGACGGTCGGGAACTGCCAGAACCCGGGCATCAGCTTCGGATGCGGGTAGCTCGACAGGCCCTTGCCGCCGACCTCCTGGCGGAAGTTCAGCATCTGCTCCTCGGTGATGCGGCCTTCCATGTAGGCGCGGGCGTAGATGCCGGGGGCGCTGTGGCCCTGGATGTAGAGCAGGTCGCCGCCGTGGTCGTCGGAGTCGGCGTGCCAGAAATGGTTGAAGCCGGCGGCAAACATATGCGCCAGCGAGGCGAAGCTGCCGATGTGGCCGCCGAGGTCACCGCCGTCGGCCGGGTGCAGGCGGTTGGCCTTGACGACCAGCGCCATCGCGTTCCAGCGCATGTAGGCGCGCAGCCGGCCTTCGAGGTCGAGGTTGCCGGGGCTGCGCTCTTCCTGCTCGGGCGGGATCGTGTTGACGTAGGCGGTGTTGGCCGAGAACGGCCGGTCGATCTGATGCTCGCGCGCGTGGCCGAGCAGTTGCTCGAGCAGGAAATGCGCGCGCTCGGGTCCCTCGCTGCCGATCACGGCCTCGAGCGCGTCGAGCCATTCGCGGGTTTCCTGGGCGTCGGTGTCGGGGGCCGCGGCGGCACGGCTCGGCTCGGGCATCGCTGACATGCTTGTCTCCTTTGTGGTCTGTTCGACGATGGGACGCGAGTCTGCCACAGTCGAGTGAAATTTCAAATAGTGCGTTTACATATCATAATACGAAATCGTTAGATCCATCCAGGCGGCCCCGGATAATCGCCCCGATGCCGCCACCCCAGGCCCCTGCCGCCCCGCTGCCCTCCGCCCAACGCTTCCTCGATGGCTGGTGGCGGCGCCAGTCGCTGTCGCGCCAGGATCGGTTCGCGACCCTGGCGCCGCTGTTGTCGGTGCTGCTGTTCCTGGCGGCGATCATTTCCGCCTTCTGGTATCTGCGCAACGAGGAGACCGAGCGCGAGAGCGAGTCGGTCAAGCGCGACACCGAGATCACGCAGCAGCAGATCGGCCTGCACCTGATCCAGAACCAGGAACACCTGATCCGCATGGCGCGCGAACTCGTGCCGCAGGGCACCAGCGCCGACCAGTTCGAGCAGCAGGCCCAGACCTTCCTGCGCGAGCGCCCCGAGGTCACCCACCTGACCTGGCTCGACGCCAGGCGCCAGGTCAAGGCCACGCATTGGGCGATGCTCTACGAGGTCAACAGCGGCGCCGACCAGCCGCAGCCGACGCTGCCCGTCGCCGGCCAGCCCAGCGCCGCCGAGGCCGCCTTCCGCGCCGCGCGCGAGAGCCGCGCGCCGGTGTATTCGCGCGCCTTCGCCGACAGCACCGGCGCCGCGGTCTTCCAGCTCTACATCCCGCTGAGCGAGCGCAACGCCTACGCCGGTGCGCTGGTCGCCGAGTACTCGATCGAATCGCTGGTGCGCCACTTCGTGCCGCCCGATGTCGCGCAGCGCCACATGATCTCGGTGCTCGACGAGAACAAGCATCTGCTCGCGGCGACGATCACCGCGATGCCGGGCCAGGCGAGCCGGCGCTCGCCGCTGTTCAGCGACGCGCCGCTGACGCCGGCGCTCAACGGCCTGCGGCTGCGCGGCCAGGGCTGGCGCACGAGCATCGGCCTCGTCAACAACACGCTGTTCTGGATGGTCGTCGCGCTCGCCATCCTCACGGTCTGGATGCTGCTGGGCAGCTGGCGCCACATGCGGCGGCGCTCGCAGATCCAGGGCGCGCTGATCGCCGAGACGAACTTCCGCCGCGCGATGGAGAACTCGATGCCCACGGGCATGCGCGCGATGGACCTCGAGGGCCGCATCACCTACGTCAACGCGGCGTTCTGCCAGATGACCGGCTTCGCGAGCCCCGACATGGTCGGCATCCTGCCGCCCTACCCCTATTGGCCGCCCGACCGCATCGAGGAGAACAGCCGGCTGCTGCAGCAGGAACTGCAGGGCCGCAGCCCCAGCGGCGGCATCGAGGTCAAGGTGATGCGCAAGGACGGCTCGCTGTTCGACGCCCGCATGTACGTCAGCCCGCTGATCGATCCCAAGGGCCAGCAGACCGGCTGGATGACCTCGGTGACGAACATCACCGAGGCCAAGCGCATCCGCGACCAGCTCTCGGCCTCGCACGAGCGCTTCACGACCGTGCTCGAGGGGCTCGACGCCTCGGTCTCGGTACTCTCGGTGCAGCAGGGCGAGCTGCTGTTCGCGAACCGCTCGTACCGGCTGTGGTTCGGCGGTGACGCCGGCGGCCATCAGCTGATGGCGGGCGGCGCCGTCGGCGCCGTCGTCGGTACCGACCACCTCGACGAGGTCGACGGCCTGTCGGGCCTGCCGACCCAGGATCTCACCGAGGCCGGCACGCATCCGCGCGAGGTCTACGTCGAATCGCTGCAGAAATGGTTCGACGTGCGCTCACGCTACCTGCAGTGGACCGACGGCCGGCTGGCGCAGATGCTGATCGCCACCGACATCACGTCGCGGCTGCGCGCCGAGGAGCAGGCCGCGGCGCAGGCCGAGAAGGCGCAGGTCACGAGCCGGCTCGTGACGATGGGCGAGATGGCCTCATCGGTCGCGCACGAGCTGAACCAGCCGCTGACGGCGATCACGAACTACTGCAACGGCATGGTCTCGCGCGTGAAGGCGGCAACGATCCAGCAGGACGACCTCATCGCCGCGCTGCAGAAGACGGCGCGCCAGGCCGAGCGCGCGGGCCAGATCATCCACCGCATCCGCGCCTTCGTGAAGCGCAGCGAGCCGCAGCGCCAGCCGGCGCAGGCGCGCCAGATCGTCGAGGACGCGGTCGACCTCGCCGGCATCGAGCTGCGCCGGCGCCATGTCGCGATCCACACCTATGTCGCGCAGCGCCTGCCGACGATCCTCGTCGACCCCATCCTCATCGAACAGGTCGTGCTCAACCTGCTGAAGAACGCGGCCGAGGCGATCGACAGCGCGCAGCTGCCGCCGGCGCGCCGCCACATCGAGCTGCGCGTCGTGCCGCGCCACACGGCCGAGGAAGGCGGGGTGATCGAGTTCAGCGTCACCGACATGGGCCCCGGCATCAAGGACGAGATGATCGACCGCCTCTACGAGGCCTTCTTCTCGACCAAGCCCGAGGGCCTGGGCATCGGACTGAGCCTGTGCCGCTCGATCGTCGAGAGCCATCGCGGCCGGATGCGGGCGCAGAACCTCTACAATGGCAGCCAGGCCGTGGGCTGCCGCTTCTCGTTCACGTTGCCGGTCGATTCGTCGGCCCGCACCGAGGCCGCGGCCACCTCGCCCGAGGGCGAGACTTCGACGAACTCCTAGGCGCCGCAACGCCCGCAACAACGTATGAGCCTGATTCCGAAGAAGGGCACTGTCTACGTCGTCGACGACGATGAAGCGGTTCGGGACTCCCTGCAGTGGCTGCTCGAAGGCAAGGACTACCGGGTCAAGTGCTTCGATTCCTCGGAGTCCTTCCTCGCCCGCTTCGACCCGCGCGAGGTCGCCTGCCTGATCGCCGACATCCGCATGGACGGCATGACCGGGCTCGAGCTGCAGGACCGGCTGCTCGAACGCAAGAGCCCGCTGCCCATCGTCTTCATCACCGGCCACGGCGACGTGCCGATGGCCGTGACGACGATGAAAAAGGGCGCGATGGACTTCATCGAGAAGCCGTTCAAGGAAGAGGAACTGCTGGGCCTCGTCGAGCGCATGCTCGAACAGGCGCGCAGCGCCTTCAGCCAGCACCAGGAACAGGCCAGCCGCGACGCGCTGCTGTCGCGCCTGACGACGCGCGAGGGCCAGGTCCTCGAGCGCATCGTCGCCGGCCGGCTCAACAAGCAGATCGCCGACGACCTGGGCATCAGCATCAAGACGGTCGAGGCGCATCGCGCCAACATCATGGAAAAGCTCAACGCCAACACCGTCGCCGACCTGCTGAAGATCGCGCTCGGCGCGCAATCGAAACCCTGAGGCCCCTGAGGCGCCGACGACGTCTGGACCCGCACGAGGCCGCCCACCGAGCGGCCTCGTTCATTTCCGCAACCGCACCATGACCGCACAAACCATCGACGGCATCGCGCTGTCCCGACAGATCCGCAGCGAAGTCGGCCTGCGCGCCGCCGCGCTGACCGCGCAGGGACGCAAGCCCGGCCTGGCCGTGATCCTCGTCGGCGACGACCCGGCCAGCGCCGTGTACGTGCGCAACAAGGTCAAGGCCTGCGAGGAGCACGGCCTGCATTCGGTGCTCGAGAAATACGACGCCGCACTGGCCGAGTCGGCGCTGCTGGCGCGCATCGCCGCGCTCAACGCCGATCCGACGATCCACGGCATCCTCGTGCAGATGCCGCTGCCGCGCCACATCGACCCGCAGAAGGTCATCGCGGCGATCGCCACCGACAAGGACGTCGACGGCTTCTCGGTGCATTCGGCCGGCGCGCTGATGACGGGACTCCCAGGGTTGCGGCCGGCCACGCCCTACGGCTGCATGAAGCTGATCGAGAGCACCGGCGTGCCGATCAAGGGCCGGCATGCCGTCGTCATCGGCCGCAGCAACACCGTCGGCAAGCCGATGGCGCTGCTGCTGCTGCAGGCCCACGCCACCGTCACCGTCTGCCACAGCGCGACGCCCGACCTCGCCGTGCACACGCGCGCGGCCGACATCGTCGTCGCCGCCGTCGGCCGCCGCAACACGCTGACCGCGGCGATGGTCAAGCCCGGCGCCATCGTCATCGACGTCGGCATGAACCGCAACGACGAGGGCAGGCTCTGCGGCGACGTCGACTACGCCGGCGTGCGCGAGGTCGCTGGCTGGATCACGCCGGTGCCCGGCGGGGTCGGGCCGATGACGATCACGATGCTGCTCGTCAACACGCTGCAGGCGGCCGGGGCGACCACCAGGGCCGGGACCGCCGGATGAGCAGCCTCGAAGCGAACCCGCTGCTCGCCGACAGCCCGGACTACGCGGCGATCCGTCCCGAGCATGTCGCGCCGGCGATCGACCACCTGCTCGCCGCCGCCGACGCCGCACTCGAACGCGCGGTCGGCCCCGAGGTCGCCGCCGACTACGACGCGCTCGCGCTGGCGCTGGACGTGCCGGTCGAGCGGCTGCACCGCGCCTGGGGCCATGTGCGCCACCTGCAGGCCGTCGTCGACACGCCGGCGCTGCGCGCGGCGCATGCGCAGGCGCTGCCCAAGGTCGTCGATTTCATGACGCGCATGGGCGCCGACGCGCGGCTGTACGCCAAGTACAAGGCGCTCGCCGCGAGCCCGGCCGCCGCGGCGCTGAGCCCGGCGCGGCGCCAGGTGCTGGCCCACGCACTGCGCGACTTCGTCCTCGGCGGCGCCGAGCTCGAGGGCGCGGCGCGCGAGCGCCATGCCGCGATCCAGGACCGCATGGCCGCGCTGTCCCAGCAGTTCGGCGACCATGTGCTCGACGCCACCGATGCCTACGTCCTCGACGTCGGCGCCGAGCGGCTCGCCGGCGTGCCCGACGACGTGCGGCGCGCCGCGCGCGCCACCGCCGAGGCGGCCGGCGTCGCGGGCCACCGCCTGACGCTGCAGCTGCCCTGCTACCTGCCGCTGATGAAATACGCCGACGATCGCGAACTGCGCGCGACGCTGCTGCGCGCCTACGCGACGCGGGCGAGCGAATTCGGGCCGCCCGAGCACGACAACAGCGCGGCGATGCGCGAACTGCTGGCGCTGCGCCAGGAGGAGGCGGCGCTGATCGGGTTTCCGAACTACGCCGCCTTTGCGCTGGCACCGAAGATGGCGCGCACGCCGCGCGAAGTGCTGGACTTCCTGCGCGACCTCGCGCGGCGCGCGCGAGCGCACGCCGAACGCGAGGTCGCCGAGCTCGCGGCGTTCGCCGCGCGCGAGCTGGGCCTGGCCGAACTCGAGGCCTGGGACCGGCCCTACGCGAGCGAGCGGCTCAAGCAGTCGCGCTACAGCTTCAGCAGCGAGGACGTGAAACCCTATCTCACCGAGCCGCGCGTGCTGCAGGGCCTGTTCGGCCTCGTCGAGACGCTGTTCGGGGTCGCGATCCGTCCGGCGACGGCGCCGGTCTGGCACGAGTCGGTGCGCTATTTCGAAGTGCTGCGCGGCGGCGCGCCGGTGGCCGCCTTCTACCTCGACACCTACGCCCGCGCCGGCAAGCAGTCGGGTGCCTGGATGGACGACTGCCGCGGCCGCTGGCGCCGCCCCGAGGGCGCGCTGCAGCTGCCCGTCGCGCACCTGATCTGCAACTTCGCGCCGCCGCTGGAAGGCCGGCCGGCCCTGCTCACGCACGACGACCTGATCACGCTGTTCCACGAGTTCGGCCATGGCCTGCACCACATGCTGACCCAGGTCGACGAGCTCGGCGTCGCCGGCATCGCCGGCGTCGAGGGCGACGCCGTCGAGCTGCCGAGCCAGTTCATGGAGAACTACTGCTGGGAATGGGAGGTGCTGCGGGGCCTGAGCTGCCATGTCGACAGCGGCGAGCCGCTGCCGCGCGAGCTCTACGACCGCATGATCGCGGCGCGCCATTTCCAGACCGGCCTGCGGCTGCTGCGGCAATGCGAATACGCGCTGTTCGACATGCGGCTGCATGCCGAGCCAGGCGCCGCCGAGCGCGTCCGCGAGGTCCAGGCCGAGGTCAACGCCGAGATCCAGGTCGTCGCCGCGCCGCCCTTCGACCGCTACGCCCACAGCTTCGGCCACCTCTTCAACGGCGGCTATGCCGCCGGCTACTACGGCTACGCCTGGGCCGAGGTGCTGTCGGCCGACGCCTACGCGGCATTCGAGGAGACGGGCCTGCTCGACCGCGCCACCGGGGCGCGCTACCGCGACCAGATCCTCGCCGTCGGCGGCAGCCGGCCTGCCCTCGAGAGCTTCATCGCCTTCCGCGGCCGCGCGCCGAGCAACGAGGCGCTGTTGCGCCATCAGGGCATGAGCGAGGTCGTCGCTTGAGCGCGCCCGCGCGCTGGGCTAGATTCCAGTCTTTGCCGTCCGGCCACCGCCCCATGCCCACCAACGCATCGATACCCCGCCACCTACCGCTGCCGCAGCTGCTGCTGGCGGTGCTGCTCGCCCTGCCGGCGGCGGCGGCGCTGGCCCAGTACAAGGTCGTCAACCCGGATGGCAGCATCAGCTACACCGACCGGCCGCCGGCCGACGCCAAGTCGCGCGTGACGCCGATGCGCGGCGGCACGCCGGTCGCCGCGTCGACGCAACCCGAGCTGCCGGCCGAGCTGCGAAAGCCGGCGCAGACCTACCCGGTCACGCTCTACACGACCAGCGAATGCCCGCCCTGCGACAACGCGCGCCAGCTGCTGCAGCGGCGCGGCATCCCGTACAGCGAGCGCCTGGTGACGACCGAAGAGGACGCGCGCGCGCTCGAAGCGGCCGTCGGCGGGCGCACGCTGCCGTCGCTGACGATCGGCGCGCAGCCGCTGCGCGGCGTCAACGAGGGTGACTGGAACACCTACCTCGACGCCGCCGGCTACCCGCGGACGTCGAAGCTGCCGCCGAACTGGCCGACGCCGCGCGCCACACCGATGGTCGCACGCGCGGCGCCGCCGGCAGCGCCGGCGAGCCGGCAGGCGCCGCCGCCGCCGACGACGCCGAATCCGGCGGAACAGCCCGGCGGCATCCGCTTCTAGCCCGAGCGGCCGGCGGTCGCCGCCGGGCTCAGCCCTGCTCGTCCTCGTCGACGGCCAGCCCCGGCAGCAGTTGTGCCGCGCGCGTCTCGGGCAGCGCCTCGACGCTGCGCAGCTGGCGCGCCATCGCGCGCGTGCGCGTCTCGGCCTGGTCGATCGTGTTGCTGGCCTCCTCGAGCTTCTTGCGCGTCTTCGCCAGCACGTCGCCGAACTTGCCGAACTCGGTCTTCACCGCGCCCAGCACCTCCCAGACCTCGGCCGAGCGCTTCTCGAGCACCAGCGTACGGAAGCCCATCTGCAGGCTGTTGAGCAGCGCCAGCAGCGTCGTCGGTCCGGCCAGCATCACCTTGCAGTCGCGCTGCAGCGTCTCGGCCAGCCCGGGGCGGCGCAGCGCCTCGGCGTACAGGCCCTCGGTCGGCAGGAAGAGGATCGCGAAATCGGTCGTGTGCGGCGGCGAGACGTATTTGTCGCGGATGCTGCGCGCCTCGAGCTTGAGGCGGTTCTCGATCGCCTTGGCCGCGGTCTCGAGCGCCGCCGCGTCGGCGCGCTCGGCGGCGTCGAGCAGCCGCTCGTAGTCCTCGCGCGGGAACTTGGCGTCGATCGGCAGCCACAGCGGCGCGGCCGCGTTGCCGCCCTGCTCCGCCGCCCGCCCGGGCAGGCGGATCGCGAACTCGACGCGGTCGGCGCTGCCGGGCACGGTGGCGACGTTGGTCGCGTACTGCTCGGGCGTGAAGACCTGCTCGAGCAGGCCGGCGAGCTGGACCTCGCCGAAGACGCCGCGCGTCTTGACGTTCGTGAGCACGCGGTTGAGCGCGCCGACGTCGCGCGCCAGCGTCTGCATCTCGCCCAGACCCTTGTGCACCTGCTCGAGGCGGTCGGCGACCTGCTTGAAGCTCTCGCCCAGCCGCGTCTCCAGCGTCGCCTGCAGCTTCTCGTCGACGGTGGCGCGCATCTGGTCGAGCTTGCGCTCGTTGCCTTCCTGCAGCGACTGCAGCCGCGCGTCGACGGCCTGGCGCACGTCGGCGAGCCGGCGCTCGTTGGCCTCGGCGAGCGCGCGCAGGTTCTCGCCCAGAGTCTGGCCGAACTGGCTCAGCGCGGCATCGCTGCGCGCCTGCGCTGCGGCGAGCTGGCCGCGGAACGCATCGATCTGCTCGTTCTGCGTGCGCGCCGCGTCGCCGCTCTGCGTCAGCAGCATGCGCTGGAACTGCGCGAGGTCGCCGCGCGTGCCCAGGCCCTGGCGGCCGAGCTCGTCGCGCAGCTCGCGTTCGAGCCGCTCGACCAGCGTCGGCACGCGCTCGTCGGCGCGGCGCAGCGCCAGCCACAGCAGCAGCAAGAGGTTGAGCGCCAGCAGCGCCAGCACGACGTAGACGGTCCCATCAGCCATCGCGCCATTGTCACTGCAGAAATCGGCGCGATCGAGTAGCCTCGCGGCCCTGAATCCAGACATCCCCAGACGACCGACAGGAGCCCCCCGGTGACCCAACTTCATGTGAATGGCAAGACCGTCCAGGTCGATGCGCCGCCCGAGATGCCGCTGCTGTGGGCCTTGCGCGAGAACCTGCAACTGCAGGGTACGAAATTCGGCTGCGGGGCGGCACTGTGCGGCGCCTGCACCGTGCACATCGACGGCCAGGCCGTGCGCAGCTGCGTGACGCCGATCTCGGCCGTCGGCCAGCGCAAGGTGACGACGATCGAGGCCGTCGGCGCGACGCGCGCCGGCCGTGCGGTGCAGGCGGCCTGGGTCGCGCACGACGTGCCGCAATGCGGCTATTGCCAGTCGGGCCAGGTGATGAGCGCCTGCGCGCTGCTGGCCAAGAACCGTGCCCCCGGCGACGCCGACATCGACGCCGCGATGAGCGGCAACATCTGTCGTTGCGGCACCTACAACCATATCCGCGCCGCCATCCACGACGCCGCGGCCACCTTGCGCAAGGCCTGACCATGGACGCCACCCACACCTCCCGGCGCGGTTTCCTCCAGACCGGCGGCGCCCTCGTCGTCGGCTTCGCCCTGCCGACGCTGGACAAGACGGCGCGCGCCGCCACAGCGCCAAGTTCGACGACGATGAACGCCTGGCTGCGCATCGCCGGCGACGGCAAGGTGACGATCCTGTGCGGCTCGTCCGAGATGGGCCAGGGCGTGGCCACCGCGATCCCGATGCTCATCGCCGACGAACTCGATGCCGACTGGAGCCGGGTCGAGGTCGAACAGGCGCCGGCCGACAAGGCCTACAACAATCCGGCGTTCGGCATGCAGGGCACGGGCGGCTCGGCGACGATCCGCGCCTTCTACCTGCCGCTGCGCCAGGTCGGCGCGGCGGCGCGCGAGATGCTCGTTGCCGCGGCAGCGGCGCAGTGGGGCGTGCCGGCAGACCAGTTGCGCACCGACAAGGGCCAGATCCACGGCCCCGGCGGCAAGAAGATCGGCTACGGCGCGCTCGCCGAGGCGGCGTCGAAGCTGCCGGTGCCGGCGCAACCCAAGCTCAAGGATCCGATGGCCTTCAAGCTCATCGGCAAGCCGACCAAGCGACTCGACTCGCCCGACAAGTCCAGCGGCAAGGCCCGCTTCGGCATCGATGCCCAGGTGCCGGGGCTGCTCGTCGCGGTGATGGCCCGCGCGCCCAACAAGGGCGCCAAGCCCAAGCACTACGATGAAGCCAAGGCCAAGGCCGTGCCCGGCGTGCAGCAGGTCATTGCGCTGCCCAGCGGCGTCGCGGTGCTGGCGACCGGCTACTGGGCGGCCAAGCAGGGCCGCGATGCGCTGGCCGTCGATTGGGACCTCGGCGACGGCGCGACGCCCGACAGCAGCGCGATCAGCACCAAGCTCGAAGCCGCGGCGCGCGAGGCGTCCGCCGTGGCGCTGGACAAGGGCCAGGCGCAGGCGGCGCTCGCCGGTGCCGCGCAACAGGTGCAGGCGCGCTACGAGGCGCCCTACCTCGCCCATGCCTGCATGGAGCCGATGAACTGCACCGCCTGGGTCCAGGGCACGGGGCCGGACGCGACGGTCGAGATCTGGGCCGGCACGCAGAGCCAGGGACCGGCACAGGGCATCCTCGGCCAGGTCGCGCAGGTCGCGCCGGGCAAGGTCAAGGTCCACACGCTGATGCTCGGCGGCGGCTTCGGTCGCCGCTTCGCGCCCGACTTCGCGATCGACGCGACGCTACTGAGCAAGATCAGCGGCAAGCCCGTGAAGCTGATCTATGGCCGCGAGGACGACATGGCGGCGCAGTACTACCGCCCGGCGTCGGTCGCGGTGTTCGAGGGCGGCCTCGACGCGCAGGGCCGGCTCGTCGCCTTGAAGGCCGGCGTCGGCACGCCGTCGATCATGGCCGCCTCGGGCTTCATGGCGATACCGCCCAGCGGCGTCGACGCGATGGCGCTCGAGGGCCTCGTCGACCATCCCTACGCGATCGCGAACCAGCACATCGCCTACGGCCGCCACGAGCCGGGGCCGCAGGTCTGGTTCTGGCGCTCGGTCGGTCATTCGCAGAACAGCTTCTTCAGCGAGGGCTTCATCGACGAGATGGCCGCCGCCGCCAGGCAGGACCCGTACGAGTTCAGGCGCGCGCTGCTCGGCAACTCGCCGCGCCACAAGGCGGTGCTCGAGCTTGCGGCGCAGAAGGCCGGCTGGGGCCAGCCAATGCCGGCGGGCCGGGCGCGCGGCATCGCCGTCGTCTCGAGCTTCGGCAGCTATGTCGCCGAGGTCGCCGAGGTCTCGGTCGACGCCGACGGCAGGCCGCGCGTGCACCGCGTCGTCGCTGCGGTCGATTGCGGGCGCACTGTCAATCCGCTGACGATCGAGCGCCAGATCGAGGGCGCCATCGTCTACGGACTGTCGGCCGCGCTGTACGGCCGCATCAGCTACAAGGACGGCCGCATCGAGCAGAGCAACTTCAACGACTACCCGGTGCTGCGCATGAACGAGATGCCCCAGGTCGAGGTGCACATCGTCGCCAGCAACGAGCCGCCCAGCGGCATCGGCGAGCCGGGCACGCCGCCGATCGCGCCGGCGGTCGTGAACGCGATCTACGCGCTCACCGGCAAGCGGCTGCGCTCCTTGCCAATCGACCCGAACGCGCTCAAGAAGGCCTGACCCGCACCTCGGGGTTGACCGGCGTCGGCGGCACGCCGCCGGTCAGCGCGGCGATCAGGTTGTCGGCGGCCAGCTCGGCCATCGCGCGCCGCGTCGCGACGCTGGCGCTGGCGATATGCGGCGTCAGCACGACGTTGGGCAGATCGAGCAGCGCCGGGTGCAGCGCCGGCTCGCCCTCGAAGACATCGAGGCCGGCGGCGGCGATGCGGCGCTCGCGCAGCGCCACCGCCAGCGCCGCATCGTCGACGATGCCACCGCGGGCGATGTTCGTCAGCGTCGCGCTGGGCTTCATGCGCGCGATCTCGGGCCCGCCGATCGCATGGTGGCTGGCCGCCGTGTAAGGCAGCACGAGCACGAGGTGGTCGGACTGCGCCAGCAGCTCGTCCTTGCCGACGTAGCGCGCGCCGAGTCCGGCCTCTATCTCGGCCGCGAGGCGGCTGCGGTTGTGATAGATCACCTTCATGCCGAAGCCCAGAGCGCCGCGGCGCGCCACGGCCTGGCCTATGCGGCCCATGCCGAGGATGCCGAGCGTGGCGCCGTGGACATCGCTGCCGGTGAGCATGTCGAACGACCATTGCTTCCATTCCCCGCGCCGCAGCAGGCGTTCGCCCTCGGCCATGCGGCGCGCCGCGGCCATCATCAGCGCGAAGCCGAAATCGGCCGTCGTCTCGGTCAGCACGTCGGGCGTGTTGGTGACGAGCACGCCGCGCGCGGTGCACGCCGCCACGTCGACATGGTTGTAGCCGACGACCATGTTGGCGACGACGCGCAGCTCGGGGCAGGCGTCGAGCAGCGCCACGTCGATGCGTTCGCTGTTGGTCGCGAACAGGCCCTGCCGGCCCTGCAGACGCGCCGCGAGTTCGGCGGCGCTCCAGACGGCGTTGCCCTGGTTGTCCTCGACCTCGAAGTGGCGGCGCAGCCGCGCGACGATCTCGGGCGGGACGGCCCGGGCGACGAGGATGCGTGGGTTCATTTCTAGCCTCACTCGTGGAAGCGCGCGAAGGCCGGGACCGGTTCGCGCTCGGTGACGAGGCGGTTGACCGCCGCGTCGGGATCGGCATGCCCGAGCGCCATGCCGCAGACGACGTGCTCGTCGTCGGCCAGCGCGAGATGGCGCGCAATGATGCGGTGGAACTGCGTGAAGGCCTGCTGCGGGCAGGTGTCGAGGTCGCGGCCGCGCGCGGCGATCATGATGTTCTGCAGGAAGGTGCCGTAATCGAGCCAGCTGCCCTGGCGCATCACGGCGTCGATGGTGAAGATCAGGCCCACCGGGGCGTCGAAGAAGTCGTAGTTGCGGCCATGCTGCTCGTGCATGCGCGCCTTGTCGCCCTTGGCGATGCCGAGCAGCGCGTACATGTCCCAGCCGATCTTGCGCCGGCGGTCGATGTAGGGGCTGCGCCATTCGGTCGGGTAATAGTCATACGGCTCGGTGTGGCGGGCGCGCTCCTCGGGGTCGTCGTGCGCGGCGCGGATGTCGCGCGACAGCGCCAACTTCGCTGCACCGGTCAGCACATGCACCTTCCACGGCTGCGTGTTGGTGCCCGAGGGCGCGCGCGCGGCGACGGCGAGGATCTGCTCGACGGTCGCGCGCGGCACCGGCGTCGGCAGGAAGGCGCGCACCGAGCGGCGGCTGGCGATCGCGGCGTCGACGGCGGCGGTGGCTTCGGGGGTGATCGTCAGGATCGGCGTCACGGTGGGCGTCATGGTCGGCGTCATCGATGGTTCTCGTTCGGTTGCCGATGATTCTGCATCGGGGCCCAGGCGCACCAGGCCGTGTGGGCGATCTCGAGCGTGCGGCGCTGGATCGCGACGGTGGTCGCGATCTCGCGCCCGTAGCCGCCGGCCATCGTCAGCACCGCCGGGATGCGGCGTTCGGCTAGTGCTGCGAAGACGCGGCGATCGCGCTCGGCCAGGCCCTCGCGCGTGAGCTTCAGGCGGCCCAGGCGATCGTCCTCGTGCGGATCGGCGCCGGCGAGGTAGAAGGCCAGTGCCGGCGCGGCGCTGCGGTGATCTTCCCAGGCGCGCGCCAGCGCGCGGTCGAGTGCCGCGAGGTACTCGGCGTCGCCGCAGCCGTCGGGCAGTTCGACATCGAGGTCGCCAGCCTCCTTGCGGAAGGGGAAGTTGCGCGCGCCGTGCAGCGACAGCGTGTAGACGGTCGGGTCGTCGCGGAAGATCGCCGCCGTGCCGTTGCCCTGGTGGACATCGAGGTCGATGACGATCACCCGCAGCAGTTCGCGCCGGTGGCGATGCCATTCGGCCTGCATCAGCCGCGCGGCGACCGCGACATCGTTGAAGACGCAGTAGCCCGATCCCTTGTGCGCGTAGGCATGGTGCGTGCCGCCGCCGAGGTTGGCGGCCAGGCCCTCGCCGCCGAGGAGTGCACTGCGCGCGGCAGCGATGGTCGCGCCGACCGAGTGGCGCGAGCGCTCGGCCATGCGCTGCGACCAGGGGAAGCCGATCTCGCGCTGCTGCGCCGGCGTCGTCGTGCCGCCGAGCACGGCTTCGATCCAGGCCGGGTCATGCGCCAGCGCCAGTTCGCCCTCGCTGGCCGCGGGCGCCGCCAGCAGCCGGATGCCCGGCATCTGCGCCTGCACGGCCTCGCGCAGCAACTGGTACTTCGACATCGGAAAGCGGTGCCCGGGCGGCAGCGTCGGGGCGTGGGAGTCCGAGTGGAAGGCGAGCACGGCGGCCGATTCTAGAAACACCCCCCTAATATGTTGCACTGCACCAAAAACCGCTTGCACCACTCCGGGGATTCCCCTAGACTTCGTTTCATGTTGCGGCGCAGCATAAGTTGTCTGGAAGGTGCCGCACGGTTTCTCTCAACTCAACTGCACTGGAGCAATTCATGACCACCTTCACCGCTGAACAATTCCTGGCCGCCCAAAAGGCCAACGTCGAAACCCTCTTCGGCCTGACCAACAAGGCCTTCGAAGGCATCGAGAAGCTCGTCGAGCTGAACCTGCAAGTCGCGAAGACCTCGCTGACCGAAGCCGCCGAAACGACCCAGGCCGCCCTGTCGGTCAAGGATGCGCAAGAGCTGCTGACGCTGCAAGCCGGCCTGTTGCAACCGGCCGCCGAGAAGGCCGCCGCCTACAGCCGTCATCTGTACGACATCATCGCCGGCACGAACGCCGAAGTGTCGAAGGCCGCCGAGGCCACCCTGGCCGAAGGCCAGCAGAAGGTCCTGGCCCTGGTCGACAACGCCGTCAAGAACGCGCCCGCCGGCACCGGAAGCGCCGCCGCGCTCGTCAAGTCGGCCGTCGCCGCTGCCAACAACGCTTACGAAAGCGTCCACAAGGCCGCCAAGCAGGCCACCGAAGTCGCCGAAGCCAACTTCACCGCCATGACCAACACCGCCGTCAAGGCGACGCAGTCGGCCGCCAAGGGCAAGAAGGCCGCCTGAAGTTCCAGCCTTTCTGGCTGACAAGCTAGGGGGATCGCCGGAGGGAACTCTTCCGGCGCCGCCGCGTCTACCAGCTGCCAGGGACATTGCCCTGGGTCTTGTGTGGAACGTTCAAGGGCCCGATCGGAAGATCGGGCCCCTTTTTTTTGCCCCGTCTTTCCTCGAATGCGTGATCAGCGCGTCAACGCGGCGATGCGCTGGCGGATCTCCGGCAACTGCCGCAAGGCCACTTCGCGCCCGGCCTCGATGGCCTTGAGCCGCGCCGTGAAGTCGGCGCTCGAGATGCCGGCCAGCACCGGGCGCAGCACGACATCGGCGTCGCGCAGTTCGAACTGGTTGATGCTGCGACCCATGATGGCGAAGGTCTGCAGCAGCAGCTTGAACATGTCGCCGGTGGCGTTGCCGTCGGGCGGCGACGAGATGTCGACGGCGATCACGAGTTCGGCACCCATCTGGCGCGCGTAGCGCACCGGCACCGGGGCGACGAGGCCGCCGTCGACATATTCGCGGTTGCCGATGCGCACCGGCTGGAACACCGCCGGCACGGCGCTGCTGGCGCGCACCGCGGCACCGGTGTCGCCGCGCTGGAACAGGATCGGCGCGCCGCTGTCGAGGTCGGTGGCGACGATGCCCAGCGGCAGCTTCATCTGCTCGATGAGGCGGCCGCCGGTCTGCTCGCGCACGAAGCGCGCCAGCGCCTCGCCCCTGATCAGCCCGCGGCCCGGGAACGACCAGTCGGTGATCGCGCCCTCGTCCATCGTGCGCGCCAGCGCGCCGAGTTCCTGGCCGCTCTTGCCCGATGCCCAGAGCGCGGCGACGAGGCTGCCGGCCGACGTGCCGGCGACGAGCACCGGATGGATGCCGGCTTCCTCGAGCACCTGGATGACGCCGATATGCGCGAACCCGCGCGCCGCGCCGCCACCCAGCGCCAAGCCGATGCGTGGTGGCCGCGGTGGCGGCTTGGGTGGCGGTGGCGGCGGCGGTTCGGGCGGCGCCGGCGCGGGCGCCGGCGGTGCGGTCTGGCAGGCCACCAGGGCCAGACTCAGCCCGCAGACAAGCCCCGCCGACGACAAGCTGCGCAACGCGCGCCGCCGGCAGGCGGATGGCGGTTCGAGTTTCACGGGTCGATTGTAGGGAGACCGGTCTTTAACCAGTTTCCGATATAAGCAAGTCACTTCTTTGTAGTTCCGGAAATTTAGGGCTTTCCCTAGAGTCCAACCCTCAGCAGAGCAGGCCCGTCCTGCGTCCAGCCGTCATCGAGGGATAGCCCATGTACCAGTACACCGAAGCCGATCGCCAGTTCGTGCACCAGCGCGCGGCCCAGTTTCGCGGCCAGCTCGAACGCCACCTCGCCGGCGAACTGCCCGACGACGACTTCCGCGCGCTGCGACTGCAGAACGGCTGGTACATCCAGCGCCATGCGCCGATGGCGCGCATCGCCGTGCCCTACGGCGAGCTCGCCAGCCGCCAGCTGCGCCAGCTCGCCCGCATCGCGCGCGAGTTCGACCTCCAGGACGCCGGGCTGCCGACCGAACGCGGCGGCTACGGTCATTTCTCGACGCGCCAGAACCTGCAGTTCAACTGGATCCCGCTGCCGCGCGCCGCCGACGTGATGGATCTGCTGGCCGACGTCGACATGCACGGCATCCAGACCAGCGGCAACTGCATCCGCAACATCACGACCGACGCGCTGGCCGGCATCGCCGTCGACGAGGACGTCGATCCGCGCCCCTATTGCGAGATCCTGCGCCAGTGGAGCACGCTGCACCCCGAGTTCGCCTTCCTGCCGCGCAAGTTCAAGCTCGCCGTCACCGGCGCCGCCGAGGACCGCGCGGCCACCGACTGGCACGACATCGGCCTCAAGCTGCACCGCAATGCCGCCGGCGAGGTGGGCTTCCGCGTCGCCGTCGGCGGCGGCATGGGCCGCACGCCGGTGATCGCCACGGTGTTCGAGGAATTCGTGCCCTGGCAGCAGATCCTCGTCTACATCGAGGCCGTCGTGCGCGGCTACAACCTCTACGGCCGTCGCGACAACCTCTACAAGTCGCGCATCAAGATCCTCGTCAAGGCCGAGGGCCAGCGCTTCATCGACGCCGTGCGGCGCGAATTCGCCGCGCTGCTCGAGAACCCCGAGACGCCGCTGATCCCGCAATCCGAGCTCGACCGCGTCAGCGCCTCCTTCCAGCCGCCGCCCGGCCTGGCCGAGCCGGTGCCGCCCAAGGCCGACCGCGAGCCGCTGGCCGCCTTCGACCGCTGGCTGCAGCGCAACGTGCTGCCGCACCGCCTGCCGGGCTACCGCGCGGTGACGCTGTCGCTCAAGCGCGCCGGCCAGGCGCCGGGCGACGTCACGGCCGACCAGATGGAGGCCGCGGCCGAACTCGCCGACCTCTTCAGCCTGGGCGAGCTGCGCGTCACGCATGACCAGAACCTGCTGCTGCCCTGGGTGCGCGAGACCGACCTGCGCGCGCTCTGGGCCTCGGCGCGCGAGGAAGGCTTCGCGACGCCGAACATCGGCCTGCTGACCGACATGATCGCCTGCCCCGGCGGCGACCTCTGCGCGCTCGCCAACGCGCGCTCGATCCCGATCGCCGCGGCCATCGCCGAGCGCTTCGACGACCTCGACGAGCAGCACGACATCGGCGACATCGACCTCCACATCAGCGGCTGCATCAACAGCTGCGGCCACCATCACAGCGGCCATATCGGCATCCTCGGCGTCGACAAGGACGGCAGCGAGTGGTACCAGGTGACGATAGGCGGCGCCGACGGCTCGACGCTGAGCGGCCCCGCGGTCGCCGGCAAGGTCATCGGCCCCTCGTTCGCCGCCGACGAGGTGCCCGACGTCATCGAGGCCGTGATCGGCGCCTACCTCGCGCAGCGCCGCGCCGGCGAACGCTTCATCGACACGGCACGCCGCCTCGGCACCCTGCCCTTCCGCCACGCCGCGGACGCCGTTCGGCGCTCCACCGCGGCCGTGGCCTGACCGAAGAGAATCATGGAATTCATAGACCCCCAGGCCGCCCATCCGGCCGACGCCCTGCTGCTGGCCAACGACGCCGACGTGCTCGCCCGCGCCGAGGAGATCCACCGCCACGCCAGCGTCGTGCTGCAGTTCCCGAAATGGACCGATGGCCGCGCCTATTCGCAGGCCGTGCTGCTGCGCGGCCGGCTGCGCTACCGCGGCGAGATCCGCGCCACCGGCGAAGTGCTGGCCGACATGCTGCCGCTGCTGCGGCGCTGCGGTTTCGACGCCGTGCAGCTGCGTGCCGACCAGAAGATCGAGACGGCGCAGCGCGCGCTGGGCTATTTCGACAACCATTACCAGACCGTGCCGCCCGAGCGCGCCGCCGTCCCGGGAGCCGCCGCATGAGCCCCGCGATCGAACGCAACGCCCGCGCCACGCCGGGCTTCGATGACCGCGTCGCGCAGGCGCTCGCGCTGCTGCGCCGGGCCGCCGCGGCGCATCCGGGGACGATCGTCTTCACGACCAGCCTCGGCGCCGAGGACATGGTGATCACCGACCTGATCGCACGCCACCAGCTGCCGATCGCGCTGGCGACGCTGGAGACCGGTGCGCTGCCGGCGCAGACGCTGGCGCTGATCCCGCGCGTCGAGGCGCATTACGGCCTGAAGCTCGAAATCTGGCGCCCGCAACCCGAGCAGGTGATCCATTTCGTCGCCCGCCACGGCGCGCTCGCGATGCGCGAGAGCGTCGACCTGCGCAAGGCCTGCTGCGCGCTGCGCAAGCTCGAACCGCTGTCGCGCGCGCTGCAGGGCCGCACGGCCTGGATCGCCGGCCTGCGCCGCGAGCAGTCGGGCGCGCGCGCCGACGTGCCGGCCCAGAGCATCGACGAGAACGGCCGGACGAAGGTCAGCCCGCTCGTCGACTGGAGCTGGAAGGACGTCTGGCATTACATCGACGTCCACGGCGTCCCGTACAACGAATTGCACGACCATTTCTATCCCAGCATCGGCTGCGAGCCCTGCACCCGCGCCGTTGCGCTGGGCGAGGATTTCCGCGCCGGCCGTTGGTGGTGGGAGAGCGAGGACGCCAAGGAATGCGGCCTCCATGTCGCCAAGCATTCAGCAGCTCAGGAAATCACCGCATGAACGCGCCCACCTCGATCGAACACCTGCTCCCCGGCCTCGACCACCAGCACCTCGACGCGCTCGAGGAAGAGGCCATCTTCATCCTGCGCGAGGTCGCCGCGACCTTCGAACGCCCGGCGCTGCTGTTCTCGGGCGGCAAGGATTCCTGCGTCGTGCTGCGGCTGGCCGAGAAGGCCTTCAAGCACCGCATCGCCGGCAACCATTTCGAGGGCCGGCTGCCGTTCCCGCTGCTGCACGTCGACACCGGCCACAACTTCCCCGAGGTGATCGAATTCCGCGACCGCCGCGTCGCCGAGATGGGCGAGCGCCTCGTCGTCGGCAGCGTCGAGGACAGCATGCGCCGCGGCACCGTGCGGCTGGCGCATGAACTCGAGTCGCGCAACGGCCACCAGACCGTCGCGCTGCTCGAAGCGATCGAGGAACACGGCTACGACGGCCTCATCGGCGGCGCCCGCCGCGACGAGGAAAAGGCGCGCGCCAAGGAGCGCATCTTCAGCCACCGCGACAGCTTCGGCCAATGGCAGCCGAAGGAGCAGCGGCCCGAGCTGTGGACGCTGTTCAACACGCGCATCAAGCCGGGCGAGCATTTCCGCAGCTTTCCGATCAGCAACTGGACCGAGCTCGACGTCTGGCTCTACATCGCGCGCGAGAACATCCCGCTGCCGAATCTCTATTACCGCCACGAACGCGAGGTCGTGCGCCGCAAGGGCCTGCTCGTGCCGGTGACCCACGTGACGCCGCCACAGGCCGGCGAGACGGTCGAGACGCTGCCGGTGCGTTTCCGCACCGTCGGCGACATGACCTGCACCTGCCCGGTCGAGAGTGACGCCGCCAATGCGGTCGAGATCGTCGCCGAGACGCTCAGCGTCACCGTCAGCGAACGCGGCGCCACGCGCATGGACGATCGCACCTCGGACGCCTCGATGGAGCGCCGCAAGAAGGAAGGGTATTTCTGATGATCACCGCCACCTCCAGCCACCGCGCGCTGCGCTTCCTCACCGCGGGCAGCGTCGACGACGGCAAGAGCACGCTGATCGGCCGCCTGCTGTTCGACAGCCGCGCCATCCTCGCCGACCAGCTCGACCACCTGCACGCCAAGGCGGTGGGTCAGACGCACCCCGAGGGCGGTCCGAAGTTCGACTTGAGCCTGCTCACCGACGGCCTCGAGGCCGAGCGCGAACAGGGCATCACGATCGATGTCGCCTACCGCTATTTCGCGACGCCGCAGCGCAAGTTCATCATCGCCGACGCGCCCGGCCATGAGCAGTACACGCGCAATATGGTCACCGCGGCGGCGGGCAGCGACGCCGCCGTCGTGCTCGTCGACATCACCAAGCTCGACCTCGCGCAACAGCCGCTGCAACTGCTGCCGCAGACGCGCCGCCACACGCTGCTGGCGCAGCTGCTGCGCGTGCCGAGCATCGTCTTCGCGGTCAACAAGCTCGACGCCGTCGCCGACCCCGGGCCGGCGTTCGCCGCCGTCTCGGCGGCGCTGACGGTCTTTGCCGCCGAGGCCGGCATCGCGGTGGCCGGCATCGTGCCGGTGTCGGCGCTGCGCGGCGACAACGTCACCGAGCCGCTGGCCGCCGACTGGTACGGCGGCCCGTCGCTGCTGCAACTGCTCGAAGGCCTGCCGACGACGCAGGAGCACGACCGCGGCGACTTCAGCCTGCCGGTGCAATACGTGGCGCGCGAAGGCAGCGGCACGGGCGAGCAACCGCGCGTGTTCTGGGGCCGCATCGCCCAGGGCGGCGTGCAGGTCGGCGACGAGGTCCAGGTCTTCCCCAGCGGCGAACGCGCCCGCGTCGCCGCGCTCAAGCGCGCCGGCGCCGTCGTCGAGCGCGCCCATGCGGGGCAGTCGGTGGGCGTCGTCCTCGACCGCCAGCTCGATGTCTCGCGCGGCGACTGGCTGGCGACGCCGGGCACGCTGACGGCGGCGCCGCGGTTCAGCGCGACGCTGGCCTGGCTCGACACCGAGGCGGCGACTCCGGGCCGCAAATACTTGCTGCGGCACGGCAACCGCTGGGTGCAGGCGCGGCTGGCCGAGATCCGCCACCGCCTCGACATCCACAACCTGCAGCCGCAGGACGCGCACACGCTGGCCGTCAACGACATCGGCGAGGTCGTGTTCGAACTCCAGCAGCCGCTGCCGCTGGCGCCCTACGCGCAGAACCGCGTCGGCGGCGCGCTGATCGTCGTCGATTCGGCGAGCCATCGCACGAGCGGCGCGCTGCTGGTGCGCGAAGCGCTGGCGTGACGCCCGGAAGAGTCGTCTTCATCGGCGCCGGCCCCGGCGCCGCCGACCTCATCACGATGCGCGGCGCGGCCTGGCTGGCGCGCGCCGAGGTCGTGCTGCACGACGCGCTCACCGACCCGGCGCTGCGCGACCTCGCGCCGCAGGCGCGCTGGATCGACGTCGGCAAGCGCGGCTACGCCCATGCGACGGGGCAGGCCAAGATCGACGCCCTGCTGATAGACGAGGCGCGCCGGCACGCCGTCGTCGTGCGCCTCAAGGGTGGCGACCCGAGCCTCTTCGGCCGCCTCGAGGAGGAGTTGCAGGCGCTGGCCGCCGCCGGCATCGAATGTGAGGTCATCCCCGGCATCACCGCGGCGCTGGCCGCGGCGGCCGATGCGCGCCGGCCGCTGACGCGCCGCGGCAGCGGCCGCACGCTGAGCCTGGCGACGGCGATGACGCGTGCCGGCCCGCACGAGCTGCAGCGCCAGGCCGACACCGAAGTCTTCTACATGGCCGGGCTGCGCCTGGCCGCGCTGGCGCAGGAGCTGCTGCGCGCCGGCTGGACGGCAGACACGCCGGCCAGCGTCGTCTCGCGCGCCGGCTGGCCCGACAGCCTGGCCAGCGAGCACCGCCTGGCCGACCTCGGCGACGCGGCGACGTTGCACGCCGGGCGGCCGACGATCGTCGTCGTCGGCGCCGGCGCGGCAGCGGCGGCCGTACCAGCGCCTCAGACGGGCGGCCTTGACGCCGGGCAAAACGGCAACGCCCCCTCCTCAACGTAAAATACGGGGGTTTACGCGCATCGCGGCCGCCCGGCCGGTTGCCGCCCCACATTCCACCTGCCTGCATCCCCCATGACTCACGTCGTCCTCGAATCGTGCATCCGCTGCAAGTACACCGACTGCGTCGATGTCTGCCCCGTCGACTGCTTCCGCGAGGGGCCGAACATGCTCGTCATCGACCCCGATGAATGCATCGACTGCGCGGTCTGCATTCCCGAATGCCCGGTCAACGCCATCCTGCCCGAGGAGGACGTGCCGAGCGACCAGCTCTCGTACATCAAGCTCAACGCCGAGCTGGCGCCGGGCTGGCCCAGCATCACCAAGCGCAAGCCCGCCCTCCCAGACGCCGAGGAGTGGAAGGACCGCAAGAACAAGCTCGACCAGCTCAAACGCTGATCAAACCCGATCCCCCCGCCCCATGCAACGCGAACTCGCCTCCACCATCGTCGCCACCGACCGCCAGCATGGCGGTCCGATCGAGACCGATGCCGTCATCGTCGGCGCCGGTCCGGTGGGCCTGTTCCAGGTCTTCGAACTCGGTCTGCTCGAGATCAAGGCGCACATCATCGACAGCCTGGAGCACCCGGGCGGCCAGTGCATCGAGCTCTATCCCGACAAGCCGATCTACGACATCCCGGCGGTGCCGGTGTGCACCGGCAAGGAACTCACCGACAACCTGCTCAAGCAGATCGAACCGTTCGGCGCCACCTTCCACCTCGGCCAGGAGGTGCAGGTCGTGCGCAAGCAGGACGACGGCCGCTTCTTCGTCCAGACCTCCAAGGGCACGCAGTTCCTCGCCAAGACGGTGTTCATCGCCGGCGGCGTCGGTTCCTTCCAGCCGCGCACGCTCAAGGTCGACGGGCTCGAGCAGTTCCTGGGCACGCAGCTGCATTACCGCGTGCGCGATCCGTCGCAATTCGCGGGCAAGAACCTCGTCATCGTCGGCGGCGGCGATTCGGCACTCGACTGGGCGCTGAGTTTCGCCCAGGAAGGCCCGCACCAGGCCGAGAGCGTGATCCTCGTGCATCGCCGCGACGGTTTTCGCGCGGCGCCGGCCAGCGTCGCGAAGATGCGCGCGCTGTGCGATGCCTACGAGATGCAGTTCGTCGTCGGCCAGGTCACCGGCTTCGAGGAAGAGGCCGGGCGCCTGGCGAAGCTGAAACTCACAGGCAGCGACGGCGTGACGCGGCTGCTGCCGCTGGACATGCTGCTGGTGTTCTTCGGCCTGAGCCCGAAGCTGGGCCCGATCGCGGAATGGGGGCTCGGGATCGACCGCAAGCAGATCACCGTCGACACCGAGAAATTCGAGACCACGGTGCCGGGCATCTTCGCCGTCGGCGACGTGAACATCTATCCGGGCAAGAAGAAGCTGATCCTCTCGGGCTTCCACGAGGCCGCGCTGGCCGCCTTCGGCGCCGCGCCCTATGTCTTCCCGGAGAAGCGCATCCTGCTGCAGTACACGACGACGAGCCCGAAGCTGCACAAGGTGCTGGGCGTCGAATCGCCGGTTTTCGATTGACCGACCGCATTCGGTCATAATTCGCACGTTCCGGTGCACGTCCGGAACACACGCTAGGGGTGTTGGCGCCGCGCAGGCGACGCCGACTGAGAAAGTCCCTTTGAACCTGATTGAGGTAATCCTCGCGCAGGGAAGCATGCACCGAAGCCGACCACCGCGCGGCACAGGCGCCGGCCGACCTGCCATCGACCGAGAAATACGATGGCTCTTGCAATCCCACCGACCCGCCCGCAGCGCCTGGTTCTGCGTCCCGCCTGCGCCGCCGCAGCCGCCCTGTTCGCGCTGCATGCCGGCGCGCAATCCAGCGGCGACGCGGCTGCCCAGCTCGACCCGATCACGATCACCGCGCCCGGCGGCGGCAACAACGCCGGCGTCACCGGATTCGGCGACACGCCGCTGGCGCGCAGCCCCGTGCAGGCCAGCGTCGTCGACGCGGCGCGCATCCGCGACGGCGGCGGCGTCGGACTCACCGCGCTGACGCGCTACGACGCCTCGATCAGCGACGCCTACGACGCCGACGGCTACTGGACGAGCTTCAACATCCGCGGCTACGCGACCGACAACCGAACCAACTTCCTGCGCGACGGCCTGCCGATCAACGCCGAGACCAGCCTGCCGCTGGACAACAAGGCCGGCGTCGAGGTGCTCAAGGGCACGAGCGGCATCCAGGCCGGCACGAGCGCGCCCGGCGGCCTCGTCAACCTCGTCGTCAAGCGGCCCGCGGGCACGACGCGCAGCGCCGGCATCGGCTGGCGCAGCCGCAACACGGTCAATGCCTGGGCCGACATCGGCCAGCGCTTCGGCGCCGGCGACGCGTTCGGGTTGCGGCTGAACGTCGCCGTCGAGCGGCTCGACCCCCTGGTGCGCGATGCCCGCGGGCACCGCAGCCTGGCCGCGCTGGCCGGCGACTGGCGCATCGATGCCGACACGCTGATCGAGGCCGAGGTCGAGAGCAGCCGCCAGAGCCAGCCCAGCGTCCCTGGGTTCAGCCTGCTGGGCAGCCAGATGCCGAGCGCGGCCGCGACCGACCCGCGCATCAACCTCAACAACCAGCCCTGGACGCTGCCGGTGGTGCTCGAAGGCGAGACCGCATCGCTGCGGCTGCAGCGACGGCTGGCCGGCGGCTGGAAACTCGCGGCGCAACTGATGCAGCAACGCCTGCACAGCGACGACCGGCTGGACTATGCATATGGCTGCTCGGCCGAAGGCAATTACGACCGCTATTGCTCGGACGGCAGCTTCGACTATTACGAATTCCGCAGCGACGGCGAGCGCCGCATCACGACCGACCTCGACGTCCATGCCCAAGGCCGCGTCGACACCGGCGCCGTCAGGCACGAGTTGACGTTCGGCGCGCTGGCGACGCGCTTCCGCTTCCGCACCCAGCCCCAGGCCGACGGCAGCGTCATCGTCGGCCAGGGCAATGTGAATGGCCAGGTGATGATCCCGGCGCTGCCGGCCGACCTCGGCTGGGTCCCCAACACCGATCGCACGGAGCGATCCAACGAGTTGTATCTGCGCGACCATGTCCGCGTGTTCGAATCGCTGGGCCTGTGGCTGGGGCTGCGCCACAGCCGCATCGGGCGCGACAGCATCCAGACCGACGGCAGCCAGGCCACGAGCTACACGCAGAGCTTCACGACGCCCTGGCTGGCCGCGAGCTGGAAGCTCGGCGCGACGGCCCTGCTCTACGCGAGCTGGGGCGAGGGCATCCAGTCGACCGTGGCGCCGAACAAGCCCGGCTACATCAACGCGGGCCAGCCGCTGCCGGCGATCGAGAGCCGGCAGACCGAGATCGGCATCAAGGGCGCCGGCACGGAGCTGGGTTGGAGCCTGAACGCCTTCGACATCCGGCAGCCGCAATTCGACGATGTCGCCAGCGGCTGCGACGTCGACCCGAACGCCTGCATCACGACGCGGCTCGACGGCACGCAGCGCAACCGCGGGCTCGAGGCGAGCCTGCGTTGGAGCCGCGACGGGCTGACGCTGCAGGCCAGCGCGATGGCGCTGCGCGCGACGATCAGCGGCAACAGCAATCCGGACATCAACGGCAAGCGGCCGACCAACGTCCCCGCGCGAACGCTGAAATTCAATGGCGATTACGCGATCGGCGCGCTACCGGGGCTGAAGCTGCAGGCCGGCATGGTGTTCGAGGGCGAGCGCATGGTGCTGCCCGACAACAGCGTCTCGGTCCCCGGCTGGGCGCGCTGGGACCTGGGTGCAAGCTACGAGCTGCGGTCGGGCGCGACGACCTACACCTGGAGCGCCGGCGTCGACAACGCGACCGACCGCCGCGCCTGGCGCGAGTCGCCTTACGAGTACCAGCATGTCTACCTGTTCCCGCTGGCGCCGCGCACCTGGCGTCTGGCGCTGCGCGTGAACCTTTGAACGCCGCCGGCCAGTCGGAGCACCAGGACGTTGTGTTAGACTGCGAGGCTGTTCCCCGATAGCTCAGTCGGTAGAGCGCCGGACTGTTAATCCGTAGGTCCCTGGTTCGAGCCCAGGTCGGGGAGCCAAGAAAACTCGATGTGAAACAAGCACCTAGGTCTAACGATCTAGGTGCTTTTTTCCAGACCGTTTCGAAACATCGGCGCATCGGAAGCACGCCCCGAGAGCCCAGAGCCGCCCGGCTGTGGCCGCCGCGCGACCCCAGCGCCGAGCCGGCCGACCAGAGGTCCTCCTACCGCTGACATTGCAGCTGCAGAGCCACCTCCTGCTGGCTGCAATTGATCGCTTCGAAAATCACCCGGCAGGTGCGACCGGCCGAATCCAGCAGCACGGCGAAGCCGTGTCGAGGCTGAAGCCCGCGGAGCACGTCGCCGATCTTGAGTACGCGATGCAAGGGCATGGCGAGGTGATGACGGCCGGCGCTGTCTTGCAGCGCAACGCCGTTGGCGTTCACATGGGACACGCGGTACTGGGTCATGAAGCCTGGTTTCCTGTCCATCGTCGAGTTCGTCCACGGTAACCGCTACCGGTCGCGCGTCTGTGACAGCGGCGGCTAAAGTCGTGACGCGAGGAAACGCCGAAAGTGCCGTGCACAGCCGGGCAGGCAGCGGACGCAGCCACCCACGACATCGGCGCGCCAGTCCCCGAGCGCCGCCGGCGTCACCCCTCAGTCTGCCCCCGGCAGGGGCCGTGCGGTGCCTCGATGAGGCCGAGATCTCAGCGCCTATTGATGGCATGGGCCGCGTCGGCAGGCGGCTGTTGCTTTCTGTTGCCAGGGCTTCCACGACCTGCCCGACATTCAGATCCCTGAAGTGCGTCTCCCGGAGTCTGACGATGGAACCCTGCTGCGGCGACGCGCTGCCCCGCAACGACCTCGCCAGGCGCGTTCGCCGGATCATGAAACCCGACCTCGCGCCATGCCGCTGGCGTGGCGCGGCCCTGGTGGTCGTGGCCGCCGCGCTGTCCGGATGTGCATCGGCGCCCCCGGAACGCCACGAGAAAGTGCCCCCGGTACTTCCTAGCCCCGCGTCCCCGCTGGCGACCGAGCGCAGGTGGCTCGATGCCTGGTTCCATGGCACGCCGGTCCGCATCGCTCAACACGACGACGGGCCGCTGGAGGTCGATGTGCCGCTCGAATTCAGCTTCGATGCCGGCCGCAGTCGCGTCAAGCCGCCGTTGGCGGCGGTGCTGGCCAAGGTCGCCGAGAGCCTGCGCCGGGTGCCGCATGCGCGCCTGCAGCGAATTGCCGCGCCAGGCGACGTTGCAGGCGATTCGATTCTCGGTCAACAGCGCGCTGGCCATGTCCGCAATTACTTGCGCGATCACGGTGTGCAAACCTCCCGGTTGGCGCCACCTTCGTCGACGATCGATGCGAAGGTCAGCCTTCGCATCGAACCATAGGCGCGACGGCACGCCGCGTCGACGGCGCGAGCCAGAAGTCGAGACCTACCGGTTGAACACCCGCTCTCATGCACCCAGCGCATCAATCAATCCGGACGTTGCACTTCACGTTCAGCCGCTGAAATCCCAGACTTCGTCTCCGATGGCTCGCGACCTTGCGCAGCCCGATGATGGAGATGAAGGTGGAGAATCGAAGCGATGACTGGGCCGCCTGGGTCGGCCGCAGCGAGACCCAGCAGGACACGATAGGCGCCACGCCGGTGCGGGCCCTGACGGCGACGCTCGACCATCCGGCCGCCCCGGTGCCGGCCGGCACGCCGCTGCCGCCGCTGTGGCACTGGCTGTACTTCCTGCCGCTGCATCGCCAGAGCGAGATCGGCGCCGACGGTCATGCGAAGCGCGGCGGCTTCCTGCCGCCGGTGCCGCTGCCGCGGCGCATGTGGGCCGGCAGCCAGTTCGAGTTCCGCGCCCCGGTGCGCGTCGGCGACGCCGTCGAACGCCGTTCGACGATCGCCGACGTGACGGTGAAGGACGGCCGCACCGGCCGCCTCGTCTTCGTCAAGGTCCGCCATGAGCTGCGCTGCAACGGCCCCGCCGATCCGGCGCTGGTCGAGTTCCACGACATCGTCTACCGCGAGTCGCAGCAAGCCGGCGACGTGGCGCCGCCGCCGCAGCCGGCTCCGACGGATGCCGCCTGGCGCCGGCAGATCGTCCCCGACGACGTGCTGCTGTTCCGCTATTCGGCGCTGACCTTCAACGGCCACCGCATCCACTACGACCGGCGCTATGTCACCCAGGTCGAGGGCTATCCGGGCCTCATCGTCCACGGCCCGCTGATCGCGACGCTGCTGCTCGACCTGCTGCGCCGCGAGCGCCCTGAGGCCGAGGTCGCGACCTTCCGCTTCAAGGCCGTACGGCCGACCTTCGACCTGCACGCCTTCCACGTCCACGGCGCGCCGCAGCCCGACGGTTCGGTGCGGCTGTGGGCCGCCGACCACGAGGGCTGGCTGACCATGGACGCCACCGCCACGCTGCGCTGAGGAGCCGAACCATGCAACCCCTGAAGGGCATCACCGTCGTCACGCTCGAGCACGCGATCGCCGCGCCGTTCGCGACGCGCCAGCTCGCCGACCTCGGCGCCCGAGTGATCAAGATCGAACGCCCCGGGAGCGGCGACTTCGCGCGCGGCTACGACGAACGCGTGCGCGGCCTGGCCTCGCATTTCGTCTGGACGAACCGCTCGAAGGAGAGCCTGACGCTCGACGTCAAGCACCCGCAGGCGGCCGCGCTGCTCAAGCGGCTGATCATCGAGCAGGCCGATGTCGTCGTGCAGAACCTCGCGCCCGGCGCGGCCGCGCGGCTCGGTCTCTCGTTCGAAGCGCTGGCGGCGGAGAAGCCCGGCATCATCGTCTGCGACATCTCGGGCTACGGCGACGACCGCCGGCACCCCGGCCCCTACCGCGACAAGAAGGCCTACGACCTGCTCGTGCAGAGCGAGGCCGGTTTCGTCTCGGTCACCGGCACGCCCGACGAGCCGAGCAAGGCCGGCCCGTCGATCGCCGACATCGCAGCCGGCATGTACGCCTACACGAACATCCTCGCCGCGCTGATGCAGCGGCGCATCGACGGGCGCGGCCGCCGCATCGACATCTCGATGCTGGAGTCGCTCGGCGAATGGATGAACTATCCGCTGTACTACGCCTTCGACGACGCGGCGCCGCCGCCGCGCACCGGCGCCAGCCACGCGACCATCTACCCCTACGGCCCGTTCCCGGCCGGCGACGGCAAGACCGTGATGCTGGGACTGCAGAACAAGCGCGAATGGCAGACCTTCTGCGACCAGGTGCTGCTGCAGCCCCCATTGGCGCAGGACCCGCGCTTCACGAGCAACTCGAAGCGCAGCGCCGAGCGCGTCGCGCTGCGCAAGATCATCGTCGACACCTTCGCGACGATGACCGCCGCCGAGGTGCTGGCGCGGCTGGACGCGGCGCAGATCGCCAACGCCCAGGTGAATACGATGGCCGAGGTCTGGCAGCACCCGCAACTGGCCGCGCGCGCCCGCTGGCGCGAGGTCGACACCGCCGTCGGCAAGGTGCCGGCGCTGCTGCCGCCCGGCAGCTGGGACGACGGTGACGGCCCGCGGATGGACGCGGTGCCGGCGCTCGGCCAGCACACCGACGCGATCCTCGGCGAACTGGGGTTCGACGCGGCGGCCATCGCCGCGCTGCGCAGCGCCCGCGCGGTCTGACGCGCTGGGCCCGAACGACCCCGCCGCGATCCCCATCCACACTCCATCCATAGCGAGGAACCCGCCATGCCGTCCACGATCATCGACTCCGCCATCTTCGGCGACATCTTCAGCACCGCCGCGATGCGGCGCGTCTGGTCCGACGAGAACCGCACCGCGAAATACGTGGCCATCGAATCGGCGCTGGCCAAGGTGCAGGGCGCGCTCGGCCTGATCCCGGCCGACGCGGCGGCGGAGATCGTGCGCGTGTGCCGCATCGAGAACATCGACCTCGTCAAGCTCAAGGCGCAGACCGAGCGCATCGGCTATCCCATCCTCGGCGTCGTCTCGCAGATCAACGCGCTGTGCCGCGACAAGCTCGGCGAGTTCTGCCACTGGGGCGCGACGACGCAGGACATCACCGACACCGCCACCGTGCTGCAGATCCGCGAGGCGCTGGAGATCGTCGACGGCGAGCTGAAGGCGCTCGGCGACGCCCTGGCCAAGCTCGCGCGCGAGCACCGTCTGACGCCGATGATCGGCCGCAGCAACCTGCAGCAGGCGGTGCCAGTGACCTTCGGCTACAAGATGGCCGGGCTGCTGGCCGCCGTGGAGCGCCACCGCGAACGGCTGGCGCAGATCCGGCCGCGCGTGCTGCAAGGCGAGTTCGCCGGCGCCGCCGGCACGCTCGCCTCGCTCGAGACCGGTGCGATGGAGACGCAGGCCGGGCTGTGCGCCGAACTCGGCCTGGCGCAGCCGCTGATCGCCTGGCACACGGTGCGCGACACCATCGCCGAGGTCGGCACCTTCCTCGGCCTCGTCGGCGGCACGCTGGGCAAGATCAGCATGGACGTGAAGCTGATGATGCAGACCGAGGTCGGCGAGGTCTACGAGCCCTACGCCCATGGCCGCGGCTCGAGCAGCACGATGCCGCAGAAGCGCAACCCGATCTCGAGCTGCTACATCCACGCCCAGATCTCGGTGCTGCGCCAGCATGCGGCGGCGATGCTCGACGCGATGGTCGCCGACCACGAACGCTCGACCGGCCCCTGGGAGATCGAATGGATCGTGCTGCCCGAGGCCTTCTGCCTGCTGGCCGGCGCGCTGGCGCAATCGCGCGCGGTGATCGAGGGGCTCGAGGTCGACACCAAGCGCATGCGCGCGAATCTCGACATGACGCATGGCCTCGTCGTCTCCGAGGCCGTGATGATGGGGCTGGCGCCCTACATCGGCCGCGAATACGCGCACGACCTGGTCTATGACATCTGCCGCGTCGCGATCCAGCAGGAGCGGCCGCTGCTCGACCTGTTGGCCGAGAACGCCGAGATCACCCGGCATGTCACGCGCGAGCAGCTCGCGGCGATGTGCGACCCGGCGGCCTACCTCGGCCAGTCGGGCCTGATGGTCGACCGCGTGCTCGCGCGGTGGAGCTGATCCTCAACGCGGGCGCGCCGCGGCGCGCCTGCCCTTCATGTCGGCGAAGAACTCGTAGAGCTGCTGCGCCGCCGGCGACAGCGTGCGGCCGCGGCGGCGGATCAGCCCGACGCGCCGCGTCACGACCGGATCGGCCAGCGGCACGCTGACGAGCAGCGGATGGTCGGCCGCCGGCATCGCCAGCGACGGCACCGCCGCCACGCCAAGACCCGCCTCGACGAGGCCGAGCATCGTCGTCACATGCTGGGCCTCGTAGATCGGCTGCGGCCGGCCTTCGAGCCCCGACAGCGCCTGATCGAGCAGCAGCCGGTTCCCGGACGACTTGGCGACCGAGATGTTGTCGTAGGCCGCCAGCTCGGTCCACGTCACCTTGCGCCTGCTCGCCAGCGGGTGGTCGCGCCGGCAGGCGGCGACGAAGCGCTCCTCGAGCAGCGGCTCGAACTCGATCTCGGGTTCCTGGCTGCCCATGAAGTTCAAGCCGAAATCGGCCTCGCCGCGGGTCACCGCGGCGAGCACGTCGTTGGCGCTCGCGTCGTGCACCCTGACGCGGATGCGCGGATAGGTCTCGTGGTAGCGGCGTATCACCTGCGAGACGAAGTAGTAGACGGTCGAGGGCACGCAGGCGATTCCCACCTCGCCCATGCGCGTCGCGGCGAAGCCGCGGATGCCGAGCAGCGCGCCGTCGAGCTCGTCGAGCACCTGTTGCACGGTGCGCGCGAAGTCCCGCCCCACCGCCGTCAACTGCACCTTGCGCGTCGTGCGCTCGAGCAGCCGCACGCCCAGCGCCTGCTCGAGCTTGTCGATGCGCCGACTGAATGCCGGCTGCGAGATATGCACCGCATCGGCGGCCTTGCGGAAATTGCCCATCTCGGCGACGGCGCGGAAGGCATGCAGGTCGTTGAGGTCGAAGGCGGCGGCCATCGCGGATCTCCGGGTCGCAGGACGATGCGGGGGAACGATCTTAGCCGTCCCGTGCATCAATCGTTCGCATCTATGCAATTCACTTCCGAGGCCGCCGCGCCGATGATTTCGATCACGCCAGCCGTCGCCAGAACGGCAGTCCACACCCCCTGACCGGAGACCAGGCCATGCATCTCGGCAAGCTGTCCAAGACCCTCTACTTCCAGGTCCTCGTCGGCCTGGCGCTCGGCATCGCCGTCGGCCATTGGTGGCCCGACTTCGGCGCCAGCCTGAAGCCGCTCGGTGACGGCTTCATCAAGCTCGTGAAGATGATGATCGCCCCGGTGGTCTTCTGCACCATCGTCAGCGGCATCACCTCGCTGGGCGACTCGCAGGGCATCGGCAAGACGCTGCTCAAGGCCATGGGCCTGTTCTACGCGCTGACGATCCTGGCGCTGCTCACCGGCCTGGCGGCGGTCTACCTGATGCAGCCCGGCACCGGCATGAACATCGACCCGGCGACGCTGGACGCCTCGGTGGCGGCGAAGTTCAGCAAGACAGAACTGCCGCACGGCTTCGCCGAGTTCGTGCTGCACATCATCCCGGCCTCGTTCTTCGGCGCCTTCGCCGCCGGCGAGGTGCTGCCGGTGCTGCTGCTGGCGGTGCTGTGCGGCTTCGCGCTGACGCGCATCGGCAGGGCCGGCTTGCCGATGCTCAGCGGCATCGACAGCTTCTCGCACATGTTGTTCACGGCCTTCGGCTTCATCATGAAGCTGGCCCCGCTCGGCGCCTTCGGCGCGATGGCGTTCACGGTCGGCAGATACGGCATCAAGTCGATCGGCTCGCTGGGCCTGCTGATCGCCACCTTCTATGTCGCCTGCGGCGTCTTCGTCGCCATCGTGCTCGGCATGCTGGCGCGGCTGCACGGCTTCAGGCTCTGGCAGGTGCTGCGCTATTTCCGCGAGGAACTGCTGGTCGTGCTGGGCACGGCGTCGAGCGAGCCGGTGCTGCCGCGGCTGCTGCAGAAGCTCGAGCGCCTGGGCTGCAAGAAGGGCGTCGTCGGCCTCGTGCTGCCGACCGGCTATTCGTTCAACCTCGACGGCACGGCGATCTACCTCACGCTGGCGTCGATGTTCATCGCCCAGGCCTGCAACATCCATCTGTCGGTCGGCCAGATCGCCGCCATGCTCGGCCTGATGCTGCTGACGTCCAAGGGCGCCGCCGGCGTCACCGGCAGCGGCTTCGTGGCGCTCGTCGCGACGCTGACGGTGATGCCCGACCTGCCGGTGGCCGGCGTCGCGCTGCTCGTCGGCGTCGACCGTTTCATGTCCGAGGCCCGCGCGCTCAGCAGCACGATCAGCAATTGCGTGGCCAGCATCGTCGTCTCGATCTGGGAAGACGCCTGCGACCGCGAGCGGCTGGCCAGCGAACTCGGCAGCGGCTATCTGCGCACCGAGGAGGCGCTGGAACACGAGATGGACCTGCCCGCGGCCAGTCTGGCGCTGGTGCCCGGCGGCGGCGAGCGCCAGCAAGCCGCCTGACGGGTCCCGCCGCCGCAGCCCCCGCGATCATGAGCACCACCATCCCCTGCACCCTGATGCGCGCTGGCACCTCGCGCGGCCCGTTCTTCCTGCGCGAATGGTTGCCGGCCGACGACGATGCGCGCGACCAGGCGCTGATCGGCGCCATCGGCGCGTCCGACCCGCTGCAGCTCGACGGCGTCGGCGGCGGCAGCTCGCTCAACAGCAAGGTGGCCATCGTCTCGCGCTCGCAGCAGCCGGGCTGCGATCTCGACTACCTGTTCGCGCAGGTCGGCGTCGGCCAGCGCTCGGTGGACCTGCGGCCGAACTGCGGCAACATGCTCTCGGGGGTGCTGCCGTTCGCGATCGAGCAGGGGCTGATAGCGGCCGCCGAAGGCAGCACGACCGCGGTGGTGTTCAACGTCAACACGCGCTCGCGCATCGAGGTCACCGTGCGCACGCCGGGCCGGCGCATCACCTACGAGGGCTCGACGCGCATCGACGGCGTCGCCGGCACGGCGGCACCGATCCACCTGAACTTCCTCGACGCCTGGGGCGCCGTCACCGGCAGCGTGTTCCCGACCGGCCGGCGCATCGACCTCATCGACGGCGTGCCGGTCAGCTGCATCGATGCCGCGATGCCGTTGATGATCGTGCGCGCCGAGTCGCTCGGCGTCACCGGCACCGAGAGTCCCGTCGAGCTCGACGCGAACCGCGCGCTGCTCGAACGCCTGGAATCGCTGCGCCTGCAGGCCGGCCGCATGATGGGACTGGGCGACGTGTCGACCAGCGTCGTGCCCAAGCCGGTGCTCGTGAGCGCGGGCGAGAACGGCGACAGCATCACCTCGCGCTATTTCACGCCGCGGCGCTGCCATGCCTCGCATGCGGTGACCGGTGCCATCGGTGTCGCCAGCGCCTTCGCGCTGCCGGGCACGGTGGCCAGCGGCGAGAACACGCGCGCCGGCACGCGCGCGCTCGTCGTGCTGCACCCGGCCGGGCGCATCGATGTCGAGGTCGAGATCGCCGGCGCCGGCGACGCGGCGCAGATCCGCCGCGCCTCGCTCGTGCGCACGGCGCGCAAGATCTTCCATGGCGAGTTGCACATCCCCGACTACGTGTTCTCGAAGCCGCGGAAGGGCGCCCCCGCCGACGACGGCCCGCGCTACCCGAACCGCGCGATCACGATCGTCGTGCCGACCTCCGCCGGCGGCGGCAACGACGCCATCGCCCGCACGATCGCGGGCAGGCTCGCGACCCGGCTCGGCCAGAGCGTGGTCGTCGACAACCGGGCCGGCGCCAACGGCTCGATCGCGAGCGAATTCGTCGCCCGCGCACGGCCCGACGGCCATACGCTGATGCTGGGCTACATCGGCACGCATGGCATCAACCCGGCGCTGCACAAGCTGCGCTACGACCCCGTGGCCGATTTCGAGCCGGTGGGGCTGGTCGGCTATTCGCCGACGCTGATGGTGGCCCAGCCCGAGGTGCCGGTGCGCGACGTCGGCGAACTCGTCGCCCAGCTCGAGGCCGCACCCGACCGCTACGGCTACGCCTCGGCGGGCGACGGCACGGCGCCGCATCTGGCCGCCGAACTGTTCAAGCTCCATGCCGGCGTCAGGATGCATGGCGTGGCGCACAAGGGCTCGGCCCCGGCGCTGGCCGACACGATGGCCGGACGGACGCAATTCATGTTCCCGAGCCTGTACACCGCCTATCCGCTGGTGAAATCGGGCCGGCTGCGCGCGCTCGGCGTCGCCGGGCCCAGGCGACTGGCCCGGCTGCCCGAGGTCCCGACTTTGCACGAGGCCGGCATCGAAGGCGTCGACGTGACCCAGTGGTACGCGATCTTCGCCCCGGCGAAGACGCCCGGCGACATCGTCCGCCGGCTCAATCGAGCGCTCAACGAGGCGCTGGCCGACCCCGAGACCGGGCGGCGCATGGCCGACCATGGCGCCGAAGTACGGACCGGCACGCCCGAGGAGCTGGGTGCGCTGGTGGCGAGCGAACTCGTGAAGTGGAAGCAGGTTGCGCGGGAAGCGAGGCTGACGGCGGATTGAGCGGTGGCAGGTCCGACTGGCCCGGCGCCACGATTCCAGGGCCGCCCGTCGCGGTCCTGCAGGGTCAGGCAGGCGATGCGGAGTCGGGCGACGCGATCGCGCCGGCGATCCCGCGCAGCACATCGAGCTCCTGCGCGATGGCGAGCGACTCGTCGTGCGGCATCAGCGGGCTCTCGATGGCGCCGGCGGCGATGCAGCGCATCGCCTCGGCGATCTCGTATTCGAAGCCGTTGACGGCATGGGGCAGGCGCAGCCAGACCTCGTCCTCGCCGGGCCGCTTCAAGCAAGCGGCGTCGGCCTGCCAGAAATCGGTCGGCACCTCGATGCGGCCCAGGCTGCCATGCAGCGTCAGCCCGTTGTCGGCGAGCCGGTCGAACGCGCAGACGAACTGCGCCGTCGTACCGTCGGCATAACCCAGTTGCGCCGCCACGCTCGTCTCGACGCCGGTCGGCGCGAGTGCGGCGAGCACCGCGCGCGATGTCGGCTGCGGTGCCGCCCCGGCTCGTGCGGCGGCGGCGATGGCCCAGCGCGTCATCGCGACGTTGTAGATGCCGATGTCGAGCAGCGCGCCGCCCCCCGCGCGGGGGTCGAACAGGCGGCTGTGCGGGTCGTAAGGCGCCGGAAAGCAGAAGCTCGAGGCGACCGAGCGCAGCCTGCCGATGCGGCCTTCCTCGAGCCAGCGCGCGATGCCCTGGTAGACAGGGAGGCAGCGTGTCCAGAGCGCCTCCATCAGGAACACACCCCGGGCGCGGCTGAGCTCGATCAGCTCGCGTGTCTCGCGCGCGCCCGGCGTCAGCGGCTTCTCGCAGACGACGGGCTTGCCGGCGGCGAGCGCGGCGCGCACCAGCGGCCCATGGGCGGGATGCGTCGTCGCGACGTAGACACCTTGCACGGCCTCGCTGGCGAGCAGCAGATGCAGATCGGCGACCGCGACCTGCGGCGGCAGGCCCGCCGCGGCGACGAATGCCGCCGCACGATCGGCGCTGCGGCCCCAGACCGCGGCGACATGCGTTCCCGGCAGGCCCTGCACGGCAGCGGCGAACTGGCGCGCGATGCTGCCGGGCCCGAGCAGCGCCCAGCCGAAGCTGGCGGAATCAGGCATCGACGGCGGACTCGGGCCGGGTCGGGTCGGGACGAAGGGGATCATGCGGCGATCGTAACGGCACGCGCGGGCACCGGCGCCCGCCGCCCGTCGGCTTGGCACGCCGGCGACTCGCCGGACTCCGCATGACCCCCTAATTCGTGGGGCGAGGCGGAACAACCCGGCTGCGCGCCGGTACCCATGACCCGAGCCGCGCGGCGTGCCAGCGCAAGGGTCGGAATGCCGGCGCGCCGGACCGCTGGTGCTGGCGCACGGGCCCACCGATGGCCGTCACCAATGTCCAAAACTCGAATTGAGGATCCATGTCGTGAAAGTCAAAGCCGAATCGAATTCCGTGCTGCCGCTGTCGGCCTTCGCGCTGACCCTTGCCGCCTCCGGCCTGGCCTGCGCAACGCCCACCTATGTATTCACCAATTTCGATGGCCCGGGCCAGAATGCCGGCGGTACCACCGTCAACGCCATCAACGACCACGGCGCCGTTGTCGGCTTCAGTTCGAACAACGCGGCGAATCCGTTCCTGCTGACCAATTTCATCCGCGCCGCCGACGGCACCACCACCTTCCCGTCGACCGGCGGCGCGCCGCTGGCGAATGCGAACGGCATCAACGATGCCAATACCGTCGCCGGCACCGACGGCAACTCGAGGGCCTTCGTCGTCGCCCCGGGGCAGCCGACGCCGACCTTCCTGCCCGCGGCCGAAGGCCCCGGTACGACGAGCGAGGTGGCGTTCGGCATCAACAACGCCAATGTCATCGTCGGACAGGAGGCGAGCGCGAACAGCGGCACGACACCGGGCTTCGTCTACCGCAATGGGGCGTTCACGCTGCTCAACCCGGTGGCGAATGCCGTCGTCACGAATGCGCAAGCCATCAACAACAACGGCCTCGTCGCCGGCTTCTACTCGACGGACGCCGTGCATCAGCACGGCTTCCTCTACGACACGGTGAACTCGACCTATCGCCTGATCGCCGATCCCGTCGTCGCGAACCTGCTGCTGACGCAATTCCTCGGCATCAACGACAACGACATCGCCGTCGGCTACTGGCAGGACTTCGGCGGCAGCCAGCATGGCTTCCTCTATGACATCGCCAACGGCCAGTACAGCTTCCTGGACGATCCCGATGCCGCGCTGACGGGCCCGTCGATCACGCAGATCACCGGCATCAACGATCACGGCGAGATCGCCGGCTTCTACGTCGATGCCGCGACGGGGCTGCAGCGGGGTTTCGTCGGCGTCGCCGCGGCCGCCGTCCCCGAACCGGCGACACTCGCCCTGGTGGCTGCCGGACTGGCGGCCTGCGTGGCCAGGCGCCGAGGGGAAACCAAGAGGGCGCGCGGCGGCTAGGGGGAGGTCGCGACGTCCATCCGCCGTCGCGGATCCGGACCCCATGCCATCACGAACTGGGCCATTGTTCGAACGATTCGAATTGGCCCGCCGACTCGAAGACGTCGACCGATGCGACCGCGGCCGCGGGAGGTCCCTTGCGGGCCCACTCGATCAAGCGGGCGACGACTTCCTCCGTCCCCGCCAACATCGCCTCCACCGAGCCATCGCGCCGATTGCGGACCCAGCCGCAGGCGCCGAGGCGCTGCGCCTCCCTGACCATCGACCAGCGATAGCCGACGCCCTGCACGAGGCCATGGATTTCGAGACGAACGACGGTTTGCGGCATGCCTCATCTTAGAGTCTCGACCAAACAGGCCGTCAGCGTCGCGCGACTCGCGCTCGGCCAACTCGAGGCACGACTTCGGGCTGCTCCTCGTCTCGGGTTCATTCTTGGTAGCGCGCTGCATTGCGCGTTCGACCGTACGGCACCGTTATCGCGTTAGCCAACCGAATCATTCAAGTACCCAGGCCGCTTCGGCGACGCGAGTGCCCGCGCACCCCCCAAGTTCGTCGGCTGAAAACAAGGCCCGACGCATTGCAGGCCACGGTCACCGTGACGCATACTTTCTCCAACCCGTCGCGAACGCAGGCCGGCATCCAACGGATCTGCAACGCTGCGGCAATCGCCAAAGCGTCGCCCCATTGCAAGGAGTTGCAAATGCCCGTTGCCGTTTCCTACCCCGGCGTCTATATCGAGGAAATCCCCAGCGGCGTGCGCACGATCACCGGCGTCGCGACCTCGATCACCGCCTTCATCGGCCGCGCCGCCAAGGGCAGCGAGGAACCGACCGTCATCAACAGCTACGGCGACTTCGAGCGCTGGTTCGGCGCGCTCGACCCCGCTTACCCGCTGGGCTATGCGGTGCGCGATTTCTACGCCAACGGCGGCGCGCAGGCGGTCATCGTGCGGCTGTTCCACAAGCCCACGGGCGACGGCGTCGTCGACACCGCGACGATCACCTGGTCGGGCCTCGCACTCGCCGCCGCGGCGCGCGGCAGCTGGGCCAACGGCCTGCGCATCCGCGTCGACGCGAACGTCTCGGCCGACATCGCCGCCGGATTCGGGCTCGCGGCTTCGGACCTCTTCAACCTGACCGTGCGCGACATGGTCAGCGGCGCCACCGAGATGTTCGTCAACCTGACCGTCAAGGAAAGCCCGCGCCGCGTCGACCGCGTGCTCGCCGCCGGCTCGCAGCTGCTGCGCGTGGCCGCGTCGATGACGCTGCCCGGCACCACGGTGCCCACCGCCCATGCCGCGCCGGCCGCCGGCAAGACGATCTGGACCGACGACAACGCCTCGTCGCCGGTGGCCAGCGCGAATGCCGCCGTCGACAGCGCCGCGCTCGTCGCAGCCGACTACCAGGGCAGCCAGACCGACAAGACCGGCCTCTATGCGCTCGACAAGACCGACCTTTTCAATCTCCTGTGCATCCCGCCCGACGTGCGCGGCGCCGACACCGACAAGACCGTCTACAGCAGCGCGCTCGACTACTGCGTGGCGCGGCGCGCCATGCTCGTCGTCGACGCCCCGGTGGCCTGGACCAGCGCCAACGCGATCACCAGCAACAACAGCGCGGCGCTGACCACGCTCGGCCTCGCGGGGCAGCGTGCGCGCAATGCGGCGCTGTTCTTCCCGCGCCTGATCGAGGCCGACCCGAAGCGCGACGGCCAGCTCGACGCCTTCGTGCCCTGCGGTGCCGTCGCCGGGCTGATGGCGCGCACCGATGCCAACCGCGGCGTCTGGAAGGCGCCTGCCGGCATCGACGCGGCGCTGTCGGGCGTGCAGGGCCTGTCGGTGAGCCTGACGAACGACGAGAACGGCCAGCTCAACCCGATCGGCGTCAATTGCCTGCGCACCTTCCCGATCATCGGCAACATCGCCTGGGGTTCGCGCACGATGCGCGGCGCCGACCTGCTGGCCGACGAATACAAATACGTGCCCGTGCGGCGCACGGCGCTGTACATCGAGGAAAGCCTGTTCCGCGGCCTGCAATGGGCGGTGTTCGAGCCCAATGACGAGCCGCTGTGGGCGCAGATCCGGCTCAATGTCGGCGCCTTCATGCAGAACCTGTTCCGCCAGGGCGCGTTCCAGGGCAGTTCGCCGCGCGACGCCTATTTCGTCAAATGCGACAAGGAGACGACGACGCAGAACGACATCAACCTCGGCATCGTCAACGTCGTCGTCGGCTTCGCGCCGCTGAAGCCGGCCGAGTTCGTCGTCATCCAGCTGCAGCAGATGGCTGGGCAGATCGCCGTCTGAAGGAGTGCATCGACATGGCCCAGTTCACCGTCAACGCCCAGCGCTTCGACCCGTACAAGAATTTCAAATTCCGCGTAAAATGGGACGGCAAATACGTCGCCGGCGTCAGCAAGGTCAGCGCGCTCAAGCGCACGACCGAGGTCGTCAAGCACCGCGACGGCGGCGACCCGAGTTCGAGCCGCAAATCGCCCGGGCGCACCGAATTCGAGGCCATCACGCTCGAACGCGGCGTCACCCACGACAAGGAATTCGAGCAATGGGCCAACAAGGTCTGGAATTACGGCCAGGGCCTGGGGTCCGAGAGTTCGCTGAAGGATTTCCGCAAGGACGTGATCATCGAGGTCTACAACGAGAGCGGCCAGCTCGCCATCGCCTACAAGGTGTTTCGCGCCTGGGTCTCGGAGTTTCAGGCGTTGCCCGACCTCGACGCCAACGCCAATGCGATCGCGATCCAGCACATCAAGCTCGAGAACGAGGGCTGGGTACGCGACGTCGAGACGCCGGAGCCGGCCGAGATCTCGTACACCGACCCGGCCTGACGGCGATGACCCGAGATGGAAGCGCTAGGAGCGCAGCGGCTGCTGCAATGCTGGGACGGCGCTCGCGATGAGCATCCGCTGCGCCGTGCGCTGGCGCTGCTCGATGCGGCCTGGCCCGAGGTCGGCGCGGCGCGCTGGGGCGCGTTGCCGCTGGGCGCGCGCGACGCGCGGCTGATTGCGCTGCACGAGGCGCTGTTTGGTACGGCGCTGGAGACGCGCGTCGACTGCCCGGCCTGCGGCGCCGAGCTCGAGACGCCGCTGTCGACGGGCGAGCTCGCGACGCCGCCGGCACCGGCCGACGACCCGCCGCCGCTCGTCGAAGACGGCATCGCCGTCGAATGGCGCCTGCCGACCAGCGACGACCTGCTGGCCGTGCTCGAAGCCGACGACGATGCCGCCGATGCCGCCGAACGCCTGCTCGCACGCTGCGTGCGCGCGGCGCGCCGCGGCGATGCGGCGCTCGCGCCGCAGGAACTGCCCGAGCCGCTGATCGAGCGGCTGCAGCAGGCGATGGCCGAGCGCGACCCCGGCGCCGACCTGCGCATCGCCCTCGCCTGCCCGGCCTGCGGCCAGGCCTTCGAGCGCCGCTTCGACATCGGCAGCCACCTCTTCGGCGCGCTCGACGACTGGACCGAGCGCCTGCTCGACGAGGTGCATGCACTGGCCAGCGCCTATGGCTGGAGCGAAGCCGAAATCCTGGCCCTGCCGGCCGCGCGCCGGCGCCATTACCTGGCGCGGATCCAGGCATGAAGCCGCCACGCGTACTCGACCAGGGCTTTCTGGGCCATCTCGCACGCCGGCTCGATGCAGCCGAGCCGGTGCTGCAGCGGCGCCAGCCGTCGCGCTACGAGCCGGTGCGGCCGTGGAGCGGTGACCGTCTGGTGCAGGTGGACGCGGCGCCGGAAATGACGGTGGCCGCGACGCGGCCTGTGCCCAGCGCGGCAGCCTCGGCGGTGCACGAGCGCCCCATGCCGGATC
>JAGWTU010000099.1 GCA_028868825.1 Burkholderiales bacterium | reverse complement strand
GCGATGATCGAACCCGCCGATGCGGTGTTGGCGTATTCGCTGAGGATGATCGGCGCGAGGTCGTCGCCGACCTCGCCGCCGACGAGGCGCTTGATGATCAGCTGGTTCATGCCCAGGTTGGCCTGGTGCAGCCAAAAGCGCCGCACGTCGGCCGGCGCGTAGCCGAGCGCGCGGAGATGGCCCTCGATATGCGCCGTGGCGATCGGCACCACCTCCTTGAACACCTTGCGGCCCTCCTGCATGAAGGTCTTGTCGCGGGCGTCGGGGTCGGTGTCCTCGCAGCGGTTCAGGAAGCCGGCGTTGTTGCGGATGTTGTTCGAGTACTGGGTTGCCAGCCGCGTGCCGAGCACGCGCCAGCGGTCGGGCGAGGTCGCCGTGTCCTCGGCCTCGACGACGATCGCCGTGCAGACATCGCCGAAGATGAAATGGCAGTCGCGGTCGCGCCACTCGAGGTGCGCCGAGGTGATCTCGGGGTCGACGACGAGCACGCAGCGGGCGCTGCCGCTCTTCACCGCATTCACCGCCTGCTCGATCGCGAAGGTCGCCGACGAGCAGGCGACGTTCATGTCGAAGGCGTAGCCGCCGGCGCCGAGCTCGTGCTGGATCTCGCAGGCCATCGCCGGGTAGGCGCGCTGCATGTTCGCGGCGGCGCAGAGCACGGCGTCGATGTCGCTGCCCTGCTTGCCGGCGGCCTCGAGTGCCGGCCGCGCCGCCTTGACGGCGAACTCGGCCATCAGGCTGAGCTCGGAGTCGGCGCGCGGCGCGATGCGCGGCTTCATGCGCGCCGGGTCGAGCACGCCCGCCTTGTCGACGACGTAGCGCTGCTGGATGCCCGAGGCCTTCTCGATGAACTCGACGCTGGAGTGCACGAGCGGCTGCGCCTGGCCGGCGGCGATCAACTCGGCGCGCTCGGCATTGCGGCGGTCGGCGTAGGCGTTGTAGGCCTCGACGAGCTCGTGGTTCTTGATGACATGGCTCGGCCGGTACAGGCCGGTCCCGGAGATGACGACTTGCTTCATCGCCAGGAGTGTAGAGCCGCGGGCGCCGCCGACCGGTCAGCGGCAACCCGCGGGCGGCGCCGGGCGGCGCCGATCCGCTGTTACTTGCGGGTGGTCTTGCGCGCCGGCGCGGTGCCGCCCGACTGCAGCGCCTCGGACATGCCCAGCAGCACGCCGCTGACCATCGCGGTGTAGCTCTCGGCCATGGCCTGCGCGGCGCGCATCGACGCGGCGCGGGTGCTGCGCATCGCGCTTTGCATCTGCTCGGCGAGCTGCTCGCCGGTGGCGCTGGCCTTGGCGCCCGAGAGCGTGCCGCCGGCCTGCATCTTCTCGAGCAGCTGGCCCCAGGCGCCGGCCACCGGCGACGCGGCGCCCTCGGCGGCCTTCTTGATCGCCGCGAACATCTGGTCTTCCATCTTGTCGAGGTCGGCGATGGCCTTGCTCATGTGCTTCTCGCGGATGTCGGCACCCTGGGCGACGAGGGTCGACAGCGCCGTGCGATTGGCCTCGACGGCCTTGAGCAGCGCGTCGTCCATGCCGGCGACGGCCTTGTCGAGCAGGTCCTCGGCGTCGATGCCGCCGACGACGTTCTTCGCCGCGCCGGCGCTGGCCGCATCGGCGACCGACTTGAGCGCACTGCGGATGTTCTTCAGCGTCAGCTCGCGGCCCTGCAGCGCGGCCATCGTGGCCTGGCTCGTGGCCTTGCGCAGTTCCTCGCCCTGCTTGGCGGTGGCGGACTCGAACATCGAGATCAGGGCTTCGGCATCGAACACGGATTTGGTCATGGCTGCTCCTCGGGGTGGTGGCCTGGTGCGGCGATGCAGATGTCCGAATCCTGCTTCGGGCCGCCGCCGCTGTGCGCCAGCATAAGCGCGAACCCTGACGCCGCGGCTACATCCCTGCCGGCGTCGGCCGCGCGTCGAGATCGAGCGCGCGCGCCTGCGCGCCGGCCGCGCCGAGGTCCTCGTGGCTGGCGACGATCCAGGCCCGCGGCGCGTCGGCGATGGCAGCCGCGGCGGCCTCGCCGAGTCGCGCCAGCAGGTAGGCGAGCGAGGCGCGGTCGAGCGCGTTCAGCGGCTCGTCGAGCAGCGTCACGCGCGTGCCCGCGGCCAGCGCCGCGGTGAGCCAGACCTTGCGCTGCGTGCCGGTCGAGAGCTCGCGCAGGCGGCGGCCGAGGAAGGGCGCGAGGCCGAAGCCCTCGACATGGCGCGCCGCGGCCGCGGCATCGAAGCGCGGATAGAGGCCGCCGAGGAAGGCGAAATACTCGGGCGGCTGCAGATGGTCGAAGGCGATGGCCGCCGGGCCGCACCAACAGACCTCGCGCCGGTAGTCCAGCGGCTGCGCCGCGGCGTCGATGCCCTGCAGCCGCAGCGACCCGGCCAGCGGCGGCAGCGCGCCGGCCAGCAGTTTCAACAGCGTCGACTTGCCGCTGCCGTTGCCGCCGCGGACCCAGCTCAGCCCGGGGCCGAAAGCGGCCGACCAGGCGTTGAAGACATGGCGGCCGGGGTAGGAGTAGCTGAGGTCGACGACCTCGAGGACCGGTTGCGGATTCAAACGTAGACCTCGCTCGCCAGACAGACGCAGACCACCAGCATGAACATCCAGCGCCCCGATTGCGCCGAGGGGTCGGCCGGCGGCAGCGTCACCTCGACCGCGGCGCAGGCCAAGCAGGCCAGCGCATAGGCCGCCAGCACGCCCGGCCGCAGGCCGGCGGACGGCAGCGCGGCGGCGAGTAGGGCCAGCAGCGGCGGCAGCGGCGCGAGCACGAGCGCGACGCGGGCGCGGTCGAGCGCGCGACGCGCCAGCGGCAGCGACGCGCAGGCGTCGAACTGCGGCAGCAGTTCGTCGCGCGTCAGGCGGTCGATGCGCGCCGCGGCGGTCAAGGCCAGCAGCGCCCAGGCGGCGAGCAGCCAGGACGCCAGCGCCGGCCAGGCGATGAGCAGCGGCGCCGGCGCCGCCAGCGCGACGATGGCCAGCAGCAGGCCATGGGCGCTGCGCGGCGCGGCGCCGCGCTGCAGCGGCAGCCACAGGAGCGCGCGCGTCCAATGCAGCGTCGGCCGCGCCGACGGCAGCGCGGTCGCGGTTGAGGTCGAGCGTCGCGCGTAAGTGGCCACATCCCGGGCCTCGGCGGGCCTCGCGGCGCGGGCGCGCGGCGCACGCCGCAGCGCCTGCAACCGCTGGACGCCGAGCGCCAGCGAGGCCAGCGCCGCCACCGCCAGCGCCACGCCGGCACGGCCGCGCACCGGGTGCAGCCAGGGCGGGTCGTGGGCGATCAGCACGGCGGCACCGATCGCCTCGAGGATGAACAGCGGCAGCAGCGCCAGCGCGACGACGCGCCGGTCCGAGCTGCGCGTCACGGCAGCCGGCAGCGGCAGCGCGCGTTCGCTCTCGGCCCAGGCCGTGGGCCACAGCAGCGGCCGCAGCGCCCAGACGGCACCGAGGCCGAGCAACGCCTGCGCCGTCAGCGCCGGCACCAGCCAGGCGCCATGCGCAGCGGCCCAGAACAGCGGCAGCACGACCCAGGAGGCGGCGGCGAGGACGATCTGCACGGCGCTGACGGTGCCGGCGCCGACGACGAGCACGGCAACCGCGACGTAGACGCCCCAGCGGCGCAGGAAGTCGAGCAAGGCCAGCCGGCACCAGCGCAGCCGCATCGCGTGGTAGCTCAGCACGGCGGTCGGCGGCGGCGGCTCGGCAAGCGCGGTCATCGCGATCGATTACAGCATGGCGCCGGCGGCACCCCGTGGCCGATCGATGACGCCCGGCGACGCCATAATGGCCCGCCGCAGAACCAGGAGTGCCCCGACATGACCCGCGTGTTCAATTTCAGCGCCGGCCCCGCCGCCCTGCCCGAATCGGTGCTCAGGCAGGCCGCGGCCGAGATGACCGACTGGCACGGCAGCGGCATGTCGGTGATGGAGATGAGCCACCGCGGCAAGGAATTCATCGCCATCGCCGCCGAGGCCGAAGCGCTGCTGCGCGAGCTGATGGCCATCCCGCCGCAGTACAAGGTGCTGTTCATGCAGGGCGGCGCGATCGCCGAGAACGCCATCGTGCCGATGAACATGCTGCGCGGCCACGCCAGCGCCGACTACATCGACACGGGAGAGTGGAGCAAGAAGTCGATCAAGGAGGCGAAGAAATACGGCGCCGTCAACGTCGCCGCCTCGGCCGCCGACAGCGGCTACACGACGATTCCGCCGCGCTCGAGCTGGAAGCTCGACCCGGCCGCCGCCTACGTCCACATCTGCAGCAACGAGACCATCGGCGGCGTCGAATACCCCGAGCCGCCCGATGTCGGTGCCGTGCCGCTGGTCGCCGACATGTCGAGCAGCATCCTCTCGCGCCCGGTCGACGTGACGAAGTACGGGCTGATCTACGGCGGCGCGCAGAAGAACATCGGCCCCGCCGGCCTGACGATCGTCATCGTGCGCGACGACCTCATCGGCGGCGCCCTGCCCTGCACGCCCAGCGCCTTCGACTACAAGGTCGTCGCCGACAACGAGAGCATGTACAACACGCCGCCGACCTACGCGATCTACATCGCCGGGCTCGTCTTCCAGTGGCTCAAGGCGCAGGGCGGACTGCCGGCGATCGAGGCGCACAACCGCAAGAAGGCGGCGCTGCTCTATGACTATCTCGACACCACCGCGTTCTACCGCGCGCCCGTCGACAAGGCCTGCCGCAGCCTGATGAACGTGCCGTTCAAGCTCAAGGACGAGTCGCTCGACGGCGCCTTCCTCAAGGGTGCCGAGGCGCGCGGCATGGTCCAGCTCAAGGGCCACCGCTCGGTCGGCGGCATGCGCGCCAGCATCTACAACGCGATGCCTCTCGAGGGCGTGCAGGCGCTGGTCGCGTACATGAAGGAATTCGAGTCGCAACATGGCTGATCGGCTGCGCGTCCTGGTGCTGAACAAGATCTCGGCGGCCGGGCTGGCGCGGCTGCCGGCCGAGCGCTACCGCGTCGGCACCGACATCACCGACCCCGACGCGATCCTGCTGCGCAGCGCCGACCTGCACGGCACGCCGATCGCGGCCAGCGTGCGCGCCGTCGCCCGTGCCGGCGCCGGCACCAACAACATCCCTGTCGCGGCGATGAGCGCGCGCGGCGTGCCGGTGTTCAACGCCCCGGGCGCGAACGCCAACGCGGTCAAGGAACTGGTGCTGGCGGCGATGCTGATCGCCTCGCGCAACCTCGCGCCGGCGCTGGGTTTCGTCGATGCGCTCGACGTCGCCTCGCCCGATCTCGAGGCCGCCGTCGAGGACGGCAAGAAGGCCTATGCCGGGCGCGAGCTGCAGGGTCGCACGCTGGGCATCGTCGGCCTCGGCCGCATCGGCTGCCTCGTCGCCGAGGCGGCGATCGGCCTGGGCATGAAGGTGCTGGGCTTCGACCCCGAGATCACGGTCGACGCCGCCTGGAGCCTGCCGTCGCAGGTGAAGCGCTCGGCCAGCGTCGACGAGGTGCTGGCGGGTGCCGATTTCGTGACCCTGCACGTGCCCCTCCTGCCCTCGACGCGCGACCTCGTGGGCCCCGCCAACATCGGCCGCATGAAGCCAGACGCGGTGCTGATGAACTTCAGCCGCGAGGGCGTGGTTTCCAATGCGGCGGTGGTGCAGGCGCTGGCCGCCAAGCGGCTCGGGGGCTATGTCTGCGATTTCCCCAGCCCCGAGCTGCACCGCCAGCGCGGCGTCGTCACGCTGCCGCACCTGGGCGCGAGCACGGCCGAGGCCGAGGAGAACTGCGCGCTGATGGTGGTCGACCAGTTGCGCGCCTACCTCGAGGACGGCGAGATCGTCAACGCGGTCAACTTTCCCTCGGTGCGGATGGCGCGCGATTCGGCCTTCCGGGTCGCGATCGCCAACAGCAACGTGCCCAATATGCTGGGCCAGATCTCGACGACGATGGCCCAGGCCGGGCTCAACATCCACAACATGCTCAACAAGTCGCGCGGCGAGATGGCCTACACGCTGGTCGACGTCGACAGCGCCGTCGGCGCCGAGGTGCTGGACGCGCTGGCCGCGATCCCGGGCGTGCTCGCGGTGCGCTACCTGCCGGCGGGCCCCACCGCCGGCTGATCACCGCGCCGGCGCAGCCGCAGCCGCACCGGCCGGCGCGGGCGCAGCGTGACGTTGACGTCGGCTACACGCCAGCCGGCGTCGAGCGGGCCTTCGAGCGTGTAGCGCTGCAGCAGCATCGCCGCGATCAGCGTCATCTCGAGCAGCGCGAAATGCTGCCCCAGGCAGACCCGCGGCCCGGCGCCGAAAGGCATCCAGGCGCCGCGCGGGATCACCGGCGCGCCGGGCATGAAGCGCTCGGGGACGAATTCATCGGGACGCTCGAACCAGCGCGGATCGCGCTGGATGATCGCCGGCGTGATGCGGATGACGGCGCCGCGCGGCAGCGGCCAGGGGCCGATGGCGATCGGCGCCGTCGTGCGCCGCGTCATCAGCGCCGCCACCGGCGGGTACAGGCGCATCGCCTCCTTCAGCGTCGCCGTCAGCCAGGGCAGCGCGACGAGATGCTCGGGGCCGGGGTCGCCGCCCAGCGCATCGACCTCGGCGCGGGCGCGCGCCGCCGCCTCGGGATGCTCGGCGATCAACGCGCTCCACCACAGCAGCGCCGTTGCCGTCGTCTCGTGGCCGGCCTGGAAGCTGACCATGCATTGGTCGAAGACCTCGGCCGGCGAGAGCGCGCCGCCGCCTTCCACGTCGCGCAGCGCCAGCAGCATGCCCAGCAGGTCGGGTTGCGCCGGCGCATCGCGGCGCGCGTCGATATGGCCACGCACGAGCGACTTCAAGGTGCGGATCGCCCGCCGCTTCGCCGCCTTGCCCGGCAGCGGCAGCCAATCGGGCAGCGTGAACGGCTGGAACATCTCGCGCATCGCCGTCTCGGACAGCAGTTGCACGGCGTCGGCCGCCGCGGCCGCATCGTCCGCCGCCGGGCGGCTGAACAGCGTGCGCAGGATGACGTCCATCGCCAGCCGCGCGAACAGCGGGTCCATCGCGACGACGCCCTCGGCGGCGCCCGCGGGCAGCGCGGCGTCGAGCCCGCTGCGCGCGGCGTCGCGCATCAGCGCCGCGTAGCCGGCGACCTTGGCCGGCGTGAAGGCGGCCTGCAGCATGCGGCGCTGGCGGCGCCAGGACTCGCCCTCGGTGACGAGCACGCTCTGGCCGAAGACCTGCTCGAGGACCTCGATGCCGCGTTCCCAGCGCACGAGATGATCGGCCTCGTCGACGAGGACGGCGCGCACGAGCTCGGGGTCGAAGACATCCCAGGCCCGCTCCCAGCCCAGCCGCATATACGTCACGTCGCCGTAGTCACGCCGCAGCCCGCCGGTGAAGCCAAGGTAATCGGCCTGCATGCGCCGCAGCAGCGGCAGGCCCCACCAGGGCGCGGTCGGTCCGGGTGGCAGGGGACCGACGCCGCGGGGTTCGGCCGGGTTCGGCAGGGTCTGGCTCATGACGGTCAGTCTAGCGAGGCCGGCGCACCAACGAAAAGGGGCGCCGCAGCGCCCCTCGATCGGACGATCAAGCGCCGATCACAGGCGCTCGAACACCACCGCGATGCCCTGGCCGCCGCCGATGCACATCGTCGCCAGCGCGTAGCGCGTGTTGGTGCGGTGCAGCTCGTAGATCGCCTTGGTGGCGATGAAGGCGCCCGAGCAGCCGATCGGATGGCCGAGGGCGATCGCGCCGCCGTTCGGGTTGACCTTGGCCATGTTGTATTCGAGGCCGCGGGCCACCGCGATGGCCTGCGCCGCGAAGGCCTCGTTGCTCTCGATGACGTCCATCTGGTCGAGCGTCAGCCCGCCCTTCTTCAGCGCCATCTTGACGGCCGGGATCGGGCCCTCGCCCATCACGTCGTTCGGCACGCCGGCGACGGCGTAGCTGACGATGCGCGCCATCGGCTTGTAGCCGGCGGCGGCCGAGAGCGCGGCGTCGCCGAGGACGAAGAAGGCGGCGCCGTCGTTGATGCCCGAGGCGTTGCCCGCCGTCACCGAGCCGTCCTTCTTGAACGCCGGCTTCATCTTCGCCAGCGTCTCCAGCGTCGTGCCGGGCTTCACATGCTCGTCGGTGTCGAAGGTGACCTCGCCCTTGCGCGTCTGCTTGACGATGGGCGTGATCTGGCTCTTGAAGCGGCCCTCGGCGATCGCCGCGGCGGCCTTGCGGTGCGAATCGACGGCGAGTTGGTCCTGCTCCTCGCGCGTGATGCCCCACTTCGTCACCAGGTTCTCGGCCGTGATGCCCATGTGGCCGACACCGAACGGGTCGGTCAGCGTGGCGACCATCATGTCGATGAGCTTCGTGTCACCCATGCGCGCGCCGCTGCGCATCGCCGGGCTGAGGTAGCCGCCGCGGCTCATCACCTCGACGCCGCCGCCCACACCGTAGTCGCAGTCGCCGAGCAGGATCTGCTGCGCCGTCGTGACGATGGCCTGCAGGCCCGACGAGCACAGCCGGTTCAGCGCCATCGCGACGCTTTCCATCGGCAGCCCGGCCTGGATCGACGCCACGCGGGCGACATAGGGGAAGCGGCTTTCGGTCGGGATCGTGTTGCCGACCGTCACGTAATTGATGACCTTGGGGTCGACGCCGCTGCGCTTGACCGCATCCTTCATCACCAGTCCGGCCAGTTCGGCGGGCTCCATATCGGCCAGCGAACCACCGAAAGTACCGATGGCCGACCGGGCCGCACCCAGCACCACCACGTCACGCTTGCTCATCGTCTGTCTCCTCGAAACGGGATTGAACACCATCTGCGAGTGGGCGCCGCCTGGCTGGCAGGGCCCTTACGCCGGGACCGGCGGCTATTGTCGCTCGGTTTCGCTGCACTGCAGCAGTTGGGCCACGACGGCGATCGCGATGACCTCGGGCTCCTTGCCGCCGATGCCCGGCAGGCCGATCGGGCAGACGATGCGATCGATCAGCGCCGGATCGTGGCCGCGCTCGGCGAGCCGATGCTCGAAGCGGGCACGCTTGCTGCGCGAGCCGATGAGGCCGAACCAGCCGAAAACGCCGCGCAGCCGGCGCAGCGCCGCGTCGCGCAGCCCGATGGTCATGCGGCGGCGGTGACCGCGACGATGGCGTCGAGGATCGCCTCGGCCGTCGCCGGCGCGCGCAGCGGCGGGTCGACGCGATGGCCGCCGGCCGCCGAGATCGCGTCGCGCAGCGCGAAGAAGACCGAGAACGGCAACAGCAGCGGCGGCTCGCCGACGGCCTTGCTGCGGTGGATCGTGTCCTGCGCGTTCGGCCGGTCGAAGAGCCGCACGCGGAAATCGGCCGGCACGTCGTTGGCGGTGGGGATCTTGTAGGTGCTCGGCGCATGGGTGGCGAGCGCGCCGGTCACCGGGTGCCAGACCAGTTCCTCGGTCGTCAGCCAGCCCATGCCCTGGACGAAGGCGCCCTCGACCTGGCCGATGTCGATCGCCGGGTTGATCGAGCTGCCGGCGTCGTGCAGCACGTCGGCGCGCAACAACCGCGATTCGCCGGTCAGCGTGTCGACGACAACCTCGCTGACCGCCGCGCCATAGGCGAAATAGTGGAACGGCCGGCCCTGCATCGTCTGGCGGTCCCAGCTCAGCCCGGGCGTGGCGTAGAAGCCGTCGCTCCACAGCTGGACGCGGGCGAGGTAGGCGTCGGCGACGAGTTCGGCGAAGCTCATCAACCGGCCGGGCGCCTCGACCCGGCCGCCGGCGAAGCGGACCTCGGCAGCCGCGCAGCCCCAGCGCGCAGCCGCATGCGCGGCGAGCCGCTCGCGGATGCGCCGCGCCGCGTCCTGCGCCGCCTTGCCGTTGAGGTCGCTGCCGGTGCTCGCGGCGGTGGCCGAGGTGTTGGCGACCTTCTGCGTGTCGGTGCCGCTGCAGCGCACCGCCGCCAGCGGCAGGCCGAATTCATGCGCCACGACCTGCGCCACCTTGGTGTTCAGCCCCTGTCCCATCTCGGTGCCGCCATGGTTCACGAGCACCGAGCCGTCGGTATAGACATGGACGAGCGCGCCGGCCTGGTTGAGATGGTTGACGTTGAAGGCGATGCCGAACTTCAGCGGCGTCAGCGCCAGCCCCTTCTTCAGCACCGGGCTGGTGGCATTCCAGGCGGCGATCGCCACGCGCCGCGCCGCGTAGTCGCTGCTGGCGGCGAGTTCGTCGACGAGCGGGCCGATGAGGTTGTCGGCGACGCGCTGGCCGTAGGGCGTGACATCGCGTTCGCCGACGCCGTAGAAGTTCGCGCGCCGCACCTCGAGTGCGTCGAGCCCGAGCCGGCGCGCGATCGAGTCGATCATCATTTCGATCGCGATCGCGCCCTGCGGGCCGCCGAAACCGCGGAAGGCGGTGTTGCTCTGCGTGTTCGTGCGCGCCGAATGACCCTCGATGGCGACATCGGCCAGCCAGTAGCAGTTGTCGAAATGGCACATCGCGCGCGTCATCACCGGCCCCGAGAGGTCGGCCGAATGGCCGGCGCGCGAGATGAAGGTCGCCGCCGCGCCGCGGATGCGGCCCTGCTCGTCGTGGCCGACCTCGACGTCGTACGCGAAGCAATGGCGGCGCCCTGTGATCATGAAGTCGTCGTCGCGGTCGACGCGCAGCTTCACCGGCCGCCCGAGCCGCGCCGCGGCGACGGCGGCGGCGCAGGCGAACAGCGCCGACTGCGATTCCTTGCCGCCGAAGCCGCCGCCCATGCGCCGGCAGACGACCTGCACCGCGTGCGCGGCGCGGCCGAGCGCCTGCGCGACGAGATGCTGCATCTCGCTCGGATGCTGGGTCGAGCACAGCACCGTCATGCCGCCGTCCTCGGTCGGGATGGCGACGCTGATCTGGCCCTCGAGATAGAACTGCTCCTGGCCGCCGACGCTGAACGTGCC
>JAGWTU010000098.1 GCA_028868825.1 Burkholderiales bacterium | reverse complement strand
CCAAGGGCGACTGGTCGATCACCGGCTACGTGAAGAATCTGCAGAACGTCGCCGTGATGGAATCGTTCGCCAGCGGTTCGCTCGCCACCGCCACCGTCGCGCCGCCGCGCACCGAAGGCGTGATCGCCAACTACACTTTCTGAAAACCCGGTGCGCCGAGGGCGCACCGGCACTCCACGACGTCGATGGCAGGCCCATGATCAAGTTCATCATCATCTCGCGCCACAAGCCGGGAATGACGCGCGAGCGCTTCTTCTACGAGTGGGCCTACATCCATGTCGCGCTGATGGTGCAGACGGCGTCGAGCATGCGCCGCTTCACGCGCTATGTGCAGCACTACGCCAACCCCGACATCGGCGACGAGCACCGCCTGCTGCCGCATCCGCCGCAGGATTGGGAAAGCTATGCCGACCATGGCCTGGCGCGCTTCGAGGCCTATGGACCGGCGCCGGATTACCTCGCGATCATGCGCCCACATTCGTTCAGCGATTCGGCGATGGAGATCGTCTACCTCGAGGGCCGCACCGAATACCGCCGCGACGATTTCCGCCCCGATGGCGTCAAGCTGATCCACCGCCTGGCGCGCAGACCCGGCATGACGCCCGACGAGTTCAGGCGCCATTGGCGCGACGATCATGTGCCGCGCCTCGTCGAGGCGCTGCGCACGCGCGGCCTGCGCAAATACGACACCTGCCTGCCGCACGAGATCGACCTCGACGCGCTGCGCGCCAGCCGCAAGGGCACGCTGTTCGACAGCGCCGAGGTCAACACGGCCGACGGCGTGGAGGAGCTCTGGTTCGACACGCTCGAGGACGCGATGCGGCTGGGCAGCGACCCGGCATTGCGGCAGTCGCTCAGCGCGAGTTACGCGTCGTTCACCGACATCGGCCAGTCGTATTCGATGTTCGCGCAGGAACGCGTCGTGTTCGATTTCGTGACCCCCGGCGAGACGACGCCGCGGCCCGCCGTGCTCGACGACAACAGCCTCGAAGCGCGCTTGTTCAAGAGCGGCCGGCCGTTCCACGAGCCGCGCCCAGTGGAGCCTTCATGAATACACCCGCGCCGACGCCCGCAATCGCCATCCACCCCGCAAAGGTCAGCGCCTTGCCGCATCAACGCTTCTTCTACGGCTGGGTCATCGCGATCATCGCGGCCATCGGTCTCGCTTCCTGCGTCGCGATCTTCATCCCGTCGACGATCGGCCTGCTCGTCGGCCCGCTGAAGGCCGAATTCGGCTGGAGCCCGAAGGCGATCTTCCTCGCGCCGGTGTTCGCGACGACGACGACGATCGTCATCGCGCCCTTCATCGGCAGCCTCGTCGACCGCTACGGCGCGCGGCGCGTCATCGCGCTGTCGTTCGCCGCCGAGGCGCTGCTGATCGCGTCGTTCCACCAGCTCGACGGCTCGATCGGCTGGCTCTACGCCCGCTACGCCGCCTTCGCGCTGCTGGGCACCGGCGGCTGCCATGTCGCCTTCACGGCGCTAATCTCGAAATGGTTCGACCGCCGCCGCGGCCTCGCGCTGGGCATCGCGCTGGCCGGCTTCGGACTCGGCGGCGTGTTCTGGTCGCTGGTGACGCAGGCGCTGTTCGACCGCTATGGTTGGCGCGACGCGTTTCTCGTCCTCGGCGCCATCGTCGGTTTCGTGACGCTGCCGATCATGCTGCTGCTGGTGCGCGAATCGCCGCGCGCGCTCGGCCTCGAGGTCGACGGCGGCGCGCCGGCGGCCGCCGACGCCAAGCCGCTCGTGCGCACCGGCATGACACTGCGGCAGGCGGCGGCGACGCGCCATTACTGGCTCATGCTGCTGGCCTTCGGCCTCGTCGGCTGCGGCGTGCAGAGCATCATGCTGCACATCGTGCCGTTCATGAAGAGCCGCGGCGAATCGGCGCAGACGGCCGCCGCCTTCCAGGCCTCGCTGTGGGCCGTGCTCGTCGTCGGCCGCGTCTCCACCGGCTGGCTGCTCGACCGTTTTTTCGCGCCGCGCGTGGCCTTCGTCTTCCTGCTGCTGCCGATCGCCGGCATCGCGCTGCTCGCCGGCGGCGCGACCGGCGCCGTCGCGCTCGTCGCGGCGATGATGGTCGGATTGGCCGCGGGCGCCGAGGTCGATGTCGTCGCCTACCTGTGCAGCCGCTATTTCGGGCTGCTGCATTACGCGCTCATCTATTCGACCTTCTTCGCCGCCTACGCCGTCGGCTCGGGCGCCGGGCCGGCGCTCACGGCCTGGGCCGTCGAGGTGCTGGGCGGCTACCGCGTCGTGTTCGCCGCGGTCGCGGGCGTGCTCGCCGTCGCCGGGTTGCTGCTGCTGACCTTCCCGCGCTACGAGAAGGGGCCGGCGCACTGATCGCTCAATCGGGTGGCGCCATCGCCGCGGTGCGCTGCGATTGCAGCGATTCGACGCCGAGCGCGCCGCTGGTCGTCAGGTCCTGGAAGATGCGCCGCGTCATCGCGGTGACCTCGCGGCTGGCCAGCGTCGTCGGGTGCGCCGAGGTCGTGCTCAGCACGATGATGCGCTGGATGCGCGGGTTGACGATGCAACTGGCCTCGAGCAGCCCGGCCTCGACCTCGGCGCGCACGGCATGGCTGCCGAGCACCGCGAAGGCGTCGCCGGTGGCGGCGATGTTCTTCTGGATCGGCAGCGAGTCGGCCTCCATCACGACCGAGAGCGCGATGCGCTCCTGCTGCGCGACGCGGCCGAGCGCCGCGCGCAGGCCATTGGGCGCGCCGGGCAGGATCAGCGGCACGCCGTCCAGGCGCGCGAAATCGACCGTCGCGCCTCGCGTCAGCGGGTTGCCGGGCTTGCCGGCGAGGTAGGTCTCGACGAGCGCGAGTTCCTCTTCGCCGGCGGGCGCCGAGACGCTGTAGCGGAACAGGATCGCGAAGTCGACGCGGCCGTTGGCGAGCCACTCGTCGAGCTGACCGCCCGAGCCCTCGACGACCGAGAGCTGGACCGCGGGGTAGGCGGCGCGGACCTGGCGCAGCAGGATCTCGATCGTCGGGTGCGCGAGCGAGGGCATGACGCCGATGCGCACATGGCCGGCCGGCACGCCGGCGCTGGCCTTGAGTTCGTTGGACAGCGTCGCGGCGTCGTCGAGCAGCGCCTTGACGCGGGGGAAGACGCGGGCGCCGAGTTCGGTCAGCGCCACGCCGCGGCCGGTGCGATGGAACAGGCGTCCGCTGCACTCCTGCTCGAGCGCGGTGATCTTGCGGCTGATCGCCGATTGAGGCACGCCGGTGACGCTGGCGGCCTTGCTCAGGCTGCCGAGTTCCGCCACCTGAGCGAAGAGCCTGAGGCGTTCGAGATCCATGTCAACTCCGGGCTGGGCCGCGAGCTTAGCACCCGGCCCGGCCGCGGAGCGGGATCAGTCCCAGCCGTAGAGCCGCGCAGGGTTCCCCACCAGCACGCGCCGGCGCAGCTCGTCGTCGCCGGCTATCCAGGCGTCGAAGCGGTCGAGCAGTTCGCCCGGCTGCGGCACATAGTCCTTCATGCCGAGGTAAGGCCAGTCGCTGCCCCAGAGCAGCCGCTCGGGGTTGGCACTTACCAGCGTGCGGTGGAACGGTTCGACATCGTCCAGCCCGGGCGGCTGCTTCGAATTGCGGAAGGCCGTCAGCTTGATATAGGCCAGGCCGTCGCCGACGAGGGCGAGCACGGCGCGGAAGGCCGGGTCGTCGACGCCGCGCGCGACATCGAAATAGCCGAGGTGGTCGATCACCAGCGGCATGCCGAGGCGGCGCAGCAGGTCCTGGTTTGCCTCGATCGCCGCCGCGTTGGCCCAGACGACGGCGTGCCAGCCGAGGTTGCGCATGGCCGGCGCCAGCGCTGCCAGCGCCTCGAATCCGACGCGGCCGGGGAAGCGCTGCGCCGCGTTCGGCCCCGCGACTTCGGTGAAGCGCAGGCCGCGGATGCCGCCGGCGGCCAGCCGGGCGAGCTCGGCTGGCGCCGTGTCGGCCGGCATCACGCCGATTCCGCGCAGTCGATCGGGGGCGGCGGCGATCGCATCGAGCGTGGCGCGGTGGTCCCAGCCGTTGGCGCCCGCGTGGACGAGCACGCCGCGGTCGAAGCCGACCGCGTCGAGCATCGCGAGGTAACGCTCCTTGGGTGCCTCGGGCGGCGTGTACGGCCGCTGCTCGGCGAGCGGAAAGCGCTCGTAGGGCCCGAAGACGTGGGCATGCGTGTCGCAGGCGCCGCGCGGCAGCGGTCGCTTGGGGGCGACGTGGGGCGATGCGGAAGAGGGAGTGGGCTGAGCATCCATCGCCGCATCATCTCAAGCGCAGGCGGCCAGCGCCATGCCTTGCGGTGAAACCAGCTATGCCACGCATAACAGCTTTGCGCCGCCCGCATCCGCCGCATCGCGACGGGCGGCCGAGAATCGGGGCCGCAGGAGACGAAACCGATGAGCAAGCAATACGACATCGTCGTGATGGGCGGTGGTCACAACGGACTGGTCGCGGCGGCCTACCTGGCCAAGGCCGGCAAGAGCGTGCTGATCCTCGAGCGCAACAAGTGGGTCGGCGGCGGCGTCGTGACGCAGGAGCTGACGGTCCCGGGGTTCAGGCACGACCAGCATTCGATCTCGCATGTCTGCATCGCCGCCAACCCGCTGATGACCGAGGACGAGCTCGGGCTGCTGAACCGCTTCGGCCTCGAATACAACTTCCTCGAGATCCCGAGCATCACGCTGTTCCCCGACGGCGACTACCTGTGCATGCACAAGGACATCGAGAAGACCTGCGAGTCGATCGCCAAGTTCTCGCAGCGCGACGCCGAGACCTACCGCAAATGGGCGAACCACGGCCGCAAGGTGCTGCCGATGTTCATGCAGGGCATGTTCACGCCGCCGGCGCCGATGGGGGCCTTCTTCTCGCTGCTCGACCAGTCGCAGGAAGGCCGCGACCTGTTCCAGTTGATGTGCCGCAGCCCGCTGGACATCGTCAATTCGCTCTACGAGAGCGACAAGGTCAAGATCCATTTCCTGAAGCCGGTGGCGCAGTTGCTGCAGCAGCCCGACGACCTCGGCACGGGGCTGTGCATGCTGATGATCCCGGGGCTGATGCACACCTTCGGCATCCCCAAGCCGATCGGCGGCAGCGGCCGGCTGAGCGAGGCGCTGGCGCGCTGCATCCAGCATTACGGCGGCACCATCGCCACCGACAGCGAGGTGCGCAAGGTCATCACCGAGCATGGCCGCGCCGTTGGCGTTGAGATGGTCGACGGCCAGCGCCACATCGCGAAGGACGCCGTGCTGGCCTCGATCCACCCGAAGCGGCTCGAGCGCTACATCGACGACCTCAGCCCCGACCTGCTGCGCCGCGCGAACCAGGTCAAGTCGTCGCCGTTCAACATCCTGACGGCGCATTACGCGATCAGGGAGAAGGCGAAATTCGCCGCCGGCGAGGTCGTCACCCGAGCCTCGGCGACCGAATATGCGACGACGACCGATTTCAAGGAATTCCTCTCGCAGTTCGACCCGCTGCGCTACGGCCGCGTCGATCGCGCGAAGCTGATGTTCTCGGGCGCCGACCAGTCGCACCGCGACCCGTCGCGCGCGCCGCCGGGCATGGGCGTGATGCTGACGCAGGCCTTCGTGCCATATTTCCTCGCCGACGGCGGACCGCAGCGCTGGGACGAATACAAGGAGGAAGTGGCCGACATGATCCGCGAGGGCATGAGCCGCTACATCACGAATTTCACGCCCGAGAACATCATCGCCCGCACCGTCGACAGCCCGCTCGACCACGAGCGGCATTCGCCTAACAGCTTCGTCGACGGCGACGAGCATGGCCTGGGTTCGTACATGTTCCAAAGCGGCAGCAACCGGCCTATACCCGAGTTGTCGAATTACCGCGTTCCCGGCGTCGATGCGCTCTATCTCTGCGGGCCGTTCATGCACCCGTCGGGTGGCGTCTTCGGCGGCGGCCGCGCGACGGCGATCAAGATGTTCGAGGACCTCGGGCTGAACTTCCTCAAGGTCGCCGCGGCTGACCGCGTGGCGCGGCCCGCGGGCGCCAAGCCGACCGGGTTCGAGCTCAAGATCGTCGAATCGACGGCGGGCAATATCGGCGCCGCGGCCAAGGGCGGGTCGACCGCAGGCGCCGAGCCGACGGCCGCCGCGGCCGACGCGCCCGGCGCCGTGACGATCTACGGCGGCGACAGCAAGGAGATGATGACGATCGCCAAGCTCGAGCGCGACGGTGACAACCTCGTGCTCAAGGGCAAGATCTACGGCACGGTGCCGCTGGTCGCGGTCGTCAAGCCGGCGGAACTGCGCAAGGGGCTGAAGCTGCTGGACTGGAAGCTCGTCTCCTTCGTCGTCCGCGGCCTGTTCCGCAAGTGAGCAGCGACACTGTGGAATTCGCATCGCAACGCGTGCTCATCACCGGCGCCGCGCGCGGCATCGGGCTGGCGGTGGCGCAGGATCTCGCGGCGCTCGGCGCGCGCCTCGTCATCGCCGACCTCGACGGCAACGGTGCCGACGCGGCGGCGGCAGCGATCCGCGCCGCCGGCGGCGATGCGGTGGGCCATCGCTGCGATGTTTCGAGCGACGCCGAGGTCGCATCGCTGGCCGCTGCCGTGCAGGCGCAATACGGCGGCATCGACCTGCTCGTCAACAACGCCGTGGCGCATCCGCTGGCGCCGGGACGCGTCGACGCGATCGACCTCGATCGCTGGACGCGGGCGCTCGACATCAATGTCCTCGGCTATGTGCGCATGTTGCGCGCCTTCGTCCCCGGCATGATCGAGCGCGGCCGCGGCCATGTCGTCATCACCTCGTCGTCTCTGGCCATCCTGCCGAACAAGGCGACGGCGCAGATGCTGCCCTACATCACGAGCAAGGGTGCGCTGCTCGGTCTGGCCTACGGCCTGTCTTACGACCTGCCGCCGCGCGGCGTCGGCGTGACGCTGTTCTGCCCCGGCCTGACGTCGACGCGCGAGGACGGCGGCACCAAGATCGCTGACCTCGGCTTTCTCGACGGCGTGCCGAAATCGGTGACGCAGCCGGCGACGACGAAATACGCTGCCGGCGTGCTCATTGCCGGGCTGCGATCGGGTTCGTTCCTCGTCTGCTCGCAGCCGGGCTACGCGGAGTCGATCCGCGCGTTTGCCGCCCAGCACCTCGACCCGCGGGGCGATTTCCAGTGAACGGCACGCGCCGCGCCATCGCGCTGCTGGCGCTGGCCGTCTTCGCGATGCGGGTGTCGGCGGACGGCGTCGAACCCGGGCGCACGCATGAGCAGGTTGCCACCGGCAGCAACGAGGTCGAGGTCATCGCCGAAGGCCGGGGGCCGCTGCTCGTGCTGCTGGCGTCGGCGGCGCGCAGTGCGGGGGATTTCGACGAGGTCGCGCCGCTGCTCGCGGCGCAAGGCTTCCGCGTGCTGCGGCCCGAGCCGCGCGGCAGCGGCGGCACGACCGGGCCGCACGAGGGCATCACGTTGCACGACGCGGCGCGCGATGTCGCCGCGGTGATCCGCCACGAAAATGCAGGGCCGGCGATCGTCGTCGGCCACGCGGCCGGCAGCTTCGTCGCGCGCATGCTCGCCGTCGACGCCCCCGAACTCGTGCGCGGCGTCGTGCTCGCGGCCGCCGGCGCGCGCCGCTATCCGCCCTCGGTCGGCGCGACGCTGCTCGAACTCGCCCGGCCCGACCTCGACGACGAGGCGCGACTGCGCCTGCTGCACCAGGCCTATTTCGCCGCCGGCAGCGATGCCCATGCCTGGCTGCGCGGCTGGCGGCCGCTGATTTCGTACGGCAGCGTGCCGGGCCGCGCGCCGAGCGAAGCCGATCGGGCCGTCTGGTGGGGCGCCGGCGACAAGCCGGTGCTCGAGATCCAGGGCCTCGAAGATCCCTTCAAGCCGCGCGCCGCGGCCGGCGAATACAAGGCCGAATTCGGCGACCGCGTGACCATCGTCGAGATCGCCGGCGCCAGCCATGCGCTGTTCCCCGAACAACCGCAGCGCGTCGTCGACGCCATCGTGCGCTGGGTGCGCGGGCTGCCACCGCTGCCGCGTCGTCCTTGAGTTCGATGCCCAGGCTTGAAGCCTGGATGCTCGAGCAAGTGCCGTAGCGTGGAAGCGGGCTGCCACGTAAGCCTGACCACTGCGGGCCATGCCCAGGCGACAGTCCTGTGGACATGGCGAGCCCGGTGGCGACGAAGTAGGCGAGTCGATAGGGTTGCGTCCCATGGAAACCAGCAGTGCCGTGGAAAGTCCGGCCAGTGGGATGCGCCCGCCATTTGGCGCCGCCCGCCTGATCTTGATCGCCCTGTCGCTCTGTTTGCTTCGGCGTGACCGTGATTCCCGTCGAGCTCAGAGCCACGCGCCGCACATGAGCTCGAGCAGCCACATCCTCGAGACCGATCGCAACGACCACGGCTGCGTGAACCGGACCGAGTGGTAAGCCGCCGCGTTGCCGAAGTTCGCAGACACCGTTCTCAAGAAGCTTAAAGATTGCATCACTGGCAACGGTATCAAGAAGGGCATGTCGACTGGCGGCTAAACACTTTGACGTCGCTAGGCGTCGGCAACGGAAAGGAATCGCAGCACGCCTTCCAGGCGATTTTCGTTCTCGGCTTCAGACTTGGTGCGGACGTTCATCCTGATCCAATTGACCGATTGATTCGCTAATGTCAGCCTGAGTTCGCATGGGTTCCATTACCGGCCGCCGATGCTGTTGCTTTGGCGACGGCCGATCCACTGTTCTATGACCCCAGCGGAGCTGCCTTGTCGAACAGGCCACTCGATCCGCGCATTGGTGCCGACCGGGCATCGACGTGATTTCGAAATGTGAAGCAGGTTGTAACAAAGCGGGGGCGGCTTCGGTGGTCCTGAGCTTGTCTGATCCTCGCTGGCACGCCGCGGGACTTTGAACGGCGATATGGCTTTGCACTACCGGATATCGCTTCGTAGCGGCACGATCACCACATGCGCTTGCCGTGGCACAAACCGAACCAACAACAGCTCGAGCTGCTGAGTGATGCGCTCATGGCCGACTGCGGGCAATTGGCTCCGCCGGCCCGAGCCACAAGCGTTCAGCGGCAAGTCAAGGGCCGCCCCGTCACGGTTCCCATTGAGCTGATAGACGAAGATCCCGCGAACCCTCGCGCCGAGTTCTCGGATGCCGAGTTGGATGACCTGGCAGCCGACATACGCCTGCGCGGCATCCTCGTGCCTCTGGTTGTTCATCCTGCGGATGACCAAGGGCGCTACCGTTTGCATTTCGGCGCCCGCAGGCTACGGGCCGCTGTGCGGGCAGGATTGGAAGGTGTGCCCGTCGTGGTGAGGGACGCGCCATCCGATCGCTATGCCCAAGTCGCCGAGAACCTGAAGCGCGCCGATCTGGCGCCGCTGGATCTCGCGCGTTTCATCCGCCAGCAGATGGACGCGGGCGACTCTCAGGCCCAGGTGTCGCGGCGTCTGTCCATGAACCTGACGACGGTGGCGCACTACCTGTCGTTGCTGAACCTGCCGCCGGTGCTTGCCGGCGCGCTGAAGTCCGGCCGCTGCGCCTCGCCGCGCACACTGCACGAGCTGAGCACGCTCCACGAACGGGAGCCAGAGCGCGTCGAGGCGCTGGTCGCGGCTCCTGGAGACATCACGCGCGTAGCGGTGTCGAACCTGCGCGCCGCGCTGGAAACGCGTCGTTCGTCGCCATCGTACCGATTGATCGGCCAAGCCATTGCCACCTGCGATCGGCTGGAAAAGTTGCTCGCTCGCATCGGTCCATCAGTGGGCACCGATGACCGCGCCGCCCTGGCCGATCTTCATGCAAAAGTCTCGGCGTTGTCGGCTTGGACGCCGCCGGGGTCTGACGGTCAGACCCCATGAAATCCGCCGGCGCTGGGCACATCGCTGTGCCGTCGTCGATTCCCAGTGAATTGATTGCCGATATTTTGTCGGATACGGTCCGCTTGCGGTCCACTTCCGGTACGGATTTGGTTCACTTGTGGTCCGCATTCGGTACGGTTCTCGGTCACGTTCCGAGGCAGGGCGATGAATTGCCGGCCCAATTCATCGCGCGAATTTCGTTGAAGGCAGCCCATACTGTTTCAATGAACTTAGGGCAGGATAGGCTGGCCGCCACAAATTGGATGCCGCGTCGCGCGCGGCTCTGGATGCCTCGCCATGGCGGGCTCGTCTCGTGACCGCGTGACGATTGATCTGCGCGGCATCGGCAATGCCGTGCGAGTTGCCGCGGATCGGGGAGGGCAGACGATTGCCGCATTTGGCAGGCAGGCGCTGGTTGTTGCCACGGGCATGGATGCCGTCACGATCGAGCGCAGCGCCTTGCCGGCTGCTCGATCGCAGGGTCCGACCAAGCTCCATCTGCGCATGGACGAGCGCGAGGCCGAATTGCTGATTCTCAACGCCCGCCAGCTCGGCCTGAGCTACGGCGACTACGTCGGCCGCCTTGTGGCCGGCGCGCCCATGCCCGCGCCTGCCGCGCAGCGCGACGCCGACCGTGCCGCGCTGCGGCAATCAAGCGACCAACTTGCGGTGCTTGCCGGCGACATCAATGCGCTGATACGGCTCATCCGCTTGGGCGATGGCCCCGAGGCAGTGCATCACTTCCGCGATCGCATGCGCGGCCTGGAGGCCGACGTGCGGCGACACCTCGATCTGGCGTCGAGGCTGGTGGCGGAACTGGAGGACCGACGATGACTGCGAACCATGTCGATGGCCTGCTGGTCGAGTGGGGCGGCCGGCTTTTCTACGCGCGGAACCGCACCGTCCACAGTCGATCGCCCAGCCTCAGCGGCCTCTCACTGCATGCGCGTGCGAACGCGCTGCGCCGGCGCATCCACGCCGTCGTGGTCCGCCGCGCGCCGCAGGTGATGGTCAAGGTCACCGGTGGCGGCCGCGGCATGGTGGCGATCGCCGCGCACCTGAGCTATATCAGCAAGGCCGGCCGGCTACCGCTCGAAGACGATCGCGGCGTCGTGCGTGAGGGTCCCGAGGCCTTGCGCGACCTCGTCGAACAGTGGCGATGCGGCGGCGGGCGCATCCCCGAGCGCAGCGAGCGGCGCGAGGCGTTCAACATCATGCTGTCGATGCCGGCCGGGACGAATCCGGAGATCGTGCGCCGTGCCGCACGGGAGTTCGCCGAGTTCGAGCTGTCGAACCATCGATACGTGATGGTGCTGCACACGCATCAGGCGAACCCGCATGTCCACCTCGCCGTTCGAGCGGAAGGCTGCGATGGCCATCGGCTCAACCCGCGCAAGGAGGACTTGCGTCGCTGGCGCGTCGTGTTCGCTGAGAAGCTGCGCGGCTGGGGGATCGAGGCCGAAGCATCGGCCA
>JAGWTU010000041.1 GCA_028868825.1 Burkholderiales bacterium | reverse complement strand
ACGGCGCGCCGCGCCTCGTCGAGGAAGTCGTCCGACAGGTGCGCGGTCGTGATCTGGCGCTCGCCCGCCGACATCACCGCCGCGGTGCGCAGCACGTTGGCGAGCTGGCGGATGTTGCCCGGCCAGGGGTAGCGGCGGAACAGCTCGAGCACGGGGGCGCTGATCTCGGGCGCGTCGCTGGGCCGATGGCCGAGCAGGATGCGCCGCGCCACCACCTCCAGGTCGGTGCGCTCGCGCAGCGCCGGGATGCGCAGCGCCAGGCCGTTGAGCCGGTAGTAGAGGTCCTCGCGGAACTCGTTGCGGTTGATCATCTCGCGCAGGTTGCGGTGCGTGGCGCCGATGATCGCGATGTCCACGGGTATCGTCTTCGTGCTGCCCAGCGGGCTCACGCTGCGCTCCTGCAGCACGCGCAGCAGCCGCGCCTGCAGCGAATGCGGCATGTCGCCGATCTCGTCGAGGAACAGCGTGCCGCCGTTGGCCTGCACGATGCGCCCGGGCGCGCCCTTGCGGCGCGCGCCGGTGAAGGCGCCGTCCTCGTAGCCGAAGAGTTCGGCCTCGATCAGCGTCTCGGGGATCGACGCGCAGTTCACCGCCACGAAGGGCTGGCGCGAGCGGTTCGAGTCGTGGTGCACGGCGCGCGCCAGCAGCTCCTTGCCGGTGCCGGTCTCGCCCAGGATCAGCAGCGGGATGTCGCGGTCGAGGATGCGGCGCACCTTCTGCACGAGCACGTCGACCTGCGGGTCGCCGGTGCACAGGTACTGCAGGCTCGACAGGCCGCCATGCCCGGGCGCGGCGCCCAGGGCCGGCGCCGGCGCACCCGGCGTCTCGCGGCATTCGCGCGCCTCGGACGTCGACGGCTGCGCGGGCTCGGGCGGCGCGACGCCGAAGTTCGCGCCCGGGATCATCGACTGCGACGGCCAGTCGAAGCGCGCGCTGACGTAGATCTGCTGCCCGCCGGGCAGCGCCAGCCGCAGCGGCGTCGACAGCGGCATGCGGAAGTAGTCGTGCAACGCGGCGTTGCTGGTGCCCAGCAGCGTCGTGATGCTCTGGGCGCGCAGCGCCGCGCTCGACAGTCCGAGCTGGTCGAGCGCGCTGCGGTTGCCGCCGAGGATGCGGCCGTCCGGGGCGACGGCGATGATGCCCTCGAGCAGCGTGCCGATGAATTCGGGCCGGCTGTGGAAGTGCAGGCGCAGGCGGTTGTTGTAGTCGTCGCTGAGCCAGTGGTTCTCGATCATCCGCGCCGACATCCGCACCAGGCCCATCGTGTGCTGGTGGTAGCCGCGGTGGTCGCCGGTGACGTCGAGCACGCCCAGCACGTTGCCGCGCGGGTCGAAGATCGGCGCCGCCGAGCAGGTCAGGAAGCTGTTGGCGTGGATGAAATGCTCGGGCCCGTGGACGAGGGTCGGCTTCTCCTCGAACAGCGCCGTGCCGATGGCGTTCGTGCCCTTCGAATGCTCGGCCCAGTTCTCGCCCGGCGAGAGCGCGACCTTGTTCGCCCGCTGCAGGAAATCGTCGTCGCCGACCGAGTGCAGGATCGTGCCATGCGCGTCGGTGAGGACGATCATGTTCTCGGTGTTGACGATCTGCTCGAACAGCACCTGCATCACCGGCGCCGCGTGCGAGCACAGGCGCTGGTTGCGCTCGAGCGCGACGTTGAGATCGCTGCGCAGCATCGGCCCGAACTCGAGCCGCTCGGTGCGCGTGAGGCCGAGCGCCGCGCTGCGCCGGTGCGACTGGCGGATGACTTCCGAGCGCACCGGCACCCCGGCCGTGGCGGCCTCGGCGGCGGTGCTGGCAGGGACTGCAGGGGCCGGACGCGTAGGGTTCATGGACGGTTCTCGATACAGGCTGCCGCGGCGGGCCCGGAAGGGGGGGCCGGACTGCCCGCGATGCGGCAGGGGCGAATGCTGTGCCATGCGGGCGCGCCTGTCCAGGGGATCTGGAGCAGGTGGCGCAAGGTGACGTTCGATTTTGGAGCAGTCCGTCACTGGCACAGGGATTGCAGAACTGGCCCCGTGCCCTATCGATCCCTGTCCGTCAGACCCGACCCGGAGACAAACCCATGTACCGCACCTCGAACTTCTGCGCCGGATTGGCGCTGGCCCTGGCCGCCGGCGCCGTCTGGGCCCATGGCAACGTGACGCCGCAGGCCGTCGACGCGAGCGCGCTGCCGCAGCTCGGCGAGGGCTGGCGCGACGAGAACCCGTACCGCGGCAACGCCAAGGCGGTCGAGATCGGCACCTCGGCGTTCAACCAGAACTGCGCCCGCTGCCACGGCCTGGAAGCGATCTCGGGCGGCATCGCCCCCGACCTGCGCCGGCTCGACAACGACTGCGTCGCGCTCAAGGACGAGGCCAAGAAGGCGGCCTGCGTGAAGGACGACGACCAGTATTTCCTGACCACCATCCGCCACGGACGCACGCGCAACGGTGCCGTCTACATGCCGCCGTTCGAAGGCGTGTTCAGCCAGGAAGCGATGTGGTCGATCAAGGCGTACCTGGAGACGCGCCGTGAAAAGCCGCTCTGACGCGGTGAAGATGAACCGTCGCCGCTGCCTGGGCGGCATCGCCGCCGCGGCCGGTCTCGCGCTCGGCGCGCTGCCGCGCACCGCCGCCGCGACGACGCTCGCGCAGGTGCGCCTGCGCGGCACGCTGCTCGTCGGCGTCTACGACGACATGCCGCCGTTCCACGTCGCGGGCAAGGGCGTCGACGTCGACATCGCCGCCGCGCTGGCGCAGGCGCTCGGCGTCAAGCTCTCGCTGTTGCCGTTCCCGGCCGACGAGAACATGGACGACGACCTGCGCAACATGGTCTGGAAGGGCCATTACCTCGGCTACGGCCCCGCCGACGTGCTGATGCATGTGCCGGTCGAGCGGCCGTTGATGATGGCCAACCCGCAGGTCAGCATCTTCGCGCCCTACTACCGCGAGCGCGTCGCCATCGCCCGCGACCTCGCCAAGCTGCCCGAGCTCGAATCGCTGCAGCCGCTGGCGCAGCACAAGACGGCGGTGCCGGGGCAGTCGCTGGCGGGCTGGCTGCTGATCGGCGCCGACCACGGCGCCTACCGCGAGCACTTGAGCACGCAGTGGAAGGACGGCTGCGAATGCGCGCGCGCACTGCAGCGCGGCGAGGTCGACGCCGCCGCCGGGCAATGGTCCGAACTCGAGACGGTGCTGCGTGGCGACGCCCGCTACGCGATCGAGCCCTTGCCGATGCCGCGTGCGCCGCGCGACGGCTGGGCCGCGGGCCTGGCGGTGAAGAAGGACGCGACCGACCTCGCGCAGGCGCTGCAGGGCGCGATGGACCAGCTCGCCGGCAGCGGCGCGCTGAAGGCGATCTTCGCCCGCGCCAATCTCGACTGGCATACGCCCTGAGCCGGGTCAGGCTCATCAGGGGGCGGATCCCGCGGTCCGGCCCCGACGCATAAACTCCGAGGCGATATGAAGATGTCAACTTTCCACGGCCGCGCCTCGCTGCTGGCGATCGCGGCTGCCGCCGCCTGCAGCGCGCGGGCACAGGACGCCGCGCCGACCATCGTCATCACCGCCACCCGCGTCGAGTCCTCGGCCTTCGACGTCCCGGCGTCGATCGACAGCGTCGGCGGCGACGAGCTGCGGCGCGGCCGCGCTCAGGTCAACCTCACCGAGGGCCTCGGCGCGGTCCCGGGCCTCGTCGCGCGCAACCGCGAGAACTACGCCCAGGACGTGCAGATCTCGGTGCGCGGCTTCGGCTCGCGCACGAGCTTCGGCATTTCGGGCGTGCGCATGACCATCGACGGCATTCCGGCGACGATGCCCGACGGCCAGGGCCAGAGCTCGAACATCGAGCTCGGTTCGGTCGACCGCATCGAGGTCCTGCGCGGGCCGTTCTCGGCGCTCTACGGCAACTCCTCGGGCGGCGTGATCCAGGTCTTCACCGAGGAGGGCAAGGGCGAGCCGCGCGCGCTCGGCAACCTCGAGATCGGCAGCTGGGGCCTCGTGCGCCTGGGCGCGCAGGCCCTGGGCGAGGCCGGCGGGCTGTCCTACGACGTCTCGGCCAGTCGCTTCGAGACCCAGGGCTGGCGCGCGCATGCGTTCGCCGTGCGCCACCTCGGCAACGCCAAGCTCGCCTTCCATCCCGATGGCGACACCAAGGTGACGCTGATCGCCAACCACGTCTACCTGCCGCAGGCGCTCGACCCGATGGGCCTGACGCGGGCGCAGATGAGCGCCAATCCGCGCGGCGTCGATCCCGGCGCGCTCACCTACAACACGCGCAAGTCGGTCGACCAGTCGCAGCTCGGCGTCATCGTCGAGCGCCGGCTGGGCAACGACGACAAGCTGCAGGCCACGCTCTACGGCGGCTGGCGCGACACGACGCAGTTCCAGTCGATCCCGTACACGACGCAGGCCAGCGTGCTCAACCCCGGCGGCCTGATCCAGCTCTCGCGCCAGTACGACGGCGTCGACCTGCGCTGGACCCACGAGGGCCGGTTGCTCGACGCCGGCTACAGCCTCGCCGCCGGCCTCAGCTACGACACGCTGCACGAGCATCGGCGCGGCTTCCAGAACTTCATCGGCACCCAGCTCGGCGTGCAGGGCGCGCTGCGCCGCGACGAGATCAACACCGTCAGCAACGCCGACCCCTACGTGCAGGCGAACCTGCGGCTGAGCCCGCAATGGACGCTGAGCGCCGGCGTGCGCGCCAGCGAGGTCCGCTTCAAGTCGAGCAACCTCTATCTGCTGAGCACGCTGCCCAGCGACTACGGCAGCGCGCGCTACCGCGCGACGCTGCCGGTGCTGGGCACGATGTTCGACCTCAGCGAGCGCGTCCACCTCTATGCCAACTACGGCCGCGGCTTCGAGACGCCGACGCTCAACCAGCTCGCCTACCGGCCGAGTGGCGTGCCCGGGATGAACTTCGCGCTGCGGTCCTCGCACAGCAACAACGTCGAGGTCGGCGTCAAGGCGCGGCCCGCGGGCTGGGGACGCTGGACGGCGGCGCTGTTCCAGACCGACACCAGCGACGAGATCGTCACGCAGACCAGCGCCAACGGCCGCTCGACCTACCAGAACGCGAGCGCGACGCAGCGCCGCGGTTTCGAGCTCGGCTGGGAGCAGCGCTGGTTCGGTGCGCTGCACGCGCAGCTCGCGTACACGCTGCTCGACGCCCATGTCTCCGAGGGCTACCTGACCTGCACGGCGTCGCCCTGCGCCGCGCCCAACGTGCCGATCGCCGCCGGCAGCAAGCTCGCCGGCACCGGGCGCCAGACGCTGTACGCCGGCCTCGAATGGGCGCCGGCCGGCGGCTGGCAGGCCGGCATCGAGACGCGCGCGACGAGCCGCGTCTGGGTCAACGACCTCAACAGCGACGCCGCCGGCGGCTACGGCGTCGCCGCCGCGCATCTGGGCTACATCGCGCGCTTCGAGCATTTCGAGGTCGACACCTTTGCGCGCGTCGACAACCTCTTCGACCGCCGCTACGCCGGCTCGGTGATCGTCAACGACGCCAACAGCCGCTACTTCGAACCGTCGCCCGGTCGCAGCTGGCTCGGCGCGGTGACGCTGAGGCTGGCCTTCTGATGCCGGGAGCGCCGCGCTACGACGCCTTCGCCCGCGCGCTGCACTGGCTGATCGCCCTGGCGCTCGCCGGGCAGATCGCATTCGGGCTGCTGCTCGACGAGATCGCGCCGCGCGGCACGCCGGCGCGCGCGTCGGTGATCAATCTGCACAAATCGGTCGGCATCGTCATCGGGCTGCTCATCGTCGTGCGACTGCTGTGGCGGCTGCGCCATGCGCCGCCGCGCTGGCCCGAGACGATGGGCGCCTCGGCGCGCCGCGCCGCCGCCTGGGGTCATCGCGCGCTTTACCTGACGATGCTGATGCTGCCGGCGGCCGGTTATCTGGCGTCGAACTTCAGCCGCCACGGCATCCGCTTCTTCGGCCTGCCCTTGCCAGCCTGGGGACCCGACCTGCCGCGCGTCTACGCCGCGCTCAACAGCATGCACCGCTATACCGCCTGGCTGCTGCTGCTGCTCATCGCCGGCCATGTCGCGTTCGCGATCAAGCATGCCTTGATCGACCGCGACGGCCTCTTCGAACGCATGGGGCCCAGGCTCCGCAAGTGAAAGGAAACTTCCGATGAAGCGCTTCTTCCTGCTCGCCGGCCTGGCCGCCGCGCTGCCCGCGCTATCCGCCTGGGCGGCACCGTTCGCCTACGTACCCAACGAGGGCTCGGGCACGCTGAGCGTGATCGACACCGCCACCGACCAGGTCGTGGCCGAGATCGCCGCCGGCAAGAAGCCGCGCGGCACCGTCGTCAGCGTCGACGGCAGTACCGCCTATGTCAGCGACCAGCCCAACAACCGGCTCGTGCTCGTCGACCTCGCCAAGCGCCAGGCCAGCGGCAGCATCGCGCTGGGCGAATCGCCCGAGGGCGTGGGCATCTCGCCCGACGGGCGCTGGGTCGCCGTGGCGATCGAGGAATCGAACGACATCGTCTTCGTCGATACGCGCACGAACGCGGTCGCGTTCACCGTCAAGGTCAAGGGCAAGAACCCGGAGCATGCCGAATTCAGCCCGGACGGCAAGTTCGTCTTCGTCAGCGCCGAGGAGGGCGGCGCCGTCGACATCATCGATTTCGCCCAGCGTGCGCAGGTCGCCCAGGTGCCGGTCGGCGCGCGGCCGCGCGGCATCGGCTTCTCGCCCGACAGCAAGCTGGCTTTCGTCGGCGCCGAGACCTCGAGCGAGGTCTACGTCATCGACACCGCGACCTTCAAGATCGTCAAGCAGCTCAAGGCCGGCTCGCGCAGCAACGGCATCACGGTCTCGCCCGACGGACGCGAGGTCTATGTCTCCAACGGCGGCGATGCGTCGGTCTCGGTGCTCGACACCGCGACGATGACCTTCGTCGCGACGATCCCGGTCGGTCAGCGGCCCTGGAACATGGCGCTGACGCCCGACGGCAGGAAGCTCTACGTCGCCTGCGGGCGCTCGGGCGCGGTCTCGGTGATCGACACCGCCAAGCGCGTCAAGCTCGCCGACATCGCCGTCGGCAAGCTGCCCTGGGGCGTGACCGTGCGCTGATTTGAAGCAGCCCCCGGGCGGCGTCGCGACGCCGCCTGCTTCATTCTGGCAATCCGCGGCGGTGCCTTGACCGCCGTCAAATTAGACCGCCGCCCACTGCATAGGCTGAGCGGCAATCGCAACCTCGAAGGATCTCTCGCATGAAAGCCGTCCCCCTGATCGCCGCCACCCTGCTTGCCGTCGGCACCCTGCCGGCGCATGCCGACGATGCGGCGATGCTCAAGCTCGCCAGCGGCAGCGGTTGTCTGACCTGCCACCAGATCGAGACGGGCGGCAAGGGCCCCGACGGCCTGGCGCCGATCGGCCCCGCGTGGCGCGACGTCTCGGCCAAGTACCACGGCGCGAAGGGCGCTTCGGACCAGCTCACGCGCACCGTGATGGCCGGCTCGAACCCCTATGCCAGCCATTGGAAGGGCAAGGTCAGCGGCCTCGCGATGCCGCCCAACGCGGTCGCCATCAAGGAAGCCGACGCGCGCAAGCTCGTCGACTGGATCCTCGCGCTCGGCCCCGCGAAATAGGGCGCGCCGCGCGGCTGACTCAGGCCTTGCCCTGGGCCGCGACCGCCGCGGCCGCCTTGGCCGCCGCCTCGGCATCGCCGAGGTAGTAGCTGCGGATCGGCCGCAGCGAGGCGTCGAGTTCGTAGACCAGCGGGATGCCGTTGGGGATGTTGACGCCGACGATGTCGGCGTCGGCGATGTTGTCCAGGTACTTCACCAGCGCCCGGATGCTGTTGCCGTGGGCGGCGATGACGATGCGCTGGCCGCTGCTGATGGCCGGCGCGATGCGCTCGTTCCAGCACGGCAGCACGCGCGCCACGGTGTCCTTCAGGCACTCGGTGAGCGGGATCTGCTCGGGGTCGAGCCGCGCGTAGCGCAGGTCGCCGCGCTGGCCGCGCGGGTCGCCGGCCTCGAGCGCGGGCGGCCGCGTGTCGTAGCTGCGGCGCCAGATCAGCACCTGCTCGGCGCCGTATTCACGCGCCATGTCGGCCTTGTTCAGGCCCTGCAGCGCGCCGTAATGGCGCTCATTCAGCCGCCAGTCGTGCAGCACCGGCAGCCAGGTGCGCTCGAGCGTGTCGAGCGTGTGCCACAGCGTCCAGACGGCGCGCTGCAGCACCGAGGTGTAGGCGACGTCGAAGTCGTAACCCGCTTCCTTGAGCAGCCGGCCGGCCTGGCGCGCCTGTTCGACGCCGGTGGCCGTCAGCGGCACGTCGGTCCAGCCGGTGAAACGGTTCTCGAGATTCCACGACGATTCGCCGTGACGGATGAGGACGAGCTTGTGCATGGGGTCGGATTCTATAATTCGCGGTTTTGTGCGCCGGCGCGCCGCGGGATCTCATGTCCTTCCTCCTCGAGAACTACAACTGGGTCCTGGTCCTGACGGCACTCGTCTCGGGCGCCCTGCTGGTGTGGCCGCTGATCAAGGGCGGCACCGGCGGCGGTTTCGTCAGCACGAGCGAGGCGGTGCGACTGATCAACCGCGAGAAGGGCGTGCTGATCGACGTCTGCGAGGCCGCCGAATACGCCGCCGGCCATGCCGCCGGCGCGCGCAACCTGCCGCTGTCGCAGTTGGCGGGCACCAAGGGCCTGCCGACGAACAAGGCGCTGCCGCTGGTGCTGCTGTGCGCCAGCGGCGCGCGCGCCAACCGGGCCGCGGCGCAGCTGCGCAAGGCTGGCTACGAGCAGGCGGTCGCGGTGGCCGGTGGCAACGCCGCCTGGCGCGACGCCAACCTGCCGATGGAGAAGTAGCAGGCGGGGAAGAATCGGCGGGGCAGGGCGGCCGCGCTGCAAGCCGCGCCGCGCTGCCGGACAATGGCGGTCCGTATTCAGCGCTCGAGGTCGATCGAATGACGCCGGTCAAGATGTACACCACCCTGGTCTGCCCCTACTGCCAGCAGGCCAAGGCGTTGCTCAAGCAGCGCGGCGTCACCGAGATCGAGGAAGTGCGGGTCGACCTCGACCCGCAGCAGCGGCTGCAGATGATGGAGCTGACCGGGCGCCGCACGGTGCCGCAGATCTTCATCGGTGCGACCCATGTCGGCGGTTGCGACGACCTCGTCGCACTCGACCGCCGCGGCGCGCTGATGCCGCTGCTGCAGCCGAGTTGAAGCGGCGCCGCGCACGGCGTCGGCCATAATTGCGGGTTGCGGCCCCGCGCCATCCGGCGCAGGGGCTTTGACTCATTTGGAACCACCATGGCCGACGAGACCCCCGTTTTCCAGATCCAGCGCATGTACCTCAAGGATCTGTCGCTCGAGCAGCCCAACTCGCCGCAGATCCTGCTCGAACAATCGCAGCCCCAGGTCGACATCAACCTCGCGATGGGTGCGGAGACGATCAATCCGGGCGTCTTCGAGGTCACCGTCACCGCGACCGTCACGACCAAGGTCAAGGACAAGGTGCTGTTCCTCGTCGAGGCCAAGCAGGCCGGCATCTTCGAGATCCGCAACGTTCCCGAAGAACAGATGCAGGGCATCGTCAGCATCGTCTGCCCGCAGATGATCTACCCCTACCTGCGCGCCATCGTCAGCGATGTCTGCACGCGTGCCGGCTTCCCGCCCATCCTGCTCACCGAAGTCAACTTCCAGGCCATGTTCGAGGCCCAGCAGGCGCAGGCGGCGGCGCAGAACAACGGCGGCTCGCACATCATCACCGGCGCGAACTGAACGCGGCGCCGGCCGGGTCGCGCCGATGAAGATCGCGGTACTCGGCGCCGGCGCCTGGGGCACCGCGCTGGCCTGCGCCGCGGCCCGCGGCGGCCACGAGACGCTGCTGTGGGCGCGCGACCCCGAACAGGCGCGCGCGCTGCGCGAGCAGCGCTGCAACCGGCGCTATCTCGACGGCGTCGACCTGCCCGAGGCGCTCGCCATCGGCGCCGACCACGGTGCCGCGCTGGCGCATGGACAGGGCGGGCTGACGCTGATCGCGACGCCGATGTCGGCGCTGCGCGGGCAGCTCGCCGCGGTGGCCGACGCGCGGCCGCTGCTGTGGCTGTGCAAGGGCTTCGAGGCCGGCAGCGGTGCGCTCGGCCACGAGGTGGCGCGCGCCGTGCGTCCGGGGCGCGCCGTGGGCGTGCTGTCGGGCCCGAGCTTCGCGCTCGAAGTCGCGCGCGGGCAGCCGACGGCGCTCGTCGCCGCAAGCGAGGATGCGGACTGCGCCGCGCTCGCGGTGCAGGCGTTCCACGGCCCGGCGCTGCGCGTCTACACGAGCAGCGACATCACCGGGGTCGAGGTCGGCGGCGCGGTCAAGAACGTGCTCGCGATCGCCACGGGCATCCTCGACGGGCTGCCGCAGGCCGGCCTCAACGCCCGCGCCGCGCTGATCACGCGCGGCCTGGCCGAAATGACGCGGCTGGGCGTCGCGCTGGGCGCGCGCACCGAGACCTTCATGGGCCTGTCGGGGCTGGGCGACCTCGTCCTCACCGCCACCGGCGACCTCTCGCGCAACCGCCGGGTCGGCCTGCTGCTGGCCGCGGGCCAGACGCTCGAGCAGGTGCTGAAGACCCTCGGCCATGTCGCCGAGGGCGTGCTCAGCGCGCCGACGGTGCTGGCGCGGGCGCGCTCGCTCGGCGTCGAGATGCCGATCACCGAGGCCGTGGTCTCGGTCATCGAGGGCCGGATCGCGCCCGCCGAGGCCGTCGCGCGGCTGATGGCGCGCGACGCGCGCGCCGAAGCGATCTGATCTATCGCCTAGGAGCCGCCGACGTAGCCGTTCTGGCGCCAGGCCTCGAACACCGCCACCGCGACGGCGTTGCTCAGGTTGAGGCTGCGCTGGCCGGCACGCATCGGCAGGCGCACGCGCTGCGCCGCGTCGAAGCCGTCGCGCACGACGGCCGGCAGGCCGGCGGTCTCGCTGCCGAAGACGAGCCAGTCGCCGGGCTGCCAGCGCACCTCGGCCAGCGGCCGCGCGCCGCGCGTCGTGAAGGCGTAGCAGCGCTGCGCCTCGGGCCGCTCGCGATCGAGCAGCGCCGGCCACGAGGCATGGCGGTGCACGGCCGCGTACTCGTGGTAATCGAGCCCGGCGCGGCGCAGCTGCTTGTCGTCCATCGAGAAGCCCAGCGGCTCGACCAGGTGCAGCGTGCAGCCGGTGTTGGCCGCGAGCCGGATCACGTTGCCGGTGTTGGGCGGGATCTCGGGGGCGACGAGGACGATGTGGAACATGGCGTCGCTCATGCCGGCGTGCGCGCGACGACCCAGATGTCGACGGCCGCGGCGCCGGCGCGCAGCAGCGCCTCGGTCGCCTCGCGTGCGGTCGCGCCGGTCGTCAGCACGTCGTCGACGAGGCCGACGCTGCGGCCGCGGATCGCACTGCGCTGCGCCGGGTCGACGAGAAAGGCGCGGCGCAGATTGCGCAGTCGCTCGGCGCGCCCGAGATCGGCCTGATGCGAGCCGTCGAGCGGTCGCTGCAGCGCCGCCACCGGCGCCGCGAGCCCGAGCCCGCGCGCCGCGCGGCGCGCGAGTTCCCAGGCCTGGTCGTAGCCGCGCTCGGCCAGCCGCGCCGGGGCCAGCGGCACGGCGACGAGGGCCTGCGGCAGCGGCGCCGCGGCGGCCCGCCCCGCCTCGACGAGACGGGCGGCCAGCGCCGCCGCGAGCTCGACCCGACCCTCGAACTTGAAGGCGGCGATCAGGCGGTCCCAGGGGTAGCCGTAGTCGGCGACGCAGACGGTGTGGCGCCAGGGCGGCGCTGCGCGCAGGCACTCGCCGCAGGCGGGCGCCGGCTGCACCAGGCGCAGGCCGCAACGCCCGCAACGCGGTTGCGGCGCTGCGTAGCGCGCGATGCACGCGGCGCACAGCGCACCCGCACCCCAGCCGCGGCAGACCTCGCACAGCCCGGGACCTCGCGTGGAGAGGGCGGCGAGGTCGCCGAGACCGGCGAGCAGGCGGGCGGTGGTGGACAGCATGGCTCAATATACTGGGCCGATGTCCCACCCCGAGCGCAGCACCCGCCGGCCGCTCGACGCGGTGGCACTCGAACGCCAGCAGCAGCGCCTGAATCGCGCGAGCCAGTCGCCCTGGCTGCACGGCGAGGTCGCGCGCCGCATGGCCGAGCGCCTGCCGATGATCAGGATCGAGCCGGCAACGGTGATCGACTGGGGCAGCTTCCTCGGCGGCAGTCGCGAGGTGCTGCGCCAGGCCTACCCACGTGCGCGCGTGACCGCGGTCGAGCCCGATGTCGAACGGCGCGAGGCGACGCGGCGTTCGCTGGCGCGGCCCTGGTGGTCGCGCCGGGGACCGGCGGCAGCCGTGGTGACCGAGTCCGAGGTCGGGGCCGCGAGCGCGCGCCTGTTGTGGTCGAACATGGGCCTGCACGGCGCGCCCGACCCCGAGGCGGTGATGTCGCGCTGGCTTGCCGCGCTCGAAGTCGACGGCTTCCTGATGTTCTCGACGCTGGGTCCGGGCACGCTGGGGGCGCTGCGCGAGCTTTACGCGGCCCAGGGCTGGCCGACGCCGGCGGCGCCCTTCGTCGACATGCACGACCTCGGCGACATGCTCGTCCATGCCGGCTTCGCCGACCCGGTGATGGACCAGGAGCGCCTGACGCTGACCTGGCCGAACGCCGAGGCGCTGCTGGCCGAACTGCGCGGAATGGGCGGCAACGCCGCGCTCGATCGATCGCCGGGCCTGCGCACGCGACGCTGGCGCGAACGCCTGCTGGCCCTGCTGGGCGCGCGCGCCGACGCCGCCGGGCGCATCGCGCTCGACTTCGAACTCGTCTACGGCCATGCGATGAAGCCGCCGCCACGCGCGCGCATGGCGACGGAAACGACGGTACCGCTGGACGAGATGCGCACGCTGATCCGGCACGGTCGTCATGGGGTTTGAGCTAGATCAAACGGCGCCTATCGCTGAGCTAGAATCGGCGCGCTCTGCGGCTGCCGAGGCGGGTACGGGTCCGTCGCTGTGCATGTCCAGCCAGCCCTCCGTCGTCCCTTCGAACCTGCCGATACGCGCATGACCGCCGCTTTTGCCTCTCAGAGCTGGACACGCCACGCCCCGCCCGGCGCGAGCTGGGTCTTCGGGCGCGAGGTCACCCTCTCGACGCAGCCCGGCGCGCCGCGCGCGCTGCAGTGGCTGCTGGCGCGCAATTGCTCGATCACGCCGCGCCAGCTCGTCACCGTCTACGCCGGCTTGTGCGGCGCCTCGCTGCTCGTGGCGGCGTTCTTCTACTTCCAGGGTGCCCCTCTGGTGCTGCCCTTCGCCGGGATCGAACTGGTGGCGCTCGGGCTGGCGCTGCGCATCTATGGCCTGCATGCGACCGACCGCGAGACGCTGACCCTCGTCGGCTCCTGGCTCCAGGTCGAGCAGCGCAGCGGCCAGCGCGTCGCGCGCACCGACTTCGGCGCCGGCTGGACCCGCGTCGAGCCGGCCGCCGGTCAGGGCTCGCTGGTCGAGCTCAGCGGCCGCGGCCACGCCGTGCGCGTCGGCCGTTTCCTGAGTCCCGAACTGCGCCCCGCCTTCGCACGCGAACTGCGCCAAGCCCTGCGTCGCGTTTCACCCGATGTCCGTCATGCGTCCGTCCCAGGTATAGAACAGAACTGATATGAACACGATGAAGACGAAGCTCCATCCCGCACACCGCGTCGCCCACCTGCTACTCGGTGCCGGCGCGCTGCTCGCCTCCGGTCTGGCGCTGGCGGTGAACGACCTGCCGGGCGGGCCGGCGGTCAACGAGATCGACCTGCAGCCGGCGGTCACGAGCATCGCCGACCAACAGCAGTGGCTGCACAACATGATGCTGCTGATCTGCCTGGTGATCTTCGTCGCCGTCTTCGGCGTGATGTTCTATTCGATCCTCAAGCACCGCAAATCGCTCGGCCACAAGCCGGCGCATTTCCACGAGAGCACGGCGGTCGAGATCGCCTGGACCCTGGTGCCTTTCCTCATCGTCGTCTTCATGGGCGCGATGGCCACGCGCACCGTCGTCGCGTCCAAGGACACGAGCGGCGCCGACCTCACGATCAAGGTCACCGGCTACCAGTGGAAATGGGGCTACGACTACCTGAAGGGGCCGGGCGAGGGCATCCATTTCCTGTCGACGCTGGACGTCGCGCAGCGCGAGGCCTCCGAGGCCGGCAAGCCCAGCGGCGACGACTACCTGCTCAAGGTCGACAACGCGCTCGTCGTGCCGGTGGACCGCAAGGTGCGCATCATCACGACCGCCGACGACGTCATCCACGCCTGGTCGGTGCCGGCCTTCGGCGTGCAGCAGGACGCCATCCCCGGCTTCGTCCGCGACACCTGGTTCCGCGCCGAGAAGCTCGGCGACTACTATGGCCAATGCGACAAGCTCTGCGGCAAGGAGCATTCGTACATGCCGATCCACGTGCGCGTCGTCAGCCAGGACGACTACGCGAAATGGGTCGACGTCAAGAACAAGGAGATGGCGGCGCTGCTCGACGACCCGAACAAGGTCTGGACGCAGGCCGACCTGATCGCCCGCGGCGAGAAGGTCTACAACGCCAATTGCGCCGTCTGCCACAAGCCCGACGGCAAGGGCGGCGGCCCGATCAAGGCGCTCGACGGTTCGCCGACCGTGCTCAGCGTCGACAAGTCGCAGCAGATCGTGACCGTGCTCAACGGCCGCCTCAACGGGGCGATGCCGTCGTGGAAGGCGCTGTCGGACACCGATCTCGCCGCCGTCATCACGTACACGAAGAACAACTGGTCGAACCACACCGGCCAGATCGTGCAGCCGTCCGAGGTCGCCGCGGTGCGCGCCGGCAAGGCGCTGGCGCCGATGGCCGATGCGGCGCCTGCGGCACCGGCCGCCGCCGCCGGCCTGCCGGCCAGCATCCTCTTCGCCAGCGGCGTCGCGACGCTCGACGCCACGGCGCAGGAGACGATGAAATCGGTGCTCGACTTCCTGAAGTCGCATGGCGACGCGAAGGTCGCGCTCTCGGGCTTCGTCGACAACACCGGCGACCCGGCGAAGAACGCCGAACTCGCCAAGGAGCGTGCGAAGGCCGTGCGCGGCGCGCTCACCGCCGGTGGCGTCGCCGCCGATCGCATCGAAATGCGCAAGCCGGGACAGATCAACGCGGGGGCGGCCGACAAGGATGCCGCGCGCCGCGTCGACATCGTCTCCGCCGGCTGATCGCCGCCCACCTATACAGCCAGGAGTTCATTCATGAGCGCCGTCCTCGACCATCCCGCCCACACCCCCCACGCCCACGACGACCACGGCCACCCCCATGGCTGGCGGCGCTGGCTGTTCGCGACCAACCACAAGGACATCGGCACGATGTACCTGGTGTTCTCGTTCGCGATGTTCTTCGTCGGCGGCGTGATGGCACTGATCATCCGCGCCGAGTTGTTCCAGCCCGGACTGCAGTTCGTGCATCCGGACATGTTCAACCAGCTCACGACGATGCACGGTCTGATCATGGTGTTCGGCGCCATCATGCCGGCCTTCGTCGGTTTCGCGAACTGGCTGCTGCCGATGCAGATCGGCGCCTCGGACATGGCCTTCGCGCGCATGAACAACCTCAGCTTCTGGCTGCTGATCCCGGCCGCGCTGCTGCTCACGAGCGGCTTCTTCCTGCCCGGCGGCGCGCCGTCGACGGGCTGGACGCTGTACGCGCCGCTGACGCTGCAGATGGGTCCCAGCATGGACTCGACGATCTTCGCCGTCCACATCCTGGGCGCGAGCTCGATCATGGGCGCGATCAACATCATCGTCACCGTGCTGAACATGCGCGCGCCTGGCATGAAGCTGATGCAGATGCCGCTGTTCGCCTGGACCTGGCTGATCACCGCCTTCTTGCTGATCGCCGTGATGCCGGTGTTCGCCGGCGCGATCACGATGACGCTGACCGACCGCCATTTCGGCACCAGCTTCTTCAACCCGGCCGGCGGCGGCGACCCGGTGATGTACCAGCATGTGTTCTGGTTCTTCGGCCACCCCGAGGTCTACATCATGATCCTGCCGGCCTTCGGCGTGATCAGCGCCATCATCCCGGCGTTCGCGCGCAAGCGCCTGTTCGGCTACGAGTCGATGGTCTATGCGACGGCGTCGATCGCGATCCTCTCGTTCCTCGTCTGGGCGCACCACATGTTCACGTCGGGCATGCCGGTGACGGGCCAGCTGTTCTTCATGTACGCGACGATGCTGATCGCGGTGCCCACGGGCGTGAAGATCTTCAACTGGATCGCGACGATGTGGCGCGGCTCGATGACCTTCGAGACGCCGATGCTGTTCGCCATCGGCTTCATCTTCGTGTTCACGATCGGCGGCTTCACGGGCCTGATCCTGGCGATGGCGCCGATCGACATCCAGATCCACGACACCTACTACGTCGTCGCCCACTTCCATTACGTGCTCGTCGCGGGCTCGCTGTTCGCGCTGTTCGCCGGCGTCTACTACTGGGGCCCGAAGTGGACCGGCGTGATGTACTCCGAGTCGCGCGGTCGCTTCCACTTCTGGAACTCGATCATCTGGTTCAACGTCGCGTTCTTCCCGATGCACTTCCTGGGCCTGGCCGGCATGCCGCGTCGCTATGCGGACTACCCGATGCAGTTCGCCGACTTCAACGCCATCGCCACCATCGGCGCCTTCGGCTTCGGTCTCTCGCAGGTCTACTTCCTGTTCGCGATCGTGATCCCGATGATGCGCGGCAAGGGCGAGAAGGCCCCGGCCAAGCCCTGGGAAGGTGCCGAAGGACTGGAATGGGAACTGCCTTCGCCGGCACCGTTCCATACCTTCGAGACGCCGCCCAAGCTCGACGCGACGGCCACGCGCGTGATCGGCTGAAACGGCGATGACGACGATGATCGACGACGAGCAGCGCCGGTCCAACCGGCGCCTGGGGCTGATCATGGCGGCGATCGCGCTCGCCTTCGCGGTCGGCTATGTCGTCAAGGTCGGCCTCTACGGGTTCTGAAGCCAGCCATCCGCCCATGAGCCGCGCCCCCCGCTCTTCCGTCGACAACCGCCGCATGCTCACGCGGCTGGCGGTGGTCGTCGCGCTGATGTTCGGTTTCGGCTACCTGCTGGTGCCGATGTACCGCACGATCTGCACGGCGCTGGGCATCAATGTCCTGAGCGTGGCCGAGGACCGCAACAACGATGGCATCTGGGGTGGCGCCGGCGGGCAGAAGACGACGAACTCGCAGGTCGACCTGACGCGCACGATCACGGTCGAATTCGACGCCAATGCGCGCGGCCCCTGGGAATTCAGTCCCGAGCAGAATTCGGTCCAGGTCCATCCGGGACAACTCACGACCGTGATGTACCGTTTCCGCAATACGCTGCCGCGCGCCGCCGTCGTGCAGGCGATCCCGAGCTATGCGCCGCTGCAGGCCGCGGCGCATTTCAAGAAGGTCGAATGCTTCTGCTTCACGCAGCACACGCTGGCCGCCGGCGAGGCCAAGCGCTGGCCGGTGGTCTTCGTCGTCGATCCGGCGCTGCCGCGCGACATCCACACGATCACGCTGTCGTACACCTTCTTCGAGGTCGGCGGCCGCGTGCCGGCGGCGCCCGACACCTGATCGAGATGAGCAGCCACGACACCGTCGAACGCAAGGGCTCGCTGCTGCATTCGCTGCGCGCCGTGGCCTGGTCGTTCTTCGGCATTCGCAAGCGCTCGGGCTACGCCGAGGACATGTCCAAGCTCAACCCGGTGACGGTGGTGATCGCCGGGTTGATCGGTGCGGCGATCTTCATCGGCGCGCTCGTCGCGCTCGTCCACTGGGTCGTCAGCAGCGGCGTCGCCGCACGCTGAACGACGCCATCCACCCCGATTTTCTTCAGGTTCAGCGGTTCAGGAGACTTCAGCACATGTCAGCTTCCACTCCGGCAGGCAGCACGCCGTACTACTTCGTGCCCGCACCGTCACGCCACCCGGCGATGGTGGCGGCGGGTCTGTTCTTCGTCTTCTTCGGCGCCAGCCAGTGGATCAACGGCCATGACTGGGGGTCGTACGCGCTGCTGCTGGGTCTGGTGATCTGGCTCGCGACGTTGTACGCGTGGTTCAAGGACACGATCCACGAGAGCGAGGGTGGCCTCTATTCGAAGCGCATCGACGTCTCGTTCCGCTGGAGCATGAGCTGGTTCATCTTCTCGGAGGTGATGTTCTTCGGCGCCTTCTTCGGCGCGCTCTACTGGGCCCGCGCGCATGCCGTGCCCGCGCTCGGCAACCTCGACAACCAGCTGCTGTGGCCCGACTTCAAGGCCATCTGGCCGAGCGCCGGCGGCGGCACCGCATCGCCGGCGAACATCGTCCCGGCGTTCACGCCGGTCGGCCCCTGGCCGCTGCCGACGCTGAACACCGCGCTGCTGCTGACCTCGGGCGTGACACTGACGATCGCCCACCATGCGCTGATCGCGAACCGGCGCATGAAGACGATCGCCTGGATGTGGATCACCGTGCTGCTCGGCCTGACCTTCATCTGCGTCCAGGCCTACGAATACCACCACGCCTACACCGAACTGAATCTCAAGCTCAGCTCGGGCATCTTCGGCTCGACCTTCTTCATGCTGACGGGCTTCCACGGCTTCCACGTCTTCGTCGGCATGCTGATGCTGACCTTCATCACGCTGCGGCTGATGAAGGGCCATTTCACGCCCGAGCACCATTTCGGCTTCGAGGGCGCGGCCTGGTACTGGCACTTCGTCGACGTCGTCTGGCTCGGCCTGTATTTCCTCGTCTATTGGTTATAAGGCCCCCCCCCCCAGGGGGGCCGAGCCGCGACGAGGAACAGTCTGAAGGGCGCCGTCGTCGGACGGCGCGCGGGTCAGGAACCGAGCGGGACGTTGTTCGGTCGTATCCAGCCCATGCGCCAGCTGAGCAGGATGAGCAGGAAGAGCGCGATCGAGAGTCCGACCCGGATCGCGAGCGCGCGCGCCATGCGCTTGCCGCGGTCGCCGTCGTCGCCCTTGCGCAGCATGAAGACGCCCGCGCTGGCCAGAGCCGCCAGCACACCCATGAACAACACGACCATCAGCGACTTCATGAAGCGGAATTATCCGCCTGCGACCCGCCGATGGCTCTGAACCGTCGCGCCATCGTGATCCTCGTCGCCACCGGACTCGTCGCCGGGGTGACGGCGCGGCTCGGCGTCTGGCAGCTCGATCGGGCGGCGCAGAAGCAGGCGCTCGAGCACGCGCTCGCCACGCGCCGCAGCGAACCCGCGCTGGCCAGCGCCGATCTCGCCCGCGACGCCGCGGGCGCCCAAGCGCAGGAATACCGCCGCATCGTCGTCGAAGGCGAGTGGCTCGCGCGCGACACGGTCTACCTCGACAACCGGCAGATGGACGACCGTTCGGGCTTCTACGCCGTGACGCCGCTGCGTCTGGCCGACGGCACCGCCTTGCTGGTGCAGCGTGGCTGGCTGCCGCGCGACCCCGTCGACCGCACGCGCATCGTCGTGCCGCCGCTGCCCAGCGGGGCGGTGCAGGTGCGCGGCCATCTTGCGCTCACGCTGTCGCGGATGTTCGAGTTCTCGGCGGCGGCCAGCGGGGTGATCCGGCAGAATCTCCACCCCGCGGCCTTTGCCCGCGAGACGGGGCTGACGCTGCGGCCCGAGGTCGTCGTGCAGGAGGAGGGCGACGCCGCCGACGGTCTGCTGCGGCATTGGCCGGCGCCGGCCTCGAATCTGCAGATGCATTACGGCTACGCCTTTCAATGGTTCTCGATGAGCGCGCTCGCGATCGGACTCTATGCCTGGTTCCAAATCATCCGACCGCGGCTCCGCTCGCGACGCTGAGGCGGTCGCCATGACCGTGCATGGCATGACGGCGCCGAACCTCGACGATCCCGAGGTCGTCGCGCGCGAGCGCATGCGCAGCGGACGCCTGAAGATGCTGCTGATGTTCGCGATCTGCGCCGCGCCGGTCATCGCCTCGTATGTCACCTATTTCGTCATCCGCCCCGCCGGGCGCACGAACTACGGCACGCTGATCCAGCCCACGCGCTCCCTGCCCGAGCTCGCGCTGCGCACGCTCGACGGTGCGCCGGTGCCGGTGGCGTCGCTGCGCGGCCAGTGGCTGCTGATCGCGGTGGGGCCGGCGAACTGCGTCGACGACTGCGACCGGCGGCTGTTCATGCAGCGCCAGCTGCGCGAGATGATGGGCAAGGATAGCGACCGCGTCGAGAAGGTCTGGTTCGTCACCGACGATGCCGCGCCGCCGTCCGCGCTGCGCGCGGCCATCGCCAAGCCGCCGGCGCTGCAGGCACTGCGCGTCGACCGCACCGCGCTCGCGCGCTGGCTCGAACCGGCGCCCGGTGCCGTGCTCGAGGACCATCTCTATATCGTCGACCCGATGGGCCAGTGGATGATGCGCGAGCCCGCGCATCCCGATCCGATGAAGGTCAAGCGCGACCTCGAACGCCTGCTCCAGGCGTCGGCGGGCTGGGATCGTGCCGGACGCTGACGGAGTGAACGCGCTCGCGATCGATCCTTCGGCGGCCTTGCGCATGGCGGCGACGGTGCTGCTGATCGCGCTCGTCCCGCTGGCGTGGATCTGGTTGCGCCGGCGCGGCGCCGACCGGCGCGTGCGGCTGGCCGCGTTGACTGCGCTGACGCTGTTCCTGACCTTCGACCTCGTCGTCTTCGGCGCCTTCACGCGCCTGAGCGACTCGGGGCTGGGCTGCCCCGACTGGCCCGGCTGCTACGCCCAGGCGAGCCCGATCGGCGCCCGTGCCGACATCCACGAGGCGCAGACGGCGTTGCCGAGCGGGCCGGTGACCTGGTCCAAGGCCTGGATCGAGATGATCCACCGCTATCTCGCGGCGACGGTGGGTCTGCTGATCGTCGTCACCGTCGTGGCGACCTGGCTCGAGCGCCGGCACACACCGATCTCGCCCTGGTGGCCGACGGCGACGCTGGTCTGGGTCGTCGTCCAGGGGCTGTTCGGCAAGTACACGGTCACCCTCAAGCTCTACCCGGCCATCGTCACGCTGCACCTGCTCGGCGGCCTCGTGCTGCTGGTGCTGCTGGCGCGCCAGCGCGAGGCCTATCGCCCTCGGCCGCTGGCGCTGCCCGCGGCGCTGCGCGCGGGCGTCGCGATGGCGCTGGCACTGTTGTGGGTGCAGATCGCGCTCGGCGGCTGGGTCAGCACGAATTACGCGGTGCTGGCCTGCAGCGGCTTCCCGCTGTGCAACGGCAGCGTCTGGCCACCCGCCGATTTCAGCGCCGGCTTCACGCTGCTGCGCGGGCTCGGCGTCGACGCCGCGGGCGGTCCGCTGTCCCTCGACGCGCTGGTCGCGATCCACCTCGCCCACCGCGGCTTCGCCGTCGTCGCCGCCATGGCGCTGGCCGGGCTGGCCTGGGCGCTGCTGCGTCGCGGCGATGCCGCCACGCGGCGCTGGGGCCGCCTGCTGGCGCTGCTGCTGGCGGCACAGCTGATCACCGGCCTGTCCAACGTCGTCCTCGACTGGCCGCTGCCCGCGGCGCTGATCCACACGGCGGGCGCGGCGGCCCTGGTTCTCCTGCTGACGCTGCTATGGCTGCGCAGCGGGGCGCGCGCCGCGACGCGCGCATAAAATCCGCCCTCCGATGTCGCAAACCCTCGTCGCCTTCCGCCCCGCCCGCCAGCGCTGGTCGCAGTTCTACGCGCTGACCAAGCCGCGCGTCGTGCAGCTGATCGTGTTCTGCGCGCTCATCGGCATGTTGCTGGCCGAACCCGGCTGGCCCGAATGGCGACTCGTGCTGCCGGCCACCGTCGGCATCTGGCTCGTCGCCGCCGCCGCCGCGGCGATCAACTGCGTCGTCGAACAGCAGATCGACCGCCGCATGGCCCGCACGGCCTGGCGACCGACGGCGCGCGGCGAACTCACGAACGCCCACACGCTGCTGTTCGCCGGCGTGCTGTGCGCCATCGGCAGCGCCATCCTCTACCACTGGGTCAATCCGCTGACGATGGCGCTGACCTTCGCGACCTTCGTCGGCTACGCCATCGTCTACACCGTCGTGCTCAAGCCGCTGACGCCGCAGAACATCGTCATCGGCGGCGCCTCGGGCGCGATGCCGCCGGTGCTGGGCTGGGCCGCGATGACCGGCTCGGTCAGCTCCGAGGCGATCATGCTGTTCCTCATCATCTTCCTGTGGACGCCGCCGCATTTCTGGGCGCTGGCGCTGTACCGCGCCGAGGACTATCGCAAGGCCGGCCTGCCGATGCTGCCGATCACCCACGGCAGCCGCTTCACGCGGCTGCAGGTGCTGCTGTACACGATCATCCTGTTCGCGGCGACGCTGCTGCCCTGCATCCACGGCATGAGCGGGTCGATCTACCTCGCCGCGGCACTCGTGCTCGGCGGCGGCTTCATCGCCCATGCATGGCAGCTCTGGCGCGAGTACAGCGACGCGCTGGCGCGCAAGACCTTCCGCTATTCGATCTGGCATCTGTCGCTGCTGTTCGCGGCGCTGCTGGTCGACCATTACCTGAGTCCATGGATCGCCCACGCCGTCGCCTGATCAGCGCTCTGGCGGCGCTCGGCGCCGTCGCCATCGTCGCCGCCTGCGGCCCGAGTGCCCCGCAGAAACCGAAGTTCAACGGCATCGACATCAGCGGCGCCGAGTACGCCCGCGCGCTCGACCTGCCCGACACCGACGGCCGCATGCGGCATCTGTCGGACTTCAAGGGCAAGGTCCTGGTGGTCTTCTTCGGCTACACGCAATGCCCCGACGTCTGCCCGACGACGATGCTCGAACTGGCGCAGGTCAAGCAGTCGCTGGGCGCCGACGGCGCGAAAGTGCAGGGTGTGTTCGTGACGATCGACCCGGCGCGCGACACGCCGCAGGTGCTCAAGGCCTATGTCGGCAACTTCAGCCCCGATTTCATCGCGCTGCGCGGCGACGACGCGCAGACCGCCGCCGCGGCGAAGGCCTTCAAGGTCTATTACGCGAAGGTGCCGGGCGCCAGCGCCGAGACCTACACGATGGACCACACGGCGGGCAGCTACGTCTTCGACGAAGAGGGCCGGGTGCGCCTGTTCACACGCTATGGCAGTGGCGCCGACGCGCTGAAGCAGGACCTGCAGCAGTTGCTGAAGGCCGGCTGAGGCCGGCCCCGCCACGGTCCAGGCTGAGGCCGGCTCAGGCCTCGGCCAGCGCCTTGCGCATCTTCTTCAGCGCCGCCGCCTCGATCTGGCGGATGCGCTCGGCGCTGACGCCGTAGATCGCCGCCAGGTCGTGCAGCGTCATGCCGCCGCTGGCGTCGTCGTTGACCTTGAGCCAGCGCTCCTCGACGATGCGGCGGCTGCGCTCGTCCAGCGCGTCGAGCGCCAGGCTGATGCCGTCGCTCTGCAGCCAGTCGCGTTGCCGCGCCTCGATGACGCGCGTCGGCTCGCTGCCCTCGTCGGCCAGGTAGGCGATGGGCGCGTAGCTTTCCTCGCCGTCATCGACCTGGGGCTCGAGCGCGACGTCGCCGCCGGACAGCCGCATTTCCATCTCGACGACTTCCTCGGGCTTGACGTTGAGCTCGCCCGCCATCGACGCAACCTCGTCCGGGGTCAGCGTGTTGCGGTGGGTGTCGCCGTCGGCAGCGTCGCTCTTCATGCCCTGCTTCATCGAACGCAGGTTGAAGAACAGCTTGCGCTGGGCCTTGGTCGTCGCGACCTTGACCATGCGCCAGTTCTTCAGAATGTATTCGTGGATCTCGGCCTTGATCCAGTGCAGCGCGTAGCTCACCAGGCGCACGCCCTGTTCGGGGTCGAAGCGCTTGACGGCCTTCATCAGACCGACATTGCCTTCCTGGATCAGGTCGCCCTGCGGCAGGCCGTAGCCCAGGTACTGGCGCGAGACCGAGACGACGAGGCGCAGGTGCGAGAGCACCAGCTGTCCGGCGGCCTTGAGATCGCCCTCGTCGCGCAGCGCGCGGGCGAGGCGTGTCTCCTCGGTCTGCGTCAGCATCGGCATGCGGTTCACGGCCGAGACGTAGGCATCCAGGTTGCCCAGCGAGGGCACCATCGACCAGGGGTCGCGAACAGCAAGAGCAGTGGAGCGGTTCATATTCATGCGCACTGGGATACACCCATCGGCGTTCTGGTTCCGTGGATATTAGCACTCTCTGTCGTCGAGTGCTTAAGCCTTGACGGTGCATGAATCGATGACGATTTGGCGCTTATTTAGTAAGCGTGTACTCACAACTACGGCTCGATGAATGAAACACCGAAGGCTCGTTGAGCAGTCGCGGCCAGCCGCGGCCGCCCGATCGCTTAAGCTGGCGCCGCCCGCAGCCACCCGACAGGACCCGCCACCATGGAACCCCAGCCCGCGCGCGCGACCACCAAGCCGCGGCTGATCGTCGCCATCACCGGCGCCTCGGGCGCCATCTACGGCGTGCGCGCGCTCGAGCTGCTGCGCGCGTCGGGCGCGGTCGAGACCCATCTCATCCTCTCCGCCGCCGCCGCCCGCACGCTGGTCGAGGAGACCGACCGCCAGCCGGCCGAGGTGCGCGCGCTCGCCGACCAGGTCCACGGTCAGCGCGACATCGGCGCCTCGATCGCCTCGGGTTCGTTCCGCACCCTGGGGATGCTGGTGGCGCCCTGTTCGGCGAAGACGCTCAGCGGCATCGCCCACAGCTACGACGAGGAGCTCGTCGTGCGCGCCGCCGATGTCTGCCTCAAGGAGCGCCGCCGCGTCGTGCTGCTGCTGCGCGAGACGCCGCTGCATGCCGGCCATATCTCGCTGATGGCGCAGGCGACGGCCAACGGCGCGATCATCATGCCGCCGGTGCCGGCCTTCTACCACCGGCCGGCGACGGTCCAGGAGATCGTCGACCAGACCGTGGGCCGGGCGCTCGACCTATTCGACATCGACGTCGGCGTCGTCCGCCGCTGGAGCGGCAGCGCCGGCTGAGGTTCGTGGCGCCGCGTTCGGCTCAGGCGCCCCAGGGATCGATGCGCATCGAGAGGTCGACCGCGCGCACGTCCTTGGTCAGCTTGCCGACCGAGATGCGGTCGACGCCGGTGGCGGCGATGGCGCGGATCTGCGCCAGGTCGACACCGCCCGAAACCTCGAGCACCGCGCGCCCGGCGTTGACGGCGCAGGCGCGCCGCATGTCGTCGAGGCTGAAGTCGTCGATCAGCACGTTCTCGGCGCCGGCGGCCAGCGCCTGTTCGAGCTCGTCGAGGCTCTCGACCTCGATCTGTACGCTCACGCCGGCGTCGAGCGAGCGGGCCGCCTGCAGCGCCTGCGCGATGCCGCCGGCGGCGGCGATATGGTTCTCCTTGATCAGGATGCCATCCCACAGCGCCATGCGCTGATTGCGGCCGCCGCCGATGCGTACGGCGTATTTCTGCGCCTGGCGCAGCCCCGGCAGGGTCTTGCGCGTGTCGAGCACGGCGCAGCCGCGCGGGTTCGGCGAAGCGCCGGCGATGGCGTCGACGTACTGCCGCGTCAGCGTCGCCACCGCCGAGAGCGTCTGCAGGAAGTTCAGCGCCGGGCGCTCGGCGCTGAGCAGCGCGCGGGCATCGGCGTCGATGCGGCAGACCTCGGCGCCGGGGGCGACGGCCGCGCCCTCGGTGGCCGCCCATGCGATCGCCGCGGTCGGGTCGAGCGCCAGCACGACGGCATCGAACCAGGGCCGGCCGCAGATCACCGCCGCTTCCCTGGCGACGACGCGGCCGCGCACGCGGCGCCCGGCCGGCACCAGTTGCGCCGTCCAGTCGCCGCGGCCGATGTCCTCCGTCAGCGCATCGCGCACGTTGCGTGCGAGCGCGTCGCGCAGGGTCTCGTTGCCGGCTTCCATGTTCGTCATCCCCGTTTCAGCCCCAGCGCGTCTGCGCCTCCTCGAGGATCGAATCGACGATTTCGAAGAACTGGGCGATATTCAATGGTTTGGTCACGTAATGCAGCGCGCCGGCGACGAGCGCCTGGCGCATGTTCGCCGACGTCGCATCGGCCGACACGACGACCACCGGTATGCCGGCCAGCCGCTCGTCCTGCTTGAGGTGGCGCAGCAGCTCGATGCCGCTGATGTCGGGCAGCTGCATGTCGAGCAGGATCAGGTCGGGGTGGTCGCTGCGGATCGCCGCCAGCCCGTCGAGTCCGAGCGTCGAGGTCGTCAGCTGCACCTGCGGGCGCTGCGCGAAGACGCCGCGCATCACCTCGATGTTGGTCTCGTTGTCCTCGACGTAGTGCACGCGTCGCTCGCGGTACGGCGCCGGCGAGGTCAGCGTGTAGCGCGCCGAGGGCGCCTCGGCGGCCTCGGCGGCGGGCAGGCACAGCGTGAAGACCGAGCCGACGCCGGCCTCGCTGGCAGCCTCGAGCGTGCCGCCCATCAGCTCGGCCAGGCGGCGGCTGATGACCAGGCCGATGCCGGTGCCCTCGATGCCGCTGGCTTCGCGGCCGAGGCGGTTGTAGGGCTGGAACAGCGAGGCGAGCTGCGACTCGGTCATGCCCAGACCGCTGTCGCTGACGGCGATCTCTATCAGGTCGCCTTCGGCGCGCGCGATGCGATGCGACGTCACCGCCAGCTGGCCGCCGTCGCGGTTGTACTTGACGCCGTTGCTCAGCAGGTTCGTCAGCACCTGCTGCAGCCGCGTCGCGTCGGCCACGGCGGCGCCGGCATCGTCGTCGAAGGCGGTGCTGACGGTGATGCCGCGCGCCTGCGCGGCGGCGCCGACCAGTTCGCGGCAGGCCGCGACCAGCGGCGCCAGCGCCACCGGCGCCAGCGTCAGCTGGACGCTGCCCGACTCGATGCGCGCCAGGTCCAGCGTCTCGTTGATCAGCTCCAGCAGATGCCAGCCGGCGCGCTGCACCTGGTCGACCCAGTCGCGCTGGTGCGCCGCGAGTCCGGGTTCGCGGTCCATCCCCAGCAGCTGCGCGAAGCCCATCATCGCGTTGAGGGGCGTGCGCAGCTCATGGCTCATGCGCGAAAGGAATTCGCTCTTGGCCAGATTGGCCGCCTCGGCGCGGTGCAGCGCGCGTTCCGAGGCCTCCAGCCGCAGGCGCTCGGTGATGTCGTCGAGCACGCCGACCATGCGCAGCGAGCGATCGTCGTCGCGCGGCAGCGCCGTGGCCGTGATGCGGGCGATGCGCTGTGGCTGGTTCGATCCCCGCAGCGGCAGCTGGGCGAGCAGCGACCGGCTGGGCTCTTCGATGAGGCGGCGCCGCAGGTCGTTGAGCGCCGCTGCCTGGTCGGGCCGGAACAGCTCACTCACCGGTCGACCATGCAGCGCCTCGGCATCGAGGCCGACGATCTCGCACAGCCGCGGGTTGAATTCGATCACGCGACCCTCGGCGTCCATGAAGGCCACGCCCAGCGGCACATGGTCGAGCAGCGAGCGCAGGCGGGCCTCGCTCTCGCGCAGCGCGGTCTCGGCGGCCGCGCGTTCGCTGACCTCGCGGCGCAGTTCGGTGGTGGCCGACTCGACGGCCAATTCGGTGCGCCGGTTGACGCCGGTCACCGTCAGCAGCATCGCGCTGAGCATCGCCGCCGCTGCCAGCGCCGCGAGTTCGATCAGCCAGGTGACGTCGCTGTCCTGCCCCGGCAGGTCGGTGACCGCGGCCGCCACCCGCAGCAGCGTCTGGCGGCCGCCGAGTTCGACCAGCCGCTGGGCCTCGAAATGGCCGATGCCGTGCGGCAGCTCGCAGGCGGGCGTGCCGGCCAGGCGCCGCTGCGGACCGGCTGCCGAGGGGTCCTCCAGGCACCAGTGCAGATACGGCGATCGCGGCCCGGCGAGGTTGCTCAGCACCTGCTCGGCGCGCAAGGTGACGAAGACGACACCGCTGAAGCGCGCGCGCCGCGACGCCAGGTCGGTCGCCGCGCCGCGGTACAGCGCCTGGTAGATCACGACGCCGGTGCCGCTGCCGCCCTGGCTGAGCAGGAAGCCGGCGGTCGCCACCGGCCCACCGGTGTCGCGCGTCGCCTCGATCGCCTTGCGCGCGGCCGGCACCGAGAGCGCGTTCACACCCAGCGCGCCGGCGTTGCCCTCCTGCGGCTCGATGTAGCGCAGCGCGACGACCTCGGCGTCACGGCCGCGGGCGACGCCGCCGTCGCGGTCGAAGACATGGTAGTCGGACTGTGCGGCGGCGCGGGTCTGGGCTTCGAAGTCCGCCAGGTCGGCCAACGCCACGCGCTCGGCGTAGCCGGTGGCCTGGATCTCGATCGGTTGCTCCAGCCACCAGCGCGAGGCCGCCCGCAACGAGGCCTGGTCGATCGAGCCGCCGCGCGCCAGCGCGCTGCTGTTGAGCGCCTGCAAGGCGTCCATCGGTTCGCGCAGACGCGCCTGCGCCTCAGCCGCGAGGCGGTCGACGTCGCGGCCGAAGGTCGCCTCCTGGCGCTGGCCGTCCAGGCGTCCGAACTGGTGCACGCCGACCATCAGCAACGCCAGCGCGGCCAGCAGCGGCCAGCCGACGGTGCGGCGCCGCGACAGCCAGTCGGCGCGCGGCCGGCCGATCAGCGTCCAGGTGAGCGGTGCGCCGATGATGACGCCCGCCGCGTCGCCGGCCCACCAGGTGAGCCAGGTGATGAGGCCGGCCTCACGACCGATGGCGCCACTGGCCAGCAGCGCGGCCGTCGCGACACTGGGGCTGACGATGCAGGCCGCGCCCGCGCCGAGCAGGCAGAACCGCAGCACGTCGCGCGGCGCGTTGAGCACGAGCGGTTGGGCGACATGGCGCCGCACGAGCATGGCGCCGAGAGCGGCCTGCGCCGCGGCGCCCAGGCCGATCACCGCCGGCACGACCCAGGCGTCCAGGCCGCTGCGGCCGAAGGCCAGCGCCAGCCCGACATTCACCGCCGTGGCGCCGATCCAGACGCCCAGCGTGGCGCCGCGGCCCCAGCTGAGCAGCGCCGCAAGCGCGATGCCGGCCGACGGATAGATCGGTGCCGCGTAGCCGGGCGGTCCGGCCAGCCACAACGCCGCCGCACCGAACAGGGCGTAGGCGAGTGCGGTTGCCAGCGCCACGACCGGCGCGCTGCCGCGCCATCCCGCCGCACCCGCCGTCTTCATGCTCTGCGCCATCGCGCGACTGTAAGCGTTCGAGGTTGCCTCATCGAGGGCCGCGGCGAGGCGTGCCTTGCCCGGCGCGGCCGTGCGCTAGACGTTGAACAGGAAATTCAGCACGTCGCCGTCGCGCACGACGTACTCCTTGCCTTCGGCGCGCATCTTGCCGTTGTCCTTGGCGCCCTGCTCGCCGCGGTAGGCGATGAAGTCCTCGTAGGCGATGGTCTGGGCGCGGATGAAGCCGCGCTCGAAATCGGTGTGGATCACGCCGGCGGCCTGCGGCGCCGTGTCGCCGATATGGATCGTCCAGGCGCGCACTTCCTTGACGCCGGCGGTGAAGTAGGTCTGCAGCCCGAGCAGCTTGAAGGCGGCGCGGATGAGGCGGTTCAGCCCCGGTTCGTCCTGCCCCATCTCGTGCAGGAAGAGCGCGCGGTCCTCGTCGCTCATGTCGGCGAGGTCGGCCTCGGTCTTGGCGCAGATCGCCACCACCGGCGCGTTCTGGCGCGCCGCGTACTCCTGCAGCCGCGCCAGGTAGGGGTTGTTCTCGAAGCCGTCCTCGGCGACGTTGCCGACGAACATCGCCGGCTTGGCCGTGATCAGGCACAGGGGCTTGAGGATCGCCAGCTCCTCCTTGCTGAAGTCGATGCCGCGCACCGGATGCGCCTGGTCGAGCGCGGCCTGGCATTTCTCGAGCACCTTGACGAGTGCCGCTGCCTCCTTGTCGTTGCCCGAGCGCGCCGCCTTGACGTAGCGGTGCAGGCTCTTCTCGACGGTGGCGAGGTCGGCCAGGCAGAGCTCGGTCTGGATGACCTCGATGTCCGATATCGGGTCCACCTTGCCGGCGACGTGGATCACGTTCTCGTCGTCGAAGCAGCGCACGACGTTAACGATGGCGTCGGTCTCGCGGATGTGGCTGAGGAACTGGTTGCCCAGGCCCTCGCCCTTGCTCGCGCCGGCGACGAGGCCGGCGATGTCGACGAACTCGACGATCGCCGGCACGACGCGCTCGGGTTGCACGATCTCGGACAGCGCGGCCAGCCGCGGATCGGGCAGCTCGACGACGCCGACATTGGGCTCGATGGTGCAGAACGGGTAGTTCTCGGCCGCGATGCCCGCCTTGGTCAGCGCGTTGAAGAGGGTGGACTTGCCGACGTTGGGCAGGCCGACGATGCCGCACTTGAGGCTCATGGGTTTTGCTTTCTCGATTGCGCAGCGCAAAACCGGCGATTTTCCTACACTGGCGAGATGGCCGATGCCGTCGACGAACTCCAGCCCCATGCACGCGACCTCGGTGGCGGTTTCGTCGTCCAGCGCCTGCTGCCGGCGGCGGCGCGCCAGGCCGTCGGTCCGTTCCTCTTCTTCGACCATTTCGGACCCGTCGAGGCCGGCCCCGAGGACAACCACGACGTTCGGCCGCACCCGCATATCGGGCTGGCCACCGTGACCTACCTGTTCGAAGGCGCGATGGTGCATCGCGACTCGACGGGCGCGGTGCAGCGCATCGAGCCCGGCGCGATCAACTGGATGACGGCCGGGCGCGGTATCGTCCATTCGGAGCGTACGCCCGACGATCTGCGCGGCCGGCGCCGGCGCAGCCACGGCCTGCAGCTGTGGGCGGCGTTGCCGCAGGCCGACGAGGAGATGGAGCCGGTGTTCGCCCACACGCCGGCGGCGGCGATCCCGGCCTTCGAGGTCGGCGGCGCGCGCTTGCGGCTGCTCGTCGGCAGCGCCTTCGGTGCCGAGTCGCCGGTGGCGGTGCGCTCGCCGACGCTGTTCATCGACATCGCGATGGTCGCCGGCGACGCCTTGCCGCTGCCGCCGGCCGACGAGCGCGCGATCTACCTCGTGCATGGCGACGCCCAGCTCGACGACCGGCCGCTGCGGCCGGGGACGATGGTCGTGTTGCGCCCCGGCGACGAGCCGATGCTGGCCGCCGACGACGACGCCCGCGCGGTGCTCATCGGCGGCGCGCCGCTGGGCCCGCGGCGCATCTGGTGGAACTTCGTCTCGACACGGCGCGAGCGCATCGATCAGGCGGCCGACGACTGGGCGGCCGGGCGGTTCGCGACCGTCCCCGGCGAGACCGAATTCATCCCGCTGCCCGAACGCCGGTTCTGAAGCGAACGCGCGAATGCTCCCATCGCGCATGCGGGCGGTGCGTGGGCCGTGAATTGGGGCCCGACAGCGTTGCGCGGGCCTCCCTACAATCCCACCCATGAGCCACCACGACATCCTGGTCCGCGGCGCCGGCGCCGTCGGGCTGGCGGCGGCGCTGTCGCTGTCGCGCCAGGGTCTCGACGTGGCGCTGCTGGGCAGCCTGGCCGAGCCCGACACTCCCGATGTGCGCGCCTATGCGCTGAATGCCGGTGCGGTGGCGCTGCTGCGCCAGCTGCGGGTGTGGGACGCGATCCCCGCCGATGCGCGCACGGCGGTGCGCGAGATGCATGTCGAAGGCGATGCGCCGGGCGCGGCGCTGGATTTCTCGGCCTGGTCGCAATCGCTGGCCGAACTGGCCTGGATCGTCGACGCCGCCGAGCTCGAACGTGCGTTGCGCGCGGCGGTGCGCTTCGCGCCGCATGTGACGCCGGTGACGGCCGAAGTGCCGGCGGCGCTGCAGGTGCTGGCCGAAGGCAAGGATTCCGCCACCCGCGAGCGCTTCGGCGTGCGCATGCCGCGCCACGGCTACGGTCAGCGTGCGATAGCGGGACGCCTGACCAGTGACCAGCGCCACGAAGGCCTGGCGCGCCAATGGTTCCGCAGCCCCGACATCCTCGCGCTGCTGCCGCTGGACCGGCCGGCGTTCGATGGTCGCGCCGGCCATGGCCTGGCCCTCGTCTGGTCGTTGCCGGCAGCGCGCGCCGACGAGCTGATGGCCTTGTCCGACGCCGATTTCACGATCGCGCTGATGGACGCCAGCGCCGGCGCCGCCGGCGCGCTGACACTGGCCGGCCCGCGCGCGGCCTGGCCGCTGGCGCTGGCCCAGGCCGAGGCCATGGCCGGACCGGGCTGGGTGCTCGTCGGCGATGCAGCGCATGTCGTCCATCCGCTGGCCGGACAGGGACTGAACCTGGGCTTCGGCGACGTCGCGGAGCTGGCATCGGTGCTCGCCGCGCGCGAGCCCTGGCGCGCGCTGGGCGACCCGCGGCTGCTCGCGCGCTACGCCCGCAACCGGCGCCTGCCGGTGCTGGCGATGGCCGGCATGACCGATGCGCTGTTGCAACTGTTCGCCAGCCCGCAGCCGCTCGTCAGGGAACTACGCAACCGGGGGCTGACTCTGGTCAACCACCTCCCGCCTCTCAAGCGGCTGCTTGCCGCCAACGCGCTCGGGCGCTGAGCCCCCGCATCCCCCACCGAGGATTTCGCGATGACCTTGTTCCACCGTTCCCTGCTCGCCCTCGCGGCGACGCTGTTCGCCGCCCTGCCGCTGCACGCCCAGGAGGCCGCGATCCGCAAGGCCCTGACCGAGCGCCTGCCCCAACTCAAGGTCGACGAGGTCACGCGCACGGCGGTGCCGGGGATGTACGAGGTGCGCTACGGCGGCACCGAGATCCTCTACACCGACGAGCATGGCGACTACGTCTTCACCGGCTCGATGGTCGACACGAAGACGCGCGCCGACCTCACCGAGCAGCGCATCGCCAAGCTCACCGCCGTCGATTTCGACAAGCTGCCGTTCAAGGACGCGATGGCCTTTCATCAGGGCAGCGGCGCGCGCAAGATGGCCGTCTTCGTCGATCCGAACTGCGGCTATTGCAAGCGCTTCGAGCGCGACCTGGCGCAGCTCAAGGACGTCACGATCTACACCTTCATCATCCCGATCCTGAGCGCCGATTCGATCGCCAAGGCCAAGGACATCTGGTGCTCGAAGGATGCCGCGCACAGCTGGCGCGCCTGGATGCTCGACGGCCAGGCACCGGTGAAGACGATGGGCAACAGCTGCGACACGTCGGCGCTGGACCGCAACCTGGCGTTCGCGCAGAAGGCGCGCATCAATGGCACGCCGGCGGTGTTCTTCGCCGATGGCACGCGCAAGCCGGGCGCGATGTCGGGAGCCGAGGTCGAGAAGCTGCTCGTCGCCACCAGCGCGCCGGCCACGCACAAGCAATAGCCGTCCGCGGCTGCCGTCGCCGCCGCGCCGGCCGACAATCGGGCGATGAACACAGCCCCTCCCGCCGCCTCGGCCGTGCCGTCTGCGCCGTCGCCTTCGCCTTCGACATTGGCCCGGCGCCTCGTCAACGCCGCGATCGTCCCCTTCGTGCTCGGCGCGCTGCTCGTGTGGATCGTGCGCGAGGAAGCGCATGCGGATGTCACGCTGGCGCTCGTGGCCTACGCCGCGGTCATCGTCGCCTTCGTCGGCGGCGTCCACTGGGGGCTGGCGCTGCGCCTGCCCGATCCGCCGCGCGAACTGCTGCTGTGGGGGCTGCTGCCGACGCTGGTGTCGTGGCTCGCGGTCGTGATGCGACCGGGCGCGGGACTCGTCATCGTTGGCGTCATGCTCGTCGCCGGCTACCTCATCGACCGCCACGTCTACGTCCAGCAGGGTGTGGCGCATTGGCTGACGCTGCGCTTCCGGCTCGCCGCGATCGCCGCCCTGAGCTGCTTTGTCGCCGCCGCGGGTTCCTGATCCAGCTCGCCGCCGCCGCGCGGCGCTGGCGCTGATCGTCGCCGTCGCCGCCATCCACCTCTGGGTCGCCGATCGCGAACTGCCGGCCTGGCTCGGTCGCCACGGCGATCGGCCGCGACCGATAGCGGTCGCCTTCGTACACCAGCTCAAGCCGCAGGCGCCGCCGCAGGCCCCGGCGCGGCCGCCGCGGCCGAAGGCGCCGCCGCCGCGGTTGCAGCGCCTGGCGCCGGCGGCACTGCCGGCATCGGCGCCGCCGCTGCTGGCGCCGCTGGAGATCGCGGTCGAGCAGGCGAGCGATCTGCCCGCGCTGCCGCCGCTGGTCGCGCTGCTGCCGCCGGCCGCGGCGGCCTCGGCGCCGGCGTTCGAGTGGCCGCCTTCGACGCGGCTGAGCTACCGCGTCCAGGGCGACTACCGCGGTCCGGTCGAGGGCCAGGCCGAGGTGCAATGGCTGCACGAGGGCAAGCGCTACCAGGTCTTCATGGACCTCTCGATCGGCGCCTCGTTCGCGCCGCTGATGCGGCGCGTCGTCGACAGCGAGGGCGTCATCACCGCCCAGGGGCTGAGCCCGAGCCGCTACGACGAGGAGACGCGCGTCGTCTTCCGCGATCCGCGCCGCTACTCGATCCGGCTCGACGACGACCGCATCGTCCTGCCCGGTGGCGCCAGCGTGCCGCGGCCCGAGGGCGTGCAGGACAGCGCGAGCCAGTTCGTCCAGCTGACGTGGCTATTCATCACCCAGCCGGCGCTGCTGCAGACCGGGCGCAGCATCACGCTGCCGCTGGCGCTGGCGCGCTCGGTCGAGCCCTGGATCTACGACGTGCTCGGCAGCGAGACGCTGTACACGCCGGCGGGGCCGATCGACACCGTGCACGTCAAGCCGCGGCGTGAGCCGCAGCCCGGTGTTTCGCTGACCGCCGAGATCTGGGTCGCGCCCAGCCTGCAGTACCTGCCGGTGCGCATCCTGATCCATCAGGACCAGCAGACCTGGGTCGACCTGCGCATCTCGAAGCTGCCCGAACAGGCCGCCAAATGAGCGCGCTTATAGTGAGCGAAAACCGAGGAGCCACCGTGACCGAATCACTCATCCTGACTGAACTGCGCGGCAGCACCGAGCGCCGCGTCGGCCTCATCACGCTGAACCGCCCGAAGCAGCTCAATGCGCTCAACGACGCGCTGATGGACCAGCTCGGTGCGCAACTGCTGGCCTGGGATGCCGATCCGCAGGTCGGCTGCATCGTCGTCACCGGCAGCGAAAAGGCCTTCGCCGCCGGCGCCGACATCTCGGCGATGGCCAAGAAGACCTTCCTCGAGGCCTACGAGGGCGACTTCATCACGCGCAACTGGGAGACCATCCGCCGCGTGCGCAAGCCGGTGATCGCCGCGGTGGCCGGTTTCGCGCTGGGCGGCGGCTGCGAGCTGGCGATGATGTGCGACTTCATCATCGCCGCCGACAGCGCCCGCTTCGGCCAGCCCGAGATCAAGATCGGCATCATCCCCGGCGCCGGCGGCACGCAGCGCCTGCCGCGCGCCATCGGCAAGAGCAAGGCGATGGACCTCGTGCTGACCGGCCGCATGATGGACGCCGCCGAGGCCGAGCGCGCCGGACTCGTCTCGCGCGTCGTGCCGGCCGACAAGCTGATCGACGAGGCGGTGGCCGCGGGCGAGCTGATCTGCGCCGTCGGCGCGACCTCGGTGCTGATGGCCAAGGAATGCGTGAACCGGGCTTTCGAATCGGGCCTGGCCGACGGCGTCGCGTTCGAGCGGCGGATGTTCCACTCGCTGTTCGCGACCGAGGATCAGAAGGAAGGCATGGACGCCTTCCTGGCCAAGCGCAAGCCGGTGTTCCGCTAGCCGCGGCGCACGCCGCGAACAGCCCCTCAGGGCGCGAGCCAGCCGCCGGGACCGGCGCCGAAGCATGCGCGGCGCTGGCCCTCGTCGCGCAGCTCGAGCCAGTCGACGGCCTCGATGCGGGCGATCATGATCGCGAAATGCTCGCGCGTGCCACGCTCGGGTGGACGCAGCGAAGTCTGCAGCGCCGTGCCTGGCGGCAGCGGCGAGAGGTAGTCCTGCGCCCCGGGCGTCATCTTCAGCAGCGCCCAGCGCGACGAGACCGTGAGTCCCGCGGTCTCGACGCGCACGCGCAGCTTGAGGCGCAGTTGCCAGCCCAGCGTCGGCGACCACAGCACGAGGGTCGCACGCGGGTCGGCGGCGAGTTCCTGCACCTTCGGGCTGCGCGCATCGGTGTAGATCGACAGCTCGCGCGCGCCGGCGTCGAACTCGCGCAGCACGACGCTGCGCGCGTCGGCGCCATCCTCACCGGCCGTGGCCATCACGCCGACGCGCCAGGCGTGCGCCTTGTCGCGCGTCGCGCGGCCCAGTTCCTGCCACAGCGCGGCTTCGATCGCGTCGAGGTCTTCGAGACGCTGGGCCGGCATGGTGGATCGCCCCGGGGCGCCTCAGCCTTCGCGGCGCAGCGCCGGGAACAGGATCACGTCGCGGATGCTCGGGCTGTCGGTGAGCAGCATGATGAGGCGGTCGATGCCGATGCCGCAGCCGCCGGCCGGCGGCATGCCGTATTCGAGCGCGCGGATGAAGTCGGCGTCGTAGTACATCGCCTCCTCGTCGCCGGCTTCCTTGTTCCTGGCCTGCGCGGCGAAGCGCGCCGCCTGGTCCTCGGCGTCGTTGAGCTCGGAGAAACCGTTGGCGACCTCGCGCCCGGTGATGAAGAGCTCGAAGCGCTCGGTGACGGCCGGATTCGCGTCGGACGCGCGCGCCAGCGGCGAGACCTCGACGGGGTAGTCGATGATGTACGTCGGCTGCCACAGCTGCGCTTCGACGACGGCCTCGAAGAGCCCGAACTGCAGTTCGGCCAGGCTCCAATGCGCCGGCGGTTCCTCGCCGGCGGCGCGCAGCCGCTCGTGCAGCACGGCCGCGTCGCCGGCCTGCTCGACGCTGAGGCCGGCATGGGCGACGAGCGAGTCGCGCACCGACAGGCGCGCGAACGGCCGGTCGAGGTCGACTTCGCGCCCGGCGTAGCTCAGCGTCGCCGTGCCGCTGGCAGCGCGCGCGGCGTGGCGCAGGACCTGCTCGGTGAAGTCCATCAGTTCGTGATGCGTCCAGTAGGCCGCATAGAACTCCATCATCGTGAATTCGGGATTGTGGCGGACGCTGATGCCTTCGTTGCGGAAATTGCGGTTGATCTCGAACACGCGCTCGAAGCCGCCGACGAGCAGCCGCTTCAGGTACAGCTCGGGCGCGATGCGCAGGAACATCTCCTGGTCGAGCGCGTTGTGGTGGGTGACGAAGGGCTTGGCGTTGGCGCCGCCCGGGATCGGATGCAGCATCGGCGTCTCGACCTCGAGAAAGCCATGCTCGACCATGTAGGCGCGGATCGACGCCACCGCCTTGCTGCGGGCGACGAAGCGGTTGCGCGCGGCCTCGTCGGTGATCAGGTCGACATAGCGCTGGCGGTATTTCTGCTCCTGGTCGGCCATGCCGTGGAACTTGTCCGGCAGCGGGCGCAGGCTCTTCGTCAGCAGCCGCACCGCCGTGGCGCGGATCGAGAGTTCGCCGCTCTTGGTGCGGAACAGCGTGCCCTCGCAGCCGAGGATGTCACCGAGGTCCCAGCGCTTGAAATCGGCCAGCGCCTCGGCGCCGACGGCGTCCTGCGTGACGTAGAGCTGGATGCGGCCGCTGCCGTCCTGCAGCGTCGCGAAACAGGCCTTGCCCATCACGCGCTTGAGCATCATGCGGCCGGCGACAGCCACGCCGATGGCCTGCGGTTCGAGTTCCTCGTTCGCGATCTGGCCATGCTTGTGGTGCAGATCGGCCGCGTGGTGGCGCGGCTTGAAGTCGTTCGGGAACGCGATGCCGGCGGCGCGCAGGGCTTGCAGCTTTTCGCGCCGTTCGGCGATCAGGGAGTTGTCGTCGCTCATAAGGGGCCTGTTGAATTGATGCAATTTTAGGCGCACCCGTAAAATGCCCGATTCCATGAAATCCAGCCCCCACCGCCTGCCGATCGCCGACCGCCCGATCCGCTTCGCCCTCGTCGGTTGCGGCCGCATCTCGGCCAACCATTTCGAGGCCCTGCGCCAGCATGCGCAGCGCGCCGAGCTCGTCGCCGTCTGCGACAACCGGCCTTCGGCGCTCGCCGTCGCCGTCGAGCGCACGGGCGCGCGCGGTTTCGAATCGCTCGACGCGCTGCTCGAGGGCAGCGACGCCGACATCGTCGTCCTCGCCACGCCCAGCGGCCTGCATCCGCGCCAGGCCATGCGCGTGGCCGCCGCCGGCCGCCATGTGCTGACCGAGAAGCCGATGGCCACCAAATGGGACGAGGGCATGGCGATGGTGCGCGCCTGCCGCGAGGCCGGGGTGACGCTCTTCGTCGTCAAGCAGAACCGGCTCAACCCGACGATGCAGCGGCTCAAGGCCGCCGTCGAGGGCGGGCGCTTCGGCCGCATCCACCTCGCCACCGTCAACGTGTTCTGGACGCGGCCGCAGAGCTATTACGACGACGCGCCGTGGCGCGGCCGCTGGGACCTCGACGGCGGCGCCTTCCTCAACCAGGCGAGCCATTACGTGGACATGGTGGACTGGCTCGTTGGCCCGGTCGACAACGTGCATGCCTACACGGCGACGCTGGGGCGCGACATCGAGGCCGAGGACACCGGCGTGATGTCGCTGCGCCTGCGCAAGGGCGGGCTGGCGTCGATCAACGTCACGATGCTCACGCATGGCAGGAACTTCGAGGGCAGCGTGACCATCCTCGGCGAGCGCGGCACGGTGCGCATCGGCGGCGTCGCCGTGAACGAGATCCAGCATTGGGAATTCGACGAGATGCGACCCGAGGACGCGGCGGTCAAGGACGCGAGCTACGCCACGCCCTCGGTCTACGGATTCGGCCACCCGCTGTACTACGACAACGTCATCGGCACGCTGCGCGGCGAGCGCCAGGCCGAGGTCGACGGCTACGCGGGCCTGCGCTCGCTCGAAGTGGTGCTCGCCGCCTACCGCAGCGCGCGCGACGGCCAGCGCGTCGGCCTGCCGCTCGTCTTCTGATCGCAGCCGATCGCATGACGGCCTTCGTCCACCCCAGCGCCATCGTCGATGCCGGTGCCGAGCTCGGCGAGGGCACGCGGGTCTGGCATTTCGCCCATGTCTCGGCCGGCGCGCGCATCGGCGCGCGGTGCTCGCTCGGGCAGGGCGTCTACGTCGGCAACGACGTGCGCATCGGCGCCAACGTGAAGATCCAGAACAACGTCTCGGTCTACGACGCGGTGACGCTCGAGGACGATGTCTTCTGCGGCCCGAGCATGGTGTTTACGAACGTCCACAACCCGCGCTCGGCCGTGCCGCGCAAGGACGAATACCGGCGCACGCTCGTGCGCCGCGGCGCGACGCTGGGCGCCAACTGCACGATCGTCTGCGGCGCGACGGTGGGCGAGTACGCCTTCGTCGGCGCCGGCGCGGTCGTCGCGCGCGACGTGCCCGATTACGCGCTCGTCGTCGGCGTGCCCGCGCGGCGCATCGGCTGGATGAGCGCGCATGGCGAGCGCCTCGACCTGCCCCCCACCGGCCGCGGCGAGGCCGCGTGCCCCGCCACCGGCGCACGCTACCGCCTCGAAGGCGATCGACTCAGCCCATGCAGTTCACCGACCTGAAGACGCAGTACGGCGCGCTCAAGACGAGCATCGACGCGCGCATCCAGCGCGTGCTCGACCATGGCCAGTACATCATGGGACCCGAGGTGCGCGAGCTCGAGCAGGCGCTCGAGCGCTACACCGGCGCGCGTCACTGCATCACGGTGGCCAGCGGCACCGAGGCGCTGCTGATCGCGCTCATGGCGCTCGACCTGCGGCCGGGCGACGAGGTCGTGACGACGCCGTTCACCTTCGCCGCCACGGCCGAGACCATCGTGCTCGCGGGCGCGCGGCCGGTGTTCGTCGACGTCGAGCCCGACACCTGCAACATCGAGGCGCGCCTGATCGAGGCCGCGATCACGCCGCGCACGAAGGCGATCATGCCGGTCTCGCTCTACGGCCAGGTGGCCGACCTGGACGAGATCAACGCCATCGCGGCGCGCCATGGCCTGGCGGTGATCGAGGACGCGGCGCAGAGCTTCGGCGCGCTCTACAAGGGCCGTCGCTCGTGCGCGCTGTCGACCTTCGGCGCCACCAGTTTCTTCCCGAGCAAGCCGCTGGGCTGCTACGGCGACGGTGGCGCGCTCTTCACCGACGACGACCGTCTCGCCCAGGCGGCGCGCGAGATCCGCGTCCATGGCCAGAGCGGCCGCTACCAGCACACCAGGGTCGGCGTCGGCGGGCGCATGGACACGCTGCAATGCGCGGTCGTGCTCGGCAAGCTCGAACGCTTCGACTGGGAACTCGAGCGCCGCGCCGCGATCGGCGCGCGCTACCGCGCGCTGCTCGATGGCGTCGAGCAGGTGCGCGTGCGTGCCGACCGCAACAGCGTCTACGCGCAATACACGGTGATGGTCGACGACCGCGAGGCGGTGCAGGCCGCGCTGAAGGCCGCCGGCGTGCCGACGGCGGTGCATTACCCGAAGCCGCTGCACCAGCAGCCCGCCTACGCGGCCTACGGCAGCGCCGAGGGCTGCCCCGTGAGCAGCCGGCTCGCCGCGCGCGTGCTCAGCCTGCCGATGAGCGCGGACCTCGGCGCGGCCGACCAGGATCGCGTCGTCGCGGCGCTGCGCACGGCCGTCTCGAACCGCGCGAGGTGAACCGCCGTCCTCGCGCCGAGCCGGCGCTGCCCCGGTGAACGCGGCCACCACCGCCGACGAGGGCGTCAGGAAGGGCACGCTCGTCAACCTGGTCACGCGCGGCGCCGGCGTCGCGGCCGTGCTCGGCATCACGGCGCTGGTGGCGCGGGTCTCGCCGCAGGCCCAGGGCACGTTCGCGCTCTTCACCAGTGTCGAAGGCCTGCTGCTGGCGCTGGTGTCGGGCTTCGGCATCGCGCTGGCGCGACGGGTGTCGCACCACGGCGAGGAACCGCGGGGCTGGGTGGGCGCGATGGTGCTGGCACTGTCCGGCCTGGGTCTGCTGGCGGGCGCCGTGCTCTGGGCGGTGTCGGACTTCGGGCCCGCAGCCTACCGCTGGCTCTGGCTGCTGGCGCTGGCCGCGCCGCTGCTGCTGCTCTCGCCCAACCTCGCTGGCTGGTGGCTGGGGCAGGGGCGCATGGTGCCGATGGCGCGCGTGTCGCTGGCGCCGCCCTGCCTCGCGCTGGCGCTGCTGACGGTGCTGTGGGCGCTGGGGCAGGGCGGCGTGCCGCAGGTGCTGGCGGCCTGGGTCGGTGCGAAGCTGCTCGTCGCGCTGATCCTGCTCTGGCTGTTCAGGCGCAGCGCGCGCCTGGGCCGTCCCGACTTCGCCGCGCTGCGCGCCGACACCGCCTTCATCGCCACCATCGGCGTCACCAACCTCATCAGCCTGCTCAACTACCGTGTCGGCCTGTTCGTCGTCGAGCACCTGCTGGGGCTGGCCGACACGGGCGTGTATTCGATCGCCGTCGTCGTGGCCGAGTTGCTGTGGTTCGTCTCGGGTTCGCTCACGCAGGCCGTCTATGGCCGCATCGGCAGGCCCGACGCCGAACTGGCCGCCAACACCACCGTGCGTGTCGTGCAACTGGGCGTGACGGCGCTGCTGCTGGCCGCGCCCTTGCTCTGGTTGCTGGCGGCCGGACTGCTGCCGCGCGTGCTCGGCCCGGCCTACGCCGGCAGCCTGCTGCCGCTGGCGCTGCTGCTGCCCGGGGCGCTGCTGTTCGGCGGCGCCTCGGCCTTCTCGGCGTATTTCACGAATCACGCCGGCCGCCCGCAGGTGCCGGCCCAGGTGGCGGCGCTGTCGCTCGTGCTCAATGGCCTGCTGGCCTGGATCCTCGTGCCGCGGCTGGGCATGGCAGGCGCCGCGCTGGCCGCTTCGACGGCCTACACGGTGAGCGTCGTCGTGCTGGCCTGGCGCTTTGCGGCAGCGGTCGGCTGGCCGCTGCGGCGCGTGCTCCGGCCCGGGCCTGCGCTGGCGCAGGATCTGCGCACCGTCTTCGCGCGTCGTCGGCGCTAGCATGGCCGCCATGCGCGACTGGCTGAACCGGGTCTGGCGGGTGCTGTTTGCGCCGCGCATGCTCTATGGCTGGCGCCGCGCCGACGGCCGCTGGCTGGCGCACACCCGCATCAGCAGCCACGCCCACATCGATCACGCGGCCGGGCTCGACATCGCCGACCATGTCTACGTCGGTCATTTCAACGTCCTCGACGCCTCGGCCGGATTGACGCTGGACGAGGGCGTTCAGGTCACCACCCATTGCGCGCTGCTGACGCACAGCAGCCACCAGGCGCTGCGCCTGGCCGGCCGCGCCTATTGGGGCGATGACGAGCCGCCGGGTTTCCTGCGTGCGCCGACGCGCGTCGGTGCCTACAGCTTCATCGGTCCGCACAGCGTGCTGGCGCCGGGCGCGCGCCTGGGGCGCGGCGTGCTCGTGAAGGCCTACAGCTATGTCAGCGGCGAGGTGCCCGATTTCGCCGTCGTCGCCGGCCAGCCGGCCCAGGTCGTCGGCGACACGCGCGAACTCGACGCCGCGTGGCTGCAGGCGCATCCCGAGGCCCGCGCGCAATACGACGCCTGGGCGGCGGCGCGCTGACCGTGCAGCCGCTGCGCCTGGTGCTGATCGGCGACGGTGACAGCCCGCACCTGCTGAAATGGGCGCGCGCGCTGGCGGACCAGCCGGCGCTGGAACTCTGGGCCGCGTCGAGCCGCGGCTTCATGCCGGGATTCGAGACCGCCGTGCCGGCCGCGCGGCGCCTCGCGCTGGATCAGCGGAGCGACGCGGCGGGCGGCAATGTCGCGCTGCTGACGCAGCTGCCGCGGCTGGCGCGCTGGCTGCAGCGCGCCGACGCGCATTGGCTGCACGCGCATTACCTGAGCTCGCACGGCACGCTGGCCTGGCTCGCGCAGCGCCTTTACGGCCTGCGCGGACGGCTCGTCGCGTCGGCGTGGGGCAGCGACATCCTCGTCACGCCGCAGCGCAGCGCCATGATGCGCTGGGTCACGTCGCGCGTGCTGCGCGCAAGCGCGCTGACGACGAGCGACTCGCAGGTGATGGCCGAACGCATGCGCGAGCTGGGCGCGGCCGAGGTGATGGTGTTTCCCTTCGGCCCGGACGCGCTGCCGCCGCCGCCACCGGCCAAGGACGACGCGCTGTACTACGCCAACCGCGGCCTCGAGCCGATCTACCGGCCCGATCGCGTGCTGCGCCAGTTCGCGGCGCTGGCCGGCGCCACGGGCCGGCTCGTCGTCGCCAACGACGGCAGCCTGCGCCCGGCCATCGAGCGCCAGGCGCGCGAACTCGGGCTCGCCGATCGCATCCGCTTCGTCGGCCGCCTGGGCGCCGACGAGCAGGCGCGCTGGTATGCCCGGGCGCGCTGGTACCTGAGCTTGCCGGCCAGCGATTCGGTGTCGGTGTCGGTGCTCGAAGCGATGGCCCATGGGTGCCTGCCCATCGTGTCGGACCTGCCGGCGAACCGGGAACTCGTGCGCGACGCCGAGAACGGCCTCATCGTTCCCGAGGCCTCGCTGCTGCAGCCGGCCGCGCTGCAGCGCCTGCTGCCGCGCGCCGACGAAGCGGCGCTCGCCAATCGCGCCTGGGTGCAGGAACACGCCCTCTTTCCGCCCCGTGTCCGGGCCTTCGTCGAGCGCCTGCGCGAACTCGCATGAACATCCTCTACCTCAACCATTACGCCGGCAGCCCGGCGCTCGGCATGGAGTACCGGCCCTACTACCTGGCGCGCGAATGGGTGCGCCTGGGCCACCGCGTGCAGATGCTGGCGGCCGACTACTCGCATGTGCGCTCGCGCCAGCCGCAAGCCGGCGACGAGACGACCGACGGCATCGCCTACCGCTGGTACCCGACGCCGCCCTACCAGGGCAACGGCCTCGGCCGGGTGAAGAACATCGCCGCCTTCCTGCGCGCCGTCTGGCGCGACACGCCGCGCATCGTGCGCGAGTTCAGGCCCGATGTCGTGATCGCATCGAGCACCTATCCGATGGACATCTGGATCGCGCGCCGCATCGCGCGCCGCGCCGCGGCGCGCCTCGTCTACGAGGTGCACGACCTCTGGCCGCTGTCGCCGATCGAGCTCTCCGGCATGTCGCGCCGCCACCCCTTCATCCTGCTGTGCCAGGCGGCCGAGGACGCCGCCTACCGCGATGCCGACCGTGTCGTCTCGATGCTGCCCAAGGTGCACGACTACATGGCCTCGCGCGGGCTCGACCTGGCGCGGCTGGCGATCGTCCCCAACGGCATCACGCCCGACGAATGGGAGGGCGAGCCGGCGCCGCTGCGCGACGATGTCGCCGCCGCGCTGGCCGCTCCCGGCCTCATCGTCGGCTACGCCGGCTCGATGGGCCGGCCCAATGCGCTCGACACCCTGCTCGACGCCGCGGCGCTGCTGCGCGGCGCGGGCCTGCGCTTCGTCCTCGTCGGCAGCGGCCATGAGCAGGCACGGCTGGCGCGCCGCGTCGCCGACGAGGGGCTGGCGCACGTGACGATGCTCGCGCCGATACCCAAGGCCCAGGTGCGCAGCTTCCTGGCCCGCGTCGACATCGCCTACATCGGCTGGCAGCGCGTGCCGATCTACCGCTTCGGCATCGCCCCGAACAAGCTGATGGACTACATGATGGCGGCGCGCCCGGTGCTGCATTCGGTCGAGGCCGGCAACGACCCGGTGGCCGAAGCCGGCTGCGGCATCACGGTGGCGCCGGGCGATGCGGACGCCGTGGCCGAGGGCCTGCGCCGGCTGGCCGCGCTGACGCCCGACGAGCGGCGCGCGCTGGGCGAGCGCGGGCGCGCCTTCGTGCTCGCCCACCACACCTACCCGGTGCTGGCGCGGCGCTTCATCGAGGCGCTGGCCTGAGCGGCGCATGAGCGACGAACCCGAAGCCGTCGCCGCGCGCTACGCGCGACGCAGCGACACCGGCCTCTACGATCCGCTGCGCCCCGAGGTCTGGCAGGCGCAGCAGGAGCGCCAGCGCGCCCTCATCGGCCTGCTGCGCCGCCATGCGCCGCGCCCGCTCGCCGAGCTCGACGTGCTCGAGGTCGGCTGCGGTGGCGGCGACAACCTGCTCGAACTGCTGCGCCTGGGGTTCGACCCGGCGCGCATGGCCGGCAACGAACTGCTGCCGGCGCGCGCCGCCGTCGCCAGGCGCCGCCTGCCGGCCGCCATCGCCGTCCACGAAGGCGACGCGCTGCGGCTCGAACGGGCGCCGGCGAGCCTGGACCTCGTCGTCCTCTCGACCGTCTTCAGCTCGATCCTCGACGCGGCTTTCCAGCAGCGCCTGGCCGATCGCATCTGGTCATGGCTCAGGCCCGGTGGCGCCGTGCTCTGGTACGACTTCGAATACGACAACCCGCGCAACCCCGACGTGCGCGGCGTCAAGCCGGCGCGGCTGCGTGCGCTGTTTCCGCAGGCGGCGATCGACTCGCGCCGCGTGACGCTCGCGCCGCCGCTGGCGCGCCTTGTCGTGCGCCTGCACCCGCAGCTCTGGCGCCTGTGCAACGCGCTGCCGCTGCTGCGCACGCACCGGCTCGCCTGGATCGCCAAAGCGGCGCCGCGATAATCGGCCATGGCGCAAGAATTCCTACCCTACGCATTGCCCGAGATCGGCGAAGAAGAGATCGCCGAGGTCGTCGACACGCTGCGCAGCGGCTGGGTCACGACCGGCCCCAAGGCGCGCCGCTTCGAGCAGGATTTCGCCGCCTTCCTCGGCGACGCCGAAGGCCTGCACGCGATCGCCGTCAACTCGGCCACCGCGGGGCTGCATCTGGCGCTCGAGGCGCTGGGCATCGGTCCGGGCGACGAGGTCATCACGACGACCCACACCTTCACCGCGACGGCCGAGGTCGTGCGCTACCTCGGCGCCGACGTGAAGCTCGTCGACATCGACCCGGCGACGCTGAACATAGCCCCCGCGGCCGTCGAGGCCGCGATCACGCCGCGCACGAGGGCGATCCTGCCGGTGCATTACGGCGGGCTGGCGGCCGACATGCCGCGGCTGCTGGACATCGCGCACCGCCATGGCCTGAAGGTCGTCGAGGACGCGGCGCATGCGCTGCCGACCTTGTGCGGCGGCCGGCTCGTCGGCACGCTGGCCAGCGACGCGACGGTGTTCAGCTTCTACGCCAACAAGACGATCACGACGGGCGAGGGCGGCATGCTCGTGACGCGCGATGCGCAGCTCGCCCAGCGCGCGCGCACGATGCGGCTGCACGGCATGAACCGCGATGCCTTCGACCGCTTCACCGCCAAGGTGCCGAGCTGGTACTACGAGGTCGTCGCGCCCGGCTTCAAGTACAACCTGACCGACATCGCCGCCGCGCTCGGCATCCACCAGCTGCGGCGCGCGCATGATTTTCAGCGCCGGCGCGAGGCGCTGGCCGCGCATTACGACGCCGCGCTCGCCGGCCTGCCGCTGATCCTGCCACCGCGCCCGGGCGCCGGCGCCAGCCATGCCTGGCATATCTACGCCGTGCGCCTGGCCGAGGGTGCCGGCATCGCGCGCGACCGCCTCATCGAGCGCCTCTTCGAAGCCGGCATCGGCTGCAGCGTCCACTACATCCCGCTGCATCTGCACCCGTACTGGCGCGAGCGCTATGCGCTGGCCGCGGCCGACTTCCCGCACAGCCAGCGCGCCTACGAGACGATGGTCAGCCTGCCGCTATACACGAAGATGACGACGGCCGATGTCGACCGCGTCGCCGCGGCGCTGCGCGCCGCGCTCGCGGCCGGCTGAGCGCGGGCCGGCGCGCAAGCCCGCCAGCCGATGGCCAAGCGCCTGTTCGACCTCGTCGTCTCGGCGTCGGCGCTGCTGCTGCTGGCGCCGCTGCTGGCGCTGCTGGCGCTGTGGATCAAGCTCGACAGCGCGGGGCCGGTGCTGTAC
>JAGWTU010000040.1 GCA_028868825.1 Burkholderiales bacterium | reverse complement strand
GCCGACGGCCATGCCTGGCGCAAGCGCGCCGGCGCCGTGCTCACCGGCATCGGCACGGCGCTGCATGACGACCCGCGTCTCGACGTGCGCGAGGTTGCGACCACGCTGCAGCCGCTGCGCGTCGTCGTCGACAGCCGCCTGCGCCTGCCGCCCCAGGCCCGGCTGCTGCATCCGCCCGATCGCGGCGTCATCGTCGTCGGCGCCGTCGACGACGCAGCGCGCCGCGCCGCGCTCACCGCCGCCGGCGCCGAGGTGCTGCTGCTGCCCGACGCCGCCGGCCGCGTCGACCTCGCCGCGCTGCTGCCGCTGCTGGCGCAGCGCGGCGTCAACGAACTCCATGTCGAGGCCGGCGCGGCGCTGAACGCGGCGCTGCTCGCCGGCGACTGGGTCGACGAACTGCTCGTCTACCTGGCGCCCAAGTTGATCGGACCCGGCCTGCCGCTGGCGGCGCTGGCGCCGCGCGACGATCTCGGCGGCCTGCCGGCCTGGCGCTGGATCGAGACGGCAACGGTCGGCGACGACCTGCGGCTGCGCCTGCGCCCGCCGGGCCGCGCCGACTTCCAGGGCTGAGCACCCCCGCCACCTACAATCGGGGCATGTCGATCGCACCCGTACCCGAGCTGGTCGCCGAACTGGCGGCCGGCCGCATGGTCATCCTCGTCGACGAGGAAGACCGAGAGAACGAGGGCGACCTCGTCCTCGCCGCCGAACATGTCAGCGCCGAGGCCGTGAATTTCATGGCCCGCCATGCGCGCGGGCTGATCTGCCTGACGCTCACGCGCGAGCGCTGCGAGCGCCTGCAATTGCCACCGATGGCCACGCGCAACGGCACGCGCCACGGCACCGCGTTCACGGTCTCGATCGAGGCCGCCACCGGCGTCACCACCGGCATCTCGGCCGCCGACCGCGCGCGCACGATCGCCGCCGCCGTCGCGCGCGACGCCCGGCCTTCCGACCTCGTCCAGCCCGGCCATGTGTTCCCGCTGCAGGCGCAGGACGGCGGCGTGCTGATGCGCGCCGGCCATACCGAGGCCGGCTGCGACCTCGCCGGCATGGCCGGCCTGCTGCCCGCGGCCGTCATCTGCGAGGTGATGAACGAGGACGGCACGATGGCGCGCCTGCCCGACCTCGAGATCTTCGCCGCCACGCATGGCTTGAAGATCGGCACCATCGCCGACCTCATCGGTTACCGCAGCCGCAACGAGACGCTGATCGAGCGCGCCGGCAGCCGCGAGATCCTCACCCCGCAAGGCCCCTACACCTGCACGACCTACCGCGACAAGGGCGGCGGCATCCACCTCGCGCTGTCACGCGGCAAATGGCAGCCCGGCGACGAGGTGCCGGTGCGGGTGCACGAACCGTTCACGGCGCTGGACCTGCTCGATGTCGGCGGCAGCGGGCATTCCTGGCCGCTGCCGGCGGCGCTGGCGGCACTCCAGCAAGGCCCCTGCGGCGTCGCCGTGCTGCTCAACTGCAGCAGCGATGCGGCCACGCTGTGGTCGCAGCTGCTGCCCCAGCCCGCGGCGGCGGCAGCGCCGCGCGGTCAGATCGACCTGCGCACCTACGGCATCGGGGCGCAGATCCTGCGCTCGCTCGGCGTGCACCGCATGCGCCTGCTGGGCAGCCCGCGGCGCATGCCCAGCATGGCCGGCTACGGGCTCGAAATCACCGGCTTCACCGCCGCCGCGAAGGACCAGCCATGAGAAACGCCGACCAGGGCAGCGCCGGTGAACTCATCGGCGAGGGCCTGCGCATCGCCATCGTCCGCGCCCGCTTCAACGACGCACTGACCGGCAAGCTCGTCCAGGCCTGCCTGGCCGAACTCGAACGGCTCGAGGTCGACGAGTCCGACATCCGCCATGTCAGCGTGCCGGGCGCGCTGGAGATCCCCGTGGCGCTCAAGGCACTCGCCGCCAGCGGCGACTACGACGCGCTGATCGCGCTGGGCTGTGTGATCCGCGGCGAGACCTACCACTTCGAACTCGTCGCCAACGAGAGCGGCGCCGGCGTCAGCCGCGTCGCGCTCGACCACCAGATCCCCATCGCCAACGCCATCCTCACCGTCGAGAACGAGGCCCAGGCCTGGGCGCGCGCCGAGGACAAGGGCCGCGACGCCGCACGCGTCGCCGTCGAGATGGCGAATCTGCTGGAAGACCTGGCATGACCACGTCGGAACGCGCCGCGCGCGAGGCGATGCCATGAGCGATTCCGCCGCGAAACCACCACCCGCCGCGCCGGCGAAGAAGCGCGCGGCGCCGAAATCGGCCCGACGTCGCTCGCGTGAATTCGCGCTCCAGGGCCTGTACCGCTGGCTCATCGCCGGCGGCGACGCCGCCGCGGCCGAGGCCGATGTGCGCGAGCAGGACGGTTTCGACAAATGCGACCGCGCGCATTTCGACGCCCTGCTGCACGGCTGCATCGAGCAGGTGGCGGCGCTGGACGCCGCGCTGGCGCGCCATGTCGACCGCAAGACCTCGATGCTCTCGCCGATCGAGCACGCGGTGCTGATGATCGGCGCCTACGAGCTGATCAACTGCATCGAGATCCCGTACCGCGTGGCGATCAACGAGGCGGTCGAACTGGCCAAGAGCTACGGCGGCACCGACGGTCACAAGTACGTCAACGGCGTGCTCGACCGCTGCGCCGCCGACCTGCGTCCGAACGAGGCCAAGGCCCGACCGGCGCCCGCGTCCCGCCCCTAGTCCGTCGTCCCCCGATGCTCCGCACCGCGCGCCGGCTCGAACGGATCGAACCGTTCTACGTCATGGAATGCGCGAAGGCCGCCGAGGCCATCGCGCACAGCCCCGCCTGCGACCCGGCGCGCGGCGGCGAGCCGATGATCTACCTGAACATCGGCGAGCCCGACTTCGGCGCCGCGGCGGCGGTGCAGCGCGCGGCCGCGCAATGCATAGTCGCGGGTCATACGCGCTACACGGCAGCCACGGGACTACCGGCGCTGCGCGAGCGCATCGCCGCCTGGTACAGCCAGCGCCATGGCGTCACCGTCGATCCGGCGCGCATCGTCGTCACCGCCGGCGCCTCGGCCGCGTTGCAGCTGCTCACGTTGGCGCTGTTCGAGGCCGGCGACGAGGTGCTGATGCCCGACCCCAGCTACCCCTGCAACCGCCATTTCGTCAGCGCCGCCGGCGCGACGCCGCGGCTGCTGCCGACCTCGGCCGCGGCGCGCTACCAGCTCGACGCCGCCTCGGTTGCGGCGCATTGGACCGCCGCCACGCGCGGCGTGCTGCTGGCGTCACCGAGCAACCCGACCGGCACGTCGATCGCCCGTGACGAGATGGCGGCGATGGCGCGCACGGTGCGCGATCGCGGCGGCGTGACGATCGTCGACGAGATCTACCTCGGCCTGAGCTACGACGAGGCCTACGGCCACAGCGCGCTCGAACTCGGCGACGGTCTGGCCGAGAGCGTTGTCAGCGTCAACAGCTTCAGCAAGTACTTCGGCATGACCGGCTGGCGCCTGGGTTGGCTGGTGCTGCCAGCCGAACTCGTCCCCGCGGTCGAGAAGCTGGCGCAGAACCTCTACATCTGCCCGAGCACGATCGCCCAGCATGCGGCGTTGGCCTGCTTCGAACCCGAGTCGATCGCGGAATACGAACGCCGCCGCGCGGAGTTCAAGCGCCGGCGCGACTTCATCGTGCCGGCGCTGCAGCGCCTGGGGCTGCCGGTGCCGGTGGCGCCCGACGGCGCTTTCTACGCCTGGTTCGATTGCAGCGCGCATGCCGCGAGCAGCTGGGACTTCTGCTTCGAGCTGATGCGCAGCGCCCATGTCGCGCTGACGCCGGGGCGCGATTTCGGCCCCGCACAGGCCGAACGCTTCGCGCGCCTGTCATTCGCCAATTCGATGACCGAACTCGAGTCGGCAGTGGAGCGCATGGCGCGCGCACTGCGATGCTGAAAGTTCGGTGACAAGCGGTTAATCGGCGGCATTCCTGGGGCTTTTGTTAGGGACATCGACGCCGGGCGCACGTAAGCTCCGACCGTGGATCAAAAACTGTTCCGAAGCCAGGTCGCGGGCGATGCAGCTGCGAGTGAATTTGCGTCCACGGTCGCGACGCCGCAGCCGGCACTCGACGAGCTCGCGCGGCGGATCCATCCGGGTCTGGACCTGGTCGTCGACGGCCCGCCCAGCGACCTCGACAGCCTGCCGCAGGCCCCCGGGCTCGAATCCGAGGTCGAACGCCGGCCGACGATCTCGCACATCGGCCGTTACGCGCTCAAGGGCCTGATCGGCGAAGGCGGGCTGGGCCAGGTCTACGAGGCCTGGGACCCGCTGCTGTCGCGCACCGTCGCGGTGAAGACGCTGCAGTTCGACGTCGACATGCCGTCGCGCATCTCCCTGGACCGCCTGTTCCTCAACGAGGCGCGCGCCGCGGCCGGGCTCTCGCATCCCAACATCGTCACCGTCCACGACGCCGGGCTGTCGGCGCATGGCGTCTACATCGCGATGGAGCGGCTGCACGGCTGCGACCTGCGCCAGCGTCTGGCCGAGGGCTGGCGCCCGAGCGCCGCGCAGGCGGCGCGGCTGGTGCGGCGCCTGGCCGACGCGCTGGCCTACGCGCACGAGCATGGCGTCGTGCACTGCGACATCAAGCCCGCGAACATCTTCCTCAATCCGCGCGACAAGCCCAAGCTGCTCGATTTCGGCATCGCCCGCGTCGCCCACGGCACGGCGCTGCCGGCGCTCGACGACGCCATCGCGGGGTCGCCGCATTACCTCGCGCCCGAGCAGCTCGCGGGCGGCCCGGTCGATGCGCGCACCGATGTCCACGCCCTGGGCGTCGTGTTCTACGAACTGCTGGCGCTGCGCCGGGCCTACGCCGGCGACCGCGTCGGCCAGATCGCCCAGGCCATCCTGCACGAGCCGCCGCCGCTGGCCGACGAGGTCAACCCCGAGGTGCCGCGACGACTGGCGCTGATCGCCGCCAAGGCCATGGCGCCCAACGCCGCCGACCGCCATGCCTCGGCGGCCGAATTCGCCGCCGACCTGCGGCGCTGGATGAGCCAGCACCCTTCGGCCGATGCCACCGGGACCTCACCGGCGCTGGCGGCCGATGCCGGCGCGCCGGGCGCGGCGGCGGGCCGCCGGCAGCGCTGGATCACCGTCGCCGCGGCGGGCACCCTGGCGCTGGCCACCGCGGCCGGTCTGGCCTGGCATGCGCTGGGGCAGACGCCCGACGCGAAGGCGGCCGAGACGAACGCGACACCGGCACCGGCGAAGTTGTCGACCGCGGCCGGCGCCGCCGCCCCGGATCGCTCGCGACCGGCGGCCGCGCCCGTCGCGCAGGCGAAGGATGCCGGTGCCGCGGCCGAGGCCGCCCCGACGCCGTCGGCCGCGCCCGCCGCGTTCACCGCGCTGTCGCCGCACGGCTCGGCGCGGCCGCCGACGCGCAGTCCGGCCCGCGCCACGGCAGCCACGGCCCGCCGCACCGCGGCCGGCTTGCAGGCCCCGCTGGCCACGGGCGTGCTGCGGCTGGCGATCAGCCCCTGGGGCCAGGTCGAGGTCGACGGTGCGCCGATCGGCACCACGCCGCCGATGACGCAGCTCACGCTGACCGAAGGCGAACACCGCATCACGCTGCGCAACGGCGTTGCCCCGGCCTACACCGCGACGGTGCAGATCGGCACCGGCGCGCCGGCGACGCTGCGCTACCATTTCGGCCCATGAGCGTTGCGCGACTTGCCGCGGCGCTGGCTGCGGCAGTGCTCGCCGCCTGCGCCGCACCACCGCCGCCCCCCCCGGCAGCTCCCGCGCCGGGGCTCACCGACCTCATCGAACACCCGGCCGAACGCGCGCTGTACGAAGGCATGCGCGCCTACGACGATGGCCTGTACGCGCCGTCCGAGGCGGCCCTGCGCCGCGCGCTCGCGCTGGGCCTGCGCAATGCGCGCGACCGCGCGACGGCCGACAAGCTGCTGGCCTTCATCACCTGCACGAGCCAGCGCGAGGCCGAATGCGCCGAGCATTTCCGCGCCGCGCGCGCCGCGGACCCGGCGTTCGCGCTCAGCCCGTCCGAATCCGGGCATCCGGTCTGGGGACCGGTCTACCGCGGCATCGGGCGTTAGAGCGGACGCGGCCGCGCGGGCGTCATAATCGCGCCCGCCGATGTCGCCCGCCGCCACGATCGAATCCAGCGCCGCACCGCTCGCCGCCCGTCCGCCGTTCCGCCACCTGCTGCGCGTGTACTGGGAGGACACCGACGCCGGCGGCGTCGTGTTCTACGCCAACTACCTCAAGTACTTCGAGCGCGCGCGCACCGAATGGCTGCGCCATCTCGGCGTCGCGCAGCAGGCGCTGCGCGAGCGCACCGGCGCGATCTTCGTCGTCACCGACGCGCGCGTGCGCTACCGCACACCGGCGCGGCTGGACGACGAACTCGCCGTGACGGTCGAGCTGCGCCACCACGGCAGCGCCTCGCTGACCCTGTTCCAGCAGGCCTGGTGCGGCGAGCGGCTCGTCGCCGACGGCGAGATCCGCATCGGCTGCGTCGACGATGGAACCTTCAGGCCGCGCCGAATTCCGATCGAAGTCGTGCGCACACTCGAATGAAACCCAAGCGCGGCCCCGCCCGTCGTCGAAGAACATGAATCAAGATTTCTCGTTCACCACCCTCGTCCTGCAGGCCAGCCTGGTGGTGCAGATCGTGATGGCCGGTCTGGCGATCACCTCGCTGATGAGCTGGACGGCGATCTTCGGCAAGGTCTTCGCGCTGCGCCGCGTGCGCGCCAGCAACGAGGATTTCGAGCGCGAGTTCTGGTCCGGCCGCAGCCTCACCGAACTCAACCAGGCGGTGACGCAGAAGGCCGAGACGGCGCCGATGGAGCGCATCTTCGCCAGCGGCATGCGCGAATTCCTCAAGCTGCGCGAGAAGCGCCTGGACGGCGTCGCCCAGCTCGACGGCGCGCGCCGCGCGATGCGCGCCAGCTACCAGCGCGAGCTCGACACGATCGAGACGCATCTGAGCTTCCTCGCCAGCGTCGGTTCGGTCAGCCCGTACGTCGGCCTCTTCGGCACCGTGTGGGGGATCATGCATGCCTTCGTCGGCCTGTCGAACCTGCAGCAGGTGACGCTGGCCACGGTGGCGCCGGGCATCGCCGAGGCGCTGGTGGCCACCGCCATCGGCCTTTTCGCGGCGATTCCCGCCGTCGTCGCCTACAACCGCTTCGCGCGCGACATCGACCGCATCGCGATCCAGCTCGAGACCTTCATCGAAGAGTTCACCAACATCCTGCAGCGCAACGCGGCGCAGACCGCCGGCGCGACGCAGGTCGGCGGAGGGACGCGCTGATGCCGGCGGTCGTCGGACGCGGCGGGCGGCGGCGCTCGATCAACGAGATCAACATGGTCCCGTTCATCGACGTCATGCTCGTGCTGCTGATCATCTTCATGGTCACCGCGCCGCTGATCACCACCGGCGTCGTCGACCTGCCCAGTGTCGGCAAGAGCCATCAGCGCCCGCCCAGCGTGATCGAGATCATCGTCGGCACGAACGAGAAGCTCAGCCTGCGCGTCGACCAGCAGCCGCCGCAGGGGCTGACGCGCGCCGAGATCGGCGCGCGCGTGCGCGAACTCCAGGCCGGCAACGACCAGGTGCCGGTCGTCATCAGCGCCGACAAGAGCGTGCGCTACGAGAAGGTCGTCGAGGTGATGGACGCGCTGCAGCGGGCCCAGGTCAAGCGCGTCGGCCTCTCGGTGAAGCAGGGCGCGCCGTCGTAGGCGCGGGGCGCGCGATGTCGACCGCGTCGCTCAGGGGTGCGCACGATGCGCTGCTGCCGCGCAGCCGCGAAGGCAACGGCATCGGTCTGTTGCTGTCGGTGCTGGCGCATGGGGCGCTGCTGCTGGCGCTGACGGTGGCCGTCCACTGGCGCGTGCACGAACCCGCCAGCTACAGCGCCGAGCTCTGGTCGGCGGTGCCACAGGCGGCCGCACCGCCGCCGCCACCTCCGGCGCCACCGGCACCCACGCCCGCACCGCAACCCGTGCCCGCCCCCACGCCGCCGCCACCACCACCGGCCCCGGTGCCGCAGCCGGCGCCGCCGCGCGCCGCGCCACCACCGCCGACCGAGGCCGACATCGCGGTCGAACGCGCCCAGCGCCTGAAGCAGGAGCGGGCGCAGGAGCAGGCCGAGGCCGAACGGCAGGCCGAACGCCAGCGCGAGGCCGACGAAGCCCGCAAGCGGCAGGCCGCGGCGGACCGCAAACGCAAGGCCGACGCCGCCGAACGCGCCGCGGCCGAGCAGCGCCAGGCGGCGGCCGAGAAGAAGCAGCGCGAAGCGCAGGCACGCGCCGCGCAGGCCGAGGAGAAGAAACTCGCGGCGCAGCGCAACGAGCGGCTGCAACGCATGATGGCCGAGGCCGGCGGCTCGGTGGGCAACGCCAGCCGCGATGCCGCGCCGTCGAGCGGCTACGGCGCCCGGCTCGCCAAGCTGATCCGCGACCAGTCGGTGTTCACCGGCAGCGTGCCCGGCAACCCGGTGACGCGGGTCGAGGTCAGCGCCGCGCCCAGCGGCACCATCATCGCCCGCCGCGTCGTCGCCAGCAGTGGCTACAAGGACTGGGACGATGCGGTGCTGCAGGCCATCGACAAGGTCGGCCGGCTACCGCCCGACACCGACGGCCGCGTGCCGCCGAAGCTCACGATCGAGTTTCGACCGCATGACTGAGGGCCGCGGCTCCAACTCGCCCTGCGGCGAGTTGGACGGCCCGCAGGCCAGGACCGTCCCGGTCGTGGCTGAGCGTTAGTCCCGCTCCTGCGCCACCACGTTGACCCCGACCTCGACCGCCGGCACGAGTTCGCGGGCCTCGCCCATCAGCCGCAGGCGCAGCAGGTAGCCGCCCGGCGGCAGGAACAGATTGGCCTGCGTCGCGCCATTGCCGAGGTCCAGCGACTGCACGATGCGGCCGTCGTAGCCGAGCACGTCGAACATGAAATAGCCGAGCCCAGGCCCGCCGCTGCCGCGCGGCGCGATGCCGAAGCCGTCGGCGCCGAAGCGCACGGTGAAGGGGCTGACGACGGGTTCGCCGCTGCGCAGATTGACGATCACCGCGCGCTGGCCCGGCGGCCGCGGGCGCGAGACCTCCTCCTCGTACCAGGCCTCGCAGCCGTCCTCGATCGACACCGGCGTGGCGCTGCGCTTGGCCGTCACCTCGATCTTCAACTCGGGGCTGTAGACGAAATACGGGTGGTGCTGGTAGTCGGCGAAGAGCAACCGCAGCGTGTGGTGCCCGGGCGCCAGGTCGAGTTCGGTCCCCGTCTGGCCCTTGCCGAAATGGCGGTACTTGTCGCTGAAAGGAATCGGCTGCGTCACCACCGGCGGCAGCGGCGTATCGATCAGGATATGGTGGTGTCCGGCCTTCGGGTTGAACTTGCCGGCGGGAACCACGCCCATGCCGCGCACCGAGAAGTCGACCCGGAATGGCGAGCGCACCTTGTAGCCGTCGAGGAGGTTGGCGAAGTCGACGACGATGGGCTCGTTGAGGTTGACCTTGGTCCGCTCGCGCGTGTGCTTGAGCCAGCAGGCCCGTTCGCGCGCATCGCGGGGCAGCGCATCGGCCAGCGCGCAGGTCGCCGCCAACCACCCGATCCCGCAGCAAACCACCGCACGCAGCAACTGGCGCTGCTTGATCATCGGCCATCTCCAAGGAGCGGCGATTCTGTCATCGCAGGTCGCTGCCATACCCCCGCGGACGCGGGGGTATAGGGTCGTTGGGTCGACTAATTGAAGGCCACGCCAAGCCCGAAGTCTAGACGACTGAAATTAGTATTAGTTCTGAAGTACTGATAGTCGACTTTGAAGACGATGCCCTGCGTCAGATAAAGATGGGCACCCATCGTCGCGACCCGATCCTGCGCATAGGGATAGTAGGCCGTCCCGCCGTCGGCGGTCGGCAGCGGCGCCGTCGGCCGCGATCCGAATCCGGGCGCCAGACCGTCGTAGGCTGCGCTCAAGTCGTAACGTTCGTAACGTGCGAAGGGCGCCAGGCGCCAGTCACCGCTCTGCCAGAGTCGGTCGTAGGCGGCCTCGACGAGCCAGCCGTCGAAGCGCGCGGGCATCGGATGGGCGCTGCCGGGGAAGAGCCGATTCGCCGGCCCGGTGTTCGAGATCGTCCCCTGTGCCACCAGCGCCGACAGCTGCCAGGCGCCCGGGTTCCAGCGTCCATGCGCCTCCCACAGCGTCGTGCGCTGCTCGGGCAGCCCGGCAGCGACGCGGCCGGCCTGGCCGGTGAACGCCGAGGCGCCCAGGCGCAGCGCGTTCACGCCCAGGTAGTCGAGCGCGACGAACTGCCCCAGGTTGCGCCCGCGCGCCAGGCTCAGTTCCTGATGCGTGGCCTGCAGCGGGCCGATGCCGTTGTTCTCGAGTTCGAGCGCCGTCCGGTAGGGGACGAATTCCGGCGTGAAGTCCCACTTCGCGACATCGGGCGCGGTCGTCAGCCCGAGCGACCAGCGCAGTCCCGCGGCGGTCGTGCCGCCGAGCTTGACGCCCCCCTCGCGCCAGGTGCTGGGAATGATCAGCGTCTCGACGAAGTTGCGCTGCACGCCGTAGAAATGCGTCGGCTCGTGGTTCTCGTTGAGGAAACCCATCGGCATCAGCAGGAGCCCGACCTGCAGGCTCATGTCGGGACCGAGCGCGCGCTCGATATAGAACTGTTCGACCTCGAATTCACCGGCGTCGCCGGCCGAGGTCACCGCGTGCTCGATCTCGTATTCGGAATTGAATCGCGTGTCGGCATTGAACTGGTAGCCGATGCCGAACACGGCGCGCGCCAGGTCGGCCTGCGCCAGATTGCGGTCGTGCACCGGATCCATCGCGTAGAGCTCACCGTAACCCCAGAGGTTGACGTTGTCGAGCGGGCGCGGTGCGGCGGGCGCCGGTTCGGCCGCCGCCGGCACGGCCTGGACGCGCGCCTCGGTGCGCTTGGCCTGGGCGCGCAGGGCCTCGTTCTCGGTCTTCAGCGTGCGCACCTCGCCGTCGAGCTGCTGCACCATCTTCACGAGCTGGGCCATGCGGTCGGCAAGGTCCTGCACGCGGGCGTCGTCGGCGGCCAGCGCGGGGGTGCCGGCGCAGACGAGGGCGGCGGCGGCGCACAGCCGGCCGGTGGAGCGGGTGATGGACATAGTTTTCCTGTGGTTGAGCCGCATGCAAGGCAGCAGGGCCCTGCGTTCAGGCGGCCAGAACGATGGATCGCATGGCCATCATCTTAATTGCAAATGCGAATGATTTGCAATTGCGTTCATTGACCTTGCTCAACCCGGGTCTGGAACGCCCACGCGGGATTCAGCTAGCGCTCAGGGACTTCGACGGCCTCGATCCGCTGCTGCCGCACCGCATCGACGAGCCAGGTCTGGAAATCGAAGGCCGCGCCACTGGCGGCCAGCGCTAATGCCAGCGCCTGCGCGAGCGACGCGCCGGCCAGCAGCGCCTCGGTGTAGCGCCACTCGCCCTCGCCGACCTTGCGCACGGTGACGCGCCAGCCCTGGCGCGCGACGACGACGGCTTCGGCGCCGCCGGCGACGTAGGCCTCGCGCACGGCGTCGAAGCGGTCCGGTGCGTCGCTGCGGTGCGCATGCCAGATCGTCGCCACCGGATGGTCGGAGACCAGCGTCGCGGTGCCGGGCACGAGTCGCAGCGTGATCCGGTCCGGATCTTCGCTGCCGAGCCGCGCCAGCCCCTGCAGCGGCGCCGCGTCGGCGGCACCCTGGGCCTTGTGGACGACCCATTCGAGCCGCGCGACGTCGGCCAGGCAGGGCTCGTCGGCGAGCGACTCGGCGTCGGCGACGAAATCGGCGAGTTCACCGCCCCATTGCGCGACATCGCCGTCGCGCGGCGGTCGCTGCCGCCAATGGTCGCGCGCCAGCGCGGCGAACGAGGCCTCGCCGACGAGCTGCTGCAGCGTCGGGTAGGCCGCGGCGAGCGCGCGCTCGGCGAGCGCACCGGCGTTGGCGCGGTAGGCGGCGTGGCCGCGATCGAAGCGCGGGCCGTCGCGCATCCAGGATGAGAGCACGGACTGCGGCTCGTCGCCCAGCAGCGAGCGCAGCAGCATCTGCTGGCGCAGCGCCTCGCGCTCGGCACCGTTCATTCGCGGCCCCGCCCGGTGCGCGGCGCGCCCTCCTGGGCCGACGCCGCTTCGGCGGCGATCTCGGCCGCGGCGCGCGCCGCTTCGCCCAGCAGCACGTCGAGCGCGGGCAGCGCGGTGTCCCATTCGATCAGTGTCGGCCGCGGGCCGAGCCGCCGCAAGGCATGGCGGTAGACGCGCCACACGGGATCGTGGACGCGGCTGCCATGGTCGTCGATCACGATGTCGCCGCAGTCCTGATAGCCGGCGAGATGGATCTCCCCGACGCTGGCCGCGTCGATCGCGTCGACCCAGGCGCAGGCGCGCGCCGCGGCTTCATCGTCGTCGCCGGCACCGTCGTTGAGCGCATTGACGACGAGATTGTTGACGTCGAGCAGCAGGCCGCAGCCGCTGCGACGCGTCAGCTCGTTGAAGAACGCGGGTTCGGCGATGTCGTCGTCGCCCCAGTGCAGGTAGGCCGAGATGTTTTCGACGAGGATCGTGCGCCCGAGCGCCTCCTGCACATGCTGGACGTTGGCGACGAGGATGTCGAGCGCCGCCGGCGTGTAGGCCAGCGGCAGCAGGTCGCTGCCGTGGATCACCGCGCCGCCGCCGCGGCGCGGCGCCCGCGCGCAGCTCGCATGGTCGCTGACGCGCACCGCGTCGATGCGCCGCGCCAGCGCGACGAGGCGGCGCAGATGCTCGGCATCGACGCCCACCGCCGACCCCAGCGCCAGCCCGACACCATGCAGGCTGACCGGCCAGTGCGCACGTGCCGCCTCGAGCACGCCGATCACGGCGCCACCGTCGGCGTAGAAGTTCTCCGAGTGGACCTCGACGAAATCGAGCGCCGGCGGCGCGGCCAGCAGGGCCTCGTAGTGAGGCTGGCGCAGGCCGATGCCGACGTGGCGGGTCATCGCGGGCTCGGCTGCCGTCGAGGGCTGTCGGGTGCTGTCGGTGAGGGCGGATCAGCTCTTCTTCAGCTTCGCCTTGGCCTCGTCCATCGTCAGTCCCCTCATCGCCTTGCAGCTGCCCTTGGCGACGTACTTCCAGTCGTCGGCGGCGCCGTCGGTCTTCGTCTGCCCGGCACAGCTGTGGCTGCCGGAGAGGTTGGCGCAATCGTTCTGGCCCGCCTTGGCGATGCCGAAACATTTCTCCTTGCTGGCGTCCTTGGCCATGTCGGCGGCGGCGGCCTGGCCGACGAGGCCGAGACCGAGCAGGGACGCGAATACGGTGGAGACGACGAGACGCTGGTTCATGGGTGACACTCCGGTTGGGTTTCGTGGTTCGCTGCCGGCGCACAGGCCAACGGCAGATGCTGCAATAGTCGACGCGGGTCCGGCCTGCTTACAAGCAATCTACAAGAATCCACCAGCGCGTTTCAGGCGACCGCGCCGCCGGCCTGGCGCAGATCCCGTTCGTGCGCCTGCGCCGCCCGCAGGGCGAGCGCGACGCCCTCGACCTGGCGCTCGAGCGCCAGCGCCGGTCGGCCGGCGGCCAGTGCGGGCAGCAGCGGCAGATGCATGAAGCCGCCGCGCACGGCGCGCCGCCGGCGCAGGCCGTGCATCAGCGCGTAGAAGACATGGTTGCAGACGAAGGTGCCGGCGGTCTGCGACACCGCGGCCGGCAGTCCGGCGTCGGCCATCGCCGCGACCATCGCCTTGATCGGCAGCGTCGAGAAATAGGCCGCCGGTCCGCCCGCGACCACGGGATCGTCGACCGGCCGCTGTCCGGCGTTGTCGGCGATGCGCGCGTCGTCGACATTGATCGCGACGCGCTCGCAGCACAGTTCGGCGCGGCCCGCGGCGAGGCCGAGCGCGAGCACGATGCGCGGCCGGTACAGGCGCTGCGCGGCATCGAGGGACTCGACCGCGGTGCCGAAGACGCAGGGCAGGCGCACGGCGACGATGCGGGCGCCGCCGAGCATCGTTCCCTGCAGCGCCTGGGCGACGAGCCACGAGGGGTTCACGCGATCGCCGCCGAAGGGCTCGAAACCGCTGACGAGGATGCGTTCCATGGGCGGCATCGTAGCCGCGCCGGCTAGATCAGGCCGAGGTCGCGGGGCTTGGCGCCCGGGAATACGCGCTCGAGCTGCGAGCCGTCGAGCGCGAACTGGCGCGCGAACAGCCCGCCGAGGACGCTGCGGTAGTCGTTGAGCACCGGCCAGTCGCGGTTCTGGAACATCGTGCGCGCCTCGACGGCCTGCTGCTCGCCCGCCACCGGCCCGGCGGCAAGCCCCCCGCCCAGCACCCAGTGCACGCTGCCATGGCCATGGTCGGTGCCTCGGTTGCCGTTCTCGCGCATCGTGCGACCGAATTCGCTGACGACGTAGACGACCGTGTGACGCCAGGTCGCCGGGCCGATCTCCTCGGCGTAGGCGGCCAGGCCGCGGCCGAGCTCGTCCAGCCGCGACGCCAGATAACCGGTCGCCGCGCCCTGCCCGACATGGGTGTCCCAGCCGCCGACATCGACGAAGCCGATGGCGTAGCGCTCGCGCATCACGCGCGCGATGCGCCGCGCCTCGATCTCGAAGCCGCGGGCGTTGATCGCGCGGCGGTTCGCCGCCACCATCTCGCCGGCCATCGGTGCCGCGGCACCGCCGGCGCCGGCCGCGACGCCGGCGACATCGCGCGCCGCCTCGTCGCGCACGGCGTAGGCCTCGTCGACATTCGTCTGCAGCGGCTGGCCGCGGTACATCGCGGTCAGCGCCTGGCGCAGCCGCGCGTCGCTCGGGTGCGGCTCGGCCTTCAGCGAGAGGTTGGCGACCTCGCGCGACCCGCGCAGCACCAGCGGCAGCTGATCGGTGAAGGCGATCGCCTCGCGCCCCGCAAGCTGCGCGACGAGGCGGTTCAGGAAGCCGGAATTGAGGTCGCGGTGCAGGCCGGGGGCGCCGCCCTGGCCGAGCTCGATGCTGTCCTGGGTCTCGAAATGGCTGCGCGTCAGGTCGTCGGTGCCGGCGAACGGGATGAAGCAGGCCTGGCGCTGCTGCACCAGCGGCAGCACGCTCGTCGCCAGCGCCGGGTGCAGGCCCCAGTTCGCGTCGAGCGCGCTGGCGCCCACCACGGCGATGTTCGGCCGCACCTCGCGGTAGTACGCGCTCGAGGTCGCGACGAGCAGGCTCGCGGCGTCATAGCCGCCGCGCAGGAAGACGAGCAGGAAGCGCGGCGTCGCCGCATTCGCGGCGCGGATCGGTGCCGCGAATGCGGCGGCCGCGGCACCGCCCGTGCTGATCAGGAAGGCTCGACGATGCATGGCTACATTCCCCTCACAGGTACATGAACTCGGGTGCCGAGAGGTAGAGCGCGTTCCAGTCCTGGGGCGACGCCGCACCGTCGAGCGCCGCGCGCGTGTTCGCAGCCATCATCGGCCGCAGCACCTGCCAGTACAGCGGCCGCGACAGCACGGGGAACGCCGGCTCGTCGCGCATCGCCATGCTGCCGTCGCCCTGCATCTGCTCGTAGCGGAACAGCCCGGCACTGCCGCTGCCCAGCGCGCGGGCGATGTCCAGCCGGGCCGCGAGCTGACCCGAACTGGCCCAGGACGCGGCGTTGTCGGGGTAGCCGTCGGGCGTGGGACGGTTGTACAGGCCCTCGCCCATGCGGTTCAGCCAGCCCTGCATCGGCTGCGTGTCGAGGATCACGCGCTCACCGTGGCAGGCGCGCACGGCCGAGATCACGTAATGCATCGGGTCCCTGAACTTGCCCGGACCCGGCGCGCCGAACTCGGGCCGCCGCAGCAGCACGCCCAGCACCTCGGCGATCTGGCCGCCGCTGCGCGACCAGGCCGCCGTCATCGCGTCGACGACGGCCGGCGGCGGCTCGTCGGCAAGCAGATGGCGCGCGATCTTGCGGCAGACGAAGCGGGCGCAGGCCGGCTGCGCGACGACATGGTCGAGCACCTCGTCGAGCTCGGCGGCGCCGCGCGGCGCGATCGTGCGACCGAGCACGGTCTTGGTGCCGGGGTCGTGGCGCTGCGGGTGGAACTCGTAGAGGCCGGCGCGCACGTACTGCGCCTGCAGTTCCTTGCGCAGATGGGGCGCGCGGTCGCCGAAATTCACGCCGTGGCCGGTGAGCACGCGCGCCAGCTCCTGCACGTCACCCTGGCTGTAGCCGCCGTCGACGCCCAGCGTGTGCAGCTCGAGCAGCTCGCGCGCATGGTTCTCGTTGATGCGGCCGACGGCGTTGTGCTCGTTGTCGAGATAGCGCAGCATCGCCGGATGCCTGGTCACCGCGCCGACGAGGTCGCGGAAGCGGCCGAGCGCGTGCGGGCGGATCGCGTGCTCCTCGTAATCGGCGAGCAAGACGCGGATATTGGCCTTGTACTGGTGGACGTTGAAGTGGTTGAACCAGAACCACTGCATCTGTTCGAGCAGCTGGTTGGGCGCGTACAGCGAACGCAGCAGCTGGCGCGACGCGCATTCACGCGCGAGCTTGTTCAGCGCTTGCTGGTACGCCTGCTGCGCCGCCTTGCGGCTGTCCTGCTCGGGCAGGGCCTCGCCGGCCTGGCGCGCCGCCTCGATCTCGTGCCACAGGTCCTGCGGCGAGCGGCGCGAGATCGTCAGCGCCGCGATGCCCGCCTGCACCGCTGGCGGCAGCGGGCCGAGCTGGGCGCGCAGCTGCCGCTGCAGATAGACCTCGGGTCCGAGGTCGCGCACGCGTTGAACCTCGGCGTCGCTGGCGCCCCAGCTGACGCGGTTGGCGATGCGGTACTCGCGCGCGCTGTCGTGTTGATCGCGTGCCGGCGCGTTCGGTGCAGCAGCCGTGCCGGTTGTCGCGGGAGTCGCGCAGCCGCCCAGCCACGGCAGCGGCGCCAGCGCCGACAGCGCCAGTCCCCGGACGAATGCGCGGCGCGGCGTCGGGTCGAGTCGTTGCGTCATGGTCTCGAAGCAACGGGCCGATGACGGCTACCGTTGACGGGGTCGGGCCGGGTTTACCTGCCGCTCACGAATCGGGCGCTCCGTAGCCGCCGCCGCCCGGCGTCTCGATGACGAAGACATCGCCCGGTGCCATCGCGGCCGAGCCGATATGCGCCAGCGTCTCGATGCGGCCATCGGCGCGCTCGACGCGGTTCACGCCCAGGGCACCCGGCGCGCCGCCGGCCATGCCGAAAGCCGGCACGACGCGGCCGTTGGAGAGGATCGAGGCCGTCATCGCCTCGAGGAAGCGCAGGCGCCGCACGCCGCCGTCGCCGCCGCGCCAGCGGCCGGCGCCGCCCGATCCGGCGCGGATCGCGTAGCTCTCGAGCCTGACGGGATAGCGGAATTCGAGCACCTCGGGATCGGTGAGTCGCGAATTCGTCATATGCGTCTGCACGACGCTCGTGCCGTCGAAGCCGGGGCCGGCACCCGATCCGCCCGAGATCGTCTCGTAATACTGGTGGCGCTCGTTGCCGAACGTGAAGTTGTTCATCGTCGATTGCGCCGAGGCCATCAGGCCGAGCGCGCCGTAGAGCGCGTTCGTCACGCAACTGCTGGTCTCGACATTGCCGGCGACGACCGCCGCCGGCGGCCTCGGGTTGAGCATGCAGCCCTCGGGCACGATGACTTCGAGCGGTTTCAGGCAGCCGGCGTTGAGCGGGATGTCGTCGTCGACGAGGGTGCGGAAGACATACAGCACGGCGGCCATCGTCACCGCCATGGGGGCGTTGAAGTTGTTCGGCAGCTGCGCGCTCGTGCCGCTGAAATCGATCGTCGCCAACCGCCGCGTCGCATCGACGCGCACGGACACGGCGATGCGCGCGCCGTTGTCCAGCGGCAGCGTGAACGCACCGTCCGCGAGCGCGGTGATGACGCGCCGCACCGATTCCTCGGCGTTGTCCTGCACATGCTGCATATAGGCCGCCACCGTCGCGGCGCCGAACTGCTCGACCATCGAGCGCAGTTCCTGCACGCCCTTCTCGTTGGCGGCGATCTGCGCGCGCAGGTCGGCCACTGTCTGCTCGGGATTGCGCGCCGGCCAGGGGCCGCCGGCCAGCGCCTCGTGCAGCTCGGCCTCGCGCAGCCGGCCGTCGCGCACGAGCAGGAAGTTGTCGAACAGCACGCCTTCCTCGTCTATCGTCTTCGAGAACGGCGGCATCGAGCCCGGCGTCGTGCCGCCGATGTCGGCATGGTGGCCGCGGCTGGCGACGTAGAAGCTCGGCGCCGGCTCGTCGAGGTAGACCGGCGTGACGACCGTGACATCGGGCAGATGGGTGCCGCCGTGATACGGGTCGTTGAGCACATAGACGTCGCCGCGCCGCATGTCCGGGTTGCGCGCGATCACGGTCTTGATGCTCTCGCTCATCGAGCCCAGGTGCACCGGCATGTGCGGCGCGTTGGCGATCAGCTCGCCGGCGGCGCTGAACAGCGCGCAGGAGAAATCGAGCCGCTCCTTGATGTTCACCGAATGCGCCGTGTTCTGCAGCCGCAGCCCCATCTGCTCGGCGATGTTCATGAACAGGTTGTTGAACACCTCGAGCATCACCGGGTCGGCCTCGGTGCCGACGGCGCGGCTGGAAGGCCGCGGCAGGACGCGTTCGAGCTCGATCGCGCCGGCCGGCGTGATGCGCGCCTGCCAGCCGGGCTCGACGACGGTCGTCGCATTGCGCTCGGCGACGATGGCCGGGCCGTCGATCAAGGCGCCGCAGTGCAGCGACTCGCGCCCGAACAGCGCGGCGTCTAGCCAGGCGCCACCGCAGTGCATGCGCACGCGCGCCGCGGGTTCGGGCCTGTAGGCCGCGGCTTCGGCGGCTGAGGCAGCCGCAAGCGGCGGCGGCGCCAGCGCCGCGCCGGCACCGACCGCCTCAACCGACACGGCCTCGATGACGAGCGCACGGCCCGGCATCAGGAAGGCATAGCGCCGGCGGTAGGCGGCCTCGAAATCGCGCACCAGCGTCGCGAGTTCGACGGCTTGGTCGGCGGGCTCCGCCGCTGCGGCCCAGGCGACGACGAGCGCCGTGTCGGTGCCCTGGTAGCGCAGATGCAGGCTGCGGCGCAGCGCGATCGCGGCGCGTTCGACACCCTGCCCGGCGAGCTCGTCGGCGGCCGCGGCACCGAGCGCATCGAGCCGCGCGCGCGCCGCGCCCAGCCCCGCGGCATCGAGCGCGACCTCGATCGAGGCCTCGCGCATCGCGATCTGGTCGGCCAGGCCCATGCCGTAGGCCGAGAGCACGCCCGCCAGCGGGTGGATGTAGACGCGCGCCATGCCCAGCGCGTCGGCGACGAGGCAGGCATGCTGGCCGCCGGCGCCGCCGAAGCATTGCAGCGTGTAGCGCGTGACGTCGTAGCCGCGCGCGACCGAGATGCGCTTGATCGCGTTGGCCATGTTCTGCACGGCGATCTGCAGATAGCCCTCGGCCAGCGCCTCGGGCGTCGTCGCGCGGCCGCTGCGCGCCGTCACATCCGCTGCGAGCGCGGCGAACAGGCGCTCGACGCCGCCGCGGTCCAGCGGCTCGTCGGCATGGGGGCCGAAGACGCGCGGGAAATGATCGGGCTGGATCTTGCCGAGCAGCACGTTGGCGTCGGTCGTCGTCAGCGGGCCGCCGCGGCGGTAACTCGCCGGACCGGGGTTCGCGCCCGCGCTCTCGGGGCCGACGCGCAGCCGCGCACCGTCGAAGCCGAGGATCGAGCCGCCGCCGGCGGCGACGGTGTGGATGCTCATCATCGGCGCGCGCATGCGCACGCCGGCGACCTGGGTCTCGAAGGCGCGCTCGAACTCGCCGGCGTAATGGCCGACGTCGGTGCTGGTGCCGCCCATGTCGAAGCCGATGACCTTGTCGTGCCCCTCGGCCAGCGCCGTGCGCACCATGCCGACGATGCCGCCCGCGGGGCCCGAGAGGATCGCGTCCTTGCCCTGGAAGCGGTGCGCCTCGGCGAGGCCGCCGCTGCTTTGCATGAAGAACAGGCGCACGCCCGGCATCTGGCGCTCGACGCGCTCGACATAGCGGCGCAGGATCGGGCTGAGATAGGCGTCGACGACGGTCGTGTCGCCGCGCGAGACGAGCTTCATCAGCGGGCTGACCTCGTGCGAGACGCTGATCTGGGTGTAGCCGATCGCGCGCGCCAGCGCCGCAGCCGCTTGCTCGTGCGCCGGATGGCGCCAACCGTGCATGAAGACGATGGCGCAGGCGCGGATGCCGGCGTCGAAGGCCGCTTGCAGGCCGGCGCGCAGCGCCGCCGCGTCCAGCGCGGTGATCACGCCGCCGTCGGCGCCGACGCGCTCGTCGGCCTCGACGACGCGCTCGTAGAGCAGTTCGGGCAGCACGATGTGGCGGTCGAACAGACGCGGCCGCGCCTGGTAGGCGATGCGCAGCGCGTCGCGGAAGCCGCGCGTCGTGACGAGCAGCGTGCGGTCGCCCTTGCGTTCGAGCAGCGCGTTGGTCGCCACCGTCGTGCCCATCTTCACGCACTCGACGCGGTCGGGCGTGATCGCCTCGCCGGCGGCCAGACCGAGCAGCCGGCGCAGGCCCTCGACCGCCGCATCGGCGTATTGCTCGGGGTTCTCGCTCAGCAGTTTCAACGTCACCAGTTCGCCATCGGGCCGGCGGCCGACGATGTCGGTGAAGGTGCCTCCGCGGTCGATCCAGAATTGCCAGCGCTCGGGAGTGCGATGGGTCTGCATCAGGGTGGCGCGCGGCGCGGCTGGGTCGTGGTCATCAAGTGTCATGCAAGCCATTCCTGGCACCACCGGCGCCGTTGGCGCGACCAGGTGCGGAACCAAATCGGGCGCGCCCATTCTGAGCCCTCGCCCACCGTCGCGGCACCCGGATAATCGCCCCACGGGCACCCCCCGAACCTGTTCGATCCCTTAGCCGATGAACGACCCCACCAGCCGCGGCGACAGCCGCGTGCGCAGCGAATTCGTGGCGCTGCGCGACCACCTCTCGAGCCAGATCCTGGGCCAGGCCACCCTCGTCGAGCGCCTCCTCGTCGCGCTGCTCGCCGACGGCCACCTGCTCGTCGAGGGCCCGCCGGGGCTGGCGAAGACGCGCTCGGTGAAGGCGCTGGCGCATGCGATGGAGGGCGACTTCCAGCGCGTGCAGTTCACGCCCGACATGCTGCCGGCCGACCTCACCGGCTCCGACATCTACCGACCCGAGGAGGGCAGCTTCCGCTTCCAGCGCGGGCCGCTGTTCCACAACCTGATCCTCGCCGACGAGATCAACCGCGCGCCGGCGAAGGTGCAGTCGGCGCTGCTCGAGGCGATGGCCGAGCGCCAGGTCAGCGTCGGCGCCGCGACCTACCCGCTGCCGCGGCTGTTCCTGGTGATGGCGACGCAGAATCCGATCGAGCAGGAAGGCACCTACCCGCTGCCCGAGGCCCAGCTCGACCGCTTCATGCTGCACACCCGCGTCGACTACCCCGACCGCGCGACGACGCTGGGCATCATGGCGCTGGCGCGGCGCGAGGCAGTAGAAGGCCGCGAACTGCCACCGCCGCCGCGCCGGCTGACGCAGGAGGCGGTGTTCACGGCGCGCGCCGAACTGCTGGCGCTGACGCTGGCCGATTCGGTCGCCGAATACATCGCCGCGCTCGTCGACGCGACGCGCCGCCCCCAGCCCTACAGCGCCCAGCTCGCCGAATGGCTGCGCTGGGGCGCGAGCCCGCGCGCGGCGATCGCCATCGAGCGCGGCGCGCGCGCGCTGGCCTGGCTCGACGGCCGCAGCTACGTCAGCCCCGACGACGTGCAGCAGATCGCCCCCGACGCGCTGCGCCACCGCCTGCTCGTCGACTACACGGCGCAGGCGCGCGGCGTCACCGCGCAGGCCTGCGTCGACGAACTGCTGCGCCAGGTCCCGGCGCCCTGAGCTTCGGGCGGTGAAGCTCCCCGACCTCGACGAGCTCGTGGCGTTGCGCGGCGCCGCGCAGGGCCTGAGCCTGCACGCGCACCGGCCGGCGCTGGCGCAACTGGCCGGTGGGCATCGCAGCGCGCAGCGCGGGCGCGGCCTCGAGTTCGAGGAGGTGCGGCCCTACGCCAGCGGCGACGACGTGCGCAGCATCGACTGGCGCGTCACCGCGCGCCGCGGCAAGCCGCACACGAAGCTGTTCCGCGAGGAGCGCGAGCGGCCGGTCTGGATCGTCGTCGACCTCCATCCGGGCCTCTTCTTCGGCAGCCGGCGCCAGACGAAATCGGCGCTGGCGCTGCGCGCCGCGGCGCTGCTGGCCTGGGCCGCGGCACGCGGCGGCGACCGCATCGGCGCGCTGCTGCCGGCCGCAGGCGATGCGGCGCAGCCCTGGCAGATCTGGGCGCCGCGCGCACGCGAGGCCGGCGTGCTGCCGCTGCTGGGCGCGCTCGTGCAGGCGCAGCCGCGCGCGCCCGAGCCGCCGCGGCCCGAAGGACTTCGAGCGGCGCTGACAGCCCTGCGGCCGCTGCTGCAGCCCGGCAGCCTCATGCTGCTGCTGAGCGATTTCGCCGGCCTCGACGAGGCGAGCGAAGGCGCGCTGGCTGTGCTCGCGGCGCGCTCGGAATGCCGGCTGCTGCAGCTCACCGATCCGCTCGAGGCGCGCGCGCTGCCGGCGGGCGCGTTCCGCATCGGCCTGCCCGGACGCAGCTGGTGGATCGACGGCGAACGCAGCCGCGGCCCCTGGCTCGAAGCCTGGGCCGCACGCAAGCGGCGTCTCGAAGCGCTGGCCGGCAGGCTGAATCTGCCGCTGGCGCGGCTCGACACCGCCGTCGATGCCGTCGAGCAGATGCGCGCGCTGTTGCTGGAGCCGGCATGGGCGGCGTGAATCCCGTGAGCCCAGCCGCCGCGCCCGACTGGCTCGCGGCGCTCGCGCCCGACCGCGCGCCGCCGCCACCGGGCTGGTGGCCGCCGGCGCCGGGCTGGTGGATCCTCATCGGCCTCGTCGCGGCGGCGCTCGTCGGCACCGCGATCTGGTTCTGGTGGCGCCGGCGCAGCGGCCGCAGCCTGCGCGGCGCGGCGCTGCGCGAACTGCGGCGGCTCGAAGGCGGCAGCGACGCCGAGCTCGCCGCCGGCGTCGAGCATCTGCTGCGCCGCTACGCGATCGCGCGCCATGGCCGCAGCGCCGTCGCCGGGCTCAGCGGTGCCGTCTGGCTCGAATTCCTGGCCCGCGAAGGCCCGCCCGAACAGGCGGTGCTGTGGCGCGGCGATGGCGGCCGCGCGCTGCTGCAGGCGGCCTACGGCGGCGGCGTGAGCGAGCACATGGGCGGCAGTGGCCGCGCGAGCTGGATCACGGCCGCGCGTGCCTTCGTGAACTGGAAGCCGCCGCGGGCGAAACGACAGGACCGACAGGAACGGCAGCAGCCACCACCGGAGCCCTCGCGATGATCGATTTCGCCTGGCCCTGGATGCTCGCCGCGCTGCCGCTGCCCTGGCTCGTCGCGCGCTGGCTGCCGGCGGCGCAGCCCGGCGGCGCTGCGATCTTCCTGCCCTTTGCCACCGCGCTCGACCTCGGCGCGGGCGCGACGACGCGGCGGCGGCCGCGCGCCTGGCTGCTCGCGCTGGTCTGGATCGCCCTCGTCGGCGCCGCGACGCGGCCGCAATGGCTGGGCCCGCCCGAGCCGGTGGCGACGACGGGACGGCGGCTGATGCTCGCGGTCGACGTCTCGGGCTCGATGGCCACGCCCGACATGGCCGACCACTTGAGCCGGCTGCAGGTCGTGCAGCAGGTCGCGGGCGAGTTCGTGCGGCGCCGCCATGGCGACCAGGTCGGGCTGATCCTGTTCGGCACGCGGCCCTATCTGCAGGCGCCGCTGACGGCCGACGTCGCCACCGTCGACCGCTTCCTGCACCAGGCGCAGGTCGGCATCGCCGGGACGCAGACGGCGATCGGCGATGCCATCGGCCTGGCCATCAAGCGGCTGCGCGCCGACGACGAGGCCGGTGCTCCAACGGGCCACAAGCGCGGCGAGATGGTGCTGATCCTGCTCACCGACGGCGGCAACAACGCCGGCGAGATGCCGCCCGACGCGGCCGCGCAGATGGCGGCGCAGGAGCATCTGCGCATCTACACGATAGGCGTCGGCGCGGCTTCGCAGCAGGGCCTGTTCGGGCTCTCGGCGGGCAATGCCGACCTCGACGAGGAGACGCTGAAGTCGATCGCCCGCATCACGGGTGGAGCGTATTTCCGCGCCACCGACAGCGACGCGCTGCAGCAGGTCTACGCGCGCATCGACCGCCTCGAGCCCGCCGCCGGCCGCGACCGCTGGGTGCGGCCGCGCGACGACTGGTACGCCTGGCCGCTGGCGTTCGCGCTGCTGCTCAGCCTGCCTGCGGTGCTGATGCCGAGGTCGAGGTGGCGGGCATGACCGGCGACCTCGGCGCGAACCTGGGCGCGGCGTTGCACGCCTTCCATTTCCTGCGCCCGGTCTGGCTCGCGGCGCTGCCGGCGTTGTGGCTGGCCGTGGCCTGGGCGGCGCGCCGGCGCGAGCGCGAGGGCGACTGGGGCGGACTGATCGACGCCGAGTTGCTCGAAGGCCTGCGCCTGGGCGGCAGCGCCCCCCCGGCACGCGAGCGCTTGGGCGCACCCTGGCCCTGGCTCGCCGCGGCCTGGACGCTGGCCGCACTGGCACTGGCCGGTCCGAGCTGGCAACGTGCCGAGGCGCCCGGTTTCCGCAGCGGCGCGAACTGGGTGCTGGTGCTCGACCTCTCGCCGTCGATGGCCGCGACCGACCTCGCGCCCGACCGCGCCACGCGCGCCCGCTACGCGATCGACGACCTGCTGGCACAGGCGCACGACGCGCATGTCGGCCTCGTCGTCTTCAGCGACGAGGCCTATACCGTGACGCCGCTGACCGACGATGTGCAGACCGTGCGCGCGCTGCTCGCGCCGCTGGCGCCCGGCATCATGCCGTCGGCGGGCGACCACCTCGCCGCCGGCCTGATGCAGGCGCGGCAGCTGCTCGATCGCGCCGGTGGCGTACGCGGCGGCCGCATCGTCGTCCTCAGCGACGGCTTCGACGACCCGGCCGCCGCGTTGCAGGCGGCCGCGGCGCTGCAGCACGGGGGCGCACGCGTCGACGTCGTCGGCATCGGCACCGCCGCCGGCGCACCGCTGCCCGATGCGAACGGCGGCTTCGTCGCCGGTGCGCAGGGCCGGCCGGTGCTGGCACGGCTCGACCCGGACCCGCTGCAGCGCGTCGCCGCGGCCGGCGGCGGGCGCTATGTCGACCTCGCGGCGCTGCCGACGCTGATAGCCTCGCTCACGCGCACCCCCGTGCCCGGCAGCGCGAGCGAACACGATGCGGGCGAGGTCGCGCGCTGGCGCGACGGCGGCGCCTGGCTGCTGCCGCCGCTGCTGCTGCTGGCGGCGCTGCTGGCGCGACGGAGCTGGCTGTGAGGCGCCGTCTGCGCATGTTCTTCATCGCCGCGACCGCAGCAGCGGCGGCACCGTTGCATGCCCAGGGCCTGTGGGACCGCCTCTGGCACAACGCCGACCAGCGCGGCCAGGCGCTGCTGCAGCAAGGCGATGCGGCGGCCGCCGCGCAGGCCTACACCGACCCGCGGCACCAGGCGTATGCGGCCATGCAGGCGGGAGATTGCCGCGCTGCGGCCGCCGCGCTGGCGCCGCTGCGCGACCGCGATGCGTTCTACAACCGCGGCAATGCGCTGGCGCGCTGCGGCGACCTCGAAGGCGCGCTCGCCGCCTACGACGCCGGGCTCGCGATCGACGGCCACGACGCCGACATGCGTCACAACCGCGATCTCGTCGCCAAGGCGATCGAGCAGCGCAAGCAGCAGCAGAAACCGTCGCAGTCGCAGTCGCAGCAGCAACAGCCGCAGTCGCCACAGCAGCAACAGCCATCGCCATCGAAAGCGCCTCAACCAGGCGCGAAACCTTCGGGGCCATCCGGTGCCGCGTCCGGCGCCGCATCGGCGCCGCAGTCGTCCCCGCCGCCGGCATCGGGCCCGTCGCGCTCGCCCGACCAAGCCGATGCAGCCCAGCGCAGCGCCGCCGGCGCCAGCGCGCCCGAGCCCGAGCAGGCGCGTCGCGACGCCGAGGCCGGACTCGCCCGCGCCGCATCGGCGCCGCCGCGCAGCGAAAAACAGCTCGCCGAGGAAGAATGGCTGCGCCGCATCCCCGACGATCCGGGCGGACTGCTGCGGCGCAAATTCATGATCGAACACCTGATGCGCCAGCGGGGGACGCCACCTTGAAGCGCTGGCCCCGGATCGTCGCCTGCGCCGCGCTGCTCGCGGCGTGGCACGTCGGCGCGCTCGCCGCGCTGACGGCCGCGCTCGACCGCGACCGCATCGCGCCCGGCGAGACGGTGCAGCTGACGCTCGCCCACGACAGCCGCGGCGGCGATCCCGACCTCGCGCCGCTGGCCGCCGACTTCGACATCCTCGGCCGCAGCAGCGCCTCGAGCCTGCGCATCGTGGGCGGCCATATCTCGTCCGAGCAGCAGCTCACGCTGACACTGGCGCCGCGCCGCAGCGGCACGCTCCACGTGCCGCCATTGCATTGGGACGCCGATGTCTCGCCGCCGCTGACCCTCGTCGTTGAAGCCGGTGCGGGCGGCGCGGCGCCGCCTGCGACACCCGGCGACAGCGATGCCGACAGCGCGGCACCCGTGGGCATCGGCGCCAAGCTGGAGACGCCGCGGCCCTACGTGCAGCAGCCGGTCATGCTGACGGTGCGCGTGCGCACCTCGGTGCCGCTGAGCAACGCCGGACTGGGCTTCGAAGGCGACGCCGACGTCATCGTCGAGCCGATCGGCAAGGACAGCCAGCGCACCGAAGTCGTCGGCGGCCGCGAGGTCCAGATCATCGAGCGGCGCTACCGCCTGCTGCCGCAGCGCAGCGGCCACATCGAACTGCCGGGCCCCCTGCTCGAGGCGCAGATCCCCGATCCGCGCGGCGTCGACCCGGCCTTCGGCGGCCTCTTCGGTCGCATGCCGATCCCCGGCTTCGGCGCTGCGCTGCGGCCGCTGCATCTGCGCGCCGCCCCCGTCGTGCTCGACGTGCGGCCGCGCGCCGTCAGCGGCGGCGACTGGCTGCCGGCACGCAGCCTCACGCTGCAGGAAACCTGGAGCCCCGATTCATCGACGCTGCATGTCGGCGACCCCGTCACGCGCCGTCTCACGATCACCGCGGCGGGACTCAGCGCGGCGCAACTGCCTGACCTCGCGAAGCGGCTCGCGCTGCCCGAGGGCCTGAAGGCCTACCCCGATCAGCCCAGACTCGACGACCAGGCGCAGGACGGCAGCAGCGTCGGCCGGCGCGAGCAGGACGTGGCGCTGATCGCGACGCGGCCGGGGCGCATGACGCTGCCCGAATTGCGGCTCGCCTGGTGGGACACGCAGCACGACCAGGCCCGCGTCGCCGTGCTGCCGGCGCGCACGATCGAGGTGCTGCCGGCGGCCGGGGCGTCGGCCTCGTCTGCGGCGAACCCGACGATCCCCGGCGCGACGGCGGCCACGCCGCCGACCGCGGCAGCGCCGGCTGCGGCCCCCGCCATGGAGGCACTCGCGCCAGCCGCGTCGGCCGCGATCCCGCCGGCCGGCGCCGCGGTCGGCGCATCGAACTGGATCTGGCCCGCCGTGACCGCGACGCTGGCCTTGCTCTGGCTGGCGACCGCGGCGCTGTGGTGGCGTGACCGCAAGCGCCTGCCGCCGCGCGCCGCGCGACCGGCGCCGCCCTCGAAGGCGAAACCGCGAAGCGCGGCCGAAGCGCTGCGCGACCTCGATCGCGCCTGCGCCGCCAACTCACCGCTGGAGGCGCGCGCGGCGCTGCAGGCCTGGGCCGCGGCGCACTGGCCCGGCGTGGCACCGGCCGGACTGCAGGCGCTGGCGCAGCGTCTGGGCGCGCCGGCGCTGGCCGAGCCGCTGCGCGAACTCGACCGCGCCTGTTTCGCAGGCACGCCCTGGCGTGGCGGCGAGCTGTCGCGCGCCCTGCGTGCAGCGGCGGTCGGCAGCACGCCGAAGCCGGGCGCGGATCCGCTGGGCAGCCTCTACGACGAGTCGGGTCACTGACGGCGCGCGATCACCCTCGCGTCGAGCTTGCGCGGATCGAATCCGGAGCCCGCCGATCAGCTCCCGGGCGCGTGCCGGTTCGCATGGCCCGCCACGCGCCCCCGCATTCGAGGGGCCTGCAATGGCCCTGACCTGAGCTGGCGAAAGCGCCGCAACGGGCCCGCAGGCGTCAGCATTCGCACCTTCCTAACGTCCTAACGGCGGTGTCGGTGCGACCGCACCGGAGCCGCTGTTTCCAACCGGCAGCCGCATCACGAGTGCGCTGCAAACCACGGGAGACCGACTCATGAAGAAGCGATTCGCTCGCCTTTCCGTTCTGGCCGCCGCTGCGCTGGGCGCGCTGGGCCTCGTCACGGCCCACGCCCAGGCCTTCAAAGTGGAGACGCCCGAACAGGGCCGACTCTGGTTCGTCGAACTGACGGGCGCGCCGGTGGCCGACGGCAACCGCGTCGCCGCCGTGCAGGCGGAGAAGGCGGCGTTTCGCGCTGCCGCGCGCCAGGCCGGCATACGCTATACCGAGCGGCGCGCCTTCGACACGCTGTTCAACGGCCTGTCGGTCAGCGTCGACGCGCGCGACCGCGCCAAGCTCGCGCAGCTCCCGGGCGTGAAGGCGATCTACCCGGTCGAGGTGATCCAGGCGCCGCACCCCGAGGTCGGCGCGGGCGCGGCACCCGACCTCGCTTCGGCCATCACGATGACCGGCGCCGACATCGCCCAGAACACGCTCGGCCTGTCGGGGGCCGGCGTCAAGGTCGCCGTCATGGACACGGGGATCGACATCGACCACGCCGACTTCGGCGGCACCGGCATCCCGGGCACGACGCCGTTCCCGAGCGCACGCGTGGCCTTCGGCTACGACTTCGTCGGCGACGCCTTCAACGCCGACCCGAGCAGCCCGAGCTACAACCCGAATCCCACGCCCGACGACAACCCCGACGACTGCGCCGGCCACGGCACCCATGTGGCGGGCATCGTCGGCGCCAACGGTCTGGTCAAGGGCGTGGCACCGGGCGTCACCTTCGGCGCCTACCGCGTCTTCGGCTGCAACGGATCGACGACTTCGGACATCATGCTGGCGGCCATGGAAAGGGCGCTGGCCGATGGCATGCAGGTGCTCAACATGAGCATCGGCTCGTCGTTCCAGTGGCCCCAGTATCCGACGGCCCGGGCCTCGGACCGCCTCGTCAACAAGGGCATGGTGGTGGTCGCGTCGATCGGCAACAGCGGCGCCAACGGCATCTATTCGGCCGGCGCGCCGGGCGTCGGCCAGAAGGTGATCGGCACCGCGTCGTACGACAACATACGCATCACCCAGCCGGCCTTCAGGGCCGATCCGGGCGGCACCCTGATCGGCTACGCGGCCGCCACCGGCGCGCCCACGCCGCCGACCAGCGGCACCGGCATGCTGGCCCAGCCGACATCCGCCATCGGCTGCGACGCCGCCGACTTCGCCGGCTTTCCGGCCGGGCGCATCGCGCTCATCAGCCGCGGCACGTGCACCTTCTACGCCAAGGCCGCCAACGCGATGGCAGCCGGCGCCGGTGCCGTCGTCCTGTACAACAACGCACCGGGCAGCGTGACCCCTACGGTGGCCGGCGCACCGGCCATCACCATTCCCGTCGTGATGGTCTCGCAGAGCGCGGGTCAGGCCCTCGCGGGCCTGGCGGGCGGCACGGTGAGCTGGGGCCACTACACCGCGGTGACGCCGAATCCCACCGGCGGTCTGATCTCGAGCTTCAGCTCGTACGGGCTGGCGCCGGACCTGACGCTGAAGCCGGACATCGGCGCGCCTGGCGGCAGCATCTATTCGACCTACCCGCTCGAGCTGGGCCGCTACGCCAGCCTCAGCGGCACCTCGATGGCGTCGCCGCATGTCGCGGGCGCCGTCGCGCTGCTGCTGCAGGCCCAGCCCCGCCTGCCGGCGCAAGCCGTCCGCAGCCTGCTGCAGAACAACGCCGCGCCGAAGATGTGGTGGGCCAATCCGGGTCTGGGTTACCTGGACAACGTCCATCGTCAGGGCGCCGGCATGCTGGAGATCGCCGATGCCATCCTGGCCAGGACGCGGGTCGAGCCGGGCAAGATCGCCGTCGGCGCGAGCCTGGCGGGGCCCTACACGCAGACGCTGAGCATCGAGAACAAGGGGGCGGCACCGGTGACCTATCGGTTGTCGTCGGTGAACGCACTGTCAACGGGCGCCAACACCTTCGCCCCCTCGTTCGCGACCTCGGACGCCGGCGTGAGCTTCAGCGCCGCCAGCGTCACGGTGCCTCCCAACGGCAATGCCACCGTCGACGTCACCATCGCGCCGGCGAGCGCGCCCGCGGGCGGCCTGTATGGCGGCTATGTCGTGCTGACCGATGCGGCCGACGCGGCCAGGCAACTCCGCGTGCCCTACGCCGGCTACATCGGCGACTACCAGGCGCGTCAGGTCCTCGTGCCGACGGCCTATGGCTTCCCGTGGCTGAGCAAGACCAGCGACGGCGCCAGTTTCTCGCACAACACGACGGGCGCTCCGTATTCGATGGTCGGACTGGATATTCCGTTCTTCCTGCTGCATCTCGACCACCAGTCGCGGCGCATCCGCCTGGAGGCCTACGACGCCGCGACCGGCAAGTCCTGGCACCGAATCAGCGACGACGAATACGTCGGTCGCAACGCCACGGCCGCCGGCGCCAGCGCCTACGCCTGGGATGGCTCGACCTTCACCGGCAAGGGCAAGAACGGCGCCCAATGGACCACCGTTCCCAATGGCCGGTACGTGGTCCGGATCTCGGTGCTGAAGGCGCTGGGCGACGAGTCGAACCCTGCGCACTGGGAAACCTGGGACTCGCCGACGATCACCATCGCCCGGCCCTGAACGGGCACGGCGGGCGGCGCCCGCCGTGCGCGCAAAGCGCAAAAAACCCCCGCGGGCGAACCCACGGGGGTTTTCCTGTGGCGGGCCGCCGGGCCCCAGGAGACGTCGGGCGTCAGACGCAGCCTGGGAACTTGAACGACGAGATCCAGGTGCTCCAGTTGAAGGTGCCGCTGCTCTTCAGGTATTCCGTTGTGTACCAGAACGTGCAGTCGTCGCTGGGGTCGATGCGCATCGCGCTGTAGTCGCCCCAGCGGCTGAGGTTGGTGAGCTGCGAGCCGCCGCCGGCCAACAGGATCGATTCGGACTGCAGCAGGCCGAGCGGATCGGTGGCCAAGCGGCCGGTCGTGGCCACGCTGGGGTACACGGTGCTGCTCGAAACGCTGTAGCCCAGGGCGATGTCGCCGAGCTTGTCCATCGCGATGCTGCCCATCCAGCGCGAGTTGCCGTCCGGCGCAAAGGTGCCCTGCTGGTAGACCGTCGGATGGCCGCCCGTCAGTCCGCGCAATTCGTACCAGCGCAGGCCCACGATCGGGCTGCGCTTGTTGCCGCCGGCCTGCACGGCGTGATTGACGACCGCACTTTCATGGTCGCCGAAATTGCGATACGCGAAGCGGTACATCAGGCGGCCGGCCAGCGAGTCGAGCTGCTGGCGGGTCGACGGCTGCGCAATGCAGGTGCCGCCGCCGCAGGCCGGCGTGAACGCGGCCACCGCGAGCTTCGTCGGGCCGCTCAGCTGGGCGTTCGCCGGCTGCGCGAAATCGACATGCATCGCCCACAGATTGAGCGAGTTGCTGCCGAAATTGACGAAGGGCATCGGCGCTCCCGCCGGCGGCGCGGTCGCGCCATCGAGGTCCGCGGGCAGCACGCCGCCGTAGCTCTTCGAGAGCTGGAAGCATTGCTGCGTCGCCGCCGCGCCGGCGCGCATCGCGGCGGCGTCCAGGGCGCACAGCTTCGATCCGGCGAAGGTCCTGCCGTTGCTGAAGATGTTGTAGGTGATGTAGTAGCCGTCGGGCCAGACGCCGAGCTTCGGGTAGTCGGGGAACTGGTTGCCGTAGGCGAACGCATAGCGGTTGTAGGTACCCGTCGCATCGCCCGTCGTCGAGACGGCGACGCACTGCAGATACGGCGTCGTCGAGACCGAGAACTGGGTCATGATCCAGCGGTCGTTGGCGCGGTCGTACTGGACGATCGGGTCGCCATCGTTGTGGGTCTCGCAGCCGCCGCCGAAACCGCTCCACAGCGTGTTGCCGGCCGTCGGCCCCTTGAGCAGGCCGCCGCTCTTGCTGAAGATCGCGAAGGACTCGTTGACCCATTGGACGACCTGGGTCCGGCCGACAGCCAGGTTGGTGTCCGGCGGCGCCGCATCCGGCGCAAAGCCGTAGTCGCCGAAGCCGACACCCGCGAAGCCAGCCGCGGCCGTCGTGCCGACCTGCGGGCCGGCTTGCTGCTGCACGACCGGGTCGGGCTCCTGCAGCCCGGGAGGCAGCGGCAGCAGCTTCAGCGGCATCTCGCGCCTGCGCTCGAGGCCAGGCCGGTCCGGCAGTTCGCGCAAGGCCGGCGAGCCCCGACGAAGGTCGACGACCGATCAATCGGCCGCAGCGGCCTCGAGTTCAGCGTCGACGCCGCGCAACGCCGCCTCGTCCAGCCGGCCGGCCAGCGCCTGCAGCCGCAAGCGGTCGAGCAGCAGCCCGACGCGGCCCTGGGCCAGCGCGAGCCGGGCCGATGCGGCGTCGTTCTCGGCGTTGAGCAGGTCCAGCGTCGTGCGCTCGCCCACTTCCAGTCCCAGTTGCGTCGCGTCGCGGCGCGCCAGGCTCGCCGTCAGCGCTTCTTCCAGCGCGCGCACGCGCTCGGCGCCGACGCTCAGTCCGAGCCAGGCCGCGCGCACCTGCTGGCCGACCTGGATGCGCGTGCGGTCGACCTCGGCCGACGCCTGGTCGGCCTGCCGCAGGGCCTCTTCCTGCTTGGCGTCGCGATAGCCGCCGCTGTACAGCGGCACCGAGAGCTGGATGCCGATCATGCGGTTCGTCGCCGTGTTGCTCGCCGGCCCGAAATCGCCGCTGCCGCTCAGGCGGTCGCGGCCGGCCTGCACGACGAGGTCGACGGTGGCCGACGCACGGCGGCTGTACTTGCCCGCCTCCTGTCGCGCGACCTCGGCCGCCAGGCGCTGCGTTTGCAGCGCCGGATTGCCGGCGCGCGCATCGCTGAGCCAGCGGTCGAGCGGCGGCAGTGCCGCGGCGTCGGCGACGACCGCGCCCGCGGGCATCCGCGCCACCAGCGCGGCCGGCGCCAGGCCGGTGCTGTCGGCGAGCCCGCTGCGCTTGATCTCGAGTTCGCTTTCCGCCGCCAGCACCTGGGCGCGCACGCCGGCCAGCCGCGCGCCGGCCTCGTGGGTGTCGGTCACCGGCACCGAGCCGAGCTTGAAGCGGTCCTGCGCCTCGGTCGCGGCACGCTGCACGGCGTCGAGTTGGCGACGCAGCACGTGCAGCGTCTCCTGCGCCAGCGCGAGGTCGAAATAGCGCTCGGCCGTGCGCAGCATCAGCGACTGCCCGGCCGCGCGCCATTGCTGGTCGGCGAGATCCGCCGACAGGTTCAACTGCCGCTGCTGCGCGCGGCGCTGCGGGTCGTACAGCGGCTGCATCGCGGCGACGGCCCAGCGGCTCGACGTGCCGCCCGTCACCGAAGTCCCGAAGCCGACGTTGTTCGACTGCCCGAAACCGGGCGCGCTGAACTGCGCGCCCCGCGTCTCGGTCTCGCTGCTGGCGACGCCGACCGCCGCGGTGAGGCCGACGGTCGGTTTCCACAGCGCCGAGGCCTGGTCGCGGCGCGGCTGCGCCTGGGCGCCGGCGGCGCGGCCGACGGCGTAGTCCGCGTCGTTCTGCGCCGCGGCGCGCCAGACCTCGACGAGGTCGGCCGCCGCCGCGTGATGCGCCACGCAGGCCCAGGCGAGCAGGCCCGCGGCGCAGATGCCGTTGAAGCGGCTCGGCATGCTCACGGCCCCGGCCTCGCGCCCAGCTTGCGCACGATGGTCTCCATCAGGCACCACTTCGTGAGCGCGCTCTGCAGCAGGTTGACGCCGACGAAGGCGGTGAAGGCCAGCCACCAGGCGCTGACGAAGATCGGGCTGCCGGGGATGCCCAGGGCCAGCGACAGCAGGATGAAGGTGCCGGCGACGAGGCGGACGATTTGCCAGGAGGTCATTTCTCTGCTCCGAGTGGTGACGGGGGGATGGGGTGGGTCGGCGCCAGGGGTTCCGCGCGCGGCCCGGTGATGGCCTCGAGCCGGTGGCGGTAGGCGACGAAGTACAGCGTCGGGATCACGACCAGCGTGAGCACGGTCGAGACGAGGATGCCGAAGATCAGCGAGATCGCCAGGCCGTTGAAGATCGGGTCGTCGAGGATGAAGAAGGCGCCGAGCATCGCCGCCAGCCCGGTCAGCACGATGGGCTGGGCGCGCGTCACCGCCGAGTGGACGATGGCGTGCTTGAACTCGACGCCCTCGCGCACCTGCAGGTTGACGAAGTCGACGAGCAGGATCGAGTTGCGCACGATGATGCCGGCCAGCGCGATCATGCCGATCATGCTGGTGGCCGTGAACTGTGCGCCGAGCAGCGCGTGGCCGGGCATCACGCCGATGATGGTCAAGGGGATCGGCGCCATGATCACCAGCGGCGTCACGTAGGAGCCGAACTGCGCCACCACGAGCAGGTAAATCAGCACCAGCCCGACCGCGTAGGCGGCGCCCATGTCGCGGAAGGTCTCGTAGGTGATCTGCGATTCGCCGTCCCACTTCAGCGTGTAGTCGCGCCAGCCGTCCTGCGGCGCGTGGATGAAGTTCTCCTGCAGCGTGCCGCCGCCCGGCGTGACGATCTTCGCCAGTTCGCTGCGCATCTTGAACACGCCGTACAGCGGGCTGTCGAGAGCGCCCGCCATGTCGCCGACGACGAAGTTCACCGGCAGCAGGTCCTTGTGATAGATCGGCTGCTCGCGCAGCGTGTCGGTCACCGTGACGAGTTCGCGGATCGGCACCAGGGCGCCCTGCGCACTGCGCACGCCGAGCTGCAGCAGCGTGTCGAGGTCGCCTTGCGACGAGGCGGGCAGCTCGATCGTCGCCGCCGCCGGGTACTTGGTCTGGTCGTGGAGGTAGGCGGTGGCCTCGCCCGCGAGGCCGGCGCGCAGCGTCGTCACGATCGCCTGCTGCGGCACGCCCAGCATCGCCGCCTTGCGCCGGTCGACGATGAGCAGCTTTTTCGGCGCCGCGGCGATGCGGCTGTCGTCGACGTCGACGATGCCCGGCGTGGCCTCGAAGACCTTGCGCACCGCTTGCGCCACCTGCATCCGCCCCTCGGCCGTCGGCCCGTAGATCTCGGCCACGATGGGCGAGAGCACCGGCGGGCCGGGCGGCACTTCGACGACCTTGATGTTGGCGCCGAAGCGCGCGCCGATCTTCTGCAGCGCCGGCCGCACGCGCGTGGCGATGGCATGGCTCTGCTCGCTGCGATGGTGCTTGTCGACGAGGTTGACCTGCAGGTCGCCGACATCGCCGCCGGCGCGCAGGTAGTACTGGCGCACGAGGCCGTTGAAGTTGATCGGCGCCGACGTGCCGGCATAGGCCTGGTAGTCGGTGACCTCGGGCACCGTCGCGAGGTAGGCGCCGAGTTCGTGCAGCGCCGCCGCGGTCTGCTCCAGCGGCGTGCCGGCCGGCATGTCGACGACGACCTGGAACTCCGACTTGTTGTCGAAGGGCAGCATCTTCAGCAGCACGAGACCGGTGGCCGGCAGGGCGAGCGAGATCGCGATCAGCGCGCCGATGCCCGTCCACAGCCAGCCGCGGTTGCGGCCGCCGCGCGCATCGTCGAGCAGCGGGCGAAAGAGGCGCTGGAAGACCGGCCCGAGCCTGGCCGCCAGGCCATGCGGCTGGGCATGCGCGGCCGTCTCGGCGCCGCCGACGACCGGAATGCTCTTGAGCCAGATGCGCGCCAGCCAGGGCGTCACGGCGAAGGCGATCGCCAGCGACAGCACCATGCCCATGCTCGCGTTGATTGGGATCGGGCTCATGTACGGCCCCATCAGGCCGCTGACGAAGGCCATCGGCAGCAGCGCCGCGATGACGGTGAGCGTGGCCAGGATGGTCGGCCCGCCGACCTCGTCGACGGCGCCGGGAATGATCTCGGTGAGCGTGCGCCCCGGGTGGTGCTGCTGGTGGCGATGGATGTTCTCGACGACGACGATGGCGTCGTCGACGAGGATGCCGATCGAGAAGATGAGCGCGAACAGCGAGACGCGGTTGAGCGTGAAGCCCCAGGCCCAGGACGCGAACAGCGTCACCGTCAGCGTCAGGATCACCGCGCTGCCGACGATCGCCGCCTCGCGCCGGCCGAGCGCGATGAAGACCAGCGCGACGACCGACGCGGTGGCGAACAGCAGCTTCTCGATCAGCTTGATCGCCTTGTCGTTGGCGGTGGCGCCGTAGTTGCGCGTCTCGGCCACCTGCACGTCGGCCGGGATGACGGTGTTGCGCAGCACGGCGACGCGGCGCATCACGGCATCGGCGACGTCGATCGCGTTCTCGCCGGGCTTCTTGCTGACGCTGATCGTCACCGCCGGGTATTCGGCAGGGGTCGCGGCCGCGCCGGCACCGTCGCGGCCGGGAATGCCGGTCCAGACGTAATGCTCGGGCGGCGGCGGGCCGTCGCGCACGCTGGCGACGTCGCGCATGAACACCGGCTTGCCGCCATGGGTGCCGACGAGGAGGTCGGCGACGTCGGCCGCCGTGTGCAGGAAGGGGCCGGACTCGACCGCGACGGCGCGGTTGCCGGCCACCAGCTCGCCCACCGGCAGCCCGAGATTGGCCGCGCGCAGCGCCTGGCGCAGGTCGGCCACCGCGATGCCGGCACCGGCCATGCGGGCGGGGTCGATCTCGACCATGATCGCGCGGCCGGGCCCGCCGATGGTCGTCACCTCGCGCGTGCCGGCGACACGCTTGAGGTCGGCCTCCATGCTGTGGGCGACGCGCTCGAGGTCGTAGGCGCCCGTCGCCGGGTCCTTGCTGTAGAGCGTGAGGGCGACGATGGGCACATCGTCGATGCCCTTGGGCTTGATGATGGGCGCGAGCACGCCGAGTTCCGGCGGCAGCCAGTCGGCGTGCGAGTTGACGGTGTCGTACAGCCGCACCAGCGCCTCGGTGCGCGGCACGCCGACCTTGAACTGCACCGTGATGATGGCCAGGCCCGGGCGCGACAGCGAGGTCACATGCTCGATGCCCGAGATCTGCGCCAGCACCTGTTCGGCCGGTGCGGCCACCATCTGCTCGACGTTGCGCACCGAAGCCCCCGGGAAGGGGATCAGCACGTTGGCCATCGTGACGTTGATCTGCGGCTCTTCCTCGCGCGGCGTCACGAGCACGGCGAAGGCGCCGAGCAGCAGCGCCACGAGGGCCAGCAGCGGCGTGATCTGCGCGCTCTGGAAGAAACGGGCGATGCGGCCCGAGATGCCGAGCGGTCCGGCGAGCGAGTGGGTGGTCATGGTGGCCGGCCCGGATCAGCGCACGCGCGCCGCGGCTTGCGGGTCGCTGGCGACGCGTTCGCCGGCCGCCAGCCCGGAGAGGATCTCCACGCGATCGCCCTCGACGCGGCCCAGGCGCACCTGGCGCAGCAGCGGTCGGCCGGCCGAGTCGATGACGTACAGGCCGGTCATCTCGGCGCGGCGCACGACCGACGCCAGCGGCACGGTGAGTCCCGCCGCGGCACGGCCGCCGGCCAGCCACAGCCGCGCGAACATGCCCGGCGTGGCGCCCGGCGTGCCAGGGGGCAGATCGGCACGGATCTGCACCGTGTGGGTCGCGGCATCGACCACGGGCAGCACCTGCACGCGCAGCGGCGCGATCCACTGCCGCGCCGCGGGCAGCCCCGGCAGTTCGATGCGCACCGGCTCGCCCGGCGCCGCCTGGGCCTGCACCGTCTGCGGCACCGCGGCCGTGACGCGCAGCGCACCGGGGTCGTAGATCGTGAGCAGCGCGCGCCCGGGCATCGCCATGTCGCCCAGCGCCACCGGCACCTCGGCGACGACGCCGGCGAATGGCGCGCGCACGACGTAGAAGCCGCTTTGCGTGCGCGCCACGCCGGCCTCGGCGCCTTGCGCGCGAACCCGCGCCTGGGTCGACTTGAATTCCGCTTCGGCGCGCTCCAGCGCCGCCTGGCTGATGTAGCCCTTGCGGTACAGCTGCTGCTGGCGCTCGTAGTCCTTGGTCGCTACGTCGAGCGCGGCGCGCAGCGCCTGCACCTGGGCATCGCCGGCCGCCACGCCCTGCTCCGCCGCCCGCGCGTCGAGCCGCAGCAGCACCTGGCCGGCCGCGACTCGATCGCCGACCTTGGCGTCGAGCTGCACGACGGCGCCCGCGACCTGGGCCGCGACGACCGTCGTGCGCAGCGCCTCGACGACGCCGTCGAACCCGGTCGCCGCGGCACCCGCAGCGGGCCGCGCCGTCACGGCGCCGAGCTCCGCCGCCGGCGCCGCCAGCGGCAGGGCCAGCGCCAGCCATGCCGTGAATGTCAATCTGCCTAGCCGCAACGCTTGCATCGAGCTTCTTTCCGGTTGCCGCCGCGGCCGCATCGGCCGGGACGTGGATCACAGGTTTTTTTGAAGTATTTGCGCAACTACGCAAATAGTCAAGTACCATATTGCAAATTCAGCGGCACAGGAACAAGCGACGAGGCATCATGGCGTCTGTTCAACAACCGGCCTGCCCCCGCATGGAAGGACTCCCCGACGAGGCGCTGGCGCAGGTGGCGGCGTACTTCCAGGCGCTGTCCGAGCCGACGCGCCTGCAGTTGCTCAACTTCCTGCGCCAGGGCGAGCGCAGCGTGGGCGAGCTCGCACAGCTGTGCGGCTACAGCTCGGCCAACATCTCGCGCCACCTCGCGCTGCTGATGCAGCATGGGCTGGTGCAGCGCGAGGGCCGCGGCAACAGCGTCTTCTACCGCATCGCCGACCCCGCCGTCTACGCGCTGTGCGATCTGGTCTGCGGCAACATCGCGCGCCAGTTCGAGCGCACGGCGCAGGGCCGCGCCGCCTTCGTGCTGCCGGCGGCGAAAGGGCCGCGCGCGCGCGCGGCGAAATAGCCGCACCGAGACGGGACCGGCCGCTGCGCCGGGATGCCGACCTCTAGCGCAGCCCTGCGCATTCCAACCGCGAGCCCAGGAGGCGGCAGCGCCGCAGCGCCATGCCGCGCGGATCGCGTTCGGTCAGCAGCCAGCCCGCGCCCTCGCGCTCCAGCGTGGCGTAGCCGAATTGGTTGCGCGTGACGAAGGTGCGCACGGTGGCGCCCGGCGCCGGCTGCGAGGCGAGCGCGGCGGCCGCTTCGACACCGCCCTCGCTGAGCGAGCCCGAATTGCCGAGCACCAGTTCGGCCGGATGCGGGCTCGAGAAGTCGATCGCCTCGAACAGGTGCACATGGCCGTTGAGGACGAGGTCGATGCCATCGGCGTAGTAGCGCTGCGGATGGCTGCGCACCATCACCGAGCGCAGGCCCTTGCCGCCGGTCAACGGCCGCCCGTCCTCCGACCCCGCGTAGGCGAGCACCGGATGGTGATTCACGAACCAGTTCTGCGGGCGCCGCTGCACGAGGGCATCGACCGCGGCCAGATCCTCGGCATAGCGCCGCGCCGCGAATTCGTCGCCACGATAGGCCTTGCCGCCGGCGCGCGACGAATCGAACACGATGAGCTGCAGTTGCGCGTCGATGGGCACGGCGTAGGGCGCGCTGAAATCGGCGGCCTCGTCCAGCGCCGGATCCGCGCAGGAACTCGCGGCGCGCCAGGGATGGGCGTCGAGATAGCGGAACCAGCCGGCCCCGGCCCGGCTGCAGCTCTCGTGGTTGCCGCGCACGAAGATCCAGGGCGCGACGGCCAGCAGCGGCGCCGCCGGATCGAAGAAATCGGCGCGCCAGGCGTCCTCGCCGTAGCCCCAGGGGCTGCCGGCGCAACCGGCGTTGCCGGCAGGACAGGGGCTCTCGCGGTATTCGTAATCGCCGACATGGACGACGAGATCGGGATGCCAGGCGGCGGCGCTCGCGGCGACCTGCGCCAGCGGCCACCGCGCCGCATCGCGGCAATCCTGGTAGGAATGCTCCGACGCCTTCATCCGGCAGCCGGTATCGCCGATGAGCACGATGCGGCGGATCGCCGCCGCAGGTGCCGTCAAGACGTGGTCGCCGACGTGCACGCGGCTCGCGCCGGCAGGCCAGGCGGCTTCGCAGGCGGCATCGGCGAATCGCGACGGCTGCGTCTGCGGCTGCGCATGCTCGGTGCGCGGCGGCAATTCGACCGGCGCGGCACGGCGCGACATCGCGGTGTCGCCGCGCTTCGAATGCAGGGTCGGGCAGGCCGCACCGACGCCGATCGCACGCACGACCCAGGCGCCCTCGTCCGATGCCTGCACCCAGGCCGAAGTGGCGACTTCGGCCGGTTCCGGCCTTTGCACGGCACAGCCCGCGAGGACGGCGACCAGCGCCAGCAGGCCCGCAGCGCCGTTCCTGATTGAAATCATCGAATCGCGCTCAGCCCTGAATCTCGCATTGGAACCCGATGCTCGCCCCTGCAAATGACAGCCCTGTGGCGCCGTCATGAATTCGATGACGGCGGTTGCAGGTGCACAACGATGTTTCGGCTTCACGGATCCGTCATCGCAGCTGTCGATGATCGCCCCACTTCCGGCCGGGTACGCGACACGGCTCGGTCACATCACGCCCCCTTCTCCATCAAGACTCCATTCAAAGACTCAAAATGAATTACACGAACCGCAATCTGACCCACATCTGCGGCGCCATCGCCGCGCTCATCGCCGCACTCCCGGCCACGGTCCATGCCGAAGAAGGCTCGGGCGCACAGGAAATCGTCATCACAGGCTCCAAGCTCGTGAACCTCTCGGCCGGCGCGATCGCGCCTTCGCAGAATTCGGTCGACGCCGGCACGCCGCTGTCGATCATCAGCAACCGGTACATCCGCGAGGCGACGTCGCCGATCGCCGATTATTCGCAGCTGCTGATGGTGACGCCGGGCGTCTTCGGCGTGCAGCCCAACGGCGTCGGCCTCGGTGACACCAAGGTCACGATGCGCGGCCAGAAGGACGACAACTTCGTCATGAGCTTCGACGGCATCCCGTTCAACGACACGAACGGCGTCAGCCACCATTCCTGGGTCTTCTTCCCGAGCCAGTTCCTCGGCGGCGCGGTCGTCGACCGCAGCCCGGGCACGGCGTCGACGATCGGCCAGGCGACCTTCGGCGGCACGATAGACCTGCGTTCGCGCGAGCTCGAACCGAAGCAGCGCACCAGCGTTTCCGGCACGATGGGCAGCTGGAACACGCATATGGAAGGCGTCGAATACGAGTCGGGCGATTTCGGCGCCCACCGCACGAATTTCCTCATCAACGGCCATGAGCTGAAGTCCGACGGCTATCAGACCTTCAACAAGCAGGACCGCCAGGCCGGATCGGCCAAGCTGCGCACCTACCTGAACGACGACACGACGCTGACCGTCTACGGCAACCTGCTGCTGCTGCGCAGCAATACGCCCAGCGTCAAGGGCATCCTGCGTTCGGACTACGACAACGGCATCTACAACAAGCTGCTCAGCGGCACGCCGGGCGACTGGAACTACTACGGCTACAACTTCTACAAGGTCTACACCGGCTGGTCGTATGTGCAGCTGCAGTCGAACCTGGGCGGCGGCTGGCATGTCGACGAGAAGCTCTACACCTACCGCTACAACAACAAGCAGAACTACAACAGCGCGACGAACCTGAGCGCGACCCCGGTCAGCACCTCGAGCGGCGTCGACAAGCTCAATTCCTACACCGACCTCGGCAACCTGCTGCGCCTGAGCCAGGAATCGAGCCTGGGCACGCTGCGCTTCGGCCTTTGGGTCGACCGCTCCGACAGCTACCGCTACCAGAGCAAGGCCGATCCGCGCACCTGGATCGGCTTCGGCAATGCGCCCAATTTCAGCGAAACGTATCGCACGACGACGTTCCAGCCCTATGTCGAATTCGAGTTCAAGGTCGGCGACGCGCTGACGCTGCTGCCGGGCGTCAAGCTCGCTTCCTACCACCAGTCGTTCGTGCATCTGCAGGACAACGGGGGCGCGGTCGGCTGGCTGGGCGGGAGCTACAACAGCAAGACGAACACGCTGACCGGCGGCGCGCCGAACATCACCCACGCGATCACCTACCGCGATGCGATGCCCAGCCTGCGCGCGAACTACCTGCTGGCCAGCAACTGGTCGGTCTACGGCCAGGCCGGCATCGGCGACGAGATCCCGAGCACGAGCGTCTTCGACGTCACCAATGCGCGCGTCTCGCCGGTGCCTAAGTCGACACGCGCGAAGACGGTGCAGTTCGGCACCGTGATCAATGCCAAGTCCTACACCTTCGCCGCCGATGTCTTCCACACCCGGCTCGACGGCGCCTACACGCCGCAGGCGCCGGATGCCGCCGGCAACGTCGGCTATGTGCTCAGCGGCACCGAGACCGACCAGGGCGTCGAGCTCGAGGGCAATTACGTCGTCGGTGGCGGATTCAGCCTGTTCGCCAATGCCAGCGTCGGCAGCCTCAAGTACAGCAGCGGGCAGTGGGTCGCCGGCGCGCCTTCCGACACCGAGACGCTGGGCGTGAGCTGGCAGTCCGGCGGCTGGGCGGTGAACCTGTCGGGCAACCGCATCGGGCGCCAGTACAACGACGACAAGTCGGGTGCTCACCAGCAGTTCAAGATCGATCCGCTGCTGATCACGAACCTGAACGTCAATTACACGATCCGCTCGCCGTTCAGCGCGGTCCAGCGCATCAAGCTGCAGGCGGCGATCAACAACCTGCAGAATTCGCACAAGATCGCCGGCGTCGCCGGTCCGATCGCCGGCAGCAGCGACGCGGCACCGAACGCGAACGACCTGCTGACCGTGCTGCCGGCGCGCAGCGCCTTGTTCACGGCATCGATCGACTTCTGATCGATCGGGGCGCCGCGGGTTCGCTCAGAACACCGCGCGCCCCGGCGTCGGCAGCAGCAGCGGCAATTCGGCATGGCCGGATTCGGCGTTCCAGGCCGGCGCGCCGAGCAACCGCGCGCCGCGGTCGATCCAGCCCTGGGCCAGCGCCGGCGCGGCCGGGGCGACGCGCATCGCCGGCGGCGCCAGCGGCAGCGGCAGCCGCGGCCGCACCTGCAGTTCCAGCGGCGCCGCGCAATGCGACTGCCAATGACGATGCAGCGCCGCGGCCAGCAGGCCGCCGTCGCGCAGCGCGACGGGCGCGCAGCCGATGGCGCAGTCCAGCTCGTTGGCCTGCAGGAATGCGGCCAGCGTGTCCCACAGGTGCCGCACCGTCGTCGCGTCGCGCCAACCCGGCGCGATGCAGGCGCGGCCGACTTCGGCCATGCGCGGGCGCAGGCGGCGCAGTCGCAGCAGGTCGAAACCGCCCTCGCTGTGCAGGCCGCCGACGAGGCGCGCCGCCGCCGGTGTCAGCAGCCGGTAGGTCGCGACGAGTTCGGGCGCGCGGCCGTCGTCGCGGCTGGCGTGCAGCAGCAGATGCTCGCAATGCGCGTCGAAGAAGTCGACGTCCAGACCCGCCGCCGCGCCGGCCGGCGGCGCCGGGCGCGCCGCGCCCGTCTCGGCGACGAGGACCTGCCAGCGCAGCGCCTGCGCGGCACGGCATTCGTCGCCGCCACGAGCCCAGCGGGCCGTCAGTCGGACGGCACCGAAAGGCGCTGCGGGCGGCGTTAGATGGATCGCGGCCGGAGCCGGGGTCGAATGTGTAGACGCGGGATTGCCGATTTCCATACCGCCATCGTTGCGCCCGCCGATGACGCCGCCGCGTCCGCCACGTGACGCGGCGATGACCCTCAGGCGGCGCTGACCGGCTGCGGTTGCGGTTGCGGCTGCGTTTGCGCGAGCCCTTCGCGGGCCGCCGCGGCCTTGCGCTCGGCCCAGTCGATGATCTCGAGCCGGCCGTCGGCATGTTCGACGAGCGCCGTCAGGCTCTCGACCCAGTCGCCGTCGTTGCAGTACAGCACGCCCTCGATGGGGCGGATCTCGGCATGGTGGATATGGCCGCAGACGACGCCCTGCATGCCGCGCGCGGCGGCCTCGCGGGCGACCGCGACCTCGAAATCGTTGACGTAGCTGACGGCGCGCTTGACCTTGAGCTTGAGGTAACGCGACAGGCTCCAGTACGGCAGGCCCATGCGCGCGCGCAGCGAATTGAAATGGCGGTTGACCTTGAGCAGCGTCTCGTAGGCCCAGTCGCCGACATAGGCCAGCCATTTCGCGTACTGGATCACGCCGTCGTAGAGGTCGCCGTGGATGATCCACAGCAGTTTGCCGTCGGCCGTCTCGTGCACATGGTCCTTGACGACATCGACGCCGCCGAAGTTGTGGCCGAGGTATTTGCGCGCGAATTCGTCGTGGTTGCCGGGCACGAAGATCACCCGCGTGCCCTTGCGCGCCTTGCGCAGCAGCTTCTGCACGACGTCGTTGTGCGCCTGCGGCCAGTACCACTGGCGGCGCAGCTGCCAGCCGTCGACGATGTCGCCGACGAGGTAGAGCGTCTCGCTCTCGACGCGGCGCAGGAAGTCGAGCAGCTCCTCGGCCTGGCAGCCCGGCGTGCCCAGGTGCAGGTCCGAGATCCAGACCGTGCGCACGCGCAACGCCGGCTCCTTCGGATCGGTTTCCTCGGGCTGTTCGGGGAGGTCGTCGCGTCGCATGGCGTTACGCATGTTGGCGTGCGGCAAAGACGCGCCCGTGACAGGCACGAGTCAGCGCGATGACGCGCCCTTCCGGTTTCTCGCCTCAATCGGGCAGCCGCAACAACGGCTCGCCCATGCGCACCTGCCGACCCGGCGCGATCCCCGGCGCCAGCTCGAACCCCGGCGGCGCGAACACGATGATCGTCGAGCCATGCTCGAACCAGCCGAGTTCCTGGCCCTTCGTGACCGCCGCATCGCAGGCGAATTCATGCGCACCGCGCCAGCGCAGGCTCAGCAGCACATCGAGAAAATGCAAGCGGATGCTGGCGACGAGGATCGCCGCCACCGGCACCAGCAGCAGCGGCTGCCCATTGGCCAGCCGCATGCGGATCACCGCGCGCTCATTGCGGCAGAACAGCCGCTCGACGCGCGCCAGCGCAATCGGGTTCACGTTCCAGGTGTCGCCGCTGATGTAGCTGACCTGCTCGATGCGGCCGTCGAAGGGCGCGTGGAAGCGGTGGTACATCGCCGAGGTCAGCCGCAGCGTGACATAGGTGCCGCCCTCGTACGGCAGCGCGCGGTCGCCGCGACCGAGCAGTTCGGCCAGGCGATACGGCATGCCCTTGGCCTGCAGCACCATGCCGGCCTCGACGCGGCCGCAGGCGCCGACGATGCCGTCGCTCGGGCTCGTCAGCAGCCGCGGATCGGCAGTGATGGGCCGCATGCCCGGCCGCAGCTCGCGCGTGAAGCATTCGTGCAGGCTGCCGTAGCGGCGCGGCTGCGCCTCGTCGAGGTCGAGCTTGGTGAACAGTTTCCAGACCGCGATCGACGCCCGCGCCAGCAGCGGCGAGCGGATGCGGCTGAACCAGCCGACGAAATGCGTCAGCGCCGCGCGCGGCACGCGATTCGTCAGCAGGAAGTTCAAATCCTCCTGCAACAACAATTTATCGCGCCAGACCGTCCACTGGTGGGTGATTTTCATAAAGGTTTCAACGTGGGGAAATAGAACTGTGCTTCGGCCGACCCGGTCGAATCGCTGAACTGGAAGATCCATCCATGAACGAATCCCTCCTGCTCACCGCCGTCGCGCTGGCCGCCCTTGCGGCGACCGCGCCGCGACTGGCGCAGCGCCTGGCGCTGTCGCGCGCCAAGCATCCTTCGCTCACGGGCCATTCGCGCATGGCCAAGCGCGTCGCCCGCCTCGTGCCCGGCTACGACTACGACGAGGCGCGCTTCTTCGGCAGCGACGGCGCGCCCGAAGCCGTGCAGCAGCAGCGCCGCGCCGGCTTCGCGCGCCTGGCGCAGACGCTGAACACGCGCCACGCGAAATCGATCGCGCTGACCCAGCAGGCGCGCGAGGGCATCTCCGATCTGCAATTCACCGGCGCCTACCGCGTGCCCTTCCAGTACAGCCGCCATCTGCGCCAGCATCTGTCGGTGGGCGGTTTCGTGCAGCGCACCGACGGCGTCTTCGTCACCGACCTCGACGACCAGCGCTTCTACGACCTCACCGGCTCGTACGGCGTCAACGTCTTCGGCCATGACTTCTACAAGTCCTGCATCGCCGAGGGCAGCGCACGCGCCGCCGATCTCGGCCCCATCCTCGGCAGCTACCACCCGGCGGTGGCCTGGAACGTCGCCGAGCTGCAGCGCATTTCGGGCCTCGACGAGGTCAGCTTCCACATGAGCGGCACCGAGGCGGTGATGCAGGCCGTGCGGCTGGCGCGCTACCACACGAAGCGCAAGTACCTCGTGCGCTTCTCGGGCGCTTACCACGGCTGGTGGGAGGACGTGCAGCCCGGCCCCGGCAACCCGCTGCCGCCCGGCAACACCTACACGCTGAAGGAAATGGACGAGCGCACGCTGAAGGTGCTGCGCCAGCGCAAGGACATCGCCTGCGTGCTCGTCAATCCGCTGCAGGCGCTGCATCCGAATGCCGCGGCGCCCGGCGACAGCTCGCTGATCGACAGCGGCCGACGCGCCGCCTACGACAAGGCCGCCTACATCGAATGGCTGAAGCAGCTGCGCCAGGTCTGCAGCGAGCGCGGCATCGTGCTGATCTTCGACGAGGTGTTCATGGGCTTCCGCCTCGGCAGCGGCGGTGCCCAGGCCTATTACGGCGTGGCGGCCGACATGGTCACCTATGGCAAGACGCTGGGCGGCGGGCTGCCGGTGGGCGTCGTCTGCGGCAAGCGCGAGTTGATGAAGCGATTCCGCGAGGACC
>JAGWTU010000039.1 GCA_028868825.1 Burkholderiales bacterium | reverse complement strand
GACCTGCGCATCCGCGCCGCGCTCGACGCCACCGCGATGCCGGTGCGCATCGCCGACGCCGACGGCCAGGTCGTCTACATCAACGAGGCGCTGGACCAGGTGCTGCACCGCGATGCCGCCGCCTTCCGCGCCGCCCAGCCCGCCTTCGACCCCGACCGCATCGTCGGCGCCTCGATCGGCGTCTTCTACGCCGACCCCGCGGCCGCGGTGGCGCGGCTCAAGCTGCTGAAGGCGCGCGCCTCGTCGGTGATGACGCTGGGCGGCCGCCGCTACAGCGTCGTGACGACGCCGATCTTCGACGGCGCCGGCGTGCTGCTGGGCACCGTCGGCCAGTGGCTGGACATCGAGGACCAGCTCGTCGCCGAGGCCGCTCTGGACACGCTGATGCGCAGCGCCGGCGACGGCGACCTGGGCGCGCGCATCGACGTCGCGCACCACCAGGGCTTCCACCGCCAGGTCGGCGAGCACATGAACCGGCTGCTGGCCTCGTTCGCCGACACCATCGCCCAGGTGCGCGACGCCATGGCCCGGCTCTCCAGCGCCAGCGGCCAGGTCACGCAGACCTCGCAGACGCTGGCGCAATCGGCGACGCAGCAGGCCGCCGCGGTCGAGCAGACCAGCGCGTCGCTGCAGCAGATGAGCGCGTCGGTGAAGGGCAACGCCCAGAGCGCCACCACCACCGACGGCATCGCCACCGAGGCCGCGCAGCAGGCGCAGCAGGGCGGGACCGCGGTCGGCCAGACGGTCGACGCGATGAAGTCGATCGCCACCAAGGTCCGCGTCATCGACGACATCGCCTACCAGACCAACCTGCTGGCGCTGAACGCCGCCATCGAGGCGGCGCGCGCCGGCGAGCATGGCCGCGGCTTCGCCGTCGTCGCCGCCGAGGTGCGCAAGCTCGCCGAGCGCAGCCAGGTCGCGGCACAGGAGATCGGCCAGCTCGCCGGCTCGTCGGTCGGCCTGGCCGAACAGGCCGGCTCGCTGCTGACGCGGATGGTGCCCTCGATCCGCAAGACCAGCGAGCTGGTGCAGGAGATCGCCGCCGCCAGCGGCGAGCAGGCCGAGGGCGTGCACCAGATCACCGGCGCGATGAACCATCTCGGTTCGGCGACCCAGCAGACAGCGGCCGCGAGCGAACAGCTCTCGGCCACCGCCGAGGAGCTCTCGGCCCAGGCGGCGCAGCTCGAAGAGCTGATCGCCGGCTTCCAGCTCGGCGCGGCCGGCTGAACCCACGAGAACCCAGCAAGGAAGAGTCCCATGCGCAAGAACCTGCCGATCACGCAAACCGAATACATGCTCCCCGAGGGCATGACCATCGTCTCGCGGACCGACCTGAAGGGTCGCATCACCTACATGAACGCCGACTTCATCGAGGCCGCCGGCTTCGACGAGGAGGAGATGATGGGCAAGGCGCACAACATCGTGCGCCACCCCGACATGCCCGAGGAGGCCTTCGCCGACCTCTGGCGCACGCTGCAGGCCGGCAAGCCCTGGACGGGCCTGGTGAAGAACCGGCGCAAGAACGGCGACCATTACTGGGTCGTCGCCAACGCCACACCGGTGCTCGAGCATGGCGAGGTCACCGGCTACATGTCGGTGCGCACGCTGCCCACGCGCGAGCAGGTGGCCGCCGCCGAGGCCGCCTACCGCCTCTTCACCGAAGGGCGCGCGCAGGGGCTGGCGATCGTCGAGGGCCATGTCGTGAAGACCGGCGGCCTGGCGGCGCTCAACGCGCCGGCGCGCTGGGTCGGCAACGCGCCGCTGCGCACCAAGTTCGGCCTGCTGGCCGCGACGCTGATCGCCGGCAGCGCCGGCGGCGCGGCGGCGCTGGCGCTCGGCGCGCCGCTGCTGGCAGCCGCGGGCGCCCTGGTGATCGGCACCGGACTCTTCACCGGCGCGCGCCTGGCCGGCCGGCTGCGCGGCACGCTGCTCGAAGCGGCGTCGAATCTCGACGGCTTCTCGCAGGGCCGTTTCGACGGCGTCATCGACGCCCGCGGCCACGACGAGCGCGCGCAGATGATGGTGGCGCTCAAGCGCGTGCAGACGCGCGTCGGCTTCGAGTTCAACGACGCCAAGCGCAGCGCCATCGCCATCGAGGCGCAGCGCCAGGCCGAGGCGCTCGTCGCCGGCGAGGTCAACACCGCCGTCGGCGCGGCGCGCAACGGCGACCTCGGCCAGCGCATCCCGCTCGAGGGCAAGAACGCCTTCTTCACCGAACTGTGCGGCGGCGTCAACGCCCTGCTCGACAATATCAGCTCGACCTTCCGCGACGTGCGCAACGCCGCCGAGCAGCTCAGCGCCGCCAGCGACCAGGTCGCGCAGACCTCGCTGAGCCTGTCGCAATCGGCCTCGCAGCAGGCGGCGGCGGTCGAGGAGACGACGGCCTCGCTGCAGGAGATGAGCGCCTCGGTCAAGGGCAACGCCGAGAGCGCCACCGTCACCGACGGCATCGCCACCGAGGCCGCGCAGCAGGCGCAGCAGGGCGGCGCCGCCGTCGGCCAGACCGTCGACGCGATGAAGTCGATCGCCTCCAAGGTGCGCGTCATCGACGACATCGCCTACCAGACCAACCTGCTCGCGCTCAACGCCGCCATCGAGGCGGCGCGCGCCGGCGAACATGGCCGCGGCTTCGCCGTCGTCGCCGCCGAGGTGCGCAAGCTCGCCGAGCGCAGCCAGGTCGCGGCGCAGGAGATCGGCCAGCTCGCCGGCTCGTCGGTCGGCATGGCCGAGCAGGCCGGATCGCTGCTGACGAAGATGGTGCCGGCGATCCACAAGACCAGCGAGCTCGTGCAGGAGATCGCCGCCTCCAGCGGCGAGCAGGCCGACGGCGTGCAGCAGATCACCGGCGCGATGAACAACCTCAGCTCGACGACGCAGCAGACGGCCAGCGCGAGCGAGCAGCTCTCGGCCACCGCCGAGGAGCTGTCGGCGCAGGCCGCGCAGCTGCAGGACCTGATGGCGAAGTTTCAGCTCGGCGAGGACGGCGCGCCCGCCGCCGCCCCCGTCGCGGCGCGACCGTCCCGCAGCGCCGCCCCGGCCATGCGCTTCGGCCAGTCGAAGACGACGTTCGCGGAGGCCTCGTGACCGCGCTGTCGAACAAGGCCTTCGTGGCAGTGACGAAGCTGTTCGAGGGCGTCTCCGGCATCCGCCTGGGCGAGAACAAGCATGCGCTGGTCGCGGGCCGGCTGCAGAAACTGGCGCAGGAGGCCGGCGAGGCCAATGTCGACGCCTATGTCGACCGCCTCGTCGCCGGCCATGCGCCGGCCGCCGAGATGACGCGCGTGATCGACCGCCTGACGACCAACGAGACCTATTTCTTCCGCGAGCCGCAGCATTTCAACGACCTCGGCGATCGCCTGCGCGCCGACCCGCAGCGCGAATGGAAGGTGTGGAGCGCCGCCAGCTCGTCGGGCGAGGAGGCCTACAGCACGGCGATGCTGATGGCCGACGTGCTCGGCCAGCGGCCCTGGCAGGTCATCGGCACCGACCTCTCGACGAGCGTCGTCGCCAGCGCCCAGCGCGCGCTGTACCCGCTGGAACGCGCGCGCATGGTGCCGCCCGAGTACCTCAAGCGTTATTGCCTCAAGGGCCAGGGCGAGCACGAGGGCCAGCTGCTGATCGCCAAGTCGCTGCGCGACCGCGTGCGCTTCGTGCAGGCCAACCTGATGCAGGAGCTGCCCAAGCTGCCGCCCTTCGACGTCATCTTCCTGCGCAACGTGTTGATCTATTTCGACAACGAGGCCAAGGGCCAGATCGTGCGCCGCGTGCTGACCCAGCTCAAGCCCGACGGCGTGCTCTACACGGGCCACGCCGAATCGCTGTCCTCGCTCGGCCTGCCGCTGAAGGTGGTGGCCACGGCCGTCCATGTCCACGCCTGAACGCACGACGCTGGTCGAGCGCATGGCGCAGGCGCGCGCGCGCACGGCCGCGGCACGCGGCGGCCATGGCCACGGCCACGGCCACGCGCAGCGCGCGCCGGTGGCCAAGCCGGTCGCCGCCGCGGTGCAGCAGTCGTACTGGCAGCTGCCGGCGCAGCCGGGCGAGGACGTGTTCCTGATGCCGGGCCAGCTGCATTTCGGCGACAAGGCGGCGACGATCAAGACGCTGCTGGGTTCGTGCGTCGCGCTGACGCTGTGGCACCCGACGCGGCGCCTCGGCGGCATGTGCCATTACCTGCTGCCGTCGCGCACGCGCGCCGGCGACGAGGGCGTCGACGGCCGCTACGGCGAGGAGGCGCTGGACGTGCTGCTGCAGCACATCCGCGCCAGCGGCTGCTCGCCCAAGGAATTCCACGCCCACCTGTACGGCGGCGCCGACACGATGCCCGAGGGCAGCGGCCTGAAGTTCAACGTCGGCGAACGCAATATCGAACAGGGGTGGACCTTCGTCGACCGCCACGGCTTCCAGCTGCAGGGCGTCGACGTCGGCGAGGACGTGCCGCGCACGGTGACGCTGCGGCTGGCCAGCGGCGAGGTCGACATGAAGCGCGGCGCGGGCAAGGCGCCGCAGAGCCAGTTGCTGCCGATGTTGGGCAGGAAGGGGAACTGAGAGATGTCCGAAAAGAAGATCACTGCCATCGTCATCGACGATTCCGCCGTCGTGCGCCGCCACCTCGCGGACACGCTGACCGCCGGCGGCATCGAGGTCATCGCCACCGCCGGCGACCCGCTGTTCGCGTGGCCGAAGATGCAGGCGCGCTGGCCCGATGTCGTCGTGCTCGACGTCGAGATGCCGCGCATGGACGGCATCAGCTTCCTGCGCAAGGTGATGGCCGAGCGGCCGACGCCGGTCGTGATGTGCTCGACGCTGACGGCCGCCGGCGCAGCGACGACGCTGCAGGCGCTGGCCGAAGGCGCGGTGAGCTTCGTCACCAAGCCCAAGATGGGGCTGCGCGACTTCCTCGTCGATTCCAGCAACGGCCTCGTCGCCGCGGTGCGCGCGGCCTCGCAGGCGAATGTCGGCCAGCTGGCGCGGCGCGCTTCGGTCGCTTCGGGCGCAGCGGGTGCGGCCGCCACGGTCGCCGCCCCGACCGCCGGCACGTCGGCCGGGGCGGCGCGCGCGCCGCTGCCGGTGCCGCGTCCCTTCGGCGGCGCGCTGCACGAGACGACCGACCGCGTCATCGCCATCGGCAGTTCCACCGGCGGCGTGCAGGCGATCGAGGCGGTGCTGACGAAGCTGCCGCGCACGACGCCCGGCGTCGTCATCGTCCAGCACATGCCCGAGACCTTCACGCCGGCCTTCGCCGCGCGCCTGGACGGCCTGTGCGCGATGGAGGTCAAGGAGGCGCGCGACGGCGACCGCGTGATCCCGGGCCGCGTGCTCATCGCCCCCGGCGGCCGCCACATGCAGCTGCAGCGCAACGGCGCGCAGTACGTCGTCGCGGTGCGCGACGGCCCGCTCGTCAACCGCCACAAGCCCTCGGTCGACGTGCTCTTCAAGTCGGTGGCCCAGCATGCCGGGCGCAACGCGCTCGGCGTGATCCTCACCGGCATGGGCGACGACGGCGCGCGCGGCCTGCTCGAGATGCGCCAGGCCGGCGCCGTGACGGCGGCGCAGGACGAGGCCAGCTGCGTCGTCTACGGCATGCCGCGCGAGGCCGCGCGCATGGGCGCCGCCGACCATGTGCTGGGACTGGCCGACATCGGTCCCTGGATCGCCCGCACCGCCAGCAGCGAAACGCTGGCGGCCGGCTGAACGCCACCATCCATTCGAGGCTGCCATGTTCACCTTCCCCAAGGCCCGGCTGCGTCCCGGCCGGCGCTGGATCGATCGCGCGCTGCGGCCCGGCCGCCAGCTGATGCTGCGCCTGCGCATGAGCGGCAAGGTCGCGCTGATGGCGGCCTCGGTGCTGCTGCCGATGTGCGCGCTGATGGCGATGGTCTTCAACGACGAATTCGCCACGCGCCGCGCAACGCTCGTCGAGATCCAGGGCGCGGAGGTCTCGGAGCTGATCATGCCGCTGGTGCTGCGGACGCAGCTGCTGCGCGGGCTCGCGAACCGGGTGCTCGACGGCGACACCCAGGCCGGCGCCGCCCGCGACGAGGCGCGCCACCAGCTCGCGGCCGCGGTGGCCGCGCTCGACGCCCACCTCGCCGCCGGCCGAGGCGACTACGCGCTCGCCGACGCCTGGAAGCCGGTGCGCGCCCAGCTGCTGGCGCTGCCCGCCGGGCGCAACCTCGGCGATGCGGCGGCGGTGTTCGCGCGCCACAGCGAGGCGGTCGAGGCGCTGCGGCAGTTCGCGCTGCTCAACGGCGAGCGCTCGACCATGGTGCTGGACCCCGAGCCGCGCGCGTACTTCCTCGTCGACGTCATCGTCAATGCGCTGATTCCGGTCGTCGAGACCACGGCGCAGGCGCGCGGCCTCGGCGCCGGGCTGATCGCCCGCGGCGGCGTCACGCCCGACGAGCGCGCCGACCTGCTCGGCCTGGCCGGCGCCATGCAGCGCGGCGTCTCCGACATCGCGGGCAAGCTGGCCTCGCTCGAGCGCGCGGGCGGCGAGGTGCCCGGCTCCTGGGCCCAGGCGCGCGCGCTCACGCTCGGTCTGGCGCACGACACGCGGGCGATCTTCGGCGGCGGGACGGTGGCCGCGGATGGCGGCGACTATTTCGAGCACGCGGGCACAGCCGTCGGCCTGCTCGGCGCGCTCCAGCATGACGCGACCCTGCGCCTGCGCGCCGAACTCGACGCGCGCGTGCGCCGCATCGACAGCAACATGGCGCTGCAAGGCGGCTCGTTCGCGCTGGGCCTGGCGCTGCTGGCCTATCTGCTGACCTGCTTCTCGGTGACGTTCCGGCAGTCGCTGGCCGGGCTCATGCGCGGCACCGAGGCGATCGCCGCCGGCAACCTCGCGCACCGGCTCGACATCGAGGGTCGCGACGAGTTGGCCGACATCGGCCATGTCGTCGAGGCCATGAGCGACCGCCTCTCGGCGCTCGTCTCGGAGATCCGCAACAGCGCGTCGATGGTCAACCAGACCGGCCAGCAGGTCAGCGACGGCAGCGCCCGTCTGGCCAACCGCACCGACGAGCAGGCGAGCAGCCTGCGCGGCTCGGTGAGCGCGATCGGCGAGCTCTCGACGGCCGTCGCCGCCAACGCCGAGGCGGCGCGCTCGCTCGACCAGCTCACCGAACGCCTGGCGCGACAGGCCTCGGAGAGCAACACGGCGATGCAGGACACCGTGCAGGCGATGCTGCAGATGCAGCAGGCCAGCGAGCGCGTCGCCGAGGTCGTCGCGGTGATCGACGATGTCGCCTTCCAGACCGGCATGCTCTCGCTCAACGCCGCCATCGAGGCCGCGCGCGCCGGCGACGCCGGCAAGGGTTTCGCCGTCGTCGCCACCGAGGTGCGCCAGCTCGCCAAGCGCTGCGGCGACTCGGCCGACGAGATCCGCCACCTCATCGGCGATGCCGGGCTGCAGGTGCAGATCTCGAGCGAGAAGCTCGGCCATGTCAGCGAGGCGCTGGCCGTCATCGTCGACGGCGTGCAGGAGGTCTCGGTGCAGCTGCGCACGATCTCGGCTTCGAGCACGCAGCAGAGCGCCGGCCTCGACGAGGTCACGCAGACGGTGGGCAACCTCGACGAGATCACGCGCGAGAACGCCGCGCTGGTCGAGGAGTCGTCGACGGCGTCGCACGCGCTCGTCGACCGCGCGGCCAAGCTGCGCGAGGCGGTGGCGACGATGCGGCTGCGCCAGGGCTCGGCCGACGAGGCGCTGGCGATGATCGAGCGCGCCCGTGCGCATCTCGACCGCGTCGGCCGCAGCCAGGCCTTCGCCGACTTCCACGACCGCGACGGCGAGTTCATCGACCGCGACCTCTACATCTTCAGCGGCGACCGCTCGGGCACCATCCTCGCCCACGGCGCCCACCCCGGCAAGGTCGGCGAATCGTTCCAGTCCCAGCCCGGGCTGAACGGGCATTTCCTCGAGCAGGTCTGGGCCGCCGCCGATGCCGGAGGCGGCTGGGTCAAGTACGAGATCGGCAACCCGCTCACCGGCGAGATCACGCCCAAGGAGTCGTACGTGACCTGCGCCGCCGACGGCACGCTGCTGGGCTGCGGCATCTACCGCCACGACGCCATCGGCAGCACCCCCGCGGGCAAGCCGCGGGCGCAGGCCTGGTCGGTGCGCGACGAGGACGTCGCGACGCTGGTCAGCTGAGCGGCGAGGTCGGCGGGGGCGGCAAGACCTGCGATGAGGCCAGCAGCGCCCGGTGGGCGTCGAAGCTGGCCGAGGTCGCGGCCATCAGCAGCATCGCCGCGGCGAAGGCGACGAGGCCGGCGCCGGGCAGCACGCCGGCCAGGCTCGAGAGTTTGACGACGGCGATGAGGACGCCGAGCATGAAGACCTCGACCATGACCCAGGGCTCGACGGCGTGCAGCAGCCGCAGCAGCCGCGTCGACGCGTTGTGGCCGGCACGCCGCGCCAGCAGCGCATCGCAGATCGCCAGCAGCTGCAGCGCCGGGAACAGCAGCGTCGTCGCCAGCACGAGCGCGCTCAGGAACCAGGCGCCCTCGCGGTAGAGGATGGCCGCGGCGCCCCACAGGCTGGTCGACAGGATCTGGCCCTGGACCTCGATGCCGAAGACCGGATTCAGGTGCGCGACGGCCAGCGTCACGAGGCTGGCCAGCGCCAGCGCCAGCGGCCGGTCGACGCCGCTGGCCGGCGCGCGCGCCAGCAGCGCGCCGCAGCGCGGGCAGCGCGCGCGCGTGCCCGGCGCCAGCGCGGCGCCGCGCAACAGCAGGTCGCATTCGCCACAGGCGATGGTCTCGCCGTCGCGCATCGTCAGGGGCAGCGCGGCGGCTGCTCGGCCAGCGAGCGCACGACGGCGCGCGCGGCGCCGGCCAGCGCTTGGGCATGCGCGGCACGCCAGGCGTCGAAGGGTGGTGACGGCGGCGTCGATGGCGCAGCCGGCGCCGCGGCGCCGGCCAGCGGCACGACGCCGCTGTCCCAGCGCCCTTGGCGCAGCGGCGTCGCCGCTCCCGTGCAGGCCAGCGTCCAGCTGTAGGTGTCGGCGATGGCCGGCGCCGGCGCGGCCAGCGTGTCGAAGCGTTCGACGCGCAGCGCCAGCTGCAGCGCCGGCGTCGTGATGCCGGCGGCGGCGATCTCGCGCGCCAGATCCTCGCCCAGCGCCTGCGCGAGGTCGGCCGCCAGCGGCTGCGCCCAGCGCTGCTGCTCGAGGATGCGCACGGCGCCGTCGGCGTCGCGCAGCACCCATTGCGGGCGGTCGACGAGGGCCGGCAGCGTCACCGGCGCGACGGCGATGGTCGACGCCGGCCAGGCGGCAGCGGCCGGGCGCAGCGTGTGGAAGGTCTCGACGGGGGCCGAGGCGCAGGCGCCGAGCAGCGCGGCGGCGATGGCGAACGCGGCGGCGCGGGCACCGGTCGGCAGCGGTGGCTTGTCGTTCATCGACGGTCCTCGGGCTTGCCGCGCAGCAGCGTCTCGGGGTGGCGTTCGAGATAGTCGGCGAGCGCGCGCAGCGACTTCGCCGCCTCGCTCACCTCGCCCAGCGTGGCGCCGGCCTGCGCCGACAGCGGCGCGCCCGGCTGCACGAGGTGGTCGACCGAATCGAGCGTGCGGTCGAGTCCGGCGAGCGCGCGTCGCGCATCGACGAGCGTCGCGCGCGCCTCGGGCGCGAGCTCGCCGCCGAGCTGCTGCACGAGCGCGTCGGTGTGCGCCAGCGCCGCCTGCGCCGCGGCCAGCGTGGCGCGCAGGTCCTGCGCCACCTGGTCGAGCGGCAGCCTGGCGATCTTGTCGGTGATGCCGGCCAGCGCGTCCTGGAAGCTGTCGAGGCTGCCGGGCACGGTCGGGAACAGCGGCGGGTCGCGCCGCCAGTCGACCTGCGCGGCCGGTGCGCGCGCGAAATAGTCGAGCGCGACGTAGAGCTGGCCGGTCAGCAGGTTGCCGTTGCGCAGCTGGGCGCGGAAGCCCTTGCGGATCATCAGGTCGAGCGTCTCGCGCTCGCTCAGCGGCTTCGCGCGGCGCGTCGACGGCAGTGTCGGCAGCCGGCCCGGGTAGACGCGGATGCGCACGGCGATGCGCGGCTCGGGGTTCGCGGCGTCGGGCCGGTTCTCGATGTCGATCGCCGTGACGTCGCCGATCGACAGGCCGCGGAACTCGACCGGCGCGCCGACCTGCAGCCCGCGCACCGACGAGGAGAACAGCGCCAGGTAGTCGTGGCCCTCGAGGTCGGGCTGCTTGAGCGCGAGGGCGCGGTCCGGGTAGAGCGTGAAGACGGCGTCGGCAGTGGCTTCCGATTCGCCGGGCCGGCCGCCGACGCTCGTGTCCTGGAACGCGATGCCGCCGCCGATGATGCTGGCCAGCGATTGCGTGTGGATGCCGATGCCGTCGGCGCCGAGCGAGATGTCGACGCCGCTGGCATGCCAGAACCGCGAACGCTGGCTGACGAAGCGGTCGTAGGGCGCGTTGACGAAGACCGTGAAGGTGACGGCGCCGCCGTCGGCATCGAGGTCGGCGGCGACGACGGCGCCCACCGGCACGCGGCGGAAGTACAGCGGCGAGCCGATGCTCACCGAGCCCATCGTCGTGGCCTTGAGCTTGAAGCGCCGCCCGGCGACGCCGGCGGTGACGATGGGCGGCACCTCGAGGCCGACGAAGCTGCGCCGCGCCTGGCTCGAGCGGCCGATGTCGAGGCCGATGTAGGGGCCCGAGAGCAGCGTCCCCAGGCCGCTGACGCCGCTGACGCTGACCTGCGGGCGGACGATCCAGAAGCGGCTGTCGGCGACGAGCATCGAGTCGATGCCGGCGAACTTCTTCAGCTCGGCCGTGACCTCGACGCGTGCGTGGTCGGGGGTGAGCCGGATCGCGCTCACGGTGCCGATGTCGACGTCCTTGTAGCGGACCTTGGTCTTGCCCGCCTCGAGCCCCTCGGCGCCGAGGAAGCTGACGGTGATCACCGGGCCGCGGTCGAGCCAGGCCTTGGCGCCGAGCCACAGGCCGACGACGACGGCGATCACCGGCACGAGCCAGATCAGCCAGCCGGCCCAGGGCGGGCGCCGCTCGACGCGGACCCGGACCTCGGGCGTCGGTTCGGGCGCTGGTTCGGGCCGGGGTTCGGGCATCCGCGCGGGCAACGCCGTGGGGGCGGGGGTCGGGGTCTCGTCCATCGTTCAGCGCGGGCGCGGCGCGTCCCAGATCAGCCGGGGATCGAATGCATGCGTGGCCAGCATCGTCAGCACGACGACGGCGCCGAAGGCGATGGCGCCCGGGCCGGGCGTGATCGCCGCCAGCGACGGGATGCGCACGAGCGCCGCGAGCAGCGCGACGACGTAGATGTCGAGCATCGACCAGCGCCCGATCGCGACCAGCGCGCGGTAGAGCCGGGCACGCCGCGGCCGGCCGCGGTGCCAGCCGCGGCGCGCCGCGACCAGCAGGTAGCTCAGCACGAGCAGCTTGGACATCGGCACGACGATGCTGGCCACCAAAACGAGCAGCGCCAGCGGCCAGGAGCCGCCCTGCCAGAGCAGCACGATGCCGCCGAAGATGGTGTCGCTTTCCGAGCCCTGCAGCGAGTCGAGGACCGAGACCGGCAGCAGGTTGGCCGGCACGTAGAGCAAGGCCGCGGCCAGCAGCAGCGCCGCGCAGCGCGAGGCCGATTGCGGCCGCCGTGCGTACACCGTGCTGCCGCAGCGCGGGCACTCGATGGCCTGCGCCTGCGGCGGCGGTCGCCACAGGCCGGCGCAGGTCTGGCAGCGCCAGAGTCCGCGGGAAAGCGCGGTGGGCGCCGTCGGCGCCATGGCCTCGGTCGGCGCGGCGGCGGCGATCTCGTCCTTCGCGGTGTTCATCGCTTGACGGCGGCGGGCAGGAACAGCGACTGCAGGTCGGAGAGGAAATCGTATCCCAGCGGTGTCGGCCGCACGGCGTCGCCGTCGCGTTCGACGAGCCCGCGCTGCTGCGCCTGCGCCAGCGCGGGCTCGACGGCCGAGGTCGGCAGGCCGGTGCGGGCGCGGAAGTCGGCGAGGTCGAAACCTTCGCGCAGCCGCAGCGCGCCGAGCATGTATTCGAACGCGAGGTCGCGCCGAGTCACCTCGTGCTCGTTGGAGACGGCGCGGCCGGCAAGCGCCTCGCGCATGTAGGCCGCCGGTTCGCGCCAGCGCACCTGGCGCAGCACCCGGTGCGGAAAGCTCAGCTTGCCGTGCGCGCCGGCACCGATGCCGAGGTAGTCGCCGAATTCCCAGTAATTGCGGTTGTGGCGGCAGCGGTGGCCGCGCCGCGCGAAGGCCGAGACCTCGTAGCGCTCGAGCCCGGCGGCGGCCGTGCGTGCGGCGATGCGGTCGAGCATCTCGCTGGCCAGGTCGTCGTCGGGCAGCGGCGGCGGGTCGATCGCGAACGCCGTGTTGGCCTCGATCGTCAGGTGGTAGATCGACAGGTGCGGCGGCGCGTACGCGAGCGCGGCTGCGAGGTCGGCTTCGAGCGCCGCCGCGGTCTGCCCGGGCAGCGCGTACATGAGATCGAGGTTCCAGGTCTCGAAGGCGCGCTGCGCCTCGGCCACCGCGGCATGGGCCTGCGCCGCGTCGTGGACGCGGCCGATGCGCGCCAGCGCCGCATCGTCGAAGCTCTGCACGCCGATCGACAGCCGCGTCACGCCGGCGGCGCGGTAGGCGGCGAAGCGCTCGCGCTCGAAGGTGCCGGGATTGGCCTCGAGCGTGATCTCGGCCGCCGGCTCGAGCGGCAGCCGCGCGCGGATGTCGCTGACGAGCCGCGCGATCGCGTCGGGCTCGAACAGGCTGGGCGTGCCGCCGCCGATGAACACGCTGACGACCGGCCGGCCCCAGACCAGCGGCAGGGCCGCTTCGAGGTCGGCGCGCAGCGCGTCGAGGTACTGCGATTGCGGAAACGCGCCGGCCGCCGCGGCATGCGAATTGAAATCGCAATACGGGCATTTGCGCAGGCACCAGGGCAGGTGCACGTAGAGCGCCAGCGGCGGCAGCGCCGGCAGTTGCAAGGTGCCGGGGCGCAGGTAGTTGTCGACGGCGGTCAAAGACGCCAGACCTCGCGCAGCATCGTGCGCATCTGCGCCATCGCCAGCGCGCGGTGGCTGATCGCGTTCTTCGTCGCCGCGTCGACCTCGGCCACGCTGCGGCCGAGTCCGGGGATGTGGAGCAGCGGGTCGTAGCCGAAACCGCCCGCGCCTTGCGGCGCTTCGAGCAGGGTTCCCGGCCAGCGCCCGGTGGCGACAAGCGGCTGCGGGTCGGCCGCATGGCGCAGCGCGACGAGCGTGCAGACGAAGTACGCGCCGCGATCGCTGCGGCCGCGCATCTCGCGCAGCAGCCGCTCGTTGTTCGCGGCGTCCTGGACGCGGCGCTGCGCTTCGCGGTCGAGCGCCGCATCGGGTTCGACGGCCGCGTAATGCGCCGAGATCACCCCCGGCGCGCCGCCCAGCGCGTCGACGCAGAGTCCCGAATCGTCGGCGATCGCCGCGCCACCGCAGGCCGCCGCGGCGTGGCGCGCCTTGGCCAGCGCGTTCTCGATGAAGGTGGCGTGGGGCTCCTCGGCCTCGGCGATGCCGAGCGTGCCCTGCGAGACGAGCTCGATCGCCAGGCCGCCGAGCAGCGCCCGCAGCTCGGTGAGCTTCTTGGCGTTGTTCGACGCCAGCACGAGCCGCAGCGCGCTCATCGACGCCGCACCCTAGCCGCCCAGCGCCCGCCGCTGCGCCGCGACGAGCTCGGCGATGCCCTGCCCTGCCAGCGCCAGCATGCGGTCCATCTCGGCGCGCGAGAAAGGCGCGCCCTCGGCCGTGCCCTGCACCTCGACGAAGCCGCCGCTGCCGGTCATGACGACGTTCATGTCGGTGTCGCAGGCGGAATCCTCGATGTACTCGAGGTCGAGCAGCGGCGTGCCCCCAACGACGCCGACCGAGACCGCGGCCACCGCATCGGTGATCGGCGTCGTCGCGATGCGGCCCTGGGCGATGAGCCAGGCCACGGCGTCCTGCGCCGCGACATAGGCGCCGGTGATCGCCGCCGTGCGCGTGCCGCCGTCGGCCTGCAGCACGTCGCAGTCGAGCGCGATCGTGCGCTCGCCCAGCCGCTTCAGGTCGAAGACGCTGCGCAGCGAGCGCCCGATGAGGCGCTGGATCTCCTGCGTGCGGCCGCTTTGCTTGCCGCGCGCGGCCTCGCGGTCGCTGCGCGTGTGGGTGGCGCGCGGCAGCATGCCGTATTCGGCCGTGACCCAGCCCTCGCCGCTGCCACGCTTGTGCGGCGGCACCTTCTCCTCGACCGATGCGGTGCACAGCACGCGCGTGTCGCCGAAGGCGATGAGCACCGAACCCTCGGCGTGGCGGGTGTAGCCGCGCTCGATCGTCACCGGGCGCAGGGCGTCGGCCGCGCGGCCGGCGGATCTCTGGAAACTCATGCGTATGTCCTGTCGGGTTGAAGGTCCCGGGGGCCCCGGGACCGGGAGCAAGGGCTAACGGCGCTTCTTGGAACTGCGCTGGATCGCCTCGTTGATCTCGCGGATGCTGCGCTCGATCTCGGCCTCGTCGAGGTCGTCGGCCGAGGCGTCGCCGCCCAGGCTGGCCTGGATCGTCGAGGCGAAGACCTCCTCGCCGAGCGAGAGCGTCGAGATGCCGCTCTTGCTGTCGTTGTCCTCGGCCGATTCCCATTCGACGGCGAGCACGGTGACGTTGTCGCTGCGCTCGCCGGCGGTGCGCAGCGCGCGCTCCACCAGTTCGGGCACCGCGTCGGCGATCGGGTGGCGGGCCAGCACGTCGGTGATGATGGGGTCGCTGACGCTGCCCCAGAGGCCGTCGGAGCACAGCATCAGGCGGTCGCCGGGGTGGATCAGGAGCGGGCCGGCGGTGTCGATCACCGGCTTGCCCGGGCTGCCCAGGCAGGTGAAGAGGACGTTGCGGTTGACGCGGTCGCCCATCGGCACGACCTGGGCCAGCGTCTCCTGCAGTTCCGAATACGAATGGTCGCGCGTGCGCGCGACGAGCTTGTCGCCGCGCACCAGATAGAGGCGCGAATCGCCGCAATGCGCCCAGTACGCGGCATTGCCCTGCACGAGGCAGGCCACCAGCGTCGTGCGCGGCGTGTCCATCAGGCCATGCTCGGTGGCGTAGCGCAACAGCTGGTGGTGGCCGGCGATGATCGCATCGTGCAGGAAGCGCAGCGGCTCGGCCAGCGTCGGCTTCGCCTCGCGCTGGAAGCGCGCCGCCATCGTCTGCAGCGCGAGCTGCGAGGCGACCTCGCCCTCGGGATGCCCGCCCATGCCGTCGGCCAGGGCGAAGAGCCCGGCGTCGCGCGTGTAGCAGTAGCCCATGCGGTCCTCGTTCTTCTCCCGGCCGCCCTTGCGGCTGATCTGGTAGACGGAGAACTGCATGGATCAGGTCAGGCCGGTGGGGCTCAGGTCTTGGCGCCGGTCTTCAGCGTCTCGAGCTGGAGCTTCAGGCGCTCGCCGAAGCTGAGCTTGGTGTAGCGGCGCTCGGTCTCGCGCGCGAGTTCCTTCTGCAGCGCGAAGACGCTCTGCGGGCGCGACAGCGGGTCGAGCGACATGCACCATTCCGTGACCTCGATGAGATTGTCGGAATAGATGTTGCGCAGGCGCGAGAGCGACAGCGCCAGGCGGTCCTTCTCGATGCGCTGCGGCGCGTCGTTGGGCGGATAGCCCTGCATGCAGGCGTAGATGCAGGCGCCGATGGCGTAGATGTCGGTCCAGGGGCCGAGCGTGCCGTCGCGGCGGTACATCTCGGGCGCCGCGAAGCCCGGCGTGTACATCGGGCGGATGAAGTTGCCTTCCTTGCTCAGCACCTCGCGCGCGGCGCCGAAGTCGAGCATCACGGCCTTGTTTTCGTTGGTGACAAAGATATTCGCCGGCTTGATGTCCAGGTGCAGCATCTTGTGCTGGTGGACGATGCGCAGGCCGCGCAGGATCTCGTCGAAGAGGCTGCGGATGGTGCTCTCGCGGAACACCTTGTCACGCTTGAGGTCGCGCGCGGTGACGATGAAATCCTGCAGCGTGTCGCCCTGCAGGTAGTTCATCACCATGTAGACGGTCTCGTTCTCGCGGAAGAAGTTGAGAACGCTGACGACGCTGGAGTGGCTGATCTGCGCCAGCGAGCGGCCTTCCTCGAAGAAGCTCTTCAGGCCGAGCCGGTACAGCGGCTGCTTGTCGGGCTTGACGCGAGGCGTCAGCTCGCCGGGCGAGCGCTCGGCGAGCGAGGCCGGCAGGTATTCCTTGATCGCGACGAGTTGCTGGCCCTCACCTTCGGCCAGGTAGACGACACCGAAGCCGCCGGCCGCGAGTTTCTTGACGATCGTGTAGCCGCCCACGACCGTGCCCGAAGGCAATGGCGCAGGTTTGGGCTTTGACATAATCGGTTTCGACTTCAGGGGCGCGGTGAATGGCGGTTTATAGCATGACGGGGTACGCCAACGCGGCGTCCGAGGCCGACGCCTCCCTAGGTGGAGTGACGGTCGAAGCGCGCTCCGTCAACGGCCGCTTTCTCGACCTGACGCTGCGCCTGCCCGACGAGCTGCGCAGCCTCGAGCCGGCGCTGCGCGAGATGCTCACCGCGGCCTGCCGGCGCGGCAAGGTCGAGCTGCGCGTGAGCACGGCGCGCGACGCCGAGGGCGCACTGCCGAACCCGACGCCGGAACAGCTCAACCGCATCGCGCACCACCAGTCGCATATCCAGGGCTGGCTGCCGCAGGCGCGCGAGCTCAGCGTCAACGAGGTGCTGAACTGGTGCCGCGGCAGCGGCCCGGCCGCCGCGCTCGACGCACCGGCTCTGGAAGCGGCGCGGCGCTGCATCGAAGGGCTGCGCGAAGCGCGCGCCCGCGAAGGCGCGCGGCTGGCGGCGATCCTGCTCGAGCGCGTGGCGCATCTGCGCGCGCTCGCGGCACAGGCGGCGCCGGTGCTGCCGGCCGTCGTGCAGCGCCAGCAGGCGCGATTCCTCGAACGCTGGAACGAGGCGCTGGCCGGCGTACAGGCGGCGGCGACGATACCGGCGCAGGCGCTGCACGAGCGCGCGATGGGCGAAGCGGCGTCGTTCGCGATCCGCATCGATGTCGCCGAGGAACTCGCGCGACTGGGTTCGCACCTCGACGAGATCGAACGCCTGCTGCGCGCCGGCGGCGAACTCGGCAAGCGGCTCGAGTTCCTGATCCAGGAACTGCAGCGCGAGGCGAACACGCTCGGGAGCAAGTCGGCGGCGCTGGAGCTGACCGCCATCTCGGTGGAGATGAAGGTGGCGATCGAGCAGATGCGGGAACAGGTGCAAAATTTGGAGTGAGTCCTCGAGGCTCTCCGCAACTGTCGACAGGATTGTGAATCCCGGCTGCAGACTGGGTGCGGTCGGTCAAGTCGGGCGGCTGTGCGGCTGAGGGCGCCGGGACCTGTCGTTCGTCGGGTGGACGCGCTTCCGACCGCTGCGCTCAGAAGGCTGACTACGCAGCCCCGTCTCTTCGTTTTTCGCTTCCACGAACCGGCCGTTCGTGACCCCCGGCAATCGGCCACAGGTCATCGGTGCGATCTTCGGCCGGAAACCGCCGCTCACCCACTGATCCTCGAACCCCGTGCGCGGTGCTTCCTTATGCTCAGTCGTCGACTCGTCGCGATATCGCGCTTGAGATCGATTCTCTAAGCTCGAGCAAAGGCCCCCTCAGGGCCGACACCACCGCCTCGATGTTCTCGACGGTCGACACGCTGACATTCAGCGAATAACTGGTCTGCGCAGTCGTAATCGGGGAGGCGAGCGCAACCACTTCCGGCTGCCAGGATGCGGCGCAGTACCCCGATTCGCGTACGCACTCGATGGACCGCTCGATCTCGGCGAGCAGCGTCGGCCACTGCGCGCCCCGCCGCGACTTGAAGACCGCATACAGCGCCTTGCGCCGCGCGGCGGAAGTCGTGGCCAGGTGGGCGCGTCCGAGCGAGGTCAACTCCATCGGCACGCGCTGACCGGATACGACGTTGCGAAACGCGACCCGACGGCTGTAGCGGATCGATTCGAGATAGACCATCTCGTCCCGATCCGGCGCGGCCAGCCCGACATTGATGCGCTTGCTCTCGGCCAGCGCCCGCATCAGCGGCGCGGCGACCTGAAGGATCGTCGAGCCGGATCGCATGGCGTGCGCCAGGCTCAGCACGGCCGGCGCCAGTCGATAGCCCTTGCGCAGCGGTTCCTGCTGCAGCATCCCCATGCCCACGAGCGTCTGACTCAAGCGGCTGACGGTCGCCCGTGACAGGCCAGTGCGCTCAGCCAGTTCGCCATTGCCCAGCAGGTCCGAACCGGGCCGGAAGGCGCGCAGGATCTCGACGCCGCGCTCCAGCGAGCGATTGGCCGGCGACATGCCGGGCTTGTCTTCGGCAGTCCTCTTCAAGCGTGTCGGCATCGGCAATCCCCCTGATCCAGCCCGCCGCCGGGCGCCCGGATGGGGCCCGGCCGGCACGGCGATTGTTTCCATTCTATGGAAACCGCAGGCTGACAATCCCGGCCCCTCCACCTACTCTTCGCAGCACGCAGACGCCACTCGAATCGAAGTGCACCAGCACGCCGGCCGATGCACGGTTCACCGATCACAGGAGACAACGTGATTGCACGCAACATCGTCTTGCGGCGGCTCGCCGCCTTCGTCTGCGCCAGCTCGGCGCTCGCCTCGATCCACGCCGTCGCGGCCTATCCCGACAAACCCATCCGCCTCGTCGTGCCCTTCGCGCCCGGCGGTGGCACCGATCTGGTTGCGCGCACGCTCGGCGCCGGGATGGCCAAGGAACTGGGCCAGCCGTTCATCATCGACAACAAGCCCGGCGCAGGAACGATCATCGGCACGGACTACGTCGCCAAGAGCCCGGCGGATGGCTACAGCATCGTCATCGCGACCTTTGCCTACGCCGTCAATCCGAGCCTGATGCCCAGGTTGCCCTACGCGACCGACAAGGACTTCGCACCGATCTCCCTGATCGCTCGGGGACCGAACGTCCTCGTCGTCCGCGCCGACAGCCCCTACAAGACGGTCAAGGACATGATCGCCGCCGCTCGCGCCAAGCCCGGCCGGCTGACTTTTGCCTCGCAGGGCAACGGCACGTCGGCCCATCTGGCCGGCGAGATGTTCACCAATCTGGCCAAGATCCGGATGACCCACGTGCCGTACCGCGGCGCGGGTCCGGCCATCACCGATCTGCTCGGCGGTCAGGTGGACATGATCTTCGGCACGGCGGCTGCCGTCGCGACCTTTGTCGACAGCGGCAAGCTCCGGGCCCTCGGCGTCACTTCCGCGAGCCCCTCCCCGGCGTTGAAGGGCGTACCACCCATAGGCCAGGACCTGCCGGGCTACCAGGTCGAGAGCTGGTACGGCCTGTATGCCCCGGCCGGCACGCCGGCGGACGTGATCGCCAAGCTCAATGCCGCTGCCAGGAAGGCCGCGGCGAGCCCCGCCTTCGCCAAGAAGATCGAACAGGAAGGTCTGTCAATCGTCGCCAGCGACCCGGCCGAACTCGACCGCTACGTGAGGGCCGAAGAAGCGCGTTGGAGAAGGATCGTCAAGGAAAACAACATCAAGGCCGAGTGACCCGGCTCGTTGCGAGCGATTTGGAGAACACGATGAGCTACACCCTGATCGACCTGAAGGTCGAGTCCGCGGTCGCGACGATCACGCTGAACCGCCCCGACAAGCGCAACGCCATGAGCGACGCCATGCGCAGCGAGTTCATCGAGGCGCTGGAGAGGGTGGCCGCCGACAAGGCCATCAAGGCCTTGGTGCTGACCGGTGCCGGCAAGGGCTTCTGCGCCGGCGGCGACATCAGCGGCATGGCCAAGCGCATGAACGCACCGGCGGGTGAGGTGGGTTTCAACGGCTGGCACCGCCAGCAGCGCGTGCACCGCACGCAGGCTCTGCTGCACACCATGCCCAAGCCCGTGATCGCGGCCGTCAACGGCACAGCGTCCGGCCTGGGCGCCGACACCGCGCTCGCCTGCGACTTCATCATCGCCAGCGAGTGGGCCAGCTTCACCTGGTCGTACATCCATCGCGGGATCATTCCCGACGGTGGTGGCATGTACTTCCTGCCGCGTCGCGTGGGCCTGGCCAAGGCCAAGGAGTTGATCTTCAGCGGCCGCAAGGTCGACGTGGACGAGGCCTTGGACCTGGGCATCGTCGATCGCAAGACCTCGGGCGACACGCTGCTGGCAGACGCCCAGGCCTGGGCGTCCGAACTCGGCAAGGGCTCGTCCACGGCGCTGGCGCTGAGCAAAACCATCCTGAACCAGAGTTTCGAATTGTCCGCGCACGACGTGTTCGCGCAGGGCAGCCAGGCGCAGGGCATCTGCTACACGAGCACGGAACACCGCGAGTCGGTGATGGCGTTCCTGGCCAAGTCCGCCCCGCCGGCGAAGGAGTGACGGCCATGGACGCCCGCATGAACGCCATCGGCCGCCTGCTGCAGCCGCGCAGCGTCGCCATCATCGGCGCCTCGGCTGACCCGGCCAAGACCGCTGGCCGCCCCGTGGCCTACCTGCAGAAACACGGTTATGCCGGGCGGATCCTGCCGGTGAACCCCAAGGCCGACCGCATCGGCGACCTGCCTTGCTACGCCGACATTGCCTCGCTGCCCGTGGTGCCGGATGTCGGCATCGTGCTGCTGGGGGCCGAGCGCGCCCATCTGGCCGTGCGCGATCTGGCAGAGCGCGGCACCGCCGCCGCCATCGTGCTGGCCAGCGGGTACACCGAGACCGGCGCTGAGGGCGCTCGCCGTCAGCGCCAGCTGATCGAGGCCGCCGGCTCGATGCGCATCCTCGGCCCGAACACCATCGGCCTCGTGAACCTGACGGACCAGATCGTCCTGTCGGCGACCGGCGCCTTGGAGATGGACCATTTCCCGGTGGGTGGCATCGGCGTGGTCTCGCAGAGCGGCGGCATCCTGGGCTCGCTGCTGTCGCGTGCCTCGGCGCGCGGCATCGGCCTGTCCAAGCTGATCTCCACCAGCAACGAAGTCGACCTCGAACTGGCCGACTTCATCGACCATCTGGCCGACGACGACGCCACCAAGGTCATCGCGCTCTACATCGAGACGGTGCGCAACCCGGTCAAATTCCGTGCTGCGGCTCTGAAGGCTGCGCGTGCGGGCAAGCCCGTGGTCGCCTTCAAGATCGGCCGCTCGGAGGCGGGCGCCGCAGCCGCCGTGTCGCACACCGGCGCGATGGCCGGTGCAGACCGCATGTACGACGCGATGTTCCGCCAGGCCGGCGTGATCCGCGCGCAGAGCTTCAGCGACCTGCTGGACATCCCCGTCGCGCTGGCCACCGGCCGCAAGCTGCGCGGGAACCGCGTGGCCATCCTCACGTCCACCGGCGGGGCGGGCACGCTGGTGAGCGACGATCTGGGTCTGCACGACTTCGACACCCCGCCACCCGACGCCGCCACGGCCCAGGCGCTGCGCGCCCTGCAGACTGGCAGCGAAGCCGTGCTGGACCGCAACCCCATCGACGTGACCCTGGCCGGCCTGCGGCCCGACCTGCTGCGCGGCGCCATCACGGCGCTGCTCGCCAGTCCCGGCTACGACGCGCTGACGATCATCGTCGGCTCGTCGAGCCTGGCGCAACCGGAACTGATGGCCGGTGCCATCCAGGACTGCCTGCCCCTGACCGACAAGCCGGTGCTGGCCTACATCAGCCCGCATGCGCCCGAGGTCGGCGCGCTGCTGACCCAACGCGGCGTGCCGGCCTTCGCCGCCGCGGAGAGCTGCACCGCGGCCCTGGGCGCGATGCTCGAGACCAGCCGCTTCGTGGCGCCGGACGAGGTTCCCAGCGCCGGCCCGGCCGTGGCCGTGAACGACTTCGCGCCGGGTTCGCTGGACGAAGCGCAGGCCAAGCAGCTCTTCGCCCGTTTCGGCGTGCCCTGTGCCGCGGAGGTCATCGTCGGCACACCCGCCGAGGCCGAGGCGGCCGCACGCGCGCTGGGTGGTCGCGTGGTGCTGAAGATCCTCTCGTCGCAGATCACGCACAAGAGCGATGTCGGCGGCGTGGCCGTGGGCCTGACCGCCGAGACCGTGGGTGCGCGCCTGATGCAGATGGCCGCCGATGTCGAAGCCAGGGCCGGCGTGCGTCCTCAGCGCTATCTCGTGCAGGAGATGGTCGGCGGCGGCACCGAGCTCATCCTCGGCATGCATCGCGATCCGCTGGGCACCGCCATCCTTCTGGGCATGGGCGGCGTCACGGCCGAACTCTTCAAGGACACCACGATGCGTCTGCTGCCGGTCGACTCGACCGGGCTGAGCGGCCTCAGCCGTGCCGAAGCCCTGAGCATGGCCCGGGACCTGAAGACCTGGCCGCTGCTGGATGGCTTCCGCGGCCGACCCAAGGCCGATGTGGAGGCGCTGGTCGACGCCATCGTGGCCTTCTCGCGCATGGCCGCGCAGCTGGGCGAGCGCCTGGTCGAAGCCGAGATCAACCCGGTCTTCGTGCTGCCGCAAGGGCACGGCGTGCGCGCTGCCGACGGCGTCGTCGTCCTGGCCTGAGGAGGCGGCAGTGGAACAGACCCGCGTACGCCTCGAGCGGGACGGCGACATCGCCGTCATCGTCATCGACAACCCACCGATCAATGCCGGCTCGGCTGCCGTGCGTGAAGGTTTGATGGCCGCCATCGCGACCGTCGATTCCGATGACAGCCTGCAAGCCGCCGTGCTCATCGGTGCCGGCACCACCTTCATCGCGGGCTCCGATCTGCGCGAATTCGGCCAGCCCCTGGCCGAGCCGCAACTGCCCGCCGTGATCAAGGCCATCGAAGACTGCGGCAAGCCCGTGGTGGCGGCGCTGCACGGCGCGGCGCTCGGTGGCGGTTTCGAGCTGGCGCTGGGTTGCGACGCCCGCGTCGCCGCGCCGGGCACGGTGGTGGGTCTGCCTGAAGTGACCTTGGGCATCATCCCTGGCGCCGGCGGCACGCAGCGGCTGCCGCGCATCGTCGGCATTCCGCGCGCCATCGCCATGATTTGCAGCGGCGAGCGCGTCGGCAGCGCTGCCGCCCTTGCTGCGGGGCTGATCGACGCCGAGGTGCGAGGCGAATTGCGCACGGCGGCCGTGACCCATGCACGCCACCTGGCCGGCCGCAAGAACCGCCTGCGTGACCACGCGGTGCCCGCGGCCGACGCCCGCACCATCGCCGACGCCTCGGCCGCCGCGCTGAAGGCCGGCAGACGCCGGCCACAGGTGCAAGCGGCCATCGATGCCATCGTGGCCACGGCAACGGTCGACATCGAGGACGGCCTGGCCGACGAGCGCGCCGTCTTCCAGCGCCTGCGCCTGGGACGCGAAGCCTACGCGCTGCGCCACCAGTTCTTCGCTGAACGCGACAGCGCCAGGCATCCGTCATTGGACGCGGCGAGGCCGCGCGACATCCGGCGCATCGCCGTCATTGGCGCCGGCACCATGGGCTCCGGCATCGCCATCGCCGCGCTGGACGCCGGCTATGAAGTGCTGCTGCTGGAGCAGGAAGCCGCCGCGCTGGAGCGTGGCGCGAGCCGCATCCATGAGCACTACGACGGCCGCGTCAACAGCGGCAAGGTCCAAGCAGCCGTGGCCGCGGCCTGCGAGGCCCGCCTGAGCACCAGCCTGGACTGGCCGCGCATCGCCGAAGCCGAGCTGGTCATCGAGGCTGTGTTCGAGGAGATGGGCGCCAAGCAGCAGGTCTTTCAGCGCATCGACGCGCTGGCCCGACCCGGCGCCGTGCTGGCCTCGAACACGTCCTATCTCGATCTCGACGCGATCGCTGCGGCGACCTCGCGTCCGCAGGACGTCATCGGCCTGCACTTCTTCAGCCCGGCCCACGTGATGAAGCTGATGGAGGTCGTGCGCGGCAAGGCTTCGTCCGCCGACGCCCTGGCCACCGGGCTGGCCATCGGCCGCAGGCTGAAGAAGCTGCCGGTGCTGACCGGCAATGCCTTCGGCTTCGTCGGCAATCGCCTCTATGCCGCCTACCGCCGCCAGTGCGAGTTCATGATCGAAGAAGGCGCGGCGCCGCAACAGGTGGACGCCGCGCTGGAGGCGTTTGGCTTCGCCATGGGCCCCTTCGCCGTGGCGGACCTGTCGGGCCTGGACATCGCGTGGCGCATGCGCAAAGCGCAGGCCGAGTCACACAAAAGTGAGCGCGATCCTGCGGCGCGCTACGTGCAGATCGCCGATCGCTTGTGCGAGGCCGGCCGGCTGGGCCGCAAGACAGGCGCCGGCTATTACCGGTACCCCGAGGGCGCATCGCGCCCGCAAGTGGACCCGGCCGTGGCCGAGCTCATCGCAAAAGCGCGCAGCGACAAGGGCATCACGCCGCGGGAACTGGGTTCCGAGGAAATCCAGCGCCGTGTGATGCTGACCTTGGTCAACGAAGCGGCGCTGCTGCTGGCCGAAGGCGTGGCCGAACGGGCCACCGATGTGGACGTGGTGCTGGTCAATGGCTACGGCTTCCCGCGCTGGGAAGGCGGGCCGGTGTTCTGGGCCCGTGAGCGAGGCGCCGAAGCCCTGCGAGCTGATCTGGACGAGTGGGCTCTCCTGAGCGGGCCGGGATTCGTCCGCGGCGATGTCCGGCACCTGCTCGAAGTGAAGGCCTGAGATGCTGGCCACCCAAGTCTTCGCGCGCTTCGCCCACGAGGTTTCCCAGCGCGCGCTGCCGCCCGACGTGCTGCACCACACGCAACGCGCCGTGATCGATTGGTACGCGTCGCTCTATCCCGGCCTCGCCATGCCGGCCGTTCAGGTGCTGGAGGCGACGCTGGCCGAAGACCTGGACCGTGGCGATGCGCGTCTGGCCCTGGGCCGAGCGGCCACGACGCGCGCGGCGGCGCTGATCCACGGCACGGCGGCCCATGCCGCCGAGGTGGACGACAGTTTCCGCGATGCGATGGTTCACCCGGGTGCGGCGACCATTGCAGCGGCGCTGGCAACGGCGCAGACCGGGAAGGCCACCGGCGTCGACTTCCTGCGTGCCGTGGTTCTGGGCTACGAAGTCTCCACCCGCATCGGTGTCGTGATGGGTCGACCGCATTACCGGTTCTGGCACAACACCGGGACGGTGGGCGCCTTCGGCGCCGCGGCCGCGGCGGCGAGCCTGCTGCGCCTGCATGAAGACGCCTACGCGCAGGCACTGGCGCTGGCCGCCACGTTCACCGCCGGGCTGCAGCAGGCCTTCCGATCCGAGACCATGGCCAAGCCGCTGCATGCGGGCCGCGCCGCCGAGGCCGGGGTGCTGGCCGCACAGCTGGCAGCTGGCGGCATGCGCAGTTCGCTCGACGTCTTGGAAGGCGACTCGGGTCTGGGTCATGCGATGAGCGACGGCCCCGACTGGTCACAGGTGGGCGCCACGCTGGGCGAAGACTTCCACATCACGCGACTGACGTTCAAGAACCACATCGGTTGCGGCCACTGCTTTGCTGCGATCGACGGCGCGCTGACGCTGCAGCAACGACATGGCTTGTCCCACGCCGACATTGAGTCCGTGCACCTGGGGGTCTACCGACCCACGCTGGACATCGCGCCGCACGTCGATCCGCAGAACGCGGACCAGGCCCGCTTCAGCCTGCACTACATGGTTGCGACGGCCCTGGTGCACGGCAGCGTGCGTCTGTCCGCTTACGAACCGGCGCGGCTGAGGGACCCGGCCACGCGGGCGCTGATGCCGCGGATCCGCAAGGCGCTGGATCCGGAAGTGGATGCCGGCTTCCCCGGCCGCCGCGCCGCGCGCGTGACCCTCACATTGCGCGACGGCCGCGTGCTGACCCACCTGCAGCTGGATCGCAAGGGCGACCCCGAACTGCCCCTGTCCGATGCCGAACTGGAAGGCAAGCTGATCGAGCTGGCCGGCCCCGTCATCGGCGAACACGAAGCGCGCGCACTGCTGGCCCGCATCTGGGCCCTGACCCATACGCCCCACCTGCCCACATGAGCTTGCCTTCATGACCCGACATGCCTTCATCTGCGACGCCGTTCGCACGCCCTTCGGTCGCTATGGCGGCGCACTCGCAAGCGTCCGCGCCGATGACCTGGGCGCCGTTCCCCTGGCTGCGTTGATGACGCGCAACCCGGGCGTCGATTGGCAGGCCGTCACCGACGTGATCTACGGCTGCGCCAACCAGGCCGGCGAGGACAACCGCAACGTGGCGCGCATGAGCGCGCTGCTGGCCGGCCTGCCGCTGGAAGTGCCCGGTTCAACCGTGAATCGCCTTTGCGGTTCGGGCCTGGACGCGCTGGGTACCGCGGCCCGCGCCATCAAGAGCGGCGAGGCGGACCTGATGATCGCCGGCGGTGTCGAGAGCATGAGCCGGGCGCCTTTCGTGATGCCCAAGGCCGAGAGTGCCTACGCCCGCAGCAACGCCATCTACGACACGACGATCGGCTGGCGCTTCGTCAACAAGCTGATGAAGTCGCAATACGGCGTGGACGCCATGCCCGAGACGGCCGAGAACGTCGCCACCGATTTCAAGATCGAGCGCGAGGCGCAGGACCGCATGGCTCTGGCCTCGCAGTTGAAGGCCATCGCCGCGCAGCAATCCGGCTACTTCGCCGCCGAGATCGTGCCCGTGCGCGTGCCGCAAAAGAAGGGCGAGACGCTGCTCGTGAACCGCGACGAACACCCGCGCGACACCACGCTGGAAGCGCTGGCCAGGCTCAAGGGTGTGGTGCGGCCCGATGGCACGGTGACGGCGGGAAACGCCAGCGGCGTGAACGACGGCGCATGCGCCTTGCTGCTGGCCGACGAGGCCATGGCCGCACGACAGGGCCTGACCCCGCGTGCGCGCTGGGTGGGCATGGCCACGGCGGGTGTACCGCCGCGCATCATGGGCATGGGCCCGGCGCCGGCCACGCGCAAGGTGCTGGAGTTGACCGGGCTGAGCCTGGCGCAGATGGAAGTGATCGAACTCAACGAAGCCTTCGCCGCACAAGGCCTGGCCGTGCTGCGCAACCTGGGCCTGGCCGACGACGATGCGCGCGTGAACCCGAATGGCGGCGCCATTGCGCTGGGTCACCCGCTGGGTGCTTCCGGCGCTCGGCTGGTCACCACGGCATTGAACCAGTTGCACAGGAGTGGTGGGCGCTACGCGCTGTGCACCATGTGCATCGGCGTGGGCCAGGGCATCGCCGCGGTGATCGAACGGGTCTGAACCCGAATGGGCAACGGGTCCGAATCACGGACCGTAATGCAATACGACAAGGAGTCAAGATGAACGAACGAAGGCAGATCCTGGGCGCGCTGATCGCCGCTGCGAGCGCGGCCTGCCTGCCGACAGCGGCCGCGGCCCACAGCATCCTGGACGAATGGGGCAGCGTCCAGACGCCACCGCCGCCAAGCTTGTCGAAGGTTACCGTCGACCCGAAGACGACCGCGCTGCTGGTGTTGGACCTCTCCAAGGACACCTGCAACAGGGAGGTCCGCCCACGCTGCGTCGCGGCGCTGCCGCAAGCCGGCAAGCTGCTGGCCACAGCCCGGGCCAAGGGTTGGTTCGTGGTCTACACACTCGGCGCGCTGCCGACACCTGGCACGCCCGCCGATCTGTGGCCCGATGTGGCGCTGGTTGGCCATGAGCCCTGGGTGCGTTCGGGCCCCGACAAATACCTGGGCACCGACCTCGAGAAGATCCTGCGCGACCGGGGCATCACCACCGTCGTCATCATCGGCACCGCTTCGCACGGCGCGGTGCTGTACACGGCAGGAGGCTCCGTGTTCCGTGGCTTCAATGTCGTCATTGCCGTCGATGGCGTGACGGCGGAGAGCACCTACGCCGAGCAGTACACCCTCTGGCACCTGCAGAACGCGCCGCGGATGGCGGCCAAAGTCAAATTGAGCTCGACCGAGCTGATCGACTGAGTTCCGCGCTCGGCGCCACATTCACTTTTCAACGCCAGAAGCATGGACTCCGCCCAACAATGGGTGGCCATCGGCCGGGTGATGATGGCCGACGAGGTCAGGCTCATCGCCTCGAATGCGGTCAAGGAACTGGTTCATGAGCTGATCCCGGCTTTCGAGAAGGCCTCGGGTCACCCTGTTCAGGTCACCTGGGGCGGCACGCCGGACATCACCCGCCTGGCCGAGGAAGGTGGCGCCTTCGACCTCGTCGTCATTCCGCAGGCCGTGGTTGCCGACCTCGAGCATCGCGGCAAGCTGCTGCGGGGTGCGGGCCGCGAATTCATGGCGTCGGCCATCGGTGCGGCCACGGCGTCGGGTTCGAGGAAGTTCGATGTCTCGACGCGGGCGGCGCTGAAGCAATCGTTGCTGGATGCGCAGTCGATCGTGCTGTCTTCGGGGCCCAGCAGTCTGCACCTGCTGACGCTGTTCGATCAGATGGGCATCCGCGACCTGGTCGAACCCAAGACATTGCGTCTGGCGCCGGGTTTGTCCGTCGGCGCGGCCCTGGCCCAAGGCCGCGGTCAGCTCGGCTTCACACAGGTCAGCGAGCTCCTGACCGTGCAGGGCATCGATCGGCTCGGTCCTCTCGGACCGGAAGTGCAGCGGCTCACCGTCTTCACCTTTGGCATACGCCCAGGGGCGCCGACACCGCAGGCCGCTCAGGGCCTGATCAGCTTCCTGACTTCGCCTGCGGCAGCTCAGCAGGCACGGCGAGCCGGTCTGGAGCCGCGCTGAATGAGATGGAGCTCGCGCGCGACCCGTTCGCGCGCCCGGCGATTACCCGCGCTGGCAATCAGGGAAACGCAGCGCGCGTCGACACGCGGCCGCATCGGGTTGTCATGCGGGTCTGCGGTTCGATTTCCAATGAGTGGAATTCGCGCATTGCCGATTTGCCGCGACCCCATTCAAATGGAATCCAGTGGTCGCTGCACGAAACCCATCCATAAACCCAGGAGACAAGACGATGCAAAACCAACCGTCGCGAATTCGATTCAACACCGTCCTTGACGGAAATATGGCCGTCGCAGCGCCGGTGGCGCATGCGCCACGGCCTGTCATCCTGCATTGAGGACGGGGCCATGAACACCACCCACGGATCCAAGTTTTCGGCCATCCTCCGCGTGGCCAGCGGCAACTTCATCGAGATGTTCGACTTCTTTCTCTATGGGTTCTATGCACGCTATATCGCTGCCGCCTTTTTTCCGAGCGAGAACCAGTACGCCTCGATGCTGCTGACGTTCGCCGTCTTCGGCGCCGGCTTTCTGATGCGCCCGATCGGCGCCATCGTTCTGGGCGGCTACATCGATCGCGTCGGTCGCCGCACAGGCCTGACCGTCACACTCGCCATCATGGCCCTGGGCACCATCATCGTCGCCTTCACGCCGAGCTACGCGACCATCGGCCTGGCGGCGCCGATCATCGTGTTCCTAGGGCGCTTGCTGCAGGGGTTCTCGGCGGGCGTCGAGTTGGGGGGCGTTTCGGTCTATCTCTTCGAGATCGCACCTGCCAACCAGAAGGGCTTCTATGTCGGCTGGCAGTCCTCCAGCCTGCAGGTCGCCACGATGGCTGCGGCCGGCATCGGCTATCTGCTCAACGACCTCGTGGCCCCCGCCACCATCCAGGCCTGGGCCTGGCGCATCCCGTTTCTGATCGGCTGCCTCATCGTTCCATTTCTGCTCGTGCTGCGGAATTCGTTGGAGGAAACCGAAGCATTCCTTGCGCGCAAGCACCATCCTCGCTTTTCCGAGATCCTGTATTCGTTGGCGGCCAACTATCGGCTGATCATTCACGGCATGCTGCTGGTCATCATGACTACCGTCACTTTCTACCTGGTGGCCGTCTACACGCCAACTTTCGGCGGCACGGTTCTCAAGCTCAGCGCGGCCGACGGCTTGGCCGTCACCTTCGCCGTAGGGCTGCTGAGCTTCTTCTGCGTTCCGGCGATGGGTGCGCTGTCCGACCGCATCGGCCGACGTCCGGTGCTGTACGGTGCCGCAACGCTGGGAATCTTGACCGCCTATCCGGCACTCTCGTGGCTGGTTGCCAACCCAAGCTTCGCGCACCTCATGATCGTCGAACTCTGGCTGGCATTCCTGTACGCCGCCTATAACGGCGCCGCGATGGTCGCGCTCACGGAAATCATGCCAGCGCATGTTCGCACGGTTGGCTTTGCTTTCGCCTTCAGCCTCGCCGTGGCGATCTTCGGCGGCTTCACCCCGCTGGTGTCGACGTGGCTCATCCACGCCACGGGCGACAAGGCGGCGCCGGGCCTTTGGATGACCTTCGCTTCGTTCTGCGGCATCGTGGCGACCCTCATGCTTCGGCGCGCGACGCCGGCGACAGCCACCGGCCTAACCGGCAGCGGGTTGCGCAGCGCCTTCCGAGTTGCAGGCACGCCGGCCGAGTCCAGTCCATGAGCCAGCAGCCAGCCGCCGAACTCAAGGTGTTGACCACCGGCATCCTGAAACAGCCGCTGCGCGACCTGGCGTCGCAATTCGAGGCCCTGCACGGCTGCACGCTGTCCGTCTCCTGGGGCCCGTCTTCAGGGCATTCCCCCCAGTCCAACCTGGTGCGCGTGCGCCGCGGTGAATCCGTGGACGTCCTGTTGATGGTCGGCTCCGGCATGGACGCGCTGATCGGCGAAGACTGCTTCACCGCCATCACGCGCCGCGACATCGCGACCTCGAAGATCGGCGTCGCGGTGCGATCGGGGCAACCGGCGCCCGACATCGCGACCGTGGACGCGCTGCGCCGCTGCCTGCTCGCCGCCACGTCCATCGGTTACTCGGAAGGCGCCAGCGGCAGTTACGTCGGCGGATCGCTTTTCGACGCGCTGGGCATCGCGCCTGAAGTCGCCGCCAAAGCCCATGTCGTGTTGGGCCAGAAGTTCGTCGGCGAGGCGGTGGCCGACGGCGATGTCGAAATCGGCATCCAGCAACTCAGCGAGTTGCGACTCGTTCCCGGCATCACCATCGTCGGCCCGCTCCCTTCGGAGGTCCAGCATGTGAGCCTGGTTTCAGGCGCGGTCTCGTCCAAGGCGCGCAATCCCGAGCTTGCGTGCCGTTTCCTCGACTTCCTCTGCTCCGACGCCGCTGACGACGCCCTCGCGCGGGCGGGACTGTCGCGTCCGCCGCGATGACCATCGCCGGACACCTGGCGCGGCACGTGGCGGCCCTCCGCCACGCCGACTTGCCCGACGCCACGCGCGAGCAGGCCGCCAGATGCCTGCTGGACACCGTGGGCAACATGCTCGGTGGGCGCCACTCACCCAAGGCGCGGGCGGTCGATCTCTATGTCCGCGGCGGCCACGGTGCCGCCGAGGCGACCGTGGTCGGTGGCGGACGGGTCGGCTGCGAAGCGGCGGCTTTCGCGAATGCCGCGCTGGCGCGGATGCACGACCTCGACGACGGCCATCAAGCCGCCATGGGGCATCCCGCCAGCGTCCTGGTCCCCACGGCGCTGGCCTTGGGGCAGGTGCTGTCGGCCAGCGGCAGCGACATCGTCGCGGCCCTGGTCGCTGCCTACGATGTGTATGCGGGTCTGGGTGCTGCCATCAATCCCAGCGCGTACCACGAACGCGGCTTCGATTCCACGGGCATCGTCGGGTGCGTCGCCGCGGCCGCCCTGGCAGCGAAGCTCCGCGGCATGGACGCCGAGACCACCGGACACGCCATCGGCATCGCGGCGACCCACGCTGGCGGGATCACCGAATACCAGAACGACGGCAGCGCCGGCAAGGTGCTCTGCCCAGCCTGGGCCGCACGCGCGGGTTTGCAGTCCGCCGACCTCGCGCGCGCCGGCTTCACCGGGCCTGCGGCCGTGTTCGAGGGCGCCAAGGGCCATTTCCGGGCGTTCTCGAACCAGTGGGACAGCGCCCGCGCGACGTCCGGACTCGGGCATGCCTTCGGCATCCAGGGCAACTATTTCAAGCTTCACGCCTGCATGCGCGGCCTGCACGGTGCGGTCGACGCGGCCGCGGCGCTGCATCGGCAACGAGCCACGGCGTGGCAGGAAGCCAGCCGGATCCGCATACTGACCTCGTCGTTCGTCGGCCGGCTGGACTGCCGCGATCCGGTCGACCTGGCGCAGGCGCAATGCAGCCTGCCCTACTGCGTCGCGCTGGCGCTCAAGCATGGCCGCGTCGGCCAGGCACAGATGCAGTCCGGGATCGACGACCCCGACATCGCGGCACTCCAGCGCCGGATCGAGGTCGATGTGAGCGGTCCGTTGGAAGACCTCTGGATCCGCCAACCGCAGACCTGGGGTGCGGCCGAGCTGATCATTGAAACCCGGCAGGGACAGCCGCTGCGGCAGCAAGTCATCGCCGCGCGCGGCGGCGCGGCCCATCCGCTGTCCACCGACGATCTCGAAGCCAAATTCCGCGAACAGCTTGCGCAGACCGCCCTGGCCGGGCGCGGCGACGCCATCCTGGCGGCGATTCGCGACATCGAACGGATCGACGATGTCGGCCTGCTGATGGATCTCCTCGCCGCCCCATGACCCCTCGCGGCCGCCTTGCGGCCCTGCCCGTTCACGTTCGAGCCCACCATGCAGACCGAAAGCCTCATACGCCAATTGTCCGGGCATGTCGCCGCGACGCGTTTCGAAGACCTGAAGCCAGCCGAAGTCGACCGCGTGCGGCAGTGCATCTACGACCACATCGGCAACATGCTGGCCGGCCGCTACAGCGACAAGGCGCGAGGCTTACTCGATTACGCCCGTCGCCCACCCCGAGAAGCCGAAGCCGCGATCTTCGGCTTCGGGCAGGTGACGGTGGAAACCGCCGCGTTTTGCAATGCGGCGTTTTCCCGTGTCGTCGACCTCGACGACGGCCATCGGCAGGCGATGGGGCACCCAGGCGTGGTCATTGTTCCCACGGTGCTCGCGCTGGGCGAGAAGCTGCGTGCATCCACCACCGCGGCCATCGACGCCATCGCCGCGGCATACGACGTGTACGTGGAGATAGGCTCGGTGATCAATCCGTCTTCGTACACCGAAAAAGGGTTCGACACGACCGGCATCGCCGGCACGGTGGCCGTCGCGGCCGCAGCGGCCAAGCTCAGAGGGCTCGACGCTGCGCAGACCCGGGCGGCCATGGCCATTGCCGCGCTGCACGGCGCCGGCATCATCGAATACCTCAGCGACGGATCTTCCGGCAAGCTGCTTTGTCCGGGCTGGACCACGGCCACCGGCCTGCGCAGTGTCGAGATGGCGCTGTGCGGATTCACCGGCCCGGACAGCGTGCTCGAAGGCGCGCACGGCCTGTTCCGCTGCTTCGCCGATCATTACGACGCGGCACGCTTCGGCGTCGAACTGGGTCGCACCCGGCACGTGATGACGACCTACTTCAAGGTCCACGCCTGCTTGCGCAGGCTGCATCCGGCGATCGACGCCGTGCTGGCGGCACGCAAGCAGCACGATCTCGATCCCGAAAGCGTACGCAGCGTCGTCGTCTACGCCGGCCCATTTGTCGTCAAGGCCGATCGGCGGCGGCCGCAGACCCTGATCGCTGCACAGGGGAGCCTGCCCTTCGCCCTGGCGGTTGCCCTGAAGTTCGGCGAGGTCTCGCTCGCGACGCTGCAGGCTGGACTGGATGACCACGGCATGGCCGAAATCGAAGAGCGGATCTCTGTCGTCCCCTCGGACGCCGTCGTGGCGCGTCAGGCGGCCGAACCGAGCTTGTGGGGTGCGGTCGATGTGCGCATCGAAACTCGCGATGGCACGACGATCGAGACCCAGGTCAGCGTCGCACGCGGCGAGCCGGAAGACCCGCTGTCCTGGAGCGATCTGCGCAGCAAGTTCGCCGCCCAGCTGGCTTCAACCCCCGTCGCCGATCGCGCGAAGGCCCTCTCTGACACCGCGGCGACCTTCGACGCGTTTGCGACCGTTGACGCCTTTGCGCGCGCGATGGCGGGCAACCCGCCCGTGGCTGCAGCGGTAGGCCCGATCGGGGCCGGTCGCGCAACGGAGCGCCGATGACGCTGCAACTGCCCGGGCCTCGAACCTTCATTCAGCCGGGCTCTTCGGACGTCGCCGGTCAGCCGCGGCTGGCTGGTCTGAAGGCGCGACAAGCCCTGTGCTGACCTCGGTCGATTGGGACGGCGGCATGCGCCGGCCAGTAGTTGAAGTCTTGTCGTGACATCGCTGGCCGTGCCGCTCACGGACCGATCTGGGCGGATGGTCGCGGCGCTGAACGTCAGCAGCCGGCCTTTGGGCCGGACACCGCCCGCGAATTCTGGAAGTCCCCAGAGCGACCGGCAACCTGCCAAGTGCTGAACGATTCGTTCAAAGCTCCATCAAGTCCCGGCCGGCGATCACGACGCCGGTGTAGTGCTTGCGCACCCCGTCGACATAGCGGCTCATGTCGGTCTCGCCGTCGAGGCCGGGCGAGAAGTGGGTCAGCACCACCAGCTTGACATGCGCTTTCTGCGCCAGCAGACCGACCTGCTCGGGCGTCAGGTGTTCCTGCGCCATATGCCGGCGCACGGCGGCGGCCACGGGTGCCGGCAAGGCCGCCTTGGACTCGATCGCCTTCATCGAGGCATCGAGATCCATCACCTCGCTGACCAGCACGTCGGCGCCGCCGGCCAGTCGCTCGAGCGCCTCGCTCGGGCCGGTGTCGCCCGTGAAGACCACCGAGCGTCCCGGCGTGTCGAAGCGCAGCGCGTAGGACTTGTCGCGACCCGCCGAGGGCGACCCGGGCGCGAACTGGTAATGGGTGTTCTCTGCCGCCGTGACGACGACACGGTCGTCGCGGTAGACCTCGCCGTCGCGGGCGAAGTCGTGTGCCTCGAAGAGGCCGGCCGAAGGCCGCATCGGCACCTCGGCGCGGAAGATGCGCTCGGACACGCTCAGGAACGACTGCGCGGCCGCCACCAGTTCGCTCGTCCCCGGCGGGCCGTAGAAGCGCACCGGCGGCACATCCGCCCGGTTGCGCTTGTTGTCCTCGATCCAGGTGAAGGACATCAGCGCGCCGATGTCGGCGTTGTGGTCGATATGGTGGTGGGTGATGAAGATCGTGCGCACGTCGGCCGTGGCATAGCCGGCGAAGGCCAGTTGCCGGGCCACGCCGTTGCCGGCGTCGATCAGGTAGGGCCGGCCGCCCACCACGAGCAGGTTGGCCGGCTGCGAGCGGTCCCTGCGCGGTATCGGCCCGGCGCCGGTGCCCAGCAGGATCAGCCGGGTCGACGATGCGGCCGCGTCGATCGGTGTCGGGCTCTGCGCCGACGCGGGCGCGGCAGCGACGCAGACCGCCAGCGCCAGGCCGGCCAGCAACGGACGGGTCGATGAGGCACGGCGGGAAATGCAGAAGACGGGGTTCGAAAGCACGTGGACGCTCCGGGTTCAAGGCGCAGGGGACGAGGCGATCGGCAAGGGCGACCTCGACGGCGGGCTCGCGGGCGCCGCGACGGGCTGCCCGGGCAACAGAAAGTGCGACAAGGCCGGGATCAGCACCAGCGCGCCCAGCATGTTCCACAGGAACATGAAGGTCAGCAGCACGCCCATGTCGGCCTGGAACTTGATCGGCGAAAGCGCCCAGGTGACGACCCCGGCGGCCAGCGTGACGCCGACCAGCGCGACGACCTTGCCGGTGAAGCGCACGGCGCCGCGATAGGCCTCGGTCAGGCTCGAGCCGCGGCGCTGCTGCGCCAACTGGACCGACAGCAGGTACAGCGCGTAGTCGACGCCGATGCCCACGCCGAGCGCGATGACCGGCAGCGTCGCCACCTTGACGCCCATGCCCAGCACCACCATCAACGCTTCGCACAGCACCGAGGTGACCACCAGCGGCACCACCGCCACGACCACCGCGCGCCAGCTGCGGAACGTGACCCAGCACAGCACGACGACCGCGACGTAGACGTAGATCAGCATCTCGTGCCAGGCCTTGCGCACGACGATGTTGGTCGCGGCGTCGATGCCGGCGCTGCCCGCGGCGAGCAGGAAACGGCGCTCGGGCGTGTCGTGGGCATCGGCGAAGGCCGCCGCCGCGGCGACCACGCGGTCCAGCGTCTGCGCCTTGTGGTCCGCCAGATAGGCGATCACCGGCATCACCGAGCAATCCGTGTTGAACAGGTCGGGGTTGCTGCTCGCGGCCTGCTGCGCGGCGTAGTTCAAGACGTCCTGGTTGCGGTTGATCGTCAGCCACTTGGGGTTGCCTTCGAACGATCCGGCCGTGATCTGGCGCACCGCATCGGCCAGCGTGACCGTGGTCTGCACGCCCGGCAGCTGGCGCAGCTTCCAGGCCAGCCGGTCGGCCTCGATCAAGGATGCGTAGCGCAGGCAACCTTCCTTGCCGGTCTTCACGATCACCGCGAAGGGGTCCGACGACAAGGCGAAGTGGCCAGTGATGTAGGCGTTGTCGCGGTTGTAGCGCGAGTCCCGGCGCAGCTCGGGCGCGCCGGGGTCGAGGTCGCCGATCTGCAGCCGCGTGCTGACCGCGTAGCCGACGCCCGTGAGCAAGGCGGCGGCGGCCACCGCACCCAGGGCCCAGCGCCGGGTCGTGAAGCGCTCGAGCAGCGCCCAGGGCAACGCCCACGGCCGCGCCCCCCCGCGCGGCGGCTGCCCGGCAACGGCCTCGGCGTCGGCATCGCCCTGCAGGCTGCGCGCCGCCGCCGTCGCGCTCACGCCGGTGTACGACAGCAGCACCGGCAGCAGCAGCAGGTTGGTGACGATCAGCACCGCGACGCCGAGGCTGGCCGTCATCGCGAGGTCGCGTATCACCGGGATGTCGATGATCATCAGCACCGCGAAGCCCACCGCATCGGCCAGCAGCGCGGTCAGTCCGGCGACGAACAGCCGCCTGAAGGTGTAGCGCGCCGCCACCAGCCGCTGCGTGCCGCGCGCGACGTCCTGCATGATGCCGTTCATCTTCTGCGCACCGTGCGAGACGCCGATGGCGAAGACCAGGAAGGGCACGAGCACCGAGTACGGATCGAGCTCGAAGCCCAGCAGCGCCACCAGCCCGAGCTGCCAGGCCACCGCGACGAGCGAGCAGGCCACCACCAGCGCCGTGCTGCGCACGCAGCGCGTGTAGCCGAAGATGATGGCCGTGGCGATCAGCGCGGCGATGCCGAAATACGCCATCACCTGCGCCAGCCCGTCCATCAGATCGCCGATCAGCTTGGCGAAGCCGATGACGTGCACGCGCACTTGCGGCGCCGCTGACGCGCCGCCGGCGCGGGGATGCTCGAAGCGGCCGCGGATCGCATCGAGTTCGTGCGACAGCACGCGGTAGTCGATGCGCGTGCCGGTGCGCGGGTCGACGTCCAGCAGCGGCACGAAGATCATGCTCGAGCGGAAGTCCTTGGCGACGAGGCTGCCGACGATGCCCGAGCGCGCGATGTTCTGGCGCAGCTGCTCCACCGCCTGCGGCGAGCCGTCGTAGTTGTCGGGCATCACCGGGCCGCCGCGGAAGCCTTCCTCGGTGACCTCGGTCCAGCGCACGGTGGGCGTCCACAGCGACTTGACCCAGGCGCGGTCGACGCCGGGGGTGAGGAACAGTTCGTCGCTGATCTGGCGCAGCACCTCGAGATAGCGCGGGTCGCGGATGTCGCCGTCGACGTTCTCGACGACGACGCGAACCGCATTGCCCAGGCCGCGCAGGTCCGGGCGCAACTCGAGGTAGTTGCGGATGTACGGCTGCGTCAGCGGCAGCATCTTCTCGAAGCTGGCGTTGACGCGCAGCCGCGTGACGGCCAGCGCGCCGAGCACCAGCGTCAGCAGCAGGCAGACGAAGAGCACGGCGCGGCGGTGGTTGAACACCAGCCGCTCGAGCCGGTTGCCCGAACGCGCATCGAAGTCGGCCAGGCGGCGCACCACCGGCATCGGATCGGGATCGTCGGCGGCCGGGTTCATGGACGAGTCTCCATCGCGGCATGCAAGGCCACGGGGGCGGTCACGACGACGCCGCGCGGGCCGACGAGCGCCAGGCGCCCCTGTCCCGCATCCACGAGTCCGGCCAGCGGCAGGGCTTGCGGCAGCGGCAGCGGATGGAACTGGCGCGCGTCGGCATCGCCGACCGCGAGCCGGCCGCCGGCGTCGCCGATCAGCAGGCGGCCGTCGGCCAGCGCCGCGCCGGCGACGAGGCTGGCATGCAGGCCGGTCTCGACCGCACGCCAGTTCGCGCCGCCGTCGTCGCTGGCGTAGGCCGTGCCACGCAGGCCCAGCGCGAGCACGGTGCCGGCGGTCGCGACGACGCCGAAGTAGCTGCCCTTGTAGGGCGTTGCCAGGGCGCGCAGGCGTTGTGCCGCCGGGTCGAGCTTGAGCACCAGCCCGGCCTCGCCGACGATGTAGAGCGCGTCGCCGACGGATGCGATCGCATACAGGTTCAGCAGCCGCGGGTTGTCGGTGCGGTCGAACCAGGAGGTCCAGCTCGCGCCGCCGTCGCCGGTGCGCAGGATCAGGTTGTAGGCGCCGACGACGAAGCCGTTGTGCGCATCCGCGAACCAGACGTCGAGCAACGGCTTGTCGGGGCCCTGGGCGAGATCGCGGCGCGCCTCGGACAGCAGCGGCTGGAGTTGCGCCGCGGACGCCGGCTGGTCGCGCAGCCGCGCCTCGAGTTGCTCGACGAGCAACTGATTGACGCGCCGGCCGTCGAGTTGCAGCACCCAGGTCCGGCCGCCATCGACGGTGTTCAGCACGACGCCGTCGTGGCCCACGGCCCAGCCGCGCTCAGGGGTCGCGAAACGCACCGCGGTGAGGTCGGAACTCACCGGCACCGCGGCCTGTTGCCAACTGGCACCACCGTCGTCCGAGTACACGATGTGGCCGCGCTGCCCGACCGCCACCAGTCGATGCCCGGCGCGCGCCACGCCCAGCATCAGGCTGCGCGGGGCCAGCGCACTGCTCGACGCCGGCAGCGCCAAGGGGTCGCGGAACGGCAGGGAGCGCTCCGCCGCGCCGGCCTGAGCGCCCAGCGCGAGGCCCAGCGTGAAGCCCAGGGTCGAGGCGGCCAGCCGCCGCAGCAGGCGTTTCATTGCATCCACCGGATCGGGTCGCAATCAGCGCACGCCGGTGCCGGCCAGCTGCTCGGGCGACCAGAAGGTCTCGGGCGGCAATTCGGTGAGGTACCTCACGCCGTAGTAGTCGCCCGTCAACCCGAGCACCGAGTACAGCCCGGCGGTGAAGTCGACGAAGACCTGCGTATCGGCCCACATCGCCTGCGCGTCGTAGCTGAACGACGACAGCGAGTAGCCCGAGCGGAAGAGCTGGCCACGCGCGTCGTAGGCGTCCGAGGCCACCGCCACCCAGCTGTCCTCGTCGATGTAGAACAGCCGCTTGTGGTAGATGTGCCGCTTGCCCGGCTTGAGCGTCGCCTCGACGACCCACACGCGGTGCAGTTCCCAGCGCACGGCATCGGGGTTCGGATGCCCCGCGGTCGTCACCTCGGCCGCCTTCGAGCCGTAGGTGAGCTTGTAGTCGCCGTAGGGCACGATCATCTCCCGCTTGCCCAGCAGCTTGAAGTCGAAGCGGTCCATCGCGCCGTTGAAGATCGACCCGTCGTCGTAGGTGCTGGCGCCCGCCGAACCCGGGTTCGGCGTGTCGTAGGCGATGTCGGGCGCCAGGCGCACGCGGCGCTGGCCTGGCAGGTACATCCAGGCGCGACGGGCCTGCTTGAGCGGATTCGCCGAGTCCCACACCAGCATCGCTTCGCCGTTGCGACGGGCCGGGGCCGTGTACTGGAACTTGACGTACCAGAAGGGGTCGGTCTCCTTCATGTAGCCGGTCTTCTTCGGACTGGCATTGGGCCAGGCGTAGGTCGCCTCGCCGGCCGATGCCAGCGTCGGCCGGCCCGAGGCATCGACGTTCCAGATGTCGAACTTGGCGCTGAAGCCCAGGCCGCGGTAGTTCAGCAGGTGGTTCCACATCGCCTCGTAGCCCGATTTCGGGATCGGGAACGGGAAGCCCGGCATCACGTTCTCGACGCCCAGGCCGCCATCGGTGAGCTTGGTATCGACGGCGTTCTTGTGCGTGTTCTCCAGCACGCGCGCCGGAAAGACGGCCGGCCGGTGGGTCGGGTACACGTCCACGCGCATCGTCGGGTAGCGGCGCAGCAGTTCCTTGGTGCCCTCGGTGAGCTTGTCGGCGTAGGCCGCCGCGTTCTTGCCGGTGATGACCAGGCGCGGCTTGTCGCCGGCGTAGGGATCGATGCGCTTGTCGCTGCCCTTGTGGAACCCGGCCGGCGGCGCGGTGAGGCCGCCGGTCCAGGCCGGGATCGTGCCGTCGGCATTGCCGGCGCGCTCGGCGCCGACCGGTGTGAGCCGGGTGCCGAGTTCGCGGGCCTCGTCGGCGGAGACGGCCGACCACGCCGGCACCGAGGCCGCCCAGGTGATGGCCAGCGCCATCGAGCATTGCTTGAACATGATCGAGGTCTCCGTCAGAAGGTGGTCTTCAGCGTCAGCGACACCCAGCCGCGGTCGGACACCGCCGCGCTGCTGCCGTTGAACACCGTCGCGGCGCCGCCCGCACTGTCGTGGCGGCCGAAATAGCCGATGTAGGACAGGCTGATGCTGTAGTTCTGGTAGGCCGTCGCGGCCAGGCCCGCGCTCCAGGTGCCGGTGCCTCGGTTGCCGCCGAAGGTCGTCGCCGCGTTGCCGCTGATGCCCTGGCTCCAGCTGATCGGCAGCGACAGGTCGACGCCGGTCAGCGCCTGGAACCAGGTCGGCGTGAAGATCAAGCCCAGGCCCCAATAGCTGCGCGTGGGTTTGTCGATGGCGGTGTAGCCGTCGCGCCCCTTGTAAAGGGCCGCGTTCTGCGTCACCTTGTCCAACTGCATCCAGGTCAATTCGGCGGCGATGCTGGCGGTGTCGAACAGCGCCGTGCCCGGCAGCACGAAGGTGCCGTTGACCAGTCCATGCCAGGTGTTGCCGCGCGCGCCCGGCGTGTCGTTGCGGGCCGGGATCGCGCTGGTCGCGATCGCACCCGCCACGCTGCCGGCCAACGGCGCCGGCAGCACCGTGACGGCGTCGCTGACCAGCGGCATGTTCTGCCGGTACGACAGCTCCGCACCGAGCGAGACGCCTTCCAGGCTTTTCGAAAGGCTCAGGCCGTAGAGGCGGATGTCGGTGCCGTAGGCGGTCTGATACAGGCCCGCCTTGCCGTCGCTGCGCAACGCGGCCACCGAGGTCGCCTGCGGGTTGACCAGGCAGCTGGTCGGCGCGAGCACGGTACCGCCGAGCGCGCTGCAGGTGGCCGCGGGCACGGTGGCCACGCCCGGGATCACCATCAGCTGCGGCAGGATGTCGGTGGCATTGCGCAGGTAGGCGCCGACCGTGCCCTCGAGCCATTTCGGCGACCAGCGCGCCGCCAGTCCCCAGTCGCCGCGGCTGCCGGTCGAACGCGTCGGCGCCACCGCCTGCGTGTTCCACAGCCGCAGCGCGGCCGGCGCCCCGGGCACCAGGGCAGCGAACGGATTGGCGCCGATGATCAGCGAATCGCCGCCGAAGGTCAGCATGTCGGTCCCGGCGAGATAGCTGCCCGACTCCGGCGCGCGCACGGCCTGCCATTCGTAGAACCACTGCGCGACCAGCGACAGCTCCGATGTCGGCTGGACCTGCATCGTGAGCCCGCCGCGCGGCCGGATGAACTCCTTGGCCTCGGCACCTGGCGTGGCCTGCAGTTTCCACGCGTCCACGGAATTCTGCGCATAGGCGATGCCATGGATCAGTCCGCCCAGCAGCAGGCTCTCGCCCCAATACGCGGTGTGCCGCCCCAGTTTCACGTTCACCGGCACGCTGCCGGCCTGCAGGTTGGCGAACAAGAAGCTGTCGAGGAATTCGCCAGAACCGCCGCGGGCGTAGCGCCGCGAGTAGCCGCTGAGCCGACCCGCCACCGGCAGGCCGTCGACCAGCGTGTTGGCGCTCGCGGTGTTCGAGTCCTTGAGCTTCGAATAGGCGCCGTCGTACCAGGCCGCGGCCGACACGCGCAAGCCGAATCGCTGCTGCCAGACGAGGTCGAATTCCGACAGCAGATCGAGGCGGTTGGTGACGAGCGTACCGTTGCCGAAATTGCGGTCACCGTCATCGGCATTGACGCTGGCCAGGATGGCCGGATCCTGCTTCTGCACCCGCAGGCCGAGGTTGTAGCGCAGCGTGTTGTCCCAGTTCATGCGCAGGTCCTCGCCGGGTGTCGGCAGCGCGATCGCGTGGGCCGCGTGCGGCGCGGTCACGGCGCCGAGCGCCGCGAGGCCCAGCGCCGAGGCGAGCCGGGCCATGCGCGTGCGCCGGCATCGGAAGGTCTTTCGAATCGTCATGCATCGTCTCCTTGTCGGTCTCTGTCGCCGGTCATGCGCGTATTCCCGGTGTCGCGATCGGCCCCGGCTGCCCACCAGTCGCTACCATCAGCGCTGTGTTGCACGCGGTGGCATCGCGCCCCTCGTGTGTCCCTGGTCCTTGTCTCTTGCAGCGTGGACGCAGTCTCCCGTCACGCACCGAGAGCGTCTATCGGAAATCCGCAAACCAAGTCCATGACTGCAGACCCCTTGTCCGGCAAGTCGCCGACCCGCGCGGTGACGGTGGTCGACTTCACGGACCCGACGGCCGCCGGCACCGGTCTGGAATTGCTCGCGCAGGACGCCGTGCAATTGCAGACGCGGGCCTTCCACGCGCGCCGCGTGACGGTCGATCTCGACAGCGCGAAGGTTTTCTTCCACGCGACGAACCACCGTGTTCGCACGCGCACCGCCGCGCACCAGGGCCTGCTGGCCTATGTCGTCTTCGGCCCGCAGACTCTCGGCTCCGTCAATGGCGTGCCGGTGCGCGCCGATCTCATGCTGGCCGTGCCGCCGCACACCGAGACCGGTTTCGTCGCCGATGCCGGCTGGCAAAGCGTCGCCGTGCTGGTGGCGCCCGCCGTGCTCGAGGCCCACCTGGCCGCGCGCCAGCGGCTCGACGAATTGCGGCTGCCGCGGCGCGTCGAGCCGATGCGGGCCGAGGTGCCGCTGGTGCGCCAGCTGTTCGATCTCGGTCTGCGCGTGGTCGAGACGGCGGTGCAGGACCCGGCGCGCTTCGACGACAGCGCGGAGGAGCGCAGTTCGGCCCAGGTCGAACTCATCGAAGCCCTGCTGGCGGCCCTGCGCAGTTCCAGCGATACGCCGCTGGCACGCAGCGACCTCACGCGCCAGATGCAGAGCAGCATCGTCAAGGCGGCCGAGGACTACGCGATGGCCCGCATCGGCCAGCGCATCTACGTCTCCGATCTGTGCCAGGCCACGGCCACCAGCGAACGTGCGCTGGAATACGCATTCAAGACCGTCGTGGGCCTGTCACCGGTGCAATTCCTCGCGCGACTACGTCTGCACCGCGCCCGCGAGGCGCTGCTGCTGGCCCCCGCGGGCGGTGCGGTCACCGTCTCGACGATCGCGCTGGACTGGGGCTTCTGGCATTTCGGCGAATTCGCCCGCGCCTACAAGGAGCTGTTCGACGAACTGCCATCGGACACGCTGCGCCGTCGCGGCGCCGCGACCGCCTGAACGCGGCGCCGCTGCGATCAGGGCAGCCCGGGGGCCGCGACCTCGAGCACGCGCAGCGTGGCGCTGGGCGACTGCGCAATCAGCGCCGGGTCGTGGCTGTCGGAAGTGCACAGCAGCAGCTGGCGGCGCTGCGGTCCGCCGAGCATCACGGCGTAGGCCTGGGTGTCGAGCTCGACGGCGTCCGTGACCTCGCCGCCTTCGCGCACACGCAGCACCGCGTGGCGACCCTCGGGGTTGGCCAGCCACACGCCGCCCTCGGCGTCCAGCGCGATGCCGTCGGGGCTGACGTCGGCGGCCAGCGGCGCCCAGACGCGCCGGTGCGCGAGGCCGCCGTCGGGACGGACGTCGTAGGCCGTGAGGCGGTGGCCCATGGTCTCGGCGACGATCAAGGTGCGGCCGTCGGGCGTGAGTGCCATGCCGTTGGGAAAGCTCAGGCCGTCGGCCACCACGCGGGCGCGGCCGTCGGGCTCGATGCAGGTGATCACGCAGGTGTGCACCGGTGCGTTGGCGGGGTCGAAGAAGTTGTAGCCGATGTCGCCGATGTACATGCGGTCGTGGCCGTCGACGAGGCCGTCGCTGAGGCAGAACACGGTCGTCGCGCTCAGGTCGGCCACTTTCGTGAGCGCCTGCCCGTCCCAGCGGTAGACCTGGCGGCCCAGCGCGTCGCCCAGCATCAGGCTGCCGTCGCGGCGAAAGCCCAGGCCGTTGGGCTTGAAGGGCAGCTCGAGTTCGGTGCGCAAACTGCCTTGCGGGTCGACGCTGCGGACGGCGCCGCCGTGGATGTCGAGGAACCACCAGCGCCCGTCGCGCCAGCGCGGGCTCTCGGTGAATTTCAGACCCTGGCCGGTGTCGACGAGCCGCGCCGCTCGGGCGTGGATCTTCATGCGCGTCGGTCCTCTCACTTGCGGAGGATGTGGATCGCGACGGCGGCCTCTTCGACGCCGACCATGCCGCCGCCGTTCTCCTGGATCGCGTGGCGCGCCCCGTGCACCTGGCGCGCACCGGCCTCGCCGCGCAGTTGCGTCACCAGCTCGAACAGCTGGCCGATGCCGGTGGCACCCAGCGGATGGCCCTTGGACTCCAGACCGCCCGAGGGATTGATCGGCAGCCGTCCGCCGAGCGCGAATTCGCCGCGCTCGGCGGCCGGACCACCCTCGCCCAGCGGCACGAAGCCGAGGTTCTCCGACTGGATGATCTCGCCCATCGCCGCGGCGTCGTGGACCTCGGCGACATGCATGTCCTCGGGCCCGAGGCCGGCGATCTCGTAGGCGCGGTTCGCCGCCAGGCGGCCGACGTTGCGCTCGGGCTCGGTGTAGCTGCGGTTGGAGAAGGACCGCACCACGCTGGCCGCGACCCGGATGCAGCGCGAGCGCTCGACGCGCAGGCGCTTGAGGCCGGCCTCGGTGCACAGGATCACCGCGGCCGCGCCGTCCGACAAAGGGGCGCACATCGGCAGCGTCAGCGGATAGGTGATGGGCGGCGCGGCGAGGATCTCGTCGATGCTGAAAGGCTTGCGGAACTGGGAGTGCGGGTTGTGCACCGAGTTCGCGTGGTTCTTCGCCGCCACCGCGGCGATCTGGCGCTGCGTGGTGCCGAAGGTCTTCATGTGGTAGCGGCACATCGCCGCATAGATCGACATGAACTTGCTGAAGGGCTTGTCGGACTCCGAGCCCGGCGGCACCGCCACGCCCTCGCCCATCTTCAGCAGCATGCGGTAGTTCTCGTCGGCGCGGGCGACGTCCCAGCCCGCCTCCATGATGTTCAGCGCCTTGAGCTTGTCGGCGATGTTCATCTTCTCGCAGCCCAGCGCCAGCGCGACGTCGGCGCTGCCGGCCTTCAGGCTCTGCAGCGCCAGGTGCACCGCCGAGCTGCCGGCCGCGCAGCCGTTGTCGATGTTGAAGATCGGGATCTGCTCGATGCCCAGCTTGCTCAGCACGACCTGGCCGGGCACCGCGAACTGGCCTTGCAGCGGCCCGTTGGTGATGCCGGCGTAGTACGCGGTCTCGAGATCGGCGAGCTCTGCGCCGGCATCCTTCAGCGCGCCTTGCAGCGCTTCGCGGGCCAGGTCCTCGAGGCTGCGCTCGGGGTGGCGGCCGAACACGGTCATGGCGATGCCGGCGATGTAGAGGTGGCTCATGGGCGGGTCCTGTGGGTGGATGGGTGGGGCGGCGGCGCCGCTCAGATGTGGCGGGCCTGGCCGGCCCAGTACGGCGCGCGCAGGTCCTTCTTCAGCACCTTGCCCACCGGGCTGCGCGGCAGCACCTGGACGATGTCGACCGTCTTCGGGGCGCAAACGCTGCCGAGCTTGCGCTTGCAAAGCGCGATCAGCTCGTCGGCGCCGACGGTCTGGCCCTCGTTGAGTTCGACCACCGCCTTGACCGCTTCGCCCCACTGGGGGTCGGGCACGCCGAAGACCGCGCAGTCGCGCACCGCGGGGTGGGCCCAGATCACCTGTTCGACCTGGCTCGGGTAGACGTTGAAGCCGCCCGAGATGATCATGTCCTTCTTGCGGTCGGTGATGTGCAGGCAGCCTTCGCCATCGAGGCTGCCGATGTCGCCGGTATGCAGCCAGCCGTCGACGATCGTGCGGGCGGTCATCTCGGGGTCCTTGTAGTAACCCTTCATCACGAGGTCGCCGCGGACCACGATCTCGCCGGTCCCGCCGCGCGGCAGGATGCGGCCCTCGTCGTCCATGATCTCGACCTGCACCAGCGGGTTGGGCCGCCCCACCGAGGCCAGCCGCGCATCGCTCGCGAGGCGGCCGTCGACGAAGTGCTCGCCCGGCGGCAGGTAGGCGATCGAACCCGGCGCCTCGGTCTGGCCGTAGCCGCCCATCATCACCGGCCCGAAGACCTCGACGGCCTGCTTGAGCTTGTCCACCGACATCGGCGCCGCGCCGTAGGCGAAGTACTTCAGCGACGAGAAGTCGGCCTTCTTCGCCAGATCGGGAATGTCGAGCAGCCGGTAGATCACGGTCGGCGGCAGGAACAGCTCGGTGACGCGGTGGCTGCCGATCGCGCCCAGCATCAGCGCCGGGTCGGGCTTGCTCAGGATCACGACCGTGCCGCCGCGCGCGGTGGCCGGCATCGACAGCATGCCCGAGGTGTGCGTCATCGGCGCCGCCGCCAGACACACCGGGCGGTGCGCGTCGTCGTAGGGGCAGGCGATGAGGTAATGCGCGAACATCGTCTGCAGGCTGCGGTGGGTGTTCATCACGCCCTTGGGCACGCCGGTGGTGCCGCCGGTGGGCGAGACGGCCACGACGTCGTCGAGGTCGACGCGCAGATGCGGCTTGTGCGTCGGCTGGTCCCGCACCCAGGCCTGCAATGCGACCGCGCCGCGCACTTCGGGCGCCTCGCCGTCGATGCAAATCCAGTGGCGGACCTTGGGCAGGCGCGGCTGCAGCGCCGCGATGACCGGGGCGTAGGCCTGCTGGAAGAACAGCACCTCGCAGTCGAAGCGGTGCAGCACCTCCTGGTTCTCGTCGGCCGGGTTGCGCGCGCCCACCGGCAGCCAGCACATGTTGGCGCGCCACAGGCCCAACGCGCACACCCAGGCGGTCGTGTCGTTGTGGGCCCAGACGGCGCCCTTGGTCTCCTTGGGCAGCCCGGTGGCCAGCAGCGCATGCGCCACCCGGCAGGACAGCTCGCCGACCTCGGTGTAGCTGTAGTGGCGGTCGTCCTGGATGTAGGCCGTGCCCTGCGGGCTGATGCTCCAGCCGCGGTCGAAGAAGTCGATGAGGGCCATGGGAATTCTCCGGTTGCTCAGTCGACGAAGGCGACCACGCGGGCCGGCGCGGCGCTGCAATGCGCCAGCTTGATCGGGAAGAAGCCGACCATGAAGCCGCTGGGCGGCAGCGCGCCGAGGTTGGTCAGCTGCTGCACGATGAAGGCCTCCTTCTGCACGATGGCCTTGTGGCCGTCCCACAGCAGCTGCTTGTCGCCGGTTTCCTTGAAGCGGCGTGTCATCACGCCGAAGGGCAGGTCCCAGCCCACCGCGTCGGTGCCCAGGATGGTCGCGCCCTGGTAGGTGAGGTGCAGCGTGCTGGCCCGGCTCATGCCCGGCTGGGCGTAGAACGCGGGGTCGGCCATCGTGTAGCGCTCCTGGCCGGTGCGGATCAGCACCGCGTCGCCTTCGCGGATGCGGCTGCCGTTGGCCGCCAGCGCGAGGTCCAGCATCGCGGGCGTGATCTCCTGCGCCGCCTGCGCCCAGGGGCGCACGTCGAGCACCAGGCCGGGGCGGAACAGCTCCTCCAGGCCGATGTCGGTGATCGTGCGCGCGCGCTGGCCGCCGATGCGCGAGCCGCTGTGCAGCGGCGCGTCGACATGGGTGCCGCAATGCGAGGACATGTCGCTCAGCACCTCGGCGCCCCAGCCGTCGCCGTCGGGCAGGTCGGCGTGGGTGCAGCCCAGGTAGGCGCAGAACTCGTCGCGGCCTTTGGCCTCGGCCGGGTGCAAATACTCGATCGCCGGGGCCACTACCTTGGCTGCCCCGGCCAGCGGCGGCGGCAGCAGGGCGCGGTTGGCCGGGTCGAGCGTGACGGTCAGGTCGATCAGGCGGGGCATGCGGCGGGCTCCTCG
>JAGWTU010000097.1 GCA_028868825.1 Burkholderiales bacterium | reverse complement strand
TTGCCGGTGGCAGGATCGAAGGCGTAGACGGCGGACTTGTCGCCGGCCGCCGCCTGCACATAAAGCGTGTCGTCGGGGCCGATCCACAGCGGGCGGATGGCACTCTTGCCGAGGGCGTCGAATTCGGCCACCGACTTCCAGCTGCCGTCGGCCTGGCGCAGCAGCATCGCCTGGCGGCCCTCGCTCGCTGTGAGCACGGCGCGGAACTCGCCGTGGTTGTCGGCGACCGCATCCACGGTGTGCAACGGCAATTCGACTTCGTCCGCGCGGCCGGTCACCGTGTTCAAGCGATGAAAGATGAAGTAGTCAACCTTTTGTCGACTCTGCTCCTGCGCTCGCGTTACGAACACGTTCTCGCCATCCGCCCTGGCGACCCATTGCGTGTCCCAACGTCCGAGGGAGCGGTAGCGAGCGCCGTCGACATCGACGCCGTGCAGTCCCGGTCCGCTGTCGGCCAGTCCGGGGCCGACGCTGTGGTAGTCGAGCCGGAATGCCAGCCGCCTGTCGTTGACCCAGTGGAATTCCGTGACGTCCTGTTCCTTGAACGACGCCACGACCTCGGGCTTCATCGTCCGCAGATCGAGCACGCCGAGTTGCCGATGGGTTTTCGGCGATCCCAGGAGAAACGCCACGTGCATGCCGTCCGGCGCCAATTGCGCCTGGCTCATCTGCGGATCGGCGAAGAAGGCCAACGGCGGCGGCGGCGCCGCCACGCCGGCACGTGCGAGGGCCAGCGTGAAAACCAGGGTCAGCGCCTGCCGCAGGGAATGGAAAGGCTGATGTTTCATGGCAAGTCGATCTTCTCCGATCCGGTGAAGGCGCGGACCACCCCGGCGCAGGGGGCCGGTCAGCCTTTGACGCCGCCGGCCGCGAGCCCCGCGATCATCCAGCGCTGCGCGAGCAGGAAGACGGCGGTGATCGGCAATCCCGACAGCACCGCCGCGGCGGCGAAATCGCCCCAATGGAAATTGTGTTCCTGCACGAACAAATTCGAGCCGACGGCGAGCGTGAGCTGGTCCTGGTCCGACAGCAGCACCGAGGCGACCGGGTACTCGATGATCGCGCCGATGAAGGCGAGCATGAAGACGACGACGAGGATGGGCAGTGCCATCGGCAGCAGCACGCGGTAGAAGGACTGCCAGGCGGTGGCGCCGTCGACGCGCGCGGCCTCCTCGATCTCCTGCGGCAGCGTGTCGTAATAGCCCTTGAGCGTCCAGATATGCATCGCGATGCCGCCGGAATAGGCCAGCACCAGGGCGGCGTGCGAATTCAGGCCGATGGCGGGAAAGGCCGAGCCGATGCGGTCGAAGATCGCATAGATCGCCACCAGCGCAAGCACGGCCGGGAACATCTGCATCAGCATCAGCGCCGTCAACATCTGGCGCCGGCCGCGAAAGCGCATGCGCGCCAGCGCGTAGGCGGCGGTCGTCGACAGCAGCAGCGTCACCGCGGCCGTGGCCAGCGCGACGCGCACCGAATTCCACAGCCAGCGCAGCACCGGCAGGTCGGGCAGCAGCGGCCGCCCGTCGGGGCCGGGGTAGGGCAGGCCCAGCACATAGCGCCAATGCTCGAGACTGATCGTGGCGGGAATCAGCGAGCCGCTGGCGAAATTGCCGGGCCGCAGCGAGACCGAGACGACGACGACGAAGGGAAACGCGACGGCGATGCACAGCGCGAGCAGGAACAGGTGCGCCGCGGCCAGGCGCAGGCGCTGCGATCGGGGTCTGACGATGGCCATGGGTGGCTCCCTCTTCAGCGGCCGGGCTCGTCGCCGGCGATCTTCGTATAGCGCAATTGCACGAGCGTGATCGCCGCGACGAGGGCGAAGATCACGGTCGAGATCGCCGCCGCGAGGCCGAATTGCTGGCCCGAATCCTGGAAAGCGATGCGCCAGGTGTACGAGACCAGGATGTCGGTCGTGCCCGCCGGCAGCACCGCGTCGACCTGGTCGGGGCGGCCGCCGGTGAGCAGGCTGACGAGGACGAAATTGTTGAAGTTGAAGGCGAAGGTGCTGATCAGGATGGGCTTGAGCGGGCCGACGATGAGCGGCATCGTGATCGAGCGGAAATTCGCCCAGGGCCCGGCCCCGGCCACCGCCGAGGCCTCGTAGAGGTCGGCCGGTATCGACTGGATCAGCCCGGTGCACAACACCATCATGTAGGGGAAGCCGAGCCAGGTGTTGACGATGAGCAGCATCGTGCGCGCCAGCGCCGGGTCCGAGAACCAGGCCGGGCGGATGCCGAACAGGCCGTGCAGGATGAGGTTGATCTCGCCCAGGTTCTGGTTGAACAGGCCCTTGAAGACGAGGATGCTGATGAAGCCGGGCACCGCATAGGGCAGGAACAGCACGAGACGGTAGGCGCCCTTGAAGCGCAATTCCTCCCAGTTCAGCAGCACCGCCAGCAGCAGTCCGAGTCCGGCGGCGAACAATACCGACAGCGCGGCGAAGGCGACCGTCCACGCGAAGACGCCGATGAAGGGCGCGCGGAAACGCGGCGAGCCGAAGATGGCCGCGTAATGGCTGAGGCCGACGAAGACGCGGTAGCCGGGTTGCAGGCGCTCGCCATCGGCGCTGGTGTAGAAACCGCTGGCGTCGTCGGGGTGGTAGGCCGTGCCGGTGACGCGGTCGACGAGCGCGCCTTCCGCGCCGGCCAGGTACAGCGGCTGCAGCGCCGCGAATTCGCGCAGGCTCAGCAGCGACAGCGGCGTATCGCCATTGCCGCCATCGCGCCCACGCAGGTGCAGCGCTCGCAAGGCCGGCAGCCGCGCGACGACCTCGCGCATAGTCAGCGCCTCGCCGGCAGCGGCCGCCGCGGGCGCGCCCTCGAGCGTCAGCGTCTGCGGCGCCGTTCCGTCGAGCGTCAGCGGCGGCGTCTGCAGCGCGGGCCCGCCGCCCGCCGGCGCTTCGAGCCGCAGCCGCAGCGCGCCGTCGACGCGACGCAGCGTGAACTCACGCGCCGATCCGCTCGCCGCCACCGATTCGCCGAGCAGGTCCTGGCGCACGCGTTCGCGATCGAGCAGGTTGCGCGAGCTGTAATTCGTCAGGCCCAGGCCCATCGTGTAGAGCATCGGGAAGATCACGAAGACCAGCGCACCGGCGATCGCCGGGTAGAGGTAACGCAGCGCATGGGTGCGGCGCGATGCGTAGGTCCACAGCGCCAGCGTCGTCAGCGCCAGCAGCACCAGCGCGAGCAGCGACTGCCCGGCGGCATGGACGCGCAGCACGCCGTAATAGCCGATCGCGCCGATCGCGAACACGGCTGCGCGCTGGATCCACGCACCTTGCTTCTTCATGCCGCGACGATCCGCCGCGCCGCGGCATCGAGCGCCTGGCGCGGCGTCTGCCGGCCTTCGCTGAGGTTGAGCAGCGCCGTCTTCATCGACGACCAGAAGCGCCCCATTTCCGGGTTGCTCGGCGTCGGCACGCCGTCGCGCGCCGACGCCATGATGGTGGCGATGCCGGGATCGGCCTGGCGCTCGGCGAAATAGGCGCGGCTGGCGGGCGCCCCGATGGGCTCGGCGCGATCGAGCTCGCGCAGCCCGGCCGGCGCGAGCAGGTAGTTCTCGATGAATTCGACCGCGAGTTCGGCCTGCCGGCTGGCCCGGTTGATCATCACGCCCTTGATGCCGACGAAGGGCCGCGCCGCATGGCCGTCCACGGCCGGGACCTTGGCGACGCCGACGTCGATGCCGGCACGGCGCAGGTTCAGCCACGACCAGGGGCCGTTGATCATCATCGCGACCCGACCCTGGGCCAGCGCCGCCTCCATTTCCGGATAGCCGCTGCCCGCGGGCATGCGGCCTTCGCGGATCAGCCGCGCGATCCATTCGGCACCGGCGACGGCGCCGGCGTCGGCGACGCCGGTGTCGTGCGCGTCGTAGCTGCCGTCGCTGCGCTGGCGGAACGCGTAGCCGCCGCCGGCGGCCAGCAGCGGCCAGCTGAAATAGGTGTTCGTGTAGTCCCAGAGGATGGCGCGGCGGGCGCTGCGCGCGAGTTCGTCGTCGAGCGCGATCAGCTCGTCGAAGCTCGCCGGCGGCCGCGCCACCAGCGCCTTGTTGTAGACCAGGGTCACGGCCTCGATCGCGTACGGATAGCCCCAGAGCCGGCCGCGCCAGGTGAAGCCGCGCCAGGCCAGCGGGTCGATGTCGTCGAACAGGCGGCGGCTTGGCGTGACGGCGCGCAGCAGGCCGCTGCCTATCCATTCACCGATGCGGTCGTGGGCGTAGATGTAGATGTCGGGGCCCTTGCCCGCGGCCGACAGTTGCTGGAAACGGCTGGGCCCTTCGAGCGGGTCGGGCGTCTCGACGACGACCTCGACGCCCGTGTCTGCCGTGTAGCGCTCGCCGATGCGGCGCAGCGCCTTCGCGCCCTCGACGGTGAACCAGATGACGAGCGGCCCGGGCTGCCCGGCGCCGCGCGCCGCGCCGCTGCAGGCGAGCGCGCTCGCGACGGCGGCACGGTGCCAGAGTCGGCGCGCCGGGTCCATGCTCAGTTCTCGACGAAGACCGCGACGCTGCGGCCCGGCACTTGGAAGGTGCCGCTGGCGGCGAGGAATGAGGCGCCGCGGACGACGGCGTCGGCGCCCGCGGCTTGCGCCGGATGCAGTGCGAACGCATGGCCGGCGAGCGCGGCCACCGCATAGCCCTGCGCCGCCGAATTCGCGTTGACGAGGACGACGACGTTCCTGTACGCGTTGTCGCCGCAGGCCACGCCGGCAGCGCCGATGCGCATCACGATCAGGCCGTCCTGTTGCGCCGCGGCGTCGGGGAAGGTCACGCAGGCGTTGATCTGCGCGGCCGTCGGCAGCCGGAACATCGTGCTGCTGCGGCGCACCTTCAGCAGGTCCAGCACCGCGGCATTCGTGGCGGCAATGTCGGCCGGCGTCGGCGCGACGTTGGGCGATTGCAGGAACGGCGTCATCACCGACCAGTTGGCGCTGTTGGCCGCTGCCGGCGGCAGACCCATCGTCGCGATGTAGTTCGTCGTCAGCGACCAGTCGATGCGGTTGAACCAGTCGCCCGCGTTGTAGCTGTTCTGGTCGAAACCCTTCGAGCGCAGCAATTCGTCGCCGGCGTGGATGAACGGGATGCCCTGCGCCATCAGCACGGTGCCGAGCGCGACGACCTGGGCGCGCGCGCGGTCGGCGCTAGCGGTCGCCAGCGGGTGCTTGTACTGGCTGATGTCGTACAGCGTCTGGCCGTCGTGCGAGCCGACGTAATTGATCGTCTCCTGCGGGCTCGCCGTATAGCCGGCGCCGGCGCCGTTGTAGGGAATAGCCGAGGCGGCGACACCGTTCAGGCTGTAGTTCTGCAGGCCGCCGGCCATCGAGACGCGGATCAGGTTCTGCGCCGCGTCCAGCGCACTGCGCTGCGCGGCGGTGCAGGCGCTGCCGGCATTCGATCCCCAGCAGGCGCCGTTCACGAAACCCTGGTTCGCGACCAGCGCGTTGCCGCCGTCGAAGGGGCCGCCGCCGCGCACGGCGTCGCGGATGCGGTCGTTGAACGAGCCGATGCCGGTACCGGCCAGATGCGCCTGGTCGGCCTGGACGAAGTTCTCGCTGTTGATCCAGCCTTCGCCGTACCAGTACGCGGTTCGCGGCGCGATCGCTGCGGCCACGGCGGCCTGCGCGCGTTGCACCGCGGCGAGCGGGATGTTCTCCATCGTGTCGAAGCGGAAGCCGTCGACCGCGTACTGCGTGGCCCAGCGCAGCAGCGTGTCGGTCATCAGCTTTTCCATCATCGCGTATTCGGTCGCGGTGTCCTGGCAGCAGCTGGTCGTCGTGATATTGCCGTTGGCGTCGAGCCGGTAGTAATAGCCGGGAACGATCTGGTCGAGGAAATTGCCCGCCGTGTGGTTGTAGACGACGTCCATCACCACCGACAGGCCGATGCCGTGCAGCGATTGCACGAGGCTGCGGAATTCCTGCACGCGGGCGACGGGGCTGTTGGCATCGCTCGAATAGAAGCCCGCCGGCGCGCCGTAGTGATGCGGGTCGTAGCCCCAGTTGTAGCAATCGCTGTCGGCCGTCGCGGCCTGCGTCGTCTCGGGGCCGGTGCCGATGGGATCGGTGTTCGTGATCGCCGGCGTGACGCAACCCGCTTCGTTGACGCTCGTGATGTCGAACACCGGCAGCAGGTGGACATGGGTCACGCCGGCGGCGGCGAGCTGCTGCAGATGCTGCATGCCCCTCGATCCGAGGTCGGTGAAGGCGAGGAACTTGCCGGCATGGGCCGGATTCACGCTCGGGTCGTTGGCCGAGAAATCGCGCACATGCAGCTCGTAGAGCACGATGTCGGTCGGTGCCGGCGACGGCGGCCGGATGGCCGGGTTCCAGCCCGCGGGTTTCAAAGCTGCGCTCGCGAGGTCGGCCACCATCGCCTGCTGCGCCGGTCCGTTGGTGGCGTTCGCGTTCAGCGTCACGGCGTAGGGGTCGGTGACGGTGTAGGTCTTCACCGTGCCGCCGTCGATGCGGGTGTAGACCTGGACCTGGTAGCTGTAGAGCGCGCTGTTCGTCCAGGCGCTGTTGCCGACATGGGACCAGACGCCGCTGGCGGCATCGGGCGTCATCGCGTACGAGCTGCCGTTCACGAGCAGCGCCACGCTGCGCGCCGTCGGCGCCCACAGCTTGAAGGTGGGGGTCTCGTCGGCGGCAAAGGTCACGCCCAGCGACTGGGTGGCTGCTGCGGCGGCATAGACATCGTCGATAGCACCCTGGGTCTGCAGCTGGGTCGCGCGCAGCACCTGGCCGTTCGAGACCTCGACGAGGACGAGCTGGTCGGCGAGCAGGGACTTGACCTGCGATGCTGCGCTGGCCGGCAGCGCAAGCGCGATGTTGCCGCCGAGTTGCGGATAGCGCGCCGCCAGCGCTGCGCTGAGCGCGGTCGGGCCGCTCAGCGTCAAGCTGTTGTCGGCGCCGGTCACGGTGCCGTTGCTGAGCACGCCTATCGTCGCCGCCGCCGAGGCGTAGAGCAGGTACTGGTTCGCACTGCTCGCGCCCGGCCAGGCGATGGTCGAGGCGTTCAGCCACAAGGCCTGAGCGCTGCCGAAGGCCACCGCGGTCGGTGCCGGTGGCGGCGCCGGTGTCGGAGTACCACCGCCGCCACCGCCACCGCCACCGCCACCGCAGCCGGCGAGTGCCGCCACGAGCCAAGCGATGGCGATCGACCTGAGGCGTTCGAAGGCTCGTTGCGATTTGGGCAAGGCGCTCTCTGAAGTAGCTAAACTACTACAAATATAGTCAGACTTTGTTCCTTTGGACGACAGGGTTATCCAGAATCATTCCAGGTATAGAGACCAGATCTCGAATTTCGAAGCTCGATTTATGTAGCTGAATTACATCGAGTTTCGTTAGCCGAGGCGCAACGGCAAGGCCTTTATCATGGTGCGATGAGCCTGTGGCCCGACGCCGTCGATCGACTCTTCAATCCTTCGCCGCAGGTCAGCGTGCTGCAACTCGGTGGCGGTCGCATCTGCCTCGTCGTCGACGACGCGCTGGTCGATCCGCAGGCGGCGGTCGACTGGGCCTGCCGGCAGACCTTCGAGGAGCCTTGCGGCTTCCCCTATCCGGGGCAGGTGCTGCCGGCGCCGCCGGCGCTGGCCGCGCGCGCGGCCGAGTTCTTCGCCGTCCATCTGCGCGGCGCGCTCGGCGCACGGCGCACGCTCAGCCAGTCGGTGCGCATGGCGATGGTGACGACGCCGCCGGCCGCGCTGAGCCCCGTGCAATGGCAATGCCACCGCGACCGGCTCGGACCGGTGGAGGGCGACCCGCTGCTCGCGGCCTCGGTGCTCTACCTGTTCCGCGACCCGGCACTCGGCGGCACGAGCTTCTATGCGCCGAAGGTGCCGATGGCCCTGGTCGACCGCATGGTGCTCGAGGCGCAGGTCCTGGAGCCGCGCATCTACGCCGACCGCTACGGCCTTCGGCCGGGCTATATGGTCGGCGACAACGATTACTTCGAACGCGTGGCGCAGGTGCCGGCGAAATGGAACCGGCTCATCGCCTACGACGGTGGCCTGTTCCACTCGGGCGACATCGGCGATCCCCAAGGCCTGAGCGCCGACCCGGCGCAGGGCCGGCTGACGATCAACGGCTTCTTCACCTGCCGCCGCCGCGCGTCCTGAACCGCGGTCGCCGCGCTGTGGGCTCGTCTACTTGTCGAACTTGAATTCGTAGTTCGCGGCGACCTGCCAATCGGCCGGCACGTCGGCCGGCTTCGCGTAGCGCGCCAGCGCGCGGTCGGCGATCTGGCGCAGGTACTTCGAGAAGCTCTCGCGCACGCGGCGGCTCTCGCGGTCGCGCTGCGCATCGCCGCTGACGAAGCCGCCGATGTCCTGCATCTCCACCGTCTGGCCGGTGATGTCGATCCTGGCCTGCGCCGGCACGAAGGTCAGCGCGACGCTGCCTTCGAGACCATGCTCGGCCGCCAGCCGCGGGTAGTCGACATCGCCCTGGATCGTCGTCATGACGCCGGCAACATAGGCGCAGGCATCGAGCCGGCCCGCCGGCCAGGCGCGCAGCGCAGCGACGAAGCGGTCGGCATCGGCGAGCAGCGGTGCGACCTCGAGGCAGGACGCGGGCAACTTCTGTCCGGACTTGATCGCCCACCACAGCGCGGCCGCGCGGTCGTGGCCGCCGACCGCCGCCGCGTAGCCCGCGGCGATGCGCGACGCCGCCTCGGTGCGCCCGCCGTCCCAGGCGCGCTGGTACATCGTCACCGCGCGGTCCCAGTTCGGCTTCAGGCAGATGCCTTCCTCGTACAGCGAGCCGGCCAGGTAATAGACGTCGCGGTACGACTTCGCCAGCCCGGCGTTGAGCTGGTCGACGGCGCCGATGCAGTTGCGCTGCTGGATCTGGTCGAGCACGGCCTGCATCGCGCGCTCGGAGTCGGTGCGCGCGGCCGTGCGTGTCGACTGCTCGGCCCAGCGGTCGATCGTCGCCTGCTGCGCCGATTCGAACATCTTCGCCGTGGCGGTGTTGTTCTGCGCCGGCGCCAGCGCCGGCAGCGACGCGATCAGCGCCAGGGTCAGGGCGGCAGGCTTGTTCATCGTACGTTCTCCGGCATGCGGTCGGTGGTGGGCGCCAGGCAATGCTGGCGGATGTAGTCGGCATGCGTGGGCATGATGTCGACGCATTGGGCGATCACGCCGCGGATGCCGTCGAGGTATTCGGCCGTCTCGGCCTCGGGTATCAGGTCGGCCAGCGGGTGGTGGCCCGCCGGCCGCAGGCCCTGGCCGTGCATCACCTGCAGCCAGCCGACCTCGGCGAAGAGTTCGTTGTTGTCGCGGAAGATGCGGCCGCAGCTGCGGTAGAGCTCGAGCTTGTGCTGCAGCGCCTCGGGGATAGTCATCGTCCGGCACTGGCGCCAGAACGGCGTGTCGTCGCGCTCGGTCAGGTGGTAGTGCAGGATCAGGAAATCGCGGATGCGCTCGAATTCGAAACGCGTCTGGCGGTTGAATTCGGCTATGTCGGTGCTGCGGAATTCGCGGTCGGGGAAGAAGGTCAGCAGCCGCGCGATCGTCGACTGGATCAGGTGGATGCTCGTCGATTCCAGCGGCTCGATGAAGCCGCCGGACAGGCCGATGGCGATGCAATTGCGGTTCCACGCCAGGCGCCGCATGCCGGTGACGAACTTCAGCAGCCGCGGCTCGGCGAGCGCGCGGCCCTCGAGGTGGCGCAGCAGGATCGCCGCCGCCTCGTCGTCGCCGAGGTGCGCGCTGGCATAGACATGGCCGTTGCCGGTGCGGTGCTGCAGCGGAATCCGCCATTGCCAGCCGGCGCCATGGGCGCTGGCGCGCGTGTACGGCGGCGGCTCGGCCAGCGCCTCGCTCGGCACGGCCAGCGCGCGGTCGCAGGGCAGCCAATGGCTCCAGTCCTCGTAACCCGTCTTCAGCGCCTGCTCGATCAGCAGGCCGCGGAAGCCCGAGCAGTCGATGAACAGCTGGCCGCCGATGCTGCGGCCGTCGGCCAGCCGCACGCTGTCGATATGGCCGTCGGCGGCGCGCAGCAGCACGTCGACGATGCGGCCCTCGTGCCGCGTCACGCCGCGTTGCTCGGCGTAGTCGCGCAGGTAGCGGGCGTAGAGCGAGGCGTCGAAATGGAAGGCGTGCGCGATCTCGGCCAGCGGCGAGTTGCCCATCTTCGGGTCGGCGCGCATGAACTTGCCGGCCAGCGCCGCGCGGCGGTTGATCGAATACTGCTCGAGATCGCCGGCCAGCCCGGCGCGGTGCATCTTCTGCCAGTACTGGTCGAAGCCGACCGTCGCGAGATCCTGGCCAAAGCGGCCGAAGCCGTGCATGTAGCGCTCGCCGATGCGGCCCCAGTCGACGAACTCGATGCCGAGCTTGAACGTCGCCTGCGTGCGGCGCATGAACTCGTTCTCGTCGATCTCGAGCACGCGGTTGTAGAGCTGGATCATCGGGATCGTCGCCTCGCCGACGCCGACGATGCCGATCTCGTCGCTCTCGACGACGCTGATGCGGTACGGCCCCGTCGGTCCGTCGGGGCCGCGGCCGCACTTGAGCACCTTGGCCAGCGCCGCCGCGGTCATCCAGCCCGCGGTGCCGCCGCCGACGACGACGATGTCACGGAGTGCCGGACCGGTAGGGGCTTGCATGATCGGATTCCTGAAGAAAAAGGGCCCTTGCCACTGTAACGGCAAGGGCCCGGTCGGCGGCGCAACGTGGTCGCGTCGCGGCGGTGGATCGATTACAGCTTGTAATTCAGGCCGAACAGGAAGGTCTTGCCGTAGCTGACCTTCTTGGACGGGTTGTTGCGGTCGCCGAGGTACTCGATGTACGGTGTGTTCGTCAGGTTGTTGCCCTGGACGAGGACCGACAGGCCCTTCATCGGTCCGCTCTCGAACTCGTAGCTGATCTGCGCGTCGGTGATCTTCTCCGAATGGATGAAGGTGTACTGGCTGTCGCCGGTGAACGACGTGATGTTGCCGAGGAAGTCCGAACGGTAGCGCTGGCCGATGCGCGCCGAGAAGCCGTGCGCCTCGTAATAGAAGGTCAGGTTGGCGACCTGCTTGGACAGGCCCGGCAGCGGAATGCTCGGCAGCGTGATGCCGCCGGTGTTGAAGCCCAGCGTGTTCAAGTTCAGCGAGCTGTTCGTGTTCGAGAAGCTGGCCTGGATGCCGAAGCCGTCGAGCCAGCTCGTGGCCATCGACAGCGGCAACGACGCGCTCAGCTCGATGCCCTCGACATTGCCGCCGGTGCCGTTCATCGGCCGCGACAGCGAACCCAGCGTCGGGCTGTTGGCGTTCGGCATGCCGGCCGCGCTCAGGTTGTAGCCGGCGTAGTCGAACGGGCCATTGACGCGCAGGATGTAGCTACTTAGGCTCTTGTAGAAGGCCGCCGCGCTGAAGTAGGCCTTGGTACCGAAGTACTTCTCGTACGAGACGTCCAGCGCCGTGGCGCGGAACGGCTTCAGCGCCGGGTTGCCGGCGTCGCCGGTGAGGCAGCCGGTGGCATTGTTCGGGCAGACATTGGTCGTGCTGTTCCAGCTGAAGTTGAAGCTGGCGCGCATGTCGTTGAGCGTCGGGCGCGCCATCTGGCGGCCCAGGCCCAGGCGCAGCGTCTGACCGGAGCCGAGGTCACCGACGAGGTTCACGCTCGGCAGCACGTCGTAGTAGCTCGTGCCGCCATGGGCAGGCGCCAGCGCGCAGACGTCGCCCGGGCACGAGGCGCCGTTGGTCGACGCCTGATAGGCGTCCGAACCCTGGTCGGTGTGCACCAGCTGCACACCGGCATTGCCGCGCACGGGGATGCCCATCAGCGTGCTGTCGATGTCCAGCCGCGTGAACGCCGTCGTGACCTTCTCGGTGACCTTCCAGTTCTTGTTGGC
>JAGWTU010000096.1 GCA_028868825.1 Burkholderiales bacterium | reverse complement strand
CGGCCGCCGACGCGAACCTCGTCGCCGCATCGGCCCGCTGCGGCGACGCGCCGCCGCGCGAGGCGCCGGCGCTCGCCGGCCCCTGGCGCTGCGCCGCCGACTGGCAGCTGAAGGTGTCCAACACCTGGCGCCGCACGCAGGCGACGCTGCACAAGGGCATGGACGAGCCGTCGGTGATCGAAGCCCTGGCCGACGCCGGCATCCCGTTCGACACCCTCAGCCCGAGCGAGATCCGCGTCGGTGCCTTGCGGCTGCAGTTCAGCGGCGGCGACCTGCAGACCTTCATCGGCGACTAGCGTCGCCAGGCAAAGTCAATGCGCCGGCTGCACCACCGGGTAGGCGTATTCGCGGCCGATCAACGCGCGGGCGCCGAAGTAGCTCAGGCGCAGCCGCTCGGGCAGGGCGTCGAGGTCGACATGGCCTGTCGGGTCACAGGGCACGACGACGCCCGTGCCGGGACGGTACAGCGACAGGAAGTGGAGCTCGTGCGACGTCGCCTGCGCGACGCCGCCGGACTGGGAGAGAATCGGGTACCCCATGGTCATCCCCTTGCAGCCGCCGTCGCACCGGGCTGGCATCGGCGGCGGCAGGCGTCCGATGTCCGCAATCCCCGGTCCCGCCACGAAGGCGGGACCATGGCTGCATCTTCGACCGCGGCGCGGCTTTGTCGTCACTCGAAAAGGGGAACGAAATCTCGTCTTCCCCAGTTTGTCGAAGCCGGTTCATCGACGGGCGTGAGCGAGTTCACGATGCATCTGCCGACCCCGCCGGCCTCGCCTGAGCTGCGCACGCCGCAGGGCGCGCCGGTGGCCGTCTACGACTCGGGGTTCGGCGGCCTGTTGGTGCTGCAGGCGCTGCGCGCGCGACGGCCGGACCTGTCGTATCTCTATGTCGCCGACAGCGGCCACGCGCCCTACGGCGACCGCGATCCGCAGCAGGTTCGCCAGCGCGCGCTCGCCATCGCGGCCGCCGTGTTCGCGCAGGGCGCGCAAGCGCTCGTCATCGCCTGCAACACGGCCAGCGTCGTCGCCGCGGCGCGCCTGCGCGAACGGCACGGGCAGCCTATCGTCGCGATGGAGCCGGCGATCAAGCCCGCCGTGCGCTTGACGCGCTCGGGCGTCGTGCTCGTGCTCGCGACGCGGCGCACCGTCCAGAGCGAGGCCGTCGCCGCGCTGTGCCGCGAGCATGGCGGCGGCGTGCGCATCCTGCTGCAGGCCTGCCCGGGGCTGGTCGAGCAGGTCGAGCGCGGCGCCTGCGACGACGCGACGACGCGCGCGCTGCTCGAGCGCCACCTCGCGCCCGGGCTCGCCGCGGGCGCCGACACCATCGTGCTGGGCTGCACGCATTACGCCTTCCTCGCGGCGCCGATCCGGCGCCTGGCCGGTGCCGGCGTGACGCTGGTCGAGCCGTCGGAGGCGGTGGCGGCGCAGCTCGCGCGGCGCCTGGGCGACGCCGCGGCCGATGGCGGCGGCAAGGTCGAATTCCACACCTCGGGCGATGTCGCGGCGCTGCGCGACTTCATCGCCGCGCGGGGCCTCGGTGCGGCGCACGCGAGCGGGGTCGATGCGGCGCCGCTGCGCGACCTCGGGTTTGTGCGTCTGGCAGCCGCGGGCGATCGCCTGCAAGGTAGCAGCGGCTCGCGCCCCTCGACCGCGACGTCGATCCGATGAACCCCGAAACTGGAAACGAAACGATGGACATCGTCGCGGCGCTGCGCGCCCTCGTCGGCCACACCGCGGTGCTCGACGCCGCCGAACTCTCGCAGCGCTCGGCCGGCATGTGGCGGCCCGACCATCTGCAGGCCGCCGCGCTCGTGCGGCCTGCCGACACCGCCGAGGTCGCGGCGGTGCTGCGCTGGTGTCATGCGCATCGCGTCGCGGTCGTGCCGCAGGGCGGACTCACCGGGCTCGTGCACGGCTCGGACGCGGCGAGCGACCAGGTCATCGTCTCGCTCGAGCGCATGCGCGCGATCGAGGCCATCGACCCCGTGCAGCGCGTCGCGCGCGTGCAGGCCGGCGTGCCGCTGCAGGCGCTGCAGGAGGCGGCGGCCGCGCAGTCGCTGGCCTTCCCGCTCGACCTCGGCGCGCGCGGCAGCGCGACGCTGGGCGGCAACGCGGCGACCAACGCCGGCGGCAACCGCGTCATCCGCTACGGCATGATGCGCGAGATGGTGCTCGGGCTCGAGGTCGTGCTCGCCGACGGCACCGTCGTCGATGCGCTCAACCCGCTGATCAAGAACAACGCCGGCTACGACGTGCGCCAGATCTTCGTCGGCAGCGAGGGCACGCTGGGCATCATCACGCGGCTCGTGCTGCGCCTGCGCGAGCAGCCGACGAGCACGCAGATGGCCTTCGTCGCCTTCGATCGCTTCGATGCCGTCGCCGCCTTCCTCAAGCGCATCGACCGCGACCTCGGCGGCTCGCTGTCGGCCTTCGAGGTCATGTGGCAGTCGTACTACCGCCTCGTGACGACGGCGCCTGCGCCCGGCCGGCCGCCGCTGCCGCAGGACCATGCCTATTACGCACTGATCGAGAGCCAGGGCGCGAATGCCGAGGCCGATGCGGCGCGCTTCGGCGCCGCGCTCGAAGCGGCGCTCGAGGCCGGCCTCGTCGCCGACGCCGCGGTCGCGCAATCCGAGTCCGACTGCGCCGCGTTCTGGGGCCTGCGCGACGATGTCGGCCAGGCGATGCGCGGCGGCGTGCCGCTGATCTTCGACGTCTCGCTGCCGATCGCCGAGATGGAGCGCTATGCCGCCGACCTCGGCCCGGCGCTGGAAGCCCGGCTGGCCGAGCACCGGCTGTGGATCTTCGGCCACCTCGGCGACGGCAACCTGCATGTCATCGTCCAGGTGCCGCCGCAGGCCGCTGCCGCGGCGCGGCCGCTCGTCGAGTCCTGCGTCTACGGCCCGCTGGCGGCCTACCGCGGCTCGGTCTCGGCCGAACATGGCATCGGGCTCGAGAAGAAGGCCTGGCTGCACCTCAGCCGCAACCCGGCCGAGATCGCGCTGATGCGCACGCTCAAGGCCGCGCTCGACCCGCTCGGGCTGCTCAATCCCGGCAAGGTATTCTGAAGCCGCTGCCGCCGGGGCCATCCCCCATCCGGCCCAAATTGGCCGCCAGGCCACAACCCAGGAGACTCGACGATGATCAAGGTCAGTGTGATGTATCCCCACCGGGCCGGTGCCCGTTTCGATCACGCCTACTACAAGGACAAGCACATGCCGATGGTGCAGGCGCGCATGGGCGGCGCCTGCCTGTACTACACCGTCGACAAGGGACTGGCCGGCGGCGACCCGGGATCGCCACCGACCTATGTCGGCATGTGCCATATCTTCTGCGAATCGGTCGAGTCGTTCCAGGCCGGCTTCGGCCCGCATGCGAAGGAGATCCTGGCCGACATCGCGAACTACACCGACCTCGCGCCGGTGCTGCAGATCAGCGAGGTCGTCGTCGGCCACTAGCCTGCAGGGCGAGGCCGATCAGACGTTGCGCACCTCGCCGTCGACGAGCGCGAGATGGCCGGCGGCGGCCATCTCGGCCAGCAGTTGCTGCGCATAGGCGTCGAGCGAGCCGGCCGGGCGGCCCAGCCTGTCCCAGACGCGGCGGTAGAGCCCGGCGCTGGCGAACCAGGCCATCGTCTGCGCCAGCGTCTCGCGCTGGCGCTCGAGCAGATGGAATTTCACCAGCACCTTGAGCGCGTGACGCGAATGGCGCGCCGGTTCCCGACGAAAGCCGTCGAGCCGTGAACGGGCCGCCGCCAGCGCGCCGGCGATATCCTCGAACGGCGCGCCATGGCCGGGGATCGCCAGCCGCGCGCCCAGCGATTCGATGAGGTCGAGCACGGCCGCGACGTCGTCGAATGCACTTTCGCCGTCGAGTTCGGGGAACACAACCCCGAATCCGCGTTCCCAAAGCGCATCGGCGGTGATCACCACGCCCTGGACGTCGTTGTAGAGGATGAGCGAATGCGGATCGTGACCGGGTGCGGCCAGCGCAAGCCAGCGCTGGCGCCCGACCGTGATCGCCTGGCCCGGTGCCAGGCGGGCGTCGGCACTGAAGCGCTCGCATTCCTGGCCCGTCGGCGCATAGCTCAGCGCCTCCTCGTCCCAGACGCGCACGGCGTCCCATTGGCCGGGCGGGACCGTGATGCGGCTGCCCTGCGCGCGCACCAGCGCGGCGTTGCCGCCGCAATGGTCGGAATGCAGGTGCGTGTTGACGATGCCCGCCAGCGCCTCGCCGCGCAGCGCGTGCTGCACCAGCGCCAGCGTCTGCGCCGCGTGGCGACCATGGCCGCTGTCGACGAGCACCGCGCCGGCGCCGTCGCCGTGCAGCAGCACGTTGTTCGACGACAGCCAGCCGCGCTCGAAGATCGTCGCCCCGTCGACGGCCTTCATGGACATGAATCCCTACCCGGCGTCGGCCGCGGAGCGAGAACTCTGGGTGATTGCATGAATTTTTCCCGTGTCGGACAAGACCTTGGTCGCTTGACCGCAGGCTACCATCCGCACCTCACCGTCGGCGCCCCGTCGGGGCCGCCCTGTCGCTGGAGCCGACCATGAAGCTGCTGCTCAAGTTCAATCTCATTTTCATCCTCGTGATGGCCATCGGCGTCGAGGCCAGTGCCTACATCAGCAAGCGCATGCTGCAGGACCAGGCGAAAGAGGAGGTGCAGGCCGGCGCGCGGCTGATCATGGAGCAGGCGCTGGCCGTGCGCGCCTACACCTCGACCCAGATCTCCAAGCTGCTGCAGAGCCAGATGACGGTGGAGTTCCTGCCGCAATCGGTGCCCAGCTATTCGGCGACCGAGGTGCTCGCGACGGTGCGCACCAAGTACCCCGAATACGGCTACAAGGAGGCGACGCTGAATCCGACCAACCCGCGCGACCGCGCCGCCGGCTGGGAGGTCGACATCGTCAACAGCTTCCGCGGCGACGCCAATCTCAAGGAGATCGTCGGCGAGCGCGAGACGCCCACCGGCCGCTCGCTCTACGTCGCGCGGCCGCTGCAGATCAAGGACGGCGCCTGCCTCGTCTGCCACAGCAGCATCGAGGCGGCGCCGAAGACGCTGCTGGCGCGCTACGGCAATGCCAACGGCTTCGGCTGGCAGCTCGGCGAGGTCGTCGGCGCCCAGGTCGTCTCGGTGCCGATGGCGCTGCCGCTGGCCAGCGCCGAGCGGGCCTACGGCTTCTTCTTCTGGTCGCTGGTCGTCGTGTTCCTCGTCGTCGGCCTCGCGCTCAACCTGATGATCTGGCTCGTCGTCGTGCGCCCGGTGACCCAGCTCTCGCAGCTCGCCGACCGCGTCAGCCAGGGCGACCTCGAGGCGGCCGACTTCAGCACCGGCAGCCGCGACGAGATCGGCACGCTGGCCGATTCCTTCGCGCGCATGCGCGCCAGCGTCGTGCAGGCGATGAAGATGCTCGACAGCTGAGGACCCCCGCGACGTGAGCCACCCGGCGTCCCTCGGCAAGTACCGCGTCACAGGCGTCCTCGGCGAGGGCGCGATGGGTGTCGTCTACCGCGGCTACGACCCCGGCATCCGGCGCAACGTCGCGATCAAGACGATCCGCCATCTCGGCGCGATGGGCGACGCCATGGCGGGCCAGCTCGCGGCCCGCTTCAGCAACGAGGCGCAGGCCGCGGGCCGGCTGCAGCACCCGGGCATCGTCGGCATCTACGACTACGGTGACGACGGCGACGTCTCCTACATCGCGATGGAGTTCGTCGAGGGCCACACGCTGTCGGCCTACCTCGCGCGGCGCGTCGCCTTCGGCGAAGCCGACCTCGCGAGCATCGCCGTGCAGCTGCTCGACGCGCTCGGCCATGCGCACGCCAATGGCGTCTGGCATCGCGACATCAAGCCCTCGAACGTCATCCTCACGCCCGGCGGCCGCGTCAAGATCGCCGACTTCGGCATCGCCCGCACCGACAACATCGGCCTGACGATGGCCGGCACGATGCTCGGCACGCCGATGTACATGGCGCCCGAACAGTTCCTCGGTCAGCCCTTCGACCACCGCGTCGACCTCTACGCCACGGGCGTGCTGCTCTACCAGATGCTGGCGGCGCGGCCGCCGTTCACCGGCAGCCAGGAAGCGCTGATGTACAAGGTCGTCCACGAGGCGCCGCTGCCGCCCTCGGCCGCCGAGGACGGCACGCGCTCGCCGCGCTACGACGCCGTCGTGCTGCGCGCGCTGGCCAAGGGCCCGGGCGAACGCTGGTCCGATGCTGCCGCGTTCGCCGCCGCCGTCGCCGCGGCGCTCGGCACCACGGTGCCGTCGGCGGTGTCGCCGGCGGCGGTCAATGCGCTGCCGCCGCCACCCGGGTTCGAGCCCACCGAGCGCATCGCGGGCGTCGCCGACGCGACGCCGCGGCCGCCGTCGCGCAGCGAATACGCCGGCGCCGCGAGCGCCGGCACCGGCGGCAGCCCTGGCACCGGCAGCGGCACCGATGGCAGTGCCGCGCGATTGCCGTCGCATTGGGATGCCGCGCAGCTGGCGCAGGTCGAGCATGAACTGGCGCGCCATGTCGGTCCGCTGGCGGCGGTGATGGTGCGACGCGCGGCGCGCGACTGCGCCGACCTGAACACGCTCTACGCGCGGCTGGGCGAGCAGATCACCCAGGCCTCGGTGCGCGACGCCTTCCTCGCCCAGGTGCTGCGCGGCACCGGCGGCACGACACGCCTGGGCGCGATCGCGTCGAGCACGGCGGTCGCGGCGCCGACACCGGCACCGGCGACGCGGGCCACGCCGGCGGTCTCGGACGCGCTGATCGAACAGGCGCAGAAGCTGCTGGCCGCGCATCTGGGGCCGATCGCGAAGGTCGTCGTGCGACGCGCCGTCGAACGCACGCGCCAGCGCGAGGCGCTCTTCGCGCTGCTCGTCGAGGCCACGCCCGATGCGGCGAAGGCGAAGGTCGCGGCCGAGCTGAATCGCCTGAGCTAGCGCTGCCGCCCCGCATCGGCATCCACCGCCGGTGATCGAGCACACCCCCTGAATCGGGGGTATCAGGTTGTAACTTGCACTGTTCCAAAGTACAAGATCGCACCGATCGGATCAATACCCAAGAATCGATTTTGGGTTATAGGCGGCGACGCTCGTCGAGCGCTGATCCGACGGATCGCGAGTCGGTCAACCACGTCCGGAGGATGGCAAGATGATTCGATCCCTGAGTCGGAAATGGCGCTGCATCGCGCCGCTGATGCTGGCGCTCGTCGCCACTGCGGCCCTCGCCGATGGCGGCTGGAGCACGGCGGGGCATGACCTCGCGAACACCCGCAATCAGCCGGGCGAGACGCAGATCAACACCACCACGGTGGCCGCGTTGACGCCGCAATGGACCTTCACGGTGGCCGGCGACGTCACCGCCAACCCCGCGGTCGACGACGACGGCGCGATCTATTTCCCCGATTCGGCGGGCTTCCTCTACAAGGTGAATCCGGACGGCACCCAGGCCTGGAAGGTGGCGGTCGGCGCCGTCACCGGCATCGCCCACGACTACGTGCGCGCGACGCCGGCCATCGCCGGCAACGCGCTGATCATGGGCAACCAGTCGGGCAAGAACAACGAGTATTTCGGCAACCCGGTGCCGGCCCAGGGCGCCTGGGTCTTCGCCGTCGACAAGCGCACCGGCGCCAAGCTGTGGCTGACGCAGATCGACGCCGCGAAGCGCTCGATGGTCACGCATTCGGCCATCGTCGCCAAGGGCCTGGCCTATGTCGGCGTGGCGTCGAACGACGAACTCGTGGCGGGTCTGGTGACCAGGGCCGCGCCGGGCAACTTCCAGTGGCAGGGTCGCGGCAGCATGGTCGCGCTCGACGTCGCCACCGGCGCGATCCGCTGGAAGACCTACATGGTGCCCGAGGGTGGCTACTACGGCGGCTCGATCTGGGGCAGCACCGGCGCCGTCGACCTCAAGCGCAACCAGCTCTATGTCGCCACCGGCGACAACTTCTGGGTCCCCGAGAGCGTGCAGCAATGCGCCGCCGCCGCGCTGGCCGCGGGCAAGTCGCCGACGGGTTGTTTCGCGGCCGACGATTACTTCGATGCGATCGTCGCCCTCGATCTCGACACCGGCAAGGTCAACTGGGCCCAGCATGGCATCCCCTACGATGTCTGGAACGTCGGCTGCGGGCTCGTCATTCCGGGCGTCTTCACGATACCGCCGAACGACAACTGCCCGAACCCGAAAGGCCCCGATTACGACTTCGCCCAGGGCCCGATCCTGATGGTCGACAGCGCCGGCGTCGGCGACAACGACATCGTCGGCGCAGGACAGAAGAGCGGCATGTTCTGGGCTTTCAAGGCGAAGAACGGCGCGCCGGCCTGGCATACGCAGGTCGCGCCGGGCGGCCTCACCGGCGGTCTGCAATGGGGCTCGGCCTACGACGGCCAGCGCATCTATGTCGCCGTCGCGCAGGCCGGCCCGAACGGCGGCGGCCAGCCGCCGGTGCAGCCATGGACGCTGAAGACGAATCCGCCGTCGACGACGACGGCCGGCGGCTGGGCCGCGCTCGACCCCAAGCATGGCGACGTGCTGTGGACGACGCCCGACCCCAATGGCAGCCGCTCGGAAGGCGCGGTCAGCGTCGCCAACGGCGTCGTCTTCGGCTGCAGCCTGAACTACAACCCCCATGCGGACAACTATTTCGCGCTCGATGCGGCCACCGGCGCGATCAAGTGGTCGTTCGTCGGCGGTGCAGCCTGCTCGGCGGGGCCGTCGATCTCGAACGGCCATGTCTATTGGGGCATCGGCACCTTCGCGGGCACCGGCAACAAGCGCGTCTACGGTTTCGGCCTGCCCTGAACGGGCAACGAGGGCAGGGGCCGCGGCGACGGGCCCGGCGACCGTGGCTGCCGACTATCATGAGCTGATGGCGGGTGTCAGTGACCGGCGACTCCGTCGCAGTTCCCCTCTAGGGGCTTGCCGGGGGTACTCACCGTCACGGGTTCTTGCGACACTACCCCGTACGGGCCCTGCGCCCGATCGTCGACCTGCGCGCGAGGCCCCATGCAGTTTGCATTTCGATCCACCCGATGAGCGAATCCGATGACGCCGCCGCGATGCAGGTCCAGGCCTGGCTCGTGCCGCTGCCCGACGCCGACGCGCCCTGCGGGCCCGATCTCGAATACGACAACGAATTCCTGGCGCTGCACCAGGCCTGCGCAGGCAAGCCCGAAACCCAGTTCAGCGAGGCCGAGCCGCCCGACTGGCGCAACGCGGTCGGCCTGGCGGCTTCGCTGTTCGAGCGCACGCGCGACCTGCGCGTGGCCGTGCAATGGCTGCGCGGCACGCTGGCGCTGCAGGGATATGCCGCGCTGCCCAGCGGGCTCGGGCTGGTCTGCGGGCTGCTCGAGACCTTCTGGGACGGCGTCCATCCGCTGCCCGAAGACGGCGACGCCTACGGCCGCGTCAACGCGCTGACGCTGTTGCGCGACCCGGCGGGGCTGCTCGGTGAGTTGCGCGACGCGCGGCTGGCCGAGGACCGCGCCATCGGCGTGCTGAAGGTGCGCGATGTCGAGGCCGCGTTCGGCAACGCCCCCGGTGCCGCGTACACGAAGGACCAGGTGCAGCAGATGATGGCCGCGGCGCAGGCGCGCTCGCCGGACCTGCGCGCGCAATGCCGCGCCGCGCAGGCCCAGATCGAGCGCCTGATCGCCCTCGTCGACGCCCGCTTCGCGCGCGCCGAGGCGCCCGACCTCGCGCCGCTGGCGACGCTGGCGGGTCTGGTCGCGGCCGCGCTGCCGGCCGAGGCCGAAGCCGCCGCGGACGCGCCGGCCGCGTTCGAGGCGACGGACGAAGCCGGCGCGCCGAGCGGCGGCTCGCGTGCGGGCGCACGCGGCCTCAGCGGCGCCGTCGCATCGCGCGCCGACGCGCTGCGCGCCATCGACATGGTCATCGCCTACCTCGAGCAGGCCGAGCCGACGAACCCGGCGCCGCTGTTCCTGCGCCGCGCGCGCCAGCTCATCGGCCACAACTTCCTCCAGCTGATGAAGGCGCTCGCCCCCGATGCGCTGAGCGAGGTCGCGCGCATCGTCGGCATCGACCCCGAAACGGTCGAGGAACCGCCCGCCGACTGAACCCACTCAACCACACCCGCCCCTCAACGTCGAACCGGAGATCCTCCATGAGCAGCAGCCAGAAATTCATCGCCCGCAACCGGGCGCCGCGGGTCCAGATCGAATACGACGTCGAGGTCTACGGCGCCGAGAAGAAGGTGCAGCTGCCCTTCGTGATGGGCGTGCTCGCCGACCTCTCGGGCAAGCCGGCCGATCCGCTGGCGCCGGTCGCGGACCGCAAGTTCCTCGAGGTCGACGTCGACAATTTCGACGCCCGCATGAAGGCGATGAAGCCGCGCGTGGCGTTCCCGGTGGCCAATGCGCTCACCGGCGAGGGCAACCTCAGCGTCGACATCACGTTCGAGAGCATGGACGACTTCTCGCCCGACGCGGTGGCGCGCAAGGTCGATTCGCTGAACAAGCTGCTCGAGGCGCGCAAGCAGCTGCAGAACCTGGTGACCTACATGGACGGCAAGGGCGGGGCCGAGGAGCTGATCGGCAAGCTGATGCAGGACCCGGCGCTGCTCGGCGCGCTGGCCGCGCAGGCCAAGCCGGCCGAATCCTGATCGCCACCCGCCGCACCACCGCATCGAAGAGGAGCCCCAAATGGCCGAGACCCAGACCGCATCCGCGCTGGCCGCAGTGACGATGGAAGGCAGCGACCTGGCGTCGCTGCTGCAGAAGGAATTCAAGCCCAAGTCCGACGACGCCAAGAGCGCGGTCGAGCAGGCGGTGCAGACGCTGGCGCAGCAGGCGCTGGCGCAGACCCAGCTCATCGGCAGCGACGTCGTCGCGTCGATCGAGGCGATGATCGCCGCCATCGACAAGAAGCTGTCCGATCAGATCAACCTGATCATGCACCACGAGGATTTCCAGAAGCTCGAAGGCGCCTGGCGCGGTCTGCACTACATGGTGAACAACACCGAGACCGACGAGATGCTGAAGATCCGCGTCATGAACGTCTCGAAGTCCGAGCTCGGCAAGACGCTCAAGCGCTACAAGGGCACGAACTGGGACCAGAGCCCGATCTTCAAGAAGATCTACGCCGAGGAGTTCAGCCAGTTCGGCGGCCAGCCCTTCGGCGCCCTCGTCGGCGACTACCACTTCGACCAGAGCGCGCCCGACGTCGAGCTGCTGGCCGAGATGGCCAAGATCGCGGCCGCGGCGCATTGCCCGTTCATCACCGGTGCGTCGCCGACGCTGATGCAGATGGACTCGTGGCAGGAACTGGCCAACCCGCGCGACCTGACGAAGATCTTCACCACGCCGGAATACGCGGCCTGGCGTTCGCTGCGCGAGAGCGAGGACTCCAAGTACCTCGGGCTGGCGATGCCGCGCTTCCTGGCCCGGCTGCCCTACGGCGCCAAGACCAACCCGGTGGAGGCCTTCAACTTCGAGGAGGACACCGGCGCCGCCGATCACGGCAAGTACACCTGGGCCAACGCGGCGTACGCGATGGCCACCAACATCAACCGCTCGTTCAAGGAATACGGCTGGTGCTCGCGCATCCGCGGCATCGAGTCCGGCGGCGCGGTGGCCAACCTGCCCACCCACACCTTCCCGACCGACGACGGCGGCGTCGACATGAAGTGCCCGACCGAGATCGCGATCGAGGACCGGCGCGAGGCCGAGCTCGCGGCCAACGGCTTCATGCCGCTGGTGCACCGCAAGAACAGCGACTTCGCGGCCTTCATCGGCGCGCAGTCGATGCACAAGCCGGCCGAGTACGACGATCCGGACGCCACCGCGAACGCCAATCTGGCGGCGCGCCTGCCCTACCTGTTCGCGACCTGCCGCTTCGCGCATTACCTCAAGTGCATCGTGCGCGACAAGATCGGCTCGTTCAAGGAGCG
>JAGWTU010000038.1 GCA_028868825.1 Burkholderiales bacterium | reverse complement strand
CGCCTGCCGCTGCCGCACCGGCACCCGTCGCGGCCGCACCGGCGCCCGCTGCGGCGGTGCCGGCGCATGCGCCGCTCGCGGCCACTTCCACCGCGCAGCTGCCGCATGCCTCGCCGTCGATCCGCAAGGCCGCGCGCGAACTCGGCGTGCCGCTCGCCGAGGTGCGCGGCAGCGGACCCAAGGGCCGCATCACGCTCGAGGATCTGCAGGGCTTCGTCAAGGGCGTGATGTCCGGCGCGGTGCAGACGGCGGCGCAGAAGGCCAGCGCGCCTGCCGCCGCCGCGGCACCCGCCGGCGGCGCCTTCCCCGGCCTGCTCGCCTGGCCCAAGGTCGACTACGCGAAGTTCGGCCCCATCGAGCGCAAGGACCTCTCGCGCATCAAGAAGATCAGCGGCGCCAACCTGCATCGCAACTGGGTGCTGATCCCGCATGTCACGAACCACGACGATGCCGACATCACCGATCTCGAGGCCTTCCGCGTCCAGCTGAACAAGGAAAACGAGAAGAGCGGCGTCAAGGTCACGATGCTCGCGTTCCTGATCAAGGCCGCGGTCGCGGCGCTGAAGAAGTTCCCCGAGTTCAACGCCAGCCTCGACGGCGAGCAGATCGTGCTCAAGAACTACTTCCACATCGGCTTCGCCGCCGATACGCCCAACGGGCTCGTCGTGCCGGTCATCAAGGACGCCGACAAGAAGGGCGTGCTGCAGATCAGCGTCGAGATGGGCGAGCTGGCGAAGAAGGCGCGCGACGGCAAGCTGGGGCCCGCCGAGATGAGCGGCGGCTGCTTCAGCATCAGCAGCCTGGGCGGCATCGGCGGGCGCTATTTCACGCCCATCATCAACGCCCCCGAGGTCAGCATCATGGGCGTGTGCAAGAGCAGCCTCGAGCCGCGCTGGGACGGCAAGGCCTTCGTGCCGCGCCTGATCCTGCCGCTGTCGCTGAGCTGGGACCACCGCGTCATCGACGGCGCCGCGGCGGCGCGCTTCAACGGCTATTTCGGCGCCATCCTGGCCGATTTCAGGCGGGTACTGCTTTGAGCACGGTAGTGGTCGCCCGCAAGGGCGGCACGGTCGCCATCGCGTCGGATTCGCTGGTCACCTTCGGCGAGACCCGGCTGCCGCCGGGCTACGAGGCCAACGACAAGCTGTTCGCGATCGGCGGCTCGTGGATCGGCGCCGTCGGCAGCACCGCGCACATGCCGGTGCTGCGCCAGTCGCTGGCCGCGCTGCCGAGCGAGGAGCTGCGGCTGGACTCGCGCGACGGGCTCTTCGAGACCTTCGTGCGCCTGCATCCCAAGCTCAAGGACCGCTACTTCCTGAACACCAAGGAGCACGACAGCGATCCCTACGAGAGCAGCCAGTTCTCGATCGTGATCGCCAACGCGCACGGCATCTTCGGCGTCGAGTCGTACCGCGAGGTGTTCGAGTTCGAGCGCTTCTGGGCCATCGGCTCGGGCCGCCGCTTCGCGCTCGGCGCGATGCACGCGGCCTGGGCCGGGGCGAAGACGGCGCGCGAGGTCGCGACGGCGGGCGTGCTCGCCGGCTGCGAGTTCGACACCAGCTCGGCCGGCCCGCTGCGCCTGCATACCTTCAAGCTGAAAACGAGAAACTGACGGAGCAAACACCATGGCCCTCATCGACATCAAGGTGCCGGACATCGGCGATTTCAAGGACGTGGCCGTGATCGAGCTGCTCGTGCGCCCAGGCGACACCGTCAAGCTCGAGCAGAGCCTCGTCACGGTCGAGAGCGACAAGGCGTCGATGGAGATCCCCTCGTCGGGGGCCGGCGTCGTCAAGGAGATCAAGGTCTCGGTCGGCGACAAGGTCAACGAGGGCTCGCTGCTGCTCGTGCTCGAGGCGGCGGGCGCTGCCGCCCCTGCAGCCGCCGTCCCGGCACCCAAGTCGGCACCCGCGCCGGCTGCGCCCATGCCCGCACCGGCCGCCGCGCCCGCCGCCGCACCGGCCGCCGCCAGCTACGCCGGCGGCGCCGACCTCGAATGCGAGATGCTCGTGCTCGGCGCCGGCCCCGGCGGCTATTCGGCGGCCTTCCGCGCCGCCGACCTCGGCCTGAAGACGGTGCTCGTCGAGCGCTTCCCGACGCTGGGCGGCGTCTGCCTGAATGTCGGCTGCATCCCGAGCAAGGCGCTGCTGCATGTCGCCTCGGTGATCGACGAGGTCAGCCATTTCGCCGACCTCGGCGTCAGCTTCGCCGCGCCGCAGGTCGACCTCGCCAAGCTGCTCGCGCACAAGAACAAGGTCGTCGGCAAGCTCACCGGCGGCCTCGCGGCGATGGCCAAGATGCGCAAGGTCACGGTCGTCCAGGGCGTCGGCGAATTCGCCGACCCGCAGCACCTGCGGGTGACGATGGCCGACGGCAAGGTGCAGACGATACGCTTCAGGAACGCGATCATCGCCGCCGGCTCCGAGGCCGTGAAGCTGCCCTTCCTGCTGACCGACCAATTGAAAGACGACCCGCGCGTCGTCACCTCGACCGGCGCGCTGCAGCTGCGCCAGAAGCCCAAGCGCATGCTCGTCGTCGGCGGCGGCATCATCGGCCTCGAGATGGGCACCGTCTATTCGACGCTGGGCGCGCGGCTCGACGTCGTCGAGATGCTCGACGGCCTGATGCAGGGAGCCGACCGCGACCTCGTCAAGGTCTGGCAGAAGATGAACGCCAAGCGCTTCGACCACGTCATGCTGAAGACGAAGACCGTCGGCGCCGAGGCCACCGCCGACGGCATCCTCGTGCGCTTCGAGGGCGAGGCGGCGCCCAAGGAACCGCAGCTCTACGACCTCGTGCTGCAGGCCGTCGGCCGCGTGCCCAACGGCCGTCGCATCGGCGCCGAGAAGGCCGGCGTCATCGTCGGCGAGCGCGGCTTCATCCCCGTCGACGCGCAGATGCGCACCAACGTGCCGCACATCTACGCCATCGGCGACATCGTGGGCCAGCCGATGCTCGCGCACAAGGCGGTGCACGAGGCGCATGTGGCGGCCGAGGTCGCCGCCGGCGACGTCCATGCGCGCTTCGACGCCCGCGTCATCCCCAGCGTCGCCTACACCGACCCCGAGGTCGCCTGGGTCGGCCTCACCGAGGACGAGGCCAAGGCCCAGGGCATCGCCGTCAAGAAGGGCCTGTTCCCCTGGACCGCCTCGGGCCGCGCGATCGCCAACGGCCGCGACGAGGGCTATACCAAGCTGCTCTTCGACGACTCGCCGAACGGCGGCCACCGCATCCTCGGCGGTGGCATCGTCGGCACCCATGCCGGCGACATGATCGGCGAGGTCGCGCTGGCCATCGAGATGGGCGCCGACGCCGTCGACATCGGCAAGACGATCCATCCGCACCCGACGCTGGGCGAGAGCATCGGCTTGGCGGCCGAGGTCGCGCACGGCAGCTGCACCGACCTGCCGCCGGCGCGCAAATGACGCGGCGCTGACGACCTTCGGGTCGCCGGCGCAGGGACTGCCCCAGAATCCGCCGCTGGCGCCAGCCGTGGCGGAGGAGGAAGCAGTGGCCGACAGTGAGATCGACATCGCGCAGCGGGCGCAACGCATCAGCGAGCTGGCGCGCGATCGCCTGGGGATCGCCGACGAGCACCTGATCCCCTACGGCCACCACATGGCGAAGATTGCGCTGCCGCACGCGATGTCGCTGATGGCCGACCCCGGGCGCCGCGACGGTCGCCTCGTGCTCGTCACCGCGATCAGCCCGACGCCGGCCGGCGAGGGCAAGACGACGACCTCGATCGGCCTGGCCGATGCGCTCAACTCGATCGGCCGCAAGGCCATGCTCGCGCTGCGCGAGCCGTCGATGGGGCCGGTGTTCGGCATCAAGGGCGGCGCCACCGGCGGCGGCCGCGCCCAGCTCACGCCGATGGAGGCCATCAATCTCCATTTCACCGGCGACTTCGCCGCCGTCGGCCAGGCGCACAACCTGCTGGCGGCGCTGATCGACAACCATGTCCACCACGGCAACGCGCTGGACATCGACCCGCGGCGCGTCGCCTGGCGCCGCGTGATGGACATGAACGACCGCGCGCTGCGGCGCATCACGGTGGGCCTCGGCGGGCCGGCCAACGGCTGGCCGCGCGAGGACGGGTTCGACATCGTCGCGGCGTCCGAGGTGATGGCCATCCTGTGCCTGGCGAGTTCGCTGGCCGACCTGCGGGCACGGCTCGCACGCATCGTCGTCGCCGAGACGCGCGACCGCCGCCTGGTCACCGCGGCCGACCTCAAGGCCGTCGGCGCGATGGCCGTGCTGCTGCGCGACGCGCTGGCACCCAACCTCGTGCAGACGCTCGAGCACAGCCCGGCGCTGCTGCATGGCGGCCCGTTCGGCAACATCGCCCATGGCTGCAATTCGGTCATCGCCACGCGCACGGCGCTGCGGCTGGCCGACTATGTCGTCACCGAGGCCGGCTTCGGCGCCGACCTCGGCGCCGAGAAATTCATCGACATCAAGTGTCGCGCCGCCGGACTCGCGCCGGCCTGCGCGGTGCTGGTGGCCACGGTGCGGGCGCTGAAGTTCCACGGCGGCGTCGAGGTCGGCGCGCTTGCCGCACCCGACCCGGCGGCGCTCGCGCGCGGCCTCGTCAACCTCGAGCGCCACCTGCACAACCTGCGCGAGGTCTACGGCTTGCGCTGCGTGGTTGCGATCAATGCCTTCGACAGCGACACCGAGGACGAGCATGGCTTGATCCGCGAGCGCCTGCAGGCGCTGGGCGTCGAGGCCCACGCGGCACGCCACTACAGCGAAGGGGGCCGCGGCGCGGTCGACCTCGCGCGCGCCGTGGTCGACCTGTGCGACGCGCCGACGCCGGCGCGCCCGGGCGGCGACGCGTCCGCGGCGCCACGACTTCTCTACGACGACGCGCTGCCGCTGTGGGACAAGCTGCGTGCCGTCGCCCGGCGCATCTACGGCGCCGACGACGTCGTCGGCAGCGCCGCGGTGCGCGCCCAGGCCGAGCGGCTGCAGCGCGGCGGCCATGGCCTGCTGCCGGTCTGTGTCGCCAAGACCCAGTACAGCTTCTCGACCGACGCGACGCTGCGCGGCGCGCCGACGGGCCATGTGCTCGACGTGCGCGAATTGCGCCTGGCGGCCGGTGCGGGTTTCGTCGTCGCGATCTGCGGCGAAATGATGACGATGCCGGGTTTGCCCAAGGTGCCCGCGTCCGAGCGCATGTCCGTCGACAACGAAGGCCGCATCCAGGGTTTAAGCTGAAACCTATACCAGAGCTTTAATGCCAAAGTTCTGATGGTAGATCCGCAATAGAAAAAGGGTTGCCGGCGACGTATTTTTGGTATCAAGCAAACGCTGCGGCTACCGAAAATCGATGCATGAACTTGCACCGATTTCGAAATCAAACCAGACCAAGGAATTGGTCGCGGCCGATATGTGCGATTGCGCTGGCGTTCCAGGCGGCCGGCCTGTGGGCGCAGACCGCTACCGACAGCGCCGGCGAGTTGCGATTCAGCGGCTTCGGCACCGTCGGGCTGACGAATATCTCTGCGCCACCGGGATGGGGTTTCCTGCGTACGCTGGATCAGAAGTCCAATGCGCGTGGCCTGCGAGGCGACACCGACAGTCGGCTGGGCCTGCAGGTCAATTACGCGCCGAACTCCAAATTCGAACTCGTCGGTCAGGTCCTGCTGGCGAATCGAGATTCGACGGCGAAGACGTCCGATTCCATCGAATGGGCTTTCGGGGCGTTTCGACCGAACGGTGCGACGACACTGCGCTTGGGACGTTTGAATTTCGACCAGTTCCTGACGTCCGACTACCGCAATGTCGGCTTCGCCTATCTCTATGCCCGTCCTCCGGTCGAGTATTACGGTTCGATCCCGACTTCGCTCGACGGCGCCGATGCGACCCACACCTGGGACACCGGCTCGGCGCTGTGGCGCGGCAAGATCTTCGTCGGCCGCCTCAAGGAAGCGGGCACGGTGCTCGAACCCGGCTACGGCTTCTCGATCACGCGCGAGTCCGAGGGCCTGACGCTGCGCGGCGGCTGGGCGCGGGCCCGCATCGTCGGCATCACGCCTGCGCTGCAAGAGGCGGTCGACGCGCTGCACCAGGTCGGCGCGCTGCCGGTGCCGGGGATCGCCGCGCAGGCGAACCAGCTCATCGATAGGCTCGATTACGGCGGCACGAGCGTGAACTACACGACCTTGGGCGTGGCCTTCGAACAGGGCGCCTGGCAGTGGGCAGCCGAGGCGACCCAGGTCACGGGGTCGCCGCAGTTCTCGGCCCGCGCCGGCTACGCCTCGCTCGGGCGCAGCTTCGGGGCGGTGACGGTCTACGGCGTCGTCAGCGGCATCGCGAGCACGCCGGCGGTGCTGGCGACGCCGCAATGGGGGCCCGAGTTGGCGCCGCTGATCGGACCGCTGCAGGCCGCCGCGGCGCAGGCGCTGGCCGTCGGCGCGACCGCGGGAGCGAACCAGCTGCTGCGCCAGCACACGCTGGCCATCGGCATGCGCTGGAACCTGCAGCCCAAGCTCGCGCTGAAGCTGCAGATCGACCAGATCACGATTGCCGACCATGGCGGAACGCTGTGGTCGGGCGCCAGTGAGGCGGCGGCGCATGCGCATGTCGCCACGGCGCTGTTGGACTTCATCTTCTGAGGTCCGCCATGCGCATCTTCAATCAACTCATCGCGGCTGTCCTGATGGCCTCCGGACCGCAGGCGGCTCATGCGGACTTCTACCTCGTCGTCAGTGCCGAGAGCACGCAGCGCACGCTGACGCAAAAGCAGGCCGTGGACCTGTACATGGGCCGCAACCGCGTCTACCCCGACGGCGAGACCGCCCGCGTCTTCGACCTGCAGCGCTCGCAGGCCGATCGCGAGGCCTTCTACTACGCGCTGACCGGGCTCAGCCAGGCCCAGGTCAACAGCTACTGGTCGCGGCTGCAGTTCTCGGGGCGCAACCTGCCGCCCGAGCAGCTGGCCGACGAGGCGGCGATGGTCGCCGCCGTGCGGGGCAACCCGAATGCGATCGGCTGGCTGCCGCACGAACCCACCGACCGCCGGCTGCGCACGCTGCTGGTGCTCAAGGAGAGCCATTGACCGCCACCCGCTGGGGTCGGCCGGCGAGCCTGCAACTGCGTTTCACGCTCGCCGTCGTTGCCGGCGCCTTCCTGTTCTCGCTCGCCGCGGTGCTGCTCGCGCACCGGCTTGGCCAGCAGCGGGCGCTCGCCGCCGGTCGCAGCGCGCTGGGCAGCCTGGCGCATGCGGTCGAGAAGACGGTGGCGGTGGGTGCCTATGCCTCGGACCCGGTGCTGCTGCAGGAGGTCGTCGACGGCCTCACGCGCGACGAGCTGGTGGGCAGCGTCGAGTTCCGGCGCGCCGACGCCCGCGTGCTCGCGCATGGCGGGCGCAACGCGGGGGCCGGCGGCGAAGGCGTGCTCGGCGTCGACCTGCCCATCATCTCGCCCTTCGACGCCAGCGAGCGCCTGGGCACGCTGAGCCTGCGCGCCGACGCCGAGCGGATCGCCGCCGCGGCCAGTCACGAGACGACGTCGCTGGCCGTGCTGATGCTCGGCCAGATGGCGCTCGTCGTCCTCGTGCTCTATGTCGCCGCGGCGCGCATGATCTCGCGCCCGCTGGCGCTGCTGGCGCACAAGCTCCACGCCACCGAGCCCGGCAGCGACCAGCGGCTGAAGACCCCGCGGCGCCACCGCGACGACGAGATCGGCGTGCTCATAGGCAGCGCCAACAAGTTGCTCGACGCCACCGCCGTCGCGCTGCAGCGCGAGCGCCAGCTGCGCGCCGGCATCGAGGACCTGGTCGAGCGCCGCACCGCCGAGCTGCGCGCGGCCAAGGAGCAGGCCGAGGCCGCCAACCTCGCGAAGTCGCAGTTCCTCAGCAACATGAGCCACGAGATCCGCACGCCGATGAACGGCGTGCTCGGGCTGGCCGAGCTGCTGCTCGATTCGCCGCTGGACCCGCGTCAGCGCTCGTTCGCCGAGACGATCCGCAACTCCGGCGAATCGCTGCTGTCGATCATCAACGACGTGCTCGACTTCTCGAAGATCGAGGCCGGCCGGCTCGAGACCGAGACCATCGATTTCGACCTCCACCGCCTCGTCGAGGACGTGATGCAGCTGATGGCGCCGCATCTGCAGGGGCGCAACGTCGAGCTCGCCTGCCGCTTCGACGAGGCGCTGCCCGCCGGGCTGCGCGGCGACCCGTTCCGGCTGCGCCAGGTGCTGACGAACCTCGTCGGCAACGCCGTCAAGTTCACGCAGGAGGGCGAGGTCGTCGTCGCGGTGACGCAGGCGGAGCGCGGCGGCGTGCGCTTCGAGGTCAGCGACACCGGCATCGGCATGAGCGCGGAGGTGCGTGGGCGCTTGTTCGCGCCTTTCATGCAGGCCGACGGCTCGACGACGCGGCGCTTCGGCGGCACCGGCCTGGGCCTGGCGATCTGCAGCCACCTCGTGCGCCTGATGGGCGGCGAGATCGGCGTCGACAGCGTCGAGGGCGAGGGTTCGCGCTTCGCGTTCACGCTGCCGCTGGAGCCCGCGCGCTGCGAGCTCGCGGTGCCGCACCCGGCAGCGCTCGTCGGCCGCCATGTGCTGGTCGTCGACGACAGCGCGACGAACCGCGAAATCCTGCAGCGCCAGCTCGACGCCGCGGGCATGCGCTGCGTCGGCGTCGACGGCGGCGCCGCAGCGCTGGAGTGGCTGGAGAGAGCGCGCGCGCAGGGCGACGCGTTCGAGATCGCCGTCATCGACATGAAGATGCCGGGCATGGACGGCCTGCAGCTGGCCGAGGCGATCCGCGCCCGTCCGGCGCTGGCCGAGCTCGAACTCGTGCTGGCGACCTCGCTGCATGCGGCCGACGAGATGGCCCGGGCCCGCCGCTCGGGCTTTTGCGCCTATCTGTCCAAGCCGGTGCGGCGCGACGACCTCTACCGCGCGCTGGCCCAGGCGCGGGCGCAGCGCGATGCCATCACCGAGCCGGGCGCCCTGGCCGATGCGCAGCCGACGCTGACGCTGCAGGCGCGCGTGCTGCTGGCCGAGGACAACAGCGTCAACCGCATCGTCGCCGGCAACATGCTGCAGGCGCTGGGCTGCAGCTGGGACATCGTCGGCAACGGGCGCGAGGCCTTCGAGGCCGTGCGGCGCGGCGGCTACGACCTCGTGCTGATGGATTGCCAGATGCCCGAGATGGACGGCTACGAGGCGACGCGCGCGATCCGCGACTGGGAGTCGCGCCAGGCGCGGGCGGCCCGCGTGCCCATCGTCGCGCTGACCGCCAACGCCCTCGTCGGCGACGCCGCCGCCTGCCTTGCCGCGGGCATGGACGACCACCTGGCCAAGCCCTACACCGGCCGCCAGCTCGGTACGACGATGGCGCGCTGGTTGTCGGCCGAGCGCGTGCGGCTGCGCGAAAGGCCGAGCACCAAGCGGCCAGCCACGCCGCCATCCGCACCGGCGCCGGCGGGCGAGGCCGACGCGCTGATCGACACCGATGCGCTGGCGCGCATCCGCATGCTCGACGGCGGCGGCGGTGTATCGGTGCTGGCGCAGGTCATCGAGATCTTCCTGTCCGAGCTGCCCGGCCACCGCGAGCGGCTGCGCGCCGAACTCGGCGACGGCCGCGTCGCGGCGCTGGCCGAGGTCGCGCATGGCCTCAAGTCGGCCAGCTTCAACGTCGGCGCGACGCCGCTGGGCGAGCTCTGCCGCCGCCTGGAGTCGATGTGCCGCGCCGGCCGCGGCGACGGCGCGGCCGAGATCGTCGACGCGATCGAGCGCCTGTGCGAGCCGGTCGAGCAGCGGCTGCGCGAGGAACTGGAGCGCATGGGATGAACGATGACCGCCTGGTCCTCGTCGTCGAGGACGATCTCGCGGCGCGGCTGCTGACGCGCAAGGCGCTCGCGCGCGCGGGCTTCCGCGTCGCCGAGGCGCGCAACGGCCTCGAGGCGGTCGAGAGCGTGCGCGCCGAGCTGCCTGACCTCGTGCTGATGGACGTCAGCATGCCGGTGCTCGACGGCTACGGCGCCTGCGAGGCGATCCGCGCCATTCCCGCCGCGGCGCGCGTGCCGCTGGTGATGATGACCGGACTCGACGATTTCGAGTCGATCGAGCGCGCCTTCGTCGTCGGCGCCTCCGACTTCATCACCAAGCCGATCAACTGGACCATCCTGGCCCACCGCGTGCGCTACATGTTGCGCGCCAGCGAGGCCATCCACCAGCTCGAGCAGAACCAGCGCCGCCTGTCCAACGCGCAGCGCATCGGCGTCATGGGCGACTGGGAATGGGATCTGCGGCGCGACCGCATCGTGCCCTCGGAGCAGGCCTGGCGCATCGTCGGCCATGACCCGGGCGCGCACTGGATCGACGGCGCCGGCTTCATCGCCGCCTGCCACCCCGACGACCGCGAACGGCTGAGCGGCGCCTTCGCGCGCGCCGTCGCCAACGGCGACGCGTTCGCGATCGATCACCGCATCGTGCGCCCCGACGGCGCCGTGCGCCACATCCACCAGCAGGTCGAGGTCGTCGAGCGCGACGCCGCCGGCCATGCGCTGCGCCTGGCCGGCGCGCTGCACGACGTCACGCGCCAGGCCGAGGCCGAGGCGCAGATCCGGCGCCTGGCCTATTACGACCCGCTGACCGGCCTGCCGAACCGGCTGCTGTTCAACGAGCAGCTCGACAAGGCGATCGCCCACGCCCAGCGCCACCGCTTGCGCTGCGCGATCATGTTCGTCGACCTCGACAACTTCAAGCGCGTCAACGACACGCTGGGCCATGGCGCCGGCGACGAGTTGCTGCGCCAGACCAGCCTGCGGCTGCAGGCGGCGCTGCGTGGCCACGACAGCGTCGCGCGCCACGACTTCGACATCGGCGACGCCAACCTGGCGCGGCTCGGCGGCGACGAGTTCGTCGTCCTGCTCACCGACCTGGCGCGCGGCGACGAGGCCGGCGGCGTCGCGCGGCGCCTCGTCGACGCGCTGGCCGTGCCGGCGACGCTGCAGGGGCAGGAATTCTTCGTTGGCGGCAGCGTCGGCGTCGCGCTCTACCCGGACGACGGCGGTGATGCCGCGACGCTGCTGATGAACGCCGACACCGCGATGTACCGCGCCAAGGAGGCCGGCCGCGGCTGCTTCCAGTTCTACGACCGCTCGATGAACGGGCGCGCGCTCGAACGCCTGGTGCTCGAGACCGAGCTGCGCCGCGGTCTCGAGCGCAGCGAGTTCGTGCTGCACTACCAGCCGCGCGTCGCCGTCGACAGCGGCGCCGTCGTCGGCGCCGAGGCGCTGATGCGCTGGCAGCATCCCGAGCGCGGGCTCGTGCCGCCGGGCGAGTTCATCCCCATGGCCGAGCAGAGCGGGCTCGTCGTGCTGCTCGGCGAATGGGCGCTGGCCGAGGTCTGCCGCCAGCTCGCGGCATGGCGCGACGCCGGGCTGCCGGTGCGGCCGGTGGCGGTGAACCTGGCCGCCTCGCACCTGCGCGAGCGCGGGCTGCCCGACCTCGTCGCCGCCGCGCTGCGCGAATACGCGGTCGACCCCTCGCTGCTCGAGATCGAGGTCACCGAGTCGCTGCTGCTGACCGAGCCCGAGCTGTCGATGGAGACGGCGAACCGCCTAGCCGCGCTGGGCGTGCGGCTGTCGATCGACGATTTCGGCACCGGCTATTCCTCGCTCAGCGTGCTCAAGCGGCTGCCGATCCACGCCGTGAAGATCGACCGCAGCTTCGTGCGCGACCTCGCCACCGATCCCGACGACGCGGCGATCACGACGGCCATCGTCGCGATGGCGCACAGCCTCAAGCTCGCCGTCGTCGCCGAGGGCGTCGAAACGGCCGAGCAGCTCGCCTTCCTGCAGCGCTGCGGCTGCGACGAGTACCAGGGCTGGCTGAAGAGCCGGGCGCTGCCGCCCGACGATTACGCGGCGCTGCTCGCGTCGGCGTCGCCCGCGGCGTGACAGGCGGCGACGCGCAGCACCTCGTTCTTCGAGCCGATGACGACCGCGACGCGCTCGTGCAGCTTGCCGGGCACGATGTCCATGATGCGCTCGACGCCGGTGCTCGCCAGGCCGCCGGCCTGCTCGACGATGAAGGACATCGGATTGGCCTCGTACATCAGGCGCAGCTTGCCGGGTTTTTCGGGCTCGCGCGCGTCCCAGGGGTAGAGGAAAACGCCGCCGCGGCTGAGGATGCGGTGCACGTCGGCGACCATGCTGCCGACCCAGCGCATATTGAAGTCCTTGCCGCGCGGCCCGGTGGCGCCGGCCAGGCATTCGCCGATGTAGCGCTGCACCGGTGCCGCCCAATGGCGCTGGTTCGACATGTTGATCGAGAACTCCTGCGTGTCCTCGGGGATGCGCACGTCGGTCGCCGTCAGCACCCAGGAGCCGGTCTCGCGGTCGAGCGTGAACATCGCCACGCCGTCGCCCAGCGTCAGCACCAGCGTCGTCTGCGGGCCGTAGACGCAGTAGCCGGCCGCCGCCTGGTGCTTGCCGGGCTGCAGGAAATCGTCCTCGGCCACGCCATGCGTGTGGCCGACCTTGCGCAGCACGCTGAAGATGGTGCCGATCGAGACGTTGACGTCGATGTTGCTGCTGCCGTCGAGCGGGTCGAACAGCAGCAGGTATTCGCCCTGCGGATAGCGGTTGGGGACGAGGTGGATCGAGTCCATCTCCTCACTGGCCATCGCGGCGAGGTGGCCGCCCCATTCGTTGGCCTCGATGAGCACCTCGTTGCTGATGACGTCGAGCTTCTTCTGGATCTCGCCCTGCACGTTCTCGCTGTGCGCGCTGCCGAGCACGTCGCCCAACGCGCCCTTGTTGACGGCGATGGCGATGTGCTTGCAGGCGCGCGCGACGACCTCGATGAGCATGCGCAGCTGCGCCGGGATGCGGCCATGCTCGCGCTGCTGCTCGACGAGGTAGCGGGTGAGGCTGATGCGTTTCACGTCAAGCGTCCTCGAGGGCGTGGGTGACGATTTCGCGAACATCGCTGCTGAGGTCGGAGCGCGAGGCGACGCGGGCGATGGCCTCGCGCGCGGCGCCGCGATAGGGCTCGGCGAGGCCGGCCCAGCGGTCCATCATGCGCGCGTAGCGGCCGGCGACATGGGCGTTGATGGCGTCGAGCTCGATCAGCTTCTCGGCCCACATCACGTAGCCGGCCGCGTCGGCGCGGTGGAAGGCGGCCGGGTTCTCGCGGCACAGCGTGACGAGCAGGCTGCGCGCGCGGTTCGGGTTGCGCAGCGAGAAGTCCGGGTGCTTGAGCAGGGCCTTGACGCGGGCGAAGGCGCTGCCCGGCGTGCCGCCGAGCTCGGCCACCGGCTCGGGCGCGCGCGCCTGCAGCGCGAACCACTTGTCGAGCAGCAGCGCGTCGCCCTGGGCCAGCGCGTGGAAGCGTTCGAGCGCGGCGTCGGCCAGCGGCGAATGGGCATCGACGAGGGCGACGATGGCGCCGATGCGGTCGTTCATCTGCGCCGCGTCCTTGAAGCGCTGCAGCGCCTTGCCCGGCCACACCGGGTCGCCGCTGCGCACGGCGTGCAGGCACAGCATCTGCAGCGCCAGGTTGGCCAGCGCGCGGCGGCCGGTCTGCTCGGGCTGCGGGCGGTAGCCCTCGCTCACCTGATGCTGCTCCCAGGCCCAGACCCAGTCGGCATGCAGCTGCTCGGCGAGCAGCGCGCGCCATTGCTCGCGCACGGCGTGGATGCGCTGCGGGTCGGCGGCGGCGAGCTGCTCGGCGAGGTAGGTCTCGCTCGGTGCCAGCAGCGCCAGCTCCTTGAACGCGGGGTCGAGCTGGGGGTCGCGCAGCAGGCCGCGCAGCGCATTCGCCAGCGCCGGGTCGAGCACCGGCGCGCCGCCGCCGGCGATGGCGCGCAGCAGCCGCGCCAGCACCAGGCGCTGGCCGGCCTCCCAGCGGTTGAAGGCGTCGTCGTCGTGTGCCAGCAGCACGACGCGCCCGAGGTCGGACAGGCCATCCTCGAGCGTCACCGGCGCCGAGAAGCCGCGCAGCAGCGACGGCACGGGGGGCGACGCGACATCGTCGAAGACATAGGTCTGCTCGACCTGGTCGAGCACGAGCACGCGCGGCGCGACGAGGGCGCGGCCGTCGGTGGCCAGCAGCCCCATCGCCACCGGGATCACGAAGGGCTGCTTGGCCGGCTGGCCCGGCGTCGGCTCGCAATGCTGGGCCAAGGTCAACGTGTAGCGGCGCGTCGCGGCGTCGTAATTGCCACGCGCCGAGACGCGCGGCGTGCCGGCCTGCGCATACCAGCGCTTGAAAGCCTCGAGCCGCGGCGCGAGTTCGCTCGCCGGATTCGCGTCGGCGATGGCCTGCGCGAAGTCGTCGCAGGTCACGGCCTGGCCGTCGTGGCGCTGGAAATACAGCGCCATGCCGCGCACGAAACCTTCCTGGCCGACGAGGGTGTGCATCATGCGCACGACCTCGGCACCCTTGTCGTAGACGGTGGGGGTGTAGAAGTTGTCGATCGCGACATAGGCGTCGGGGCGCACCGGGTGCGCCATCGGGCCGGCGTCCTCGGGGAACTGCACGGCGCGCAGCTGGCGCACGTCCTCGATGCGCTTGACGGCGCGCGCCGACGGCGATCCCGCCATGTCCATGCTGAACTGCTGGTCGCGGAAGACCGTCAGCCCTTCCTTGAGCGAGAGCTGGAACCAGTCGCGGCAGGTGATGCGGTTGCCGGTCCAGTTGTGGAAATACTCGTGCGCGATGACGCTCTCGATGGCCGCGAAATCGGCGTCGGTGGCCGTCGCCGGGCTGGCCAGCAGCAGCTTCGTGTTGAACAGGTTCAGGCCCTTGTTCTCCATCGCGCCGCTGTTGTAGTCCTCGACGCCGACGATCATGTAGCGGTCGAGGTCGAGCGCGAGGCCGAAGCGCGCCTCGTCCCAGACGAGCGCGGCGACGAGCGAGTTCATCGCATGCTCGGTCTTGTCGAGGTCGCCGGGGCGCACGTAGATCTGCAGCAGATGGTCGCGGCCGCCGCGCGTGCGCACGGTCTGCTCGCGCACGACGAGCCGCGCGGCGACGAGCGCGAACAGGTAGCAGGGCTTGGGGAACGGGTCGTGCCATTTCGCGTAATGGCGGCCGCCCTCGAGATCGCCCTGCTCGAGCAGGTTGCCGTTGGACAGCAGCACCGGGTAGCGCGCCTTGTCGGCGCGCAGCGTCACCGTGTAGACGGCCATCACGTCGGGGCGGTCGAGGAAATAGGTGATGCGGCGGAAGCCCTCGGCCTCGCATTGGGTGAAGAAGCCGCCGCCGCTCGTGTACAGGCCCTGCAGCTCGGTGTTCTTCTCGGGCGCGCAGGTGTTGCGGATCTCCAGCGTGAAGGACTCGGCCGCCGGCGGGTTGTCGATCACGAGGTCCTCGCCCTCGTGGCGGAACGAGACGCTCTGGCCGTCGGCCTGCACGCGCAGCAGCGTCAGGCCGCTGCCGTTCAGCCGCAGCGCGCCGCCGGCGCCGCCGGCGTTGCGTTCGATGCGCAGCTTGCTGGCCACCAGCGTCTTCGCCGGGTCGAGGTCGAAGGCGAGTTCGACGCCGCGGATGAAGTACGGCGGCGGCGCGTAGTCCTCGCGCCGCACGAGGCCGGTGTTGGATGCACGCATGGCGGTCTCCTGAATGTTCTTGGCTTCGGTGGTTCTGTGCAGTCGGCGACGGCAGGCGCCGCCGCGGTTCACGCTCGCTCGTTCACAGGCCCTGTTTCAGGCTCGCCTCGATGAAGGGATCGAGGTCGCCGTCGAGCACCTTCTGCGTGTTCGAGGTCTCGACGTTGGTGCGCAGATCCTTGATGCGGCTCTGGTCGAGCACATAACTGCGGATCTGGTGGCCCCAGCCGACATCGGTCTTCGTGTCCTCGAGCTTCTGCTGCTCTTCCATGCGCTTGCGCATCTCGTGGTCGTAGAGGCGGCTGCGCAGCCGCTTCCAGGCGACGTCGCGGTTGCTGTGCTGGCTGCGGCCGTCCTGGCATTGGACGACGATGCCGGTCGGGATATGCGTCAGCCGCACGGCCGAGTCGGTCTTGTTGATGTGCTGGCCGCCGGCGCCGCTGGCGCGGAAGGTGTCGACACGCACATCGGACGGATTGATGTCGATCTCGATCGTGTCGTCGATCTCGGGATAGACGAAGAGGCTGGCGAAGCTCGTGTGGCGGCCGCCCGAACTGTCGAACGGGCTCTTGCGCACGAGGCGGTGGACGCCGGTCTCGGTGCGCAGATGGCCGAAGGCGTAGTCGCCCTCGATCTTGATCGTCGCGCTCTTGATGCCGGCGACGTCGCCGGCGGTCTCGTCCTCGAGCGTGGCCTTGAAGCCCTTGCGCTCGGCGTATTTCAGGTACTGGCGCAGCAGCATCGAGGCCCAGTCGCAGGCCTCGGTGCCGCCGGCGCCGGCCTGGATGTCGACGAAGCAATTCAGTGGGTCGGCCGGGTTGCTGAACATGCGCCGGAATTCGAGCTGCTCGACGGTTTCGCGCAGCGCGCCGGCGTCGGACTCGATGGCCAGCAGGCCGGCGTCGTCGCCGTCGGCCTTGCTCATCTCGTAGAGTTCGAGGTTGTCGGAGAGGTTGCCGGCGAGGTGGTCGATGGTGCCGACGACGTTCTCCAGCGCCTTCTTCTCGCGCCCGAGTTCCTGGGCCCGCTTGGGCTCGTTCCAGACCGCCGGGTTCTCCAGCGCGGCGTTGACCTCGTTCAGCCGCAGCGCTTTGCGGTCGTAGTCAAAGATACCCCCGGAGCTGCTCGGTGCGCGCGCTCAGGTCGGCGAGCAGCGTGCCGATCGAGTTGATGTGTTCGACGTCCATGGGTGCCTAGGCGGTACTTTGCAAACCGGCGATTCTCTCATGCGAGGAAGCGCGCGAGCAGGGCCGCCAATGCCGCCGGCTGGTCGTGGTGCAGCATATGACCGGCGTCGGCCAGCGTCGCGCGTTCGCAGCGCGGCACGGCGGCGAGCCGGGCGTCGAACTCGGCCGCCGGGTAGCGGCCGCGGAAGGTCGCATCGGGCCCCGAGGCGTCGCCCTCGACGAAGAGCAGCGGCGCCGCGATCAGCCGCCAGGCGGCCAGCGTCTCGTCGACGCGGTAGGGCACCGGATTGACGCGCTTGTGCGCCGCGTCGGCGAGCAGCTCGCGCCGGCCCGACGGCGTCAGCCGCGACCAATGCGGCGCCAGCCAGGCCGCCTGGTCGGCCGCCAGGCGCGGGTTGTTGGCGCGCAGCCGCGCGGCCACGGCGTCGAGGTCGTCGTAGTCGCGCATCGACTGCGGCGACTTCAGCTCGTCGAGCCAGCGCACGAGCCGCGCCGGCGCCTGCGCCGGGTCGGTCGCCGGCATGCCGTAGCCCTCGAGATTGACGAGCCGGCGCACGCGCCGCGGCCGCACCCCGGCGTAGCTCATCGCGACATTGCCGCCCATGCTGTGGCCGACGAGGTCGACGGCGGCGCCGGGGGCCGCTTTTTCGAGCAACTTGTCGAGCAGCGCGTCGAGATCGCCCAGGTAGTCCGGGAACCAGTAGCTGTCGGTCGCCGGCCCCTGGCTGAGGCCGAAGCCGCGCCAGTCGGGGGCGACGACGGCGCGCTCGAAGCCCTCGGCCCGGGCGAGCGCGTCGACCATGAACTGGAACGAGGCGCCGACGTCCATCCAGCCGTGCAGCAGCACGAGCAGCGGCCGCTCGGGCGCCGCCGTGGCGATGTCGCCCCATTCGTGCAGGTGGTAGCGGATGCCGCGCAGCGGCAGGAAGCGCGGCCGCGCGGCGCGCAGGGGTTCGTAAGGGGTCGTCATGGCGCCACTGTAGGGCAGGGGACCGAGAATCGCGTGCATGACACAAACCGCCATCCGCTCCGCCACGCCCGACGATGTCGAGGCCATCGTCGCGCTGATCCGCGAACTCGCCGAATTCGAGCATCTCGCCCATCTCGTCGTCGTCACGCCGCAGAGCCTGGCGCCGCAGCTGTTCGGGCCGCGGCCGGCGGCCGAGGCGGTCGTGGCCGAGGTCGGCGGCGCCGTCGTCGGCTTCGCGCTCTTCTTCCCGAACTTCTCGACCTTCCTCGGCCGCCCCGGGCTCTATCTCGAGGATCTCTACGTGCGGCCGGCGCATCGCGGCAGCGGCATCGGCAAGTCGCTGCTCGAGCACCTGGGCGCGCTCGCCGTCGATCGCGGCTGCGGCCGCTTCGAATGGAGCGTGCTCGACTGGAACGCGAACGCGATCGGCTTCTACGAGCGCATGGGCGCGAAGCTGCTGCCCGAGTGGCGCATCTGCCGCGTCAGCGGCGACGCGCTCGAGCGCTTCCGGCGCTGAAGCGCCCGCGCTGACGCATCAGGCGATGACTGCTCAGGCGGCCAGGGCTCAGGCCGTGACGAGGGCGGCCAGCCGATCCAGCGACAGCCGCAGATTGACCATGCCCTCGCCGACGACGCCGGCCACGGCATGGCTGCGCACGCCGGTGTCGACCTCGCGCGGTGCGGCCAGCGGCGCGCCGCGTTCGTCGGTGAGGCAGGCGACATGCGGCGTCGTGATCGTCGCGCCGCGGCGAACGACGATGCCGGTGGCGCCCGAAGCCAGGCGCACGAAGCAGCCCGGCGGGTAGATCCCGAACTCCTTGACCAGCGCCGCCGTCATCGGGTGGCCGGGGTCCTGCATGAACATCTGGCGCCCGGCGAGGTCGGCCGAGATCGCGGCGCGCGAACTGCGCGCCGACAGCTTGGAGGTGTAGACATCGGCGCGCCGCGCCAGCGAGGCGAGTTCGCCCGGCTCGCTGATGCCGCGCGGGTAGCCCTGGCCGTCCTCCTGCTCGTGGTGGCAGAGCACGGCGTGGAGCCAGACCTCGTCGGTGATGCCGGCCTGCTCGAGCATGCGCACGCTGCGCAGCGGGTGCGATTGCAGTTCGTCGCGTTGCGCCGCGGTCGGCTGGCCGGCCTGGCGCGCGAGCTGGCCCTGGAGCGCCAGCATCGAGACGTTCATCGTCAGCATGACCTTGAAGGCACGCTCGCACTGCTCGGGGTCCCAGGCCAGCCGCTGGGCGACGAGGTAGCCGGTGATGGCGGTCTGCAGCGAGCGCTGAGCGGCGTAGGTGACGTCGGCGCCGTTGCCCTGGCGCAGCACCTGGAAGATCGCGAGGTCGGGGTCGCGTTCGATCAGCGCCTGCACCGGACTCGCGGCCTCGTCGAGCGCGGCGGCATAGCCTTCGGCCCGGGGTTCGAGCAGGGTCTGCGAGACGCGGTCGAGGCAGTTCGTCCACAGCCGCGGCAGTTCGGCGCGCGGCGCTTGGCGGATCTCGTCGCGCGGGCTGCGCAATTCGGTCAGGTCGACGAGCGCGCCGCGCTCGAACAGCGCCCTGAGTTGCTCCGGTGACTCGACCTGCTGGCCGCGCGCCAGCAGCAGCGTGCGGTCGGCGTCGCGGACGTTGAAGGGCAGGGGCGCGCCCAGGCGCACCCGGTGGCTGACGGTCGAGAGTTCTGCGTAGGGCATGCTGGGACTGCGGCTGAGCCTGTGGCGAGGGTGACGACCGGATTTCGGCCCCCCTGTCACAAACTTGAAGCGGCAAGCGTGACGCCTTGGGCCCTAGCGGCATCGATAGGCGCGGCCGGCCAGCCAGGGCAGGTCGCGCGTATGCGGCGACATCGGATCGATCTGCTGTGCGCGCGTGCGCTGGAGATCGACACAGGTGTCGCCGCGCTGGAGCCGCATATGGTCGTAATCGATGCGTTCGGTTCGCCAGACGCCGTCGCCGCCCATCGCGCCGGCGATCTTTTCCTCGAAGGTCTCGGGCCGCGTGTTGGCGCGCGGGTCGTCCTGCGCCGGCGAGCGCTGGCGCCAGGGCGCGTTGCGCGCCAGCGGCAGGCGCAGGTCCAATGGCTTCGACGGCGCCGATGCGGCCGGCGTGGCGACGGCGGCGGCATCGGGCACCGCGCCGGATGGCGCGGGCGTCGGTGCGGGTCCTGGCTGCGAGATCGGCTGCGGCTCGGGCGCCGCGGCCTGGGGTTGTCGAGCGGGGAGCGCGTGGCGTCGCGTCGGCACGCTGCGTGGCGCGGCCGCCGCCTGCGGTGGCGGTGGCCTCAGGTCCAGCAGGCGCACCCACAGCGGTGCCGGCTCGGGCAGGCGGGCGCCGTGATCGCCCCAGGGCCGCAGTTGCACGAGCAGCACGAGGCCCGCCAGATGCAGCGCGCCGACGGCCACCAGGGCGCCGGGTCGGGGGCGTCGCTGGGCGGCATAGGGCATCGGGGAAGGATAGCGGCGGCCCCCTGCGCGGCACCGAATTCCCGCCCGCGCCGTCACTTCCGGTCACGAATCGGGCGCCTCGTGACATCGAAGCCGCGCGGGCTGTGACAATCACGTTTTCATCCGCGATTCCGATCCCCCACATGGCGAACCTCATCGTCCACGGCGGCCAGCCGCTGACCGGCCGCATCGTCCCCTCGGCGAACAAGAACGCCGTCCTCCCCATCCTCTGCGCGACGCTGCTGACGCAGCAGCCGGTGCGCCTGCTCGGCATCCCCGAGATCACCGACGTGCGCAAGATCGTCGAGATCTTCCGCATGCTCGGCAGCGAGGTCACCGTCGACTACGCCGGCGGCGTCCTCGACGTGCACCACCGCGAGACGACGTTCGACCCGCTGCGCCACCACCTGCCCGAGGAGATGCGCTCCAGCGTGATGCTGGTGCCGCCGCTGCTGGCGCGCTTCGGCGTCGCGCGCATCGAGAACGACGTCCAGGGCTGCACGCTGGGCGTGCGCGAGATCGACCCCCATGTCGAGGTCATGGAGCGCTTCGGCTGCCGCGTCGAGCGCAGCCGCGAGGCGCTGATCATCCATGCCGACTCGGGCCTGAGGGCCAACCACCATTGGCTGGATTACGCCAGCGTCACGACGACCGAGAACTTCGTGCTGTGCGCCGCGCTGGCCCGCGGCACCTCGACGCTGACGAACGCGGCCAGCGAGCCGCATGTGCAGGAGTTCTGCCATTTCATGGTCCAGCTCGGCGCGCGCATCGAGGGCATCGGCACGAGCCGGCTGACGGTGCACGGCGTCGACCGCCTGGGCGGCACCGAATTCCGCTTCGCCGAGGACTTCCACGAGGCCGTCACCTTCATGGCGCTCGGGGCCATCACCGGCGGCTGCATCACGGTGAAGAACTCGGCCCCCGAGCAGTTCCCGCTCATCGACCGCACGTTCGCGAAGTTCGGCGTGCGCATCGTCCACGAGGGCGGCTGGTCGCACACCGTCGTCGACGGCCCGCTGCGCGTGCGCGAGCCGTTCACGCAGAACATCCTGCAGAAGATCGAGGCCGCGCCCTGGCCCTACCTGCCGGTGGACCTGCTGCCGATCTTCGTCGCGCTGGGTGTCAAGGCGCAGGGCAGCGCGATGTTCTGGAACAAGGTCTACGAGGGCGCGATGGGCTGGACCTCGGAGCTGGGCAAGTTCGGCGCCCATGCCTTCATGGCCGACCCGCACCGCATCATCACCTTCGGCGGCAAGCCGCTGGCGCCGGCCGAGGTCGAGAGCCCGTACATCATCCGCGTCGCCATCGCGCTGCTGATGCTGGCGGCGAGCATCCCGGGCAAGTCGGTGATCAAGAACGCGACGCCGGTGCGGCGCGCGCACCCGCATTTCGCCGAGAACATCCGCATGCTGGGCGCGCAGATCGAATGGGTCGAAGGGGATTGATCGAGGCAGGTCCGGCATGGCGAAGAAGGACAAGCATGTCAGCGAGACGCCGGCGACGCAGCAGCTGCGCGCCGCGGGGGTCGCGTTCAGCGAGCACCCGTACGACTACGTCGACCATGGCGGCACGGCCGAATCGGCGCGCCAGCTCGGCGTCGCCGAACACGCGGTCGTGAAGACGCTGGTGATGCAGGACGAGCGGGCGCAGCCGCTGATCGTGCTGATGCACGGCGATTGCCAGGTCAGCACGAAGAACCTGGCGCGCGAGATCGGCGCCAAGGCGGTCGAGCCGTGCAAGCCCGAAGTCGCGCAGCGCCACAGCGGCTACCTCGTCGGCGGCACCTCGCCCTTCGGCGTGCGCAAGGCGATGCCGGTCTATGTCGAGGCCGGCGTGCTCGAGCTGCCGACGATCTACATCAACGGCGGCCGCCGCGGCTACCTCGTCGGCATCGCGCCGTCCGTGCTGACCGAACTGCTGGCGGCGCGGCCGGTGCGCTGCGCGCTGGCCGGTTGAGCGGCTGCTGAACGTAAACTCCGCTCCCCATGAATGCGCTCTGGATCCTCGTCGCACTGTTCGGCGGCTACCTCGTCGGCTCGCTCTCGTACGCCGTCCTCGTCAGCCGGGCCTTCGGCCTCGCGGACCCGCGCAGCTACGGCAGCGGCAACCCGGGTGCGACCAACGTGCTGCGCTCGGGCCACCGCGGCGCGGCGATGCTGACGCTGGCGCTCGACGCGCTCAAGGGCTATGTGCCGGTGCTGCTGGTGCTGATCTACGGCCCGCGCGTCGGCCTGGGCGAGACGGTGGCGGCGTTCACCGGGCTGGCGGCCTTCGTCGGTCACCTCTGGCCGGTCTTCTTCCACTTCAAGGGCGGCAAGGGCGTGGCGACTGCGGCAGGCGTGATCATGGCGATCAATCCGACGCTGGGCCTGTGCACGCTCGCGACCTGGGTCGTGATGGCCGTCTTCTTCCGCTATTCCTCGCTCGCGGCGCTGACGGCGGCGCTGTTCGCGCCGTTCTACCAGGCGCTGATCTGGGGGCTCGACCCGACCGTGCTGGCCATCGTGCCGATGAGCCTGCTGCTGGTCTGGCGCCACGAGGGCAACATCCGCAAGCTGCTGGCCGGCACCGAGGGCAAGATCGGCCAGAAATCGGCGCCCGCCGTGGCCGCCTCGGCTGCCGCGGTGCATGTCGCCAAGCCGCATGCGCAGCGCCATCCGAAACATCACAAGGGACACCACTGAAATGATCCAGCGATACGACGTCGGAGCCCGGCTCTGCGAAATGACGGTCCACAACGGCGTGTGCTATCTCGCCGGCCAGGTCGCCGCCGATGCCAGCCAGGACATCAGCGGCCAGACGCGCCAGGTGCTGGCCGCCATCGACGCGCTGCTGGCGCGCGCCGGCAGCGACAAGGGCAAGCTGCTGCGCGTGGAGATCTTCCTCAAGGACCTGGCCGACTTTCCGGCGCTCAACGAGGTCTGGGAGCGCTGGCTGCCCGCCGGCCAGGCGCCGGCGCGGGCGACGGTGCAGGCGCATCTGGCCAAGCCCGAGTGGCGGGTCGAGATGATCGTCACCGCGGCGCTCTGAAGGCGCGCTGCGATGGCAGCGGCAAGCCGGCGCGAACTGCTGGGGCTCTTCGTCCTCGTCTGCGCCGTCAGCGGCGCCGCTTCCTGGTGGGCCGGACGCACCGAGCGTGAACTGGGGCCTCGCGTCGCCGCGCTCGCCCGGCCGGGTGACATCCGCATGCTCTCGTCGGCGACCTGCCCGATCTGCGCTTCGGCCAGGTTCTGGTTCACCGCCTACCGCATCCCGTTCAGCGAATGCCAGATCGAGACCGATGCGCAATGCCGCGTCGATTTCGAGGCCAGCGGTGCGCCCGGCACACCGCTGATCCGCGTGCGCGGCCGTTTGATGCTCGGCTTCGATCCGCGCCAGCTGCACGCCGCACTGGCGCCGGCCGGCTAGCCGAAAGCGAGCGGGCCTGGAGCGCGGGCGCCTAGAGCCCCAGCCGCGCCAGCTCGCCGCGCCCCTGGCGCACCAGCACCGGCTCGTCGCCGCTGAGGTCGATCACCGTCGTCGGCTGCATCGGGCAGGCGCCGGCGTCGACGACGGCCTGCAGCGATTTGCCCAGCCGGTCGGCGATCTCGCTGGCATCGTTCAAGGGCTCGGTCTCTCCGGGCAGGATCAGCGTCGTCGCCAGCAGCGGCTCGCCGAACAGCGCCAGCAGCTCCTGCGTCACGCGGTGGTCGGGCACGCGCAGCCCGATCGTGCGCCGCGACGGGTGCGACAGCCGCCGCGGCACTTCCTTGGTCGCTTCGAGGATGTAGGTGTAGGGCCCGGGCGTGCCGAGCTTGAGCAGCCGGTACTGGCGGTTGTCGACGCGGGCGTAGCTCGCGAGCTCGCTCAAGTCGCGGCACAACAGCGTCAGGTGGTGCTTGTCGTCGACCTGGCGCACCCGGCGCAGGTTCTCGGCCGCCGCCTTGTCGTCGAGCCGGCACACCAGCGCGTAGCTCGAGTCGGTCGGGATCGCGGCGATGCCGCCGGCCTGGAGGATGGCCGCCGCCTGCTTGAGCAAGCGGGCCTGCGGGTTCTGCGGGTGGACTTCGAAATATTGGGACACCGCTGGTTCAACGGCGCCGGTTCAAGCCACGTTGACCGGGATCTTGCCGATCTTCGCCTGCCATTCGGCGGGGCCGGTGTTGTGCACGCTCGTGCCCGACGAATCGACGGCCACCGTCACCGGCATGTCCACGACGTCGAACTCGTAGATCGCCTCCATCCCGAGGTCGGCGAAGCCCAGCACCTGGGCCCCCTTGATCGCCTTGGCGACGAGGTAGGCGGCGCCGCCGACGGCCATCAGGTAGGCGCTACGGTGCTTGCGTATGGCCTCGATCGCGACCGGGCCGCGCTCGGCCTTGCCGATCATGCTGATGAGCCCGGTCCGCGCCAGCATCATCTCGGTGAACTTGTCCATGCGCGTGGCCGTCGTCGGGCCGGCCGGGCCGACGACCTCGTCGCGCACCGGATCGACCGGGCCGACGTAGTAGATGACGCGGTTCGTGAAATCCACCGGCAGCTTCTCGCCGCGGTCGAGCATCTCCTGGATGCGCTTGTGCGCGGCGTCGCGCCCGGTCAGCATCTTGCCGCTGAGTAGCAGCGTCTGGCCCGGCTTCCAGGCCGCGACCTGCGCCGGCGTCAGCGTGTTGAGGTCGACGCGCTGGCTCTTGTTGTAGTCGGGCGCCCACTTGACGTCGGGCCAGAGGTCCAGGCTCGGCGGCTCGAGGAAGGCCGGGCCGCTGCCGTCGAGCACGAGATGGGCGTGGCGGGTGGCGGCGCAGTTCGGGATCATCGCCACCGGCTTGCTCGCGGCATGCGTCGGGAAGGTCGCGATCTTGACGTCGAGCACCGTCGTCAGCCCGCCCAGCCCCTGGGCGCCGATGCCCAGCGCATTGACCTTCTCGTAGAGCTCGATGCGCAGCTCCTCGAGCTTGTTCGCCGGCCCGCGCGCGAGCAGCTCGAACATGTCGATCGGCTCCATCAGCGATTCCTTGGCCAGCAGCATCGCCTTCTCGGCCGTGCCGCCGACGCCGATGCCCAGCATCCCCGGCGGGCACCAGCCGGCGCCCATCTGCGGCACCGTCTTCAGCACCCAGTCGACGAGGCTGTCGCTGGGATTCATCATCACGAACTTGCTCTTGTTCTCGCTGCCGCCGCCCTTGGCGGCGATGTTGATGCCGACCTTGTCGCCGGGCACGAGGCGCATGTGGATCACCGCGGGCGTGTTGTCCTTGGTGTTCTTGCGCTCGAAGATCGGGTCGGACAGCAGCGAGGCGCGCAGCTTGTTGTCGGGGTCGAGGTAGCCGCGGCGCACGCCCTCGTTGATGGCGCCATCGAGGCCGTCGTCGCAGCCCTCGAAGCGCACGTTCATGCCGATGTCGAGGAAGACGTTGACGATGCCGGTGTCCTGGCACAGCGGCCGCTTGCCCTCGGCGCACAGCCGCGAGTTGGTGAGGATCTGGGCGATCGCGTCGCGCGCGGCCGGCGAGCGCTCGCGCTCGTAGGCGCGCGCGAGGTGGGCGATGTAGTCGGCCGGGTGGTAGTAGGAGATGTACTGGAGCGCGGCGGCGACGGTCTCGACGAGGTCGGCGCGGCGGATGGTCGTGGTCATGGAAGGCTGCCGGAGTGGACTAAGCGTGCCAAAGTGTAGCGACAGCGAAGCGCTCGCAGGCTGACGCCGGTCATGACCCGGGGTCCGCACCGCCAGGGTATCCATCCCCGATGCCGGACTTCCACCCTTGCGTAAGGGGTCAGTCAGAGGGCACGCTTAGCTTTCGCATCCGATCAGTGACCCTCGAAACCAGACCATCCCGCAGGAGACAAGCATGTCCAACGACCATCCGACCGAACTCAAGATCCACGAGCCCCCCGCGGCGCTGGTGGCCGAGGCGCGCGTCTCCGGCATGGCGGCCTACCAGGCGCTGGTCGACGAGGCCGAGCGCGACCACGAGGGCTACTGGGGCCGCCTGGCCAAGGAATTCGTGACCTGGAAGACGCCGTTCACGAAGGTGCTCGACAGCTCCAAGGCGCCGTTCTACAAGTGGTTCGAGGACGGCACGCTCAACGTCAGCTACAACTGCCTGGACCGCAACGTCGAGCGCGGCCTGGGCGCCAAGACGGCGATCATCTTCGAGGCCAACGACGGCGCCGTCACCAAGGTCAGCTACGCCCAGTTGCTGGCCCAGGTCTGCCAGTTCGCCAACGCGCTGAAGGCGCGCGGCGTCAAGAAGGGCGACCGCGTCGTCATCTACATGAGCATGAGCGTCGAGGGCGTGGCCGCGATGCAGGCCTGCGCGCGCATCGGCGCCATCCACTCGGTCGTCTTCGGCGGCTTCTCGGCGCAGAGCGTGCGCGACCGCGTCGAGGGCGCCGGCGCCGTGATGGTGATCACCGCCGACGAGCAGGCGCGCGGCGGCAAGAGCCTGCCGCTGAAGGCCATCGTCGACGAGGCGATCGCGATGGGCGGCTGCGAGACGGTCGCCAACGTGCTCGTCTACAAGCGCACCGGCGGCAAGATCGCCTGGAACCCGGCGCGCGACCGCTGGCTGCACGAGGAGATGGCCGGCCAGCCGACGACCTGCGAGCCCGAGTGGGTCAGCGCCGAGCATCCGCTGTTCCTGCTCTACACCAGCGGCAGCACCGGCAAGCCCAAGGGCGTGCAGCACAGCACCGGCGGCTACCTGCTGCACGCGGCGCTGACGACGGCCTGGACCTTCGACCTCAAGGACGACGACGTCTTCTGGTGCACGGCCGACATCGGCTGGGTCACCGGCCACAGCTACATCACCTACGGCCCGCTGGCCCTGGGCGGCACCGAGGTCGTGTTCGAGGGCGTGCCGACCTATCCCGACGCGGCGCGCTTCTGGAAGATGATCGAGAAGCACAAGGTCTCGGTCTTCTACACCGCGCCCACCGCGATCCGCTCGCTGATCAAGGCGGCCGAGAGCAACCCGGCCGTGCACCCCGACCGCAGCGACTTGAGCAGCCTGCGCATCCTCGGCTCGGTCGGCGAGCCGATCAACCCGGCGGCCTGGGAGTGGTACTACCAGAAGGTCGGCGGCGGCCGTTGCCCGATCGTCGACACCTTCTGGCAGACCGAGACCGGCGGCCACGTGATCACGCCGATGCCGGGCGCCACGCCGATGGTGCCGGGCAGCTGCACGCTGCCGTTCCCGGGCATCGCCGCGGCCATCGTCGACGAGACCGGTGCCGACGTGCCCAACGGCAGCGGCGGCATCCTCGTCATCAAGAAGCCCTGGCCGAGCATGATCCGCACGATCTGGGGCGACGACGAGCGCTTCGTCAAGAGCTACTACCCGCCCGAGCTCAAGGGCTACTACCTCGCCGGCGACGGCGCGATCCGCGACGCCAAGACCGGCTACTTCACGATCACCGGCCGCATCGACGACGTGCTCAACGTTTCGGGCCACCGCATGGGCACGATGGAGATCGAATCGGCGCTCGTCAGCTGCACCGACCTCGTCGCCGAGGCCGCCGTCGTCGGCCGCCCCGACGACACGACGGGCGAGGCGATCTGCGCCTTCGTCGTCCTCAAGCGCAGCCGCCCGAGCGGTGACGAGGCCAAGAAGATCGCCGCCGAGCTGCGCAACTGGGTGGCCAAGGAGATCGGCCCGATCGCCAAGCCCAAGGACATCCGCTTCGGCGACAACCTGCCGAAGACGCGCAGCGGCAAGATCATGCGCCGGCTGCTGCGCAGCATCGCCAAGGGCGAGGCGATCACGCAGGACACCTCGACGCTCGAGAACCCGGCCATCCTCGAGCAACTGGGGGAAACCTACTGAGCCACTGAAGGCCCGCTTGCGATCGAATGGGGCCTGCAGGCCCCGTTTCTATTTCCGCTTCAACGACAGCACCCAGGCCACCAGCTGCCGGGCCTCGTCGGGCGTCACCTGCGGATTCGCCGGCATCGGCACCGGCCCCCAGGCGCCGCCGCCGCCGCTGACCACCTTCGCGGCCAGCTTGGGCAGCATCGCGCCCTGGCCGGCGTAGCGCTTGGCCACGTCCTCGAGCGCCGGCCCGACGAGCTTGCGGTCGAGCGCGTGGCAGTTCATGCAATGGCGCTCGCGTGCCAGATCGGGCACCGCGGGCGCCGCGGCCGTGGGCAGCGCGGTGGCCACGGCGAGGGCCGTCAGCGCATGCGCTACAGTGGCGCGGGGAGGTCGTTTCATGCCATTGGTCGTCATCGGTCTGCTGCTGCTCATCGCCAAATGGGCGGAGTTCGGCATTTTCGGCCACCTGCCCTGGTGGTTCGTGCTCGCGCCTTTCGGGCTGGCCATTCTCTGGTGGGAATTCGCCGATTCCAGCGGCTGGACCAAGCGCAAGGCGATGGAGAAGATGGCCAAGCGCAAGGAGGAGCGGCGCGAGCAGGCGCTCGAATCGCTGGGCCTGAGCCGCCGCCGCGAACGCGCCGCGACCAAGCACCAACGCGACCTCGCGCGCAGCGCCTCGGCCGACCCGACGATGCAGGAAGACACGCGGCCGCCCGACGAGCCGCCGCGGCGCGACCCGACGCTCTGATCGATCAGTCGATCGATCAGTCGTCGCCGTCCAGCACCGCGCCGCTGCTCGCGCTCGAGGCGTTGCGCGCGAACTTGGCCAGCACGCCGCGCGTGTAGCGCGGCGCCGGCTGCTTCCAGGCCGCGCGCCGGCGCGCGATCTCGGCGTCGTCGACATTGAGTTGCAGCAGCAGGCGGTGGGCGTCGATCGTGATGCTGTCGCCCTCGTGCACGAGCGCGATCAGCCCGCCCGCATGGGCCTCGGGCGAGACATGGCCGACGACCATGCCCCAGGTGCCGCCGCTGAAGCGCCCGTCGGTGATCAGGCCGACGCTCTCGCCCAGGCCCTGGCCGATCAGCGCGCCGGTGGGCGCGAGCATCTCGGGCATGCCGGGTCCCCCCTTGGGGCCGAGGTAGCGCAGCACCATCACGTCGCCGGCGACGATGCGGTTGCCCATGATCGCCGCCAGCGCCGACTGCTCGTCGTCGAAGACGCGCGCCGGCCCGGTCATCACCGGGTTCTTCAGCCCGGTGATCTTCGCCACGCAGCCCTCGGTGCTGAGGTTGCCCTTGAGGATCGCGAGATGGCCCTCGGCGTACATCGGCTTGGCCAGCGGCCGGATCACGTCCTGGTCGGCGCGCAGCGGCGCCACGTCGGCGAGGTTCTCGGCCACCGTCTTGCCGGTGATCGTCATGCACTCGCCATGCAGCAGGCCGCCGTCGAGCAGCGTCTTCATCACCGCCGGGATGCCGCCGGCGCGGTGCAGGTCGATCGCCAGGTAGCGGCCGCTGGGCTTGAGGTCGCACAGCACCGGCGAGCGGCGGCGCACGCGCTCGAAATCGTCGATCGTCCACTCGACGCCGGCCGCATGGGCGATGGCCAGGAAATGCAGCACGGCGTTCGTCGAGCCGCCGGTGGCCATGATCACGGCGACGGCGTTCTCGATGCTCTTCTTCGTGACGATGTCGCGCGGCTTGAGGTCCTTGTCGACCGCGTCGACGAGCGCGACCGCGGCGGCGCGCGTGCGCTCGACGATCTCGTCCTCGACATTGGCCATCGTGCTGGAGTAGGGCAGGCTCATGCCCAGCGCCTCGAAGGCCGAGCTCATCGTGTTGGCGGTGTACATGCCGCCGCAGGAACCGCTGCCGGGGATGGCGCGGCGCTCGATCTGGCAGAAGTCCTCCTCGCTCATGCGGCCGGCGCTGTACTGGCCCACGGCCTCGAAGACGCTGACGATGTTGAGGTCCTGGCCCTTGTAGCGGCCCGGCAGGATGGTGCCGCCGTAGACGTAGATCGCCGGCACGTTGGCGCGCAGCATGCCCATCATGCCGCCCGGCATGTTCTTGTCGCAGCCGCCGACGACGAGCACGCCGTCCATCCACTGGCCGCCGACGCAGGTCTCGACGCAGTCGGCGATGACCTCGCGCGACACGAGGCTGTACTTCATGCCCTCGGTGCCCATCGCCATGCCGTCACTGATCGTCGGCGTGCCGAAGATCTGCGGGTTCGCGCCCGCCTCCTTGAGCGCGACGACGGCCGCGTCGGCCAGCTTCTGCAGCCCCGAGTTGCACGGCGTGATCGTGCTGTGGCCGTTGGCCACGCCGATCATCGGCTTGCCGAAGTCGCCTTCGACATAGCCCATCGCGTAGTACATGCTGCGGTTGGGGGCGCGCGCCGCGCCTTCGGTGATGTTCTTGGATCGGCGGTTCGAACTCATGGGGGTCTCCAGTGCAGCCCCGAGTTTATCGGCACCGCCTCGCCGCCGACCGTGCCGGCTGCCGGCCGATGGACAATGGCGGCCGAGACCAGGAGTTCCATCGATGCTCGTGCATCCGCAGTTCGATCCCATCGCCTTCAGCCTCGGACCGCTCCAGGTCCACTGGTACGGCCTGACCTACCTCGTCGGCTTCGCGCTCTTCATCGCGCTGGGCACGCTGCGCGTGCGCAAACCCTGGTACGCCGACACCGGCTGGGGCCGGCGCGACATCGAGGACATGCTGTTCTATGGCGTGCTCGGCGTCGTCATCGGCGGCCGGCTCGGCTACGTGCTGTTCTACAAGCCCGGCGACTACCTCGCGCACCCGCTCGAGATCTTCATGGTCTGGCGCGGCGGCATGTCGTTCCACGGCGGCTTGCTCGGCGTGATGGCGGCGATGGCGGTCTGGGCGCGGCGCGCCGGCCGGCCCTACCTCGAGGTGATGGACGTCGTCGCGCCCTGCGTGCCGACCGGTCTGGCCTCGGTGCGCATCGGCAACTTCATCAACGGCGAACTCTGGGGCCGCGCAGCCGACCCGAGCCTGCCCTGGGCGATGGTGTTCCCGCAGAGCGGATCGATGGTGCCGCGCCATCCCTCCGAGATCTACGAATTCCTGCTCGAAGGCTGCCTGCTGTTCGTGCTGCTGTGGTTCTATGCCCGCCTGCGCCGATCCACGGGGCAGGTCGCCGCGGCCTTCGTCGTCGGCTACGGCGTGCTGCGCTTCGTCGCCGAGTATTTCCGCGAGCCCGACAGCTTCCTCGGCGTGCTCGCGCTGGGCATGAGCATGGGGCAATGGCTGTGCCTGCCGATGATTGCCGGCGGCGCGGCGCTGTGGTGGTGGTGTGGCCGCCGGCCGCTGCCGACGTTGCCAGGGGCAGGGCGATGAGGCAGATCTTCCTCGACACCGAGACCACCGGGCTGTCGGCCGAGCAGGGCGACCGCATCGTCGAGATCGGCTGCATCGAGCTCGACGGCCGGCGCCCCACCGGTCGCACGCTGCACCATTACGTCAATCCGCAGCGCAGCAGCCATCCCGACGCGCTGCGCGTGCACGGCATCACCGACGAGTTCCTCGCCGACAAACCGCCTTTCGCGGCCGTCGCCGACGAGGTGCTGGCCTTCATCGAAGGCGCCGAGATCGTGATCCACAACGCCGCCTTCGACGTCGGATTCATCGATGCCGAACTCCACCGCCTGGGCCGGGGGCCGCTGGCGCAGCACGCGGCGAAGATCACCGACAGCCTGCTGATGGCGCGCGAGCAGTACCCGGGCAAGAGCAACTCGCTCGACGCGCTGTGCAAGCGGCTCGAGGTCGACAACCGGCAGCGCGAGTTGCACGGCGCGCTGCTCGATGCCGGGCTGCTGGCCGAGGTCTACCTGCGCATGACGCGGGGCCAGGATGCGCTGCTGATCGAAGCGGCCGATGCCCAGGCGCGCGGACCGGCGCACAGCGTTGCCGCCGACCTCGGTGCCATCGAACTGCCGGTGCTGCGTGCCGGCGACGACGAAGCGGCGGCGCACGAGGCGGTGCTCGCCGACATCGACAAGGCCAGCGGCGGCAAGACCGTCTGGCGTCGGATTCTGCTCAGCGACGCCATGGCATAATCGCGGGCTCGTTGCCGAGGTCTTCGGCAGCCGGGCGGTTAGCTCAGGGGTAGAGCACGTCGTTCACACCGACGGGGTCGCAGGTTCGAAACCTGCACCGCCCACCATCACTCGCGCTTGTTTCGAATCTGTTTCGCATCTGTTTCGCGCCCCGGGGCAGGCCAAGTTGCATTCGCTGACCATGATGACCGCAGCGGAGGACGGTGCCGCGGAACCCGCGCCGCGCAGCCAGGCTCGAACCGATTCCCGGCCCCAACGCGGCCGCATCGCACCGAAGCCCATGATCCACCGCGCATCGCTCATCTTCGCCCTGCTCGGCGCCGTCGCGCTGCATGCAGCCGCCGTCGAGACTTCGACCGCCAGTCCTGAATCCGCCGCGGGCACCGGCGTCGTCGCCCATGTCGAGCACGCCGTCGTGCGCGGCGCCCAGGCGGCCGCCAGTGGCGTCGAGCGCGGCGCGCGGGCGGCCGCGCATGGCATCGACATCGCGGTCCACGCCGCGGCGCACGGCGTCGAGCGCGGCGCGCAGGCGACGGCGCATGCGGCGCAGGTCGTCGCGCGCAAGGTGGCTCCCGGCTCCTAGACCACATAGCCTCAGTGCCGCCCGGCCGCGCCGAAGGCACTGAGCGCCCCAAGGGACCCGAAGGGTCCCCGAGTGGCCCGGGGGGCCGCGAACGAAGTGAGCTCGGGGGTTTCACTTCAGGGCGCCCCCGGCCGTCGCGTCGGGCCCGGGACGGCGCGATCCCGGCTAGCATGGGCCGCCCCCCGTCATGCGCCTGTCTTAATGAATACGGAAAATCGTCCGATGTCCGACGAAGCTGCGGTCGTGCGCGCCGAGCCGATGCCGGCGGGTCGCGACGAACCCCTGGTGCTGCTGAACCGCGAAGGCGCCATCCTCGAATTCAACCGCCGCGTGCTGGCGCAGGCGCAGCGTGCCGACGTGCCGCTGCTCGAGCGGCTGCGCTACATCACGATCGTCTCGTCCAACCTCGACGAGTTCTTCGAGGTGCGCGTGGCCGACATCATCGAGGCCACCCGGCTGCCCGGTTCGGGCGTCACGCGCGCCGACCTCGCGACGGTGGCGCGCGCCGCGCACGACCTCATCGACGAGCAGTACGCGATCTTCAACGACGAGATCATGCCGGCGCTGCAGCGCCAGGGCATCGTCGTGCTCAACCATGCCGAGCGCAACGCCGAGCAGCGGCGCTGGGTCGCGAGCTTCTTCCGCAGCCAGGTGCGACCGCTGCTGGTGCCGGTGAGCCTGGACCCGAGCCACCCGTTCCCGCTCGTCGCCAACAAGTCGCTGAACTTCATCGCCCGGCTCGGCGGCCCCGGCGCCTTCGGCCACGAGGACCAGATCGCCATCGTCAAGGTGCCGCGCGTGCTGCCGCGCGTGATCCGGCTGCCCGATGCGCTGTGCCCGGGCCGCCAGGGCTACGTGCTGCTGACGAGCGTGATCCGCGCCCATCTGGCCGACCTGTTCCCGGGTCGCACGGTCGACTGGTTCTCGCAGTTCCGCGTCACCCGCGACTCGGACCTCGAGGTCGACGAGGACGACGTGACGAACCTGCGCCAGGCGCTGCGAACCGGGCTGTCGACGCGGCATTTCGGGCGCGCGATCCGGCTCGAGGTCGTCAAGACCTGCCCGCGCGAGCTCTCCGGATTCCTGCTCGAACAGCTCGACCTGCCCGACGTCGCGCTCTACCAGGTCAACGGGCCCGTCAACCTCGTGCGGCTGAATCAGCTCATCGACCAGGTCCAGGCCGACGGGTTGCGTTTCCCCCACTACGAGCCGCGTTGGCCCGCGGCGCTTGAGCGCGGCCGGCCGATCTTCGAACAGTTGCGGCGCGCCGACGTGCTGCTGCACCACCCCTTCGAGAGCTTCGAGCCCGTCGTGCAGTTCCTGCGCGAGGCCGTCGACGACCCCGACGTGCTGGCGATCAAGCAGACCATCTACCGCACCGGCGCGCAGAGCGTGCTGATGGACCTGCTGATCGAGGCCGCGCGGCGCGGCAAGGAAGTGCTGGCGGTCGTCGAGCTGAAGGCGCGCTTCGACGAGGAGGCCAACATCAACTGGGCCGAGCGGCTCGAGGCGGTGGGCGCGCAGGTCGTCTACGGCATCGTCGGGCTGAAGACGCACGCGAAGATGCTGCTGGTGACGCGGCGCGAGGCGTCGGCGCAGGACCGCGCCTACCCGCGCCTGCGCCGCTACGCCCATCTCTCCACCGGCAACTACAACCCGCGCACGGCGACGCTGTACACCGACATGGGGCTGCTCACCGCCGACGCCGCGATGACGGCCGACGCCGACGACTTGTTCCTGCAGCTGGCGAGCCAGACGCGGCCGCGCGCACCGCGGCGCATCGTCACGGCGCCGCTGCTGCTGCACGCGCGCATGATCGACCATATCCGGCGCGTCACCGCCTCGGCGCGTGCCGGCGGGACGGCGCGCATCGTCGTCAAGATCAACGCGCTCACCGACGGTGGCCTGATCCAGGCGCTCGTCGAGGCAGGGCAGGCGGGCTCGCACATCGACCTCATCGTGCGCGGCGCCTGCATGCTGCCGCCGGGGCTGCCGGGACGCACCGACCGCATCCGCATCCGTTCGGTCGTCGGGCGCTTTCTCGAACACACGCGGATCTGCTATTTCCGCTGGGGCGACGGCGCCGACAACGAGGTGCTGTACCTGAGCAGCGCCGACTGGATGGGGCGCAACATGTTCCGCCGCATCGAGCTCGCCTGGCCGGTGCGCGACGCCGCGATGCGCCAGCGCGTCATCGACGAGGGTCTCGTGCCCTACCTGCACGACGGACGCGATTCCTGGACGCTGGACAGCGCCGGTGCCTATCGCCGCATCGACGAGAACGGCCCCAGCGCGCAGCAGGCCCTGATGTTGCGCTACAGCCCTTGAAGAACTGCATGGATCTGATCCTCTGGCGACACGCCGAAGCCCTGGAGGCCCGCGAAGACATCGACGACATGAACCGGCCGCTGACGCCCAAGGGCGAGCGCCAGGCGCATCGCATCGCGAACTGGCTGAACCGCCAGCTGCCGTCGAGCGCCCGCGTGATGGCCAGCCCGGCGAGGCGTGCGCAGCAGACGGCCGACGCGCTCGAGCGCAAGGTCAAGACCGTCGTCGCGCTGGCGCCCGACGGCACGGTGGAAGGCCTGCTGCATGCCGTGCGCTGGCCCGAGGCGCGCGAGCCGGTGCTCGTCGTCGGCCACCAGCCGACGCTGGGGCTGGCGGCGGCCTACCTGCTGTCGGGCCAGCCCGCCGCGTGGGCCGTGCGCAAGGGCGGCCTGTGGTGGCTGCGCGCACGCGAGCGCGACGGGGCGCTGCAGGTCGTGCTGCATGCCGTCGTCTCGCCCGAGCTGATCTGAGGACTCGAAGCGCCGTCGATGGTCGGTCAGCGGTCCACGATTCGATTGGGATTCACGACTTGTGCTCCCAGGCCGCGGTCACCAGCGCCTTGACCACCGCAGGCTGGGCCGATTCCAGATCGATGCGCAATCCGGCGACCTTGCCGCCCCAGAGCAGCTTCGAGACGAATTCCGGATGCATCGCCAATGCCTTATCGCGCTCGATTTCGTCGACGAAGACGCGGATGTGATCGGCTGCTGGCGGGAAGGTGACGAAGATCCTGCCGCGAACGCGAAACGACGACAGATGGTGATGCGGCTCCTCGGTGACACTCTGGCAACAGCGTCACCTGCTGTCGGTCCTGGCCTTCGATGAATCGCGACATATCAGCTCCGCTGCGAGATGCGCCCAGCAACTCTACGCATCCGTCAAGCATGGCGTGAGGGGGTTTTCACACACCCTCGGCCAGGAGCGGCCGACCACCAATAGCAGCTTCACGGCAAGGAATTACCGACCTTTCGAGCGGCGTGCCGGCATCCCGCTTGCCGCATACCGCTGCAAAGCAGTCGGCCGGCTGCGCGCCACGCAGTGGTGTACTTTCGCCTGATTCTCCCCGCATGTCCAAGGGAGTAACGAGTTCACCTATGTACGAGTCGATCAAACCGAACGTAGAACTCAACCGGATCGTCTGTGACTTTGAAACAGTCTATCAGCTGCAGGGGAACTGGCACGAAGATTCTGTTCTTAGCGACGATCGTCGTAGTTATCAGAGGCGCGCCGCCGGCCGCTCCCGTCGTCCTGGCGCCGCGAAGTTCAATGTCGTAGTACAAATTTTCGACTGAATGTTCCATGCCGAACACGAAGACAATCCGTCGACCAGCCCAGGCAACCTGGGTTGAGTGCGGAAAGCTAAAGAATTCTCGCTCCAATTGAAACAGGCGATCGGAGAGCGCCAGAAACATGCGCTGGTTGTTGAGCTGTGGAAGCTCGCGCTCCGTCGTCAGCAACCTCTCTCGCATCTCAGTGTCGGCTCTGAGAATTGGTGATCCCGGTTCCGCCACTGAGATGGTCCGAACGGGAGCTGGCTCGACAGGGGTATTGACGACATCGTTCAAAACGTTTTCGACAGCACCGACGCTGTCACGGCTCACGCGCTGCGTTTGCCCAGAGCTGATGTTGGCTGCTGCGGTCAAGACTTCCGTGAATTTCAGGTGACCAGCCAGGTACTCGGCCAGTAGCGGCTCGAGATCACCCTTGTCATCAACTTCGAGGCGATACAACTCTCGCCTTCTGGCGAGCGTCTTTTGGAGGGCATCAAGGCCGGCTCGCTGAGATGAAGGAACGAAGGCTTTGATCTTTTCGTAGACATGAACCCGAACAAAGTCCTTCGTCATGCCATCAGAGAGCTCCGGATTCGCAGCGATCACTCGGAGCAACGCAAGGATCGCGTTCCATGTCCTTGAAATCTTGAGTGTGAGCCGTTCTGCTGTGGTCTCTGTCAGCATGGGAACACCATGACTTATCTTGACCCACTCCACTGCAACGTCATCGATCAAATAGTCGACCTTTAGTACTCTCGCAATCGACAACGTCAGGGAGACTTCGTCCCAAGTCAGGTCAGAGGGCTTGTATGTCTCCCGAATTGTTGCAGTGTCAGGGATCGGCGACATACCCAACACTTGGGTGAGGTAGCGTTGCTGCAAGTCTCGACGAGGGTTCTGCTGGCTCACCCGAATCAACGGCACATCTTCACTCGAGAATGTGTTGATGGTGTCAACGTCTGTTCCGGCGTACCAGTGGAGATCGACGCCGGCATACGTCGCGCGAATCTTACCCAGTTCCAACCGTTCCTCGCCGGGGCTTAGCTGAATGCTCACTCTGCCCGCCCAAGCAATTTGCCCAATCTGCACAACGTGCTGTTGGAATGCAGGCATGGCATCCGCCAAGTCGGTGTCCTTCAGTGTTTCAGTCAACGCAAAATCTATGGGCCCAATCAGTTGAGTCGTCTCCTGAATCGACTCTCTGGTGAGGGCCTCGCGACCGGCGGTCGGATGAAGAATTTGAAGGTCTGCGAATCCACCAAGTTGGTAATGGCTTGGAAATGGTATCGGCGCGAGACCGAACCGCGATCGAAGTCCCATAACCTGACCAGCTCCTTGTCGGAGCCATAACCCCCCGATACTTAAGGCGCCATCGATTGCCAGTTTGTTCACAATGACTGCGATCTGGTTCCCCTCGGCAAAGACGGCTGCCTCAAAGCTGAACCGACCAGCTGACAAGCTCTTTGTTGCAAGCAAACGCCAATCGGCACCAATTCCGGCCGCAGCGCGCACGTCCTGTTGACTGAGAAGCTCCCCGTTGAACCTCACTGGAACCGAAAGAAATCTGACAAACGGAAGCAAGTACTCTCGAAGACCAGCTACGTCCACCGGCGCATTAGTAGCAATGTGGGCGACAAGAGTGGTTCCGACTTCGGCGCCCGAGGTGAGAGGCTCCATAGAAATACAGTCTTGGCCGATCGACAGCTCGCTCTTCAAAGCGACCGTACGAATGCCGATCTCCTGACCCAATTCCCTCGTGTCAACCTGAAGTCGCTCACACACGCCGAAATTGGCCATCGCTCCGATGCCAAAAGTCCCGATCACACCAGCCGCTCGCGCGGCGTCATTGTTCTTGCCTGAGGAACCTGCGCGCCAAAAATTGTCGCGCAAAACTTGCTCAGACATGCCGATGCCCTGATCCTTGATCTCAATTCGGTCGGGCGCTGCTGCAATTTCGATCGAATACTCCGAAGCGGGCCTTCCTTCTCGATTTGCACGCATCAGCACGGCGTCGAAAGCGTTTTGAACGTTCTCGCGCGCCATTGCAAACGGGGAGTCGTATATCTGCTTCGACAAGATCTCGAGCACGCGCGCCGTATCGACCTGAAATGCGATTTGCGTCATTAACACTTACCTCCTAAGCGAGCAATAGCTTGGTCGACGCTCAGTCGCACAGCTGTGTCAGTGTTTCTCGCAACTTCAGTGGATTGAACAAGCTTTCTCAACCCATTCCGATCCCCTACTTGGTATAGCGCCTCGAATAGTGCAATGAGTTCCAAGTTCGACCGCGGAGGGTTGCAGAACTCGGCGATTCCTCGCCAATTATCCGCTTCCTGAAGTGCTTGTAGTGCTACGCGGCGTGCGAAGTCGTTCTCCGGAAATCCGCGCGCGAGCGCGAATGCAGCTGCCTGATCACCTTTACGCAGCAGCTCCGCCGCTTCGCTTGCCGCTTGCAGTGCGATCTTTTCTCTTGGGGGCATCTGAAGATTGAAATCAATCGATGGACCGTTGAACTCTGGCACAAAAGCAGCGCCCCAAACCGGCAGGCTGAATTCGCCATTCTTCATCTCTCGAACATGAACTGAAGCCGCGCCCGTCAGAGGATTGATCGAGATCAAATTGTATGCCCTCCTTCGTCCAGTCGGCAAGCTGTTGGGGCCGCCGCATAACGTTCCAGCACTGACAACCGCGAGCGCTTTTTGCCGGTCTGCCGTAAAACGGTGTTCAATGAACTGAGGGCGGTGCTGGTGTCCGTGCAAGCCCATGACGAATCCGCCGTCCATCAGACTCTGTAGAAACTCGGCATCTACGTAGTCTGAATCCTTGGGACCGCCGGACAGATTGTGATGCCAGACGGCGATCGGCAGTCGGCCTGCACGTACAAGACTTGCGACGCCTCGAGTTGCTCCAGCGATACAGTCGGGATGAATTCGGCCAGCTCGATTGAACAAGTCGTTATCGCAGCAACTAGACAAGCCAACGATTACGATTCCAAATTCCGGTAGGTCATGTACGACGAATTGCTCTTCGGAGTCTAGCGAGAAGGCGCGGCGTGCCTCGTAGAAGGTCTCAAAAAAGTCAGCGAACGGCTTTAAACGGTCGCGGTATTCAGGAGGCTTGGTAACTCTGCGCAAGACAAAATCTGACCATACCCAGCGCCAAACAGCGCCTTCAGCGACGAGCTGTTTTGCGACCAATTCTCGCTGGCTTTTCTCGGCGGGAACGGCCTCGATTTCGGTTGCTCTAAGCACATGAGGATGGCTCACATCGTGGTTTCCGGGCACCAGGATCACATGCTCTCGGTTACCTTCGAAGAACAAGTCAGCGAGTTGAACGAGGAAGTCGAGCGCCTCGTCGTACTGCCTCTTGAGGGTCGCATCGCTGTTGGCGTCGTTCGAGGTAACACCGTAGACGATGTCTCCACTCACGATCGCAAGGTCTGGCGACCGAAGGCCTTCTCCCACATATCGATCTCGATCGAGGCGGAGTGACTCCAACAACGACGCCGTCGTTAGCCTGCTCCCGGAGTCTCGGTGGAGATCCGAAATGTGCAAGACAGAAACCATATGGGATTGACTTCCATCGTCGAAATTTGGCAGGGGCGAGGGAGAATAGCACGCCGGAGACACGAGCCTACGTCGGCAGTGCGGCGACAAGTAGCCGCGTTCGGTTTGGTTGCTTCCTTCCTGCCCGAGGCTGCCACGAAGATCAGGTCCGCCGTGACTTGATGTCCGCGCGCGCAAGACGCTTGCATCACGCACACGGTCGCGCTCGCAATCTCAGCTAGCAACTGCGGAAGCGCTGACCGTCCAATGCGTCCTCAGTCAAGATGTTTGCGACCGCTTTGCAACGTCAGCCGACGTCCGAGCTCGCTGATCCGATGCCCGCCACGCCGCCTTCAGGAGGTACGCACAGGATCCGTTTGTCATCTCTGCGCTTCGACGTCGAAAGCCGCGCGCGTACTCCACGAACGGTCAAGGAAAGAAGGCGCGCGGGGATAATCCGCGCGGCTCTCGAGCAGTTTCAAGCGTATCCCTGCGCCCGTTCTTGTCAACCCGGCGCCCCCGGCTGTGGAGGCCGGGGGAGTCCCATTTACGCCTTGCACCCCCTCACGATCACACTCAATGCAGTCGTGGCGGGGTGCCCGGGAGTCGAGCATTTATCATACTTGTCAGACTCACGCACGGACGAACCAATTGACATCTTTTTTGGCATGGCTGGCAGCAGACTCCAGTAGGCGGAGCGCGCTGTATTTTGCGAGTGACAGCCGCGTGACTCTTGAGGACGGCTCTCATCGCGATGACTGCATTAAACTCTTCTGCCCAATGAGCTCTCCAGACATCTTTGCGATGGTTGGGTACATCAGGTTTCCAGAGTTGGCGCTACCGGCGATTTGCTCAGAGATTGATGGCAGCCTCATGCCAAAGGAACTGACTACCGCGTCGCACCGCATTGATTGGGTATCGACAAGGTTGAAGGCGATGAAGGAGACCCAGCCTGGCGGCGGTACGTTCGTGATCTTCCATGCGTCGCGAGACGCGCATGCTGAGCTCAGCACATTCGCCCTCACCCGACATCGATACGATTCTGCAGATGGCGCATGGGTTCGCGAGGACTACGATCTGTATCGATCCGACTCACACGCCATCGAATGCGATGGCACCGGTGGCGTTTTCATCATCAACTCCATCGGACCTGTGACTTTCAAGATTGGCGAGGTCAGCCGGGCCTACTTCCAGGCGTTTTGTAAAGCTCTGAAGAATCCGAACGGTGACTCAGCGAGTTGGGGGCGCCCCTCAGCTCCTCGGACTCGGCAGCGTCGGCGTCGGGCGCCACTATGGTGTACAGACAGGCTCTGGTGAATTCCTCAAAGGTCGCCCAGCGTCGTTCGACGGCGTCCCGCCTGGCACGCAGTGGCGAGATGAAGACTTCGCCCAGGTTGGGCCGAATGGGCGACTGATGAAGAATCGCGACCGAAAGAAGATCAAGGGGAAGAAGCGCCCGCCGAAAGGGTCGTGACCGACTTCTGCTTTGCCGCGAGTCCCGTCGGTCGGGCAGGCTCATCTTGAACGCCTGTTTCTGGAGTTGGACTCTACGGATCGAATGTCGCTGATGGGTCGAGGCCGTGTGAAAACTCGACGAGATGCGTGCGGCGCGCAAGATCGACCTCTCAGATCGCTACAGGATCGATTTTCTTAACTTCGCCAGGGGTCGGACGACCCCTGAAATTGCCGGGTCACGGCGTCTTCACACAGCCTCGGTCGTGTGCGGTAGTTCGCACATGTGCTGAACAGCCGACGCATCGATGGACTTGGGGTAGGCTGGGTGCCCTTCGCCGCACCGCCTCGAGTCGCCAACTTGGCTCAATGTCGTTTCACCGCAACTCACCCCAGCGCATTTTCTGGATGATGGTTTGGATGATGGGTAGAGCCGAGTTATTGTGCGATCTTCTTAGGTGGACATGGCGGAAGGGGCGGGATTCGAACCCGCGGGGGGCTGTTAACCCCCACACGCTTTCCAGGCGTGCGACTTAAACCGCTCATCCACCCTTCCGGAGCAGCCGGCGATTCTAGCCCTTGGCAGCAGGCGCGCCGCCGCGCTTGATGAGCGCCATCGCGGTGCCGATCAGCGCCGACACTTCGCCCATGTTGCCGGGCACGATCATCGTGTTGTTGGTCTTGGCGAGGTTGGCGTAGGCGTCGACCGCGCGCTCGGCGACCTTGAGCTGCACCGCCTGCTCGCCGCCCGGCAGCTGGATCGCCGCGGCGACCTTGCCGATGGCATCGGCCGTCGCCGAGGCCACGGCGATGATCGCCGCCGCCTCGCCCTGGGCCTTGTTGATCTCGGCCTGCTTGGCGCCCTCGCTGCGCGCGATCAGCGCCTCGCGCTCGCCGGTGGCGATGTTGATCTGCTCCTGGCGCCGGCCCTCGGACGCGGCGATCAGGGCGCGCTTCTCGCGCTCGGCGGTGATCTGCGCCTGCATCGAATGCAGGATCGCCGCCGGTGGCGTCAGGTCCTTGATCTCGTAGCGCAGCACCTTCACGCCCCAGTTCAGCGCCGCCTCGTCGAGCGCGTTGACGACCGAGGCGTTGATGTGGTCGCGCTCCTCGAAGGTCTTGTCGAGCTCCATCTTGCCGACGACGCTGCGCAGCGTCGTCTGCGCGAGCTGCGTGATGGCGACGATGTAGTTGCTGCTGCCGTAGCTGGCGCGCATCGGGTCCGTGACCTGGAAGTAGAGGATGCCGTCGACCTGGAGCTGGGTGTTGTCCTTGGTGATGCAGACCTGGCTCGGCACGTCCAGCGGCACTTCCTTGAGCGAATGCTTGTAGGCCACGCGCTCGATGAAGGGGACGACGAAAGCCAGCCCCGGCGTCAGCGTGCGGTCGTACTTGCCCAGCTTCTCGACGACCCAGGCGTTCTGCTGCGGCACGATCTTGAAAGTGCGGGCGATGAAGACGATCGCGACGATCGCGATGACGAGTGCAAATTGCAATTCCATGTCTGGCCTTCCGGTGCTTCAGTGAGGGTCGACCGGCACGAGATGCAGCACGCTGCCCTGGACAGCGCTGATCCGGTATTCGCCCGGTGCCGGCGTTCCGCTGCCGGCGTATCGGGCCGACCACGAAGCGCCGCGGTAGTTCACGCGCGCCGAGCCGTCGCCGGCCCACGCGGTCACGTGCAGTTGCTGGCCGATGTCGAGCACGACGTCCGGATTGCTCTGTGCCGGCTGGCTGCGCGGTTCGCTGCGGCGCTTGAGGTGCCAGGCCACCGTCGCGCCGACGCCGACGAGGGCGCCGAAGGCGACCTGCAGCGGCAGCGTGAGCCCGATGCCGGCGGCGATGGCGCCGGCGGCGCAGCCCAGCGCCAGCATCAGCAGGTAGAAGGTGCCGGTGGCCAGTTCGGCCACCACGAGGATGCCGAATCCGACCCCCCAGGCGATCATCGCGCTCCAGTCCAATCTCGTCTCCCGAGCGTCAGCATGACCGGCCGAGTGTAGCCACCCGGCGTGACGTCACGGGTCGCGCCTACACTTCGGCCCTTTCCGCCCGACCGAGGTCTGCGCCGATGCTCCGCTTCCGCTTCCCCATCGTCATCATCGACGAGGACTTCCGCTCCGAGAACACCTCGGGTTTCGGCATCCGCGCGCTCGCCCAGGCGATCGAGAAGGAGGGCTTCGAGGTGCTCGGCGCGACGAGCTACGGCGACCTCAGCCAGTTCGCCCAGCAGCAGAGCCGCGCCAGCGTCTTCATCCTCTCGATCGACGACGAGGAATTCAGCCATGGCCCCGAGCTCGCGCCGGCGCTGCTGAACCTGCGCAAGTTCATCGAGGAGATCCGCTTCAAGAACGCCGACATCCCGATCTACATCTACGGCGAGACGCGCACCAGCCAGCACATCCCCAACGACATCCTGCGCGAGCTGCACGGCTTCATCCACATGTTCGAGGACACGCCGGAGTTCGTCGCGCGCCACATCATCCGCGAGGCGCGCGCCTACCTCGACGGCCTCGCGCCGCCGTTCTTCAAGGCGCTGATGGACTACGCGCAGGACGGCTCGTACAGCTGGCATTGCCCGGGCCACAGCGGCGGCGTCGCGTTCCTGAAGAGCCCCGTGGGCCAGATGTTCCACCAGTTCTTCGGCGAGAACCTGCTGCGCGCCGACGTCTGCAACGCCGTCGAGGAACTCGGCCAGCTGCTCGACCACACGGGCCCGGTGGCGGCCAGCGAGCGCAACGCCGCGCGCATCTTCAACGCCGACCATTGCTTCTTCGTCACCAACGGCACGAGCACGAGCAACAAGATGGTCTGGCACCACGCCGTCGCGCCCGACGATGTCGTCGTCGTCGACCGCAACTGCCACAAGAGCATCCTGCACGCGATCATCATGACCGGCGCCGTGCCGGTGTTCCTGACGCCGACGCGCAACCACCACGGCATCATCGGCCCGATCCCGCAGAGCGAGTTCTCGCCCGAGGTCATCAAGCGCAAGATCGCCGCCAACCCGCTGCTCGCCGGTGTCGACCCCGAGACCGTGCAGCCGCGCATCCTGACGCTGACGCAGAGCACCTACGACGGCGTGCTCTACAACACCGAGACCATCAAGCACGCGCTCGACGGCTACATCGACACGCTGCATTTCGACGAGGCCTGGCTGCCGCACGCCGCGTTCCACAGCTTCTACGGCAGCTACCACGCGATGGGCAAGAAGCGGGCGCGGCCGCAGAACCAGCTCGTGTTCTCGACCCAGAGCACGCACAAGCTGCTCGCCGGCCTGAGCCAGGCGAGCCAGGTGCTGGTGCAGGACGGCGTCAACCGCAAGCTCGACGTCCACCTCTTCAACGAGGCCTACCTGATGCACACCAGCACCAGCCCGCAGTACGCGATCATCGCCAGCTGCGACGTCGCCGCGGCGATGATGGAGGCGCCCGGCGGCCCCGCGCTGGTCGAGGAGAGCATCTCCGAATCGCTCGATTTCCGCCGCGCGATGCGCAAGGTCGACGAGGAGTTCGGCCAGGACTGGTGGTTCCAGGTCTGGGGGCCCGACAAGCTCGTCTCCGAGGGCATCGGCCGCTCCAGCGACTGGGTGCTCAAGGCGGGCGCGAAATGGCATGGCTTCGGCGCGCTGGCCGACGGCTTCAACATGCTCGACCCGATCAAGTGCACGATCGTCACGCCGGGGCTGAACATTTCGGGCACCTTCGCCAAGACCGGCATCCCGGCCTCGGTCGTCACCAAGTTCCTCGCCGAGCATGGCGTCGTCGTCGAGAAGACCGGCTTGTACTCGTTCTTCATCATGTTCACGATCGGCATCACCAAGGGCCGCTGGAACAGCCTGCTCACCGAGCTGCAGCAGTTCAAGGACGAGTACGACAAGAACGCGCCGATGTGGCGCATCATGCCGGAGTTCTGCGCCGCCCATCCGCGCTACGAACGCATGGGTCTGCGCGACCTCTGCCAGGCCATCCACGGCATGTACGCCAAGGGCGACATCGCGCGGCTGACGACCGAGATGTACCTGTCGGATCTGCAGCCGGCGATGAAGCCCAGCGACGCCTACGCGATGATCGCCCGCCGCAAGACCGAGCGCGTGGGCATCGACGAACTCGAGGGTCGCATCACGACCGCGCTGCTGACGCCGTATCCGCCGGGCATCCCGCTGCTGATCCCGGGCGAGCGTTTCAATCGCAAGATCGTCGACTACCTGAAGTTCGTGCGCGAGTTCAACGCCGCCTTCCCCGGCTTCCAGACCGACGTCCACGGGCTCGTCGGCGTCGAGAACCCGGGCGTGCCGACGACCTACTACGTCGATTGCGTGGCGGCCGATGCGTCGCCGCTGAAGATCGGCGACGCGGCGGCGACCGCGGCCGCGGTGACCGCCCAGGCGCCGGCCGGCAAGGCCGCTGCAGGGATGGCCGTCAAGAAGACCGTCAAGAAGCCCGTCAGGACTGCGTGACCATCGCCTGGCTGAAGCCGCCGTCGACGTAGGTCACCTCGGCGGTGACTCCCGAGGCGAGGTCGCTGAGCATGAAGGCGGCGACGTTGCCGACCTCGTCGATCGTGATGTTGCGGCCCAGCGGCGAGCTGCCGGCGACGATGCCCAGCAGCTTGCCGAAGTCCTTCACGCCCGAGGCGGCCAGCGTCTTGATCGGGCCGGCCGAGATCGCGTTGACGCGGATGCCCTTGCGCCCCAGGCTCGCGGCGAGGTAGCGCACGCTGGATTCGAGGCTCGCCTTGGCCAGCCCCATCGTGTTGTAGTTGGGCACCGCGAGCACGGCGCCGAGGTAGCTCAGCGTCAGCAGCGCGGCGTTCGGCCGCAGATAGGGCAGGCTGGCCTTGGCCATCGCCGGGAAGCTGTAGGCCGAGATGTCGTGGGCGATGCGGAAGTTCTCGCGCGACAGGCCTTCCATGAAGTCGCCGCCGATGGCCTCGCGCGGCGCGAAGCCGATGGCATGCACGAAGCCGTCGAACTGGCCCCAGGCGGCGCCCAGGCCCTCGAAGGTGGATGCGATCTGCTCGTCGTTGCCGACATCCATCTCGAACACCAGCTTCGAATCGAATTCGGCCGCGTACTCGTTGATGCGGTCGCGGAAGCGCTCGCCGACGTAGCTGAACGCGAGTTCTGCCCCCTGGGCACGGCAGGCGCGGGCGATGCCGTAGGCGATGGAACGGTTGGACAGCACCCCGGTGATGAGGAAGCGCTTGCCGGCTAGAAAGCCCATGGTTACTCCGTAGGTCGAACCGAATCGGTGGATGGCTAGCGGCGGATTCTGGCACGTGGTGGCCGCTGCACGCCGCCCGGTTGCCCATGACAAATTGCCCGGCTATAATCCGCTCTTTCCGGGTAAAGCTGCGTGGGCGGAATCTTCCAGCCCATTTTTTTTGCTCGATCGACTCTTGCGCGACGACGGTCCTTCCGATGGACCTGCGTTGCGGCCGGCGCCGGTCTTGGCGGCTCGCCCGGGGGCTAGGGTGAGCGGCAGGATCGAGGCAGTTTGAGGCAGAACCAGAGCAACAGCGGAGCGAAGAACAGGGCCGGCGCCCAGGCGCGCGGTGCTGGGCGATCGCCTGGACGTTCCTCGGGTCCTGCGAAGCCGGCGCGGCCGCCGCGCGAGCTCTCGCCGGCGGCGCTGGCACGCCAGGCCGAGATCGCCGCGGCGCCCAAGATGGGCTGGCGCGAGGCGATCACCGCCACGGCGGTCGGCCTGGGCTACGAACTGGTCGATGTCGAGCGCGCGCAACGCGGTCTGCTGCGGGTCACGATCGATCGCATCCCGGGCCGTGTCTACGCCGACGGCGGCGACTCGATCACGGTCGAGGATTGCGAGGCGGTGACGCGCCAGCTGCAATACGCGCTCGAGGTCGAGGGACTCGATTACGCCCGTCTCGAGGTCTCGTCGCCGGGGCTGGACCGGCCGCTGCGCAGCGAGGCCGACCTGCAGCGCTATTGCGGTGAACTCGTCGCCGTGACGCTGAAGGTGCCGTTCGAGGGCCGCAAGGCCTGGCAGGGCCGGCTCGGCTCCGCGGCGGATGGCGGCTGGACCCTGGTGTTCAAGGAAGGCAAGACCGAACAAGAGTTCGGATTCAAGTTCGACGAACTGCGCGAAGCGCGGCTCGTCCCGGTGGTGGATTTCAAGGGCCGCAAGTCGGGAGTCGAACCCGTCGGCCCGGCAGGAGCGGCGCCCGCCGCCGCTCCGGGCATAGAAGGAGGCTAGGGAAGCGATGAACCGCGAAATGTTGATGCTGGTGGACGCCATCTCGCGCGAGAAGACCGTCGATCGCGACGTCGTCTTCGGCGCCGTCGAGGCCGCGCTTGCGCAGGCGACGAAGAAACTCAACGGCGGCGAAGTCGACATCCGTGTCGCCGTCGACCGCGAGACCGGCGAGTACGAGACCTTCCGCCGCTGGCTCGTCGTGCCCGACAGCGCCGGGCTGCAGAACCCCGACGCCGAGGAACTGCTGTCCGAGGCGCTGGACCGCATCCCCGACATCGAGGAAGGCGACTACATCGAGGAAGCGATCGAGTCGCTGACGATCGGTCGCATCGGTGCGCAGGCGGCCAAGCAGGTGATCCTGCAGAAGATCCGCGACGCCGAGCGCGAGCAGCTGCTCAACGATTTCCTCGCCCGCGGCGAGAAGATCTTCGTCGGCACCGTCAAGCGCCTGGACAAGGGCGACATCATCGTCGAGAGCGGCCGCGTCGAAGGACGCCTGAAGCGCAGCGAGATGATCCCCAAGGAGAACCTGCGCAGCGGCGACCGCGTGCGCGCCTTCCTGCTCGGCATCGACGCCACTCAGCGCGGGCCGCAGATCATGCTCTCGCGCAGCGCACCGGGCTTCATGATCGAGCTCTTCGCGCAGGAGGTGCCCGAGATCGAGCAGGGCCTGCTCGAGATCAAGAGCTGCGCCCGCGACCCCGGCAGCCGCGCCAAGATCGCCGTCGTCTCGCACGACCGGCGCGTCGACCCCATCGGCACCTGCGTGGGCGTGCGCGGTTCGCGTGTCAACGGCGTCACCAACGAGCTCGCCGGCGAACGCGTCGACATCGTGCTGTGGTCCGACGACCCGGCGCAGTTCGTCATCGGCGCGCTGGCGCCGGCCAACGTGCAGAGCATCGTCGTCGACGAGGAGCGCCACGCGATGGACGTCGTCGTCGACGAGGAGAACCTCGCGATCGCGATCGGCCGCGGCGGCCAGAACGTGCGCCTGGCCAGCGAGCTCACCGGCTGGCGCATCAACATCATGACGGCCGAGGAATCGCAGGCCAAGCAGGCCACCGAGAGCGAATCGGTGCGCGCGCTGTTCGTCGACAAGCTCGACGTCGATGCCGAGGTCGCCGACATCCTCATCGCCGAGGGCTTCACCAGCCTCGAGGAGGTGGCCTACGTGCCGCTGCAGGAGATGCTCGAGATCGAGAGCTTCGACGAGGACACGGTCCACGAGCTGCGCACCCGTGCCAAGGACGCGCTGCTGACGATGGAGATCGAGAAGGAAGAGCAGGTCGAGGAAGTGTCGCAGGACCTGCGCGACCTCGAGGTCGACGGCCAGGGCCTCACGCCCGAGCTGATCTCCAAGCTCGCGGTCGGTGGGATCCACACCCGCGACGACCTGGCCGACCTCGCCGTCGACGAATTGACCGAGATCTCGGGCATCGACGCCGAACAGGCCAAGATCCTGATCATGAAGGCCCGCGAGCATTGGTTCACCGCCTGATGACGCTGAACCCCGCACGCACCGAACACCCTAGGAAACCGTACCCATGGCCGTGACCACTGTCGCCCAGTTCGCCGCGCAGCTCGGGCGCCCGACGACGGCGCTGATCGAGCAGCTGCAATCGGCCGGCGTGACCAAGCGCTCGCCGGAAGACGCGCTGACCGAAGCGGACAAGGAACGTCTGCTCGAATTCCTGCGCAACGCCCACGGCACCGCCGCCGGCGCCGAGCGCAAGAAGATCAC
>JAGWTU010000037.1 GCA_028868825.1 Burkholderiales bacterium | reverse complement strand
GGCAGCAGCCATTGCTCGACCCCGGTCATCAGCGAGCCGACCGTGTTCCCGCTCTTGAACCATTGCTTGAAATTCCGGCTGCGGTTGAGTTCGGCATGCAGCCAACTGCTCTCGAAGGCAGCAGGATAGGCCTCCAACTCATCCCCACTGCGCCCCGCCTTGATGGCCGCCGCGGCCGCCTCGGCCGCCAGCATGCCGGTCTTGATCGCCGCATGGCTGCCCTTGATGCGCGCCGCGTTCAGCGTGCCGGCGTCGCAGCCGACGAGCGCCCCGCCCGGGAACACCAGCTTGGGCAGCGCCAGCAGCCCGCCGGCGCAGATCGCTCGCGCGCCGTAGCCGATGCGCTTGGCGCCTTCGAGATGGGCGCGGATGACGGGATGCGTCTTCCAGCGCTGCATCTCCTCGAACGGGCTCATCCAGGGGTTCTGGTAATCGAGCCCGGTGACGAGACCGAGCGTCACACGCCCGCCCTCGAGGTGGTAGAGGAAACCGCCGCCGTAGCTCTGCTCGTCCATCGGCCAGCCGGCGGTGTGGACGACGAGTCCGGGCTTGGCCAGCGCTGGCGTCACTTCCCACAGCTCCTTCACGCCCAGCGCGTAGGTCTGCGCGTTGCGGCCATGCGCGAGGTCGTAGCGGGCGATCAGCTGCTTGCCCAGATGCCCGCGCGCGCCCTCGGCGAACACCGTGTACTTGGCGTGCAGCTCCATGCCGATCTGGAAATGATCGGTCGGCTCGCCATCTTTGCCGATGCCCGCGTTGCCGGTGGCGACGCCGCGCACGCGGCCATCGTCGGTGTACAGCACCTCGGCCGCGGCGAAGCCGGGGAAGATCTCGACGCCCAGCGCCTCGGCCTGCTGGCCCAGCCATTGCGTCACGGCGCCCAGGCTGACGACGTAGCAGCCGTCGTTGTGGAAGCAATCCGGCGTCAGCCAGCCGGGGACCTTGCTGCCGCCGTCGCGGTTCAGGAACCAGACCTCGTCGCCGGTCACCGGCTGGTTCAGCGGCGCGCCGCGGTCCTTCCAGTCCGGGAACAGCTCGTTCATCGCGTGCGGGTCCATCACCGCGCCGCTGAGGATGTGCGCGCCGGGCTCGGAGCCCTTCTCGAGCACGACGACCGATAGATCGGCGTCGATCTGCTTGAGCCGGATCGCCGTGGCCAGTCCGCCGGGGCCGCCGCCGACGACGACGACGTCGTATTCCATCGCTTCGCGCGGGCCGTACTGGGCCAGGATCTCGGCTGGGGTCATCGGTCTCGTCTCCTCTGGTTCGGGCCGCGGGATTCTAGGCGGCGGGGCAGGGCTCAGCGCTTCAGTGCGGCCACGGTGGCGAAGCCGGCGAAGGTCATCGCCAGCGATCCGCACAGGTGCAGCGCGATCGTCGCCGCGGCCCAGCCGTAGCGGCCCTGCTGCAGCGCATGGACGACCTCGGCCGAGAAGGTCGAGAAGGTCGTCAGCCCGCCGAGGAAGCCGGTGATGGCGAACAGCCGCCATTCGGGCGGCAGCGCCGGGTTCTGCGCAAAGAAGCCGACCGCGACACCGATCAGGTAGCCGCCCAGCAGGTTCGCCGCCAGCGTGCCCAGCGGCAGGTTCGGCAGCAGGTGGTTCAGCCCCAGCCCGAGGAACCAGCGCAGCACGGCACCGAGGGCGGCTCCGAGGCTGATGGCGGCGATGGCGGGCAACATGGTGGCGAGCGTCGATTATCGATCGACGCTGGCCTGGCCCCTCCCGGCTCAGCAGGCGGTGAGTCCGAGCGGACGGCTGGCGCTGAAGCTGGCCGCGCTCTCGCCGCCGCCGATCTCGGCCACCGCACAGCCGCGACCCTGGCGCTTGGCCTCGTACAGCGCCTGGTCGGCGCGCTGCAGCGCGGCGTCGAGGTCGGCGGCGCCTTCGACGTGCGCCAGCCCGAAGCTCAGGCCCAGCCGCGGCAGCTGGTGCTCGGCGCAGCGCGACTGGATCGCGCCGACGATGCGGTCGGCGATGCCGACGGCCTCGTCGGTGCCGGCACAGCGCAGCAGCAGCACGAACTCGTCGCCGCCATGGCGCCCGGCGAGGTCGGCGCCGCGCAGGTGCTCGATCATCGACGAGGCTACCAGGCGCAGCGCGCGGTCGCCGGCGGCATGGCCGAGGTGGTCGTTGATCTGCTTGAAATGGTCGATGTCGATCAGCAGCACCATCGCGGCGGTGTGCCTGCCGCCGCCGCCGACCTCGGTGCTGCGCAGCGCGCGCTGCGCCAGCTCGGTGAAGCGGCGGCGGTTCGGGATCTGCGTCAGCGCATCGAGGTTGGCCAGCGTGCGCAGCCGCTGCTGCGAGTCGCGCAGCCGGCGCTCGGTGCGCTCGGTCGCCAGCGTCAGCACGACGAAGGCCAGCACGACGGCGCCCAGCGTCGCCGCACAGGCGCGCAGCGGCAGGTCGGCCGGCGTCGGCAGGCCGGCCAGCCCGGGCCCGAAACCGGCCAGCGCGATCGCCGCCGCCAGCGCCTGCAGCGGTGTCGCCGCGCGACCGCCCGGGCCCATGAACAGCAGCGCCACCGCGTAGAGATGGGCCGCCAGGCTGCTCGCCGCGGTGAGCCAGGCGCCGCCGCTGCCGCCCGCCAGCGGGCCGGCCACGGCGCCGGTGCCGGTCAGCGCGAGCACGATGAGGTCGATGCCCGCCGACAGCGGCCAGCGATGGCGGGCGTGGAAGCGGCGCATCGCCAGCAGCGCCAGCAGCGGCCATTGCAGCAGCAGCGGGCCGGCGACGGCCGCGCCGACGGCGTCGGGACTGGCGGCGGCGATGCCACAGCCCAGCGCCACGAGCGCGATCGCCGCGACCCAGCCGCGCCAGCCGGACATGCGCTCGCGGCGCAGCCCGAACGCCGTCAGCGCCCCGGCGATGAGCGTCAGCGTGGCGCAGGCGAAGGCGGGGATGGCGGGATCGTCCATGGGCGGGTGATTCTGGTCAGCCTCGCCGCGGCCCTTGCAACCGGGTGCTACCGGGAGTGACCAGCGGCGTCGGGGGTACGATCCGGACCGGGTCTGTCGCCATGGCGGCCGGCGACCGGATGGCAGGGACGACAGGGTGATGGATCAGTGGTGGGTGGGCTGGCGGCGGCTGGTGTTGGCCGGATGGCTGGCGGCTTGGCTCGCGTTCGGGCTCGGGGTCGGGCCCGCAGCAGCGGCCGCGCCGGCGGCGGTGGCGAGCGTCGAGCTCGAGCAGCTGACCTGGCCCGAGCTGCGCGACCGCGTCGCCGCGGGTGCCACGACGGCGCTGCTGCCGATCGGCGCCACCGAGCAAAGCGGCACCCATCTCGCGCTGGGCAAGCACAACGCCCGCGTGCGCGAACTCGCGCGGCGCATCGCGCTGGCGCTGGGCAACGCCATCGTCGCCCCGGTGCTCGCCTACGTCCCCGAGGGCGACATCGACCCGCCGACCCACCACATGCGCTGGCCCGGCACGCTGACACTGCCGGTGCCGGTGTTCGAGGCGATGCTCGACTCGACCGCGCGCAGCCTGTGCCGCGCCGGTTTCCGCGATGTCGTCTTCCTCGGCGACCATGGCGGCTACCAGGCCAGCCTCAAGCGCGTCGCCGACAAGCTCGACCGCGCCGGCGCGCGCGCCGGCGCCTGCCGCGTCCACGCCTTGCCCGAGTACTACCGGGCCGCCGATGTCGACTATGCGCAGATGCTGAAGTCGCGTGGCTACACGGCGGCCGAGATCGGCAGCCATGCCGGCCTCGCCGACACCTCGCTGACGCTGGCCATAGACCCGGCGCTGGTGCGCCTGGACGGCGACCATGTGCGCGTGACCAAGGTCGCCGGACCCGACGGCGCCAGCGGCGATCCGCGCCGCGCGACGGCCGAGCTCGGCCGGCTCGGTGTCGACCATATCGTCGAGGTCTCGGTCGCCGCGATCCGCGCCGCGACGCGCCCCACGCGCTGATCACAAGAAATCCCAAAACCCCCCGAAGGAACCGCATGAAGCACTTCGATCCCGCCGCCGGCGCGCGCCGGCTGACCCCGCTGCTGGCGCTGGCCGCCTGCGCCGCGCTGCCCGCCCTCGCGGCCGCGCCTGTCACAGCTCCATTCAATGTTTACAGCCGCAGCGCCAGCGACAAGTTGCGCGCCGACGTCGGTGCCGATCCGCAGCGCGTCTACGTGCCCAATCTGCGCTCCGACGATGTCTACGTGATCGACCCGGCGACGCTCAAGGTCATCGACAAGTTCAAGGTCGGCCGCTCGCCGCAGCACATCGTGCCCTCGTGGGACATGCGCACGCTGTGGGTGACCAACAATGCCGAGGGCCGCACCGACGGCAGCCTGACGCCGATCGACGCCCACACCGGCAAGCCCGGCGCCGCGAAGCCGGTCGACGACCCCTACAACATGTACGCGACGCCCGACGGCAAGTCGGCGATCGTCGTCGCCGAGGCGAAGAAGCGGCTCGACTTCCGCGACCCGAAGACGATGGCGCTGCAGTACTCGATCGACGTGCCCGGCTGCGGCGGCATCAACCACGCCGATTTCTCGATCGACGGCAGCTACGCCGTCTTCACCTGCGAGTTCACCGGCGCGGTGGCGAAGATCGACCTCGCGCAGCGCAAGGTCGCGGGCTACCTGCAGCTGAAGATGCCGGCGCGCCGGCTCAAGGCGGTGTCGCCGACGGCGACGGTGAAGCCGGGCCAGGTCTGGGAGCCGGGCGAGACCGAGCTCTGCACCGCCACCAGGGGCATGCCGCAGGACATCCGCATCTCGCCCGACGGCAAGCGCTTCTACGTCGCCGACATGGCGGCGGATGGACTGCATGTCGTCGACGCGGCGACGCTGACCGAGGTCGGCTACGTCGTCACCGGCCTCGGCGCCCATGGCCTGTACCCGAGCCGCGACGGCACGAAGCTCTACATCGCCAACCGCGGTTCGCACCGCATCCACAACGGCCCCAAGGGCGACGGCGGCGTCACGGTGATGGACTTCGCGACCGAGAAGGTCGTCGCCTACTGGCCGGTGCCCGGCGGCGGCAGCCCCGACATGGGCAACGTCAGCGCCGACGGCCGCTGGCTCTGGCTCTCGGGCCGCTTCGACGACGTCGTCTACCGCTTCGACACGACGAGCGGCCATGTCGACACCATCAAGGTCGGCCAGGAGCCGCATGGCCTGACGGTGTGGCCGCAACCCGGCCACTATTCGCTCGGCCACACCGGCAACACCCGCTAGGGGCCGCGCTTGCGTGCCATCGCCGATGCCTTCTGGCGCGCGCTCGCCTACTGCCTGCATTGGCGCGTCATCCTGTGGTCGCTGCTGCCGCTGCTGCTGGCCGGCGGCATCGTCGGCGGGCTCGGCTGGTTCTACTGGGAGGGCACGCTGGCGGCGGTGCGCGCCTCGCTCGAGGACTGGTCGCTCGTCGCGGCGCTGCTGAACTGGCTCGACAGCATCGGGCTGCAGCGCATGCACACGCTGCTGGCGCCGATGATCGTCGTCGCGCTGGCCGTGCCGGCCATCGTCGTGCTGACGCTGCTGCTGGTGGCGCTGTGGGTGACGCCGATGGTCGTGCGGCTGGTCGCGCAACGCCGCTTCCCCGGGCTCGAGGCGCACCACGGCGGCGGCTGGTTCCAGAGCCTGGCCTGGTCGCTGGCCTGCACGGCGGCGGCGCTGGTGGCGCTGGTGCTGAGCATCCCGCTGTGGTTCGTGCCGCCACTGGTGCTCGTGCTGCCGCCGCTGATCTGGGGCTGGCTGACCTGTCGCATCCTCGCCTTCGACGTGCTCTCGGTGCACGCCAGCGCCACCGAGCGACGGCAGCTGCTGCAATCGCGGCGCTGGCCGCTGCTGCTGATGGGCGTCGTCGCCGGCTACCTCGGCGCGCTGCCCTCGCTGCTGTGGGCGCTGGGCGCGCTGACGCTGGTCCTCGCGCCGGTGCTGGTGCTCGTCTCGGTCTGGCTGTACACGCTGGTGTTCGCCTTCGCCGCCTGCTGGTTCGCGCATTACGCGCTGGCCGAACTCCAGTCCCTGCGCGGCGAGCGTGTCGCGCCGGCGCTCGAACCCGAACCCTTGAAGCTCAGCGCATGAACATCGGACTCATCATCGTCGGCGACGAGATCCTCTCGGGCAAGCGTGCCGACAAGCACCTGCCCAAGGTCATCGAGCTGCTCGCGGCGCGCGGCCTCGGCCTGGCCTGGGCGCGCTATGTCGGCGACGACCGCGAGCGCATCACTGCGGCGCTGCGCGACGCCTTCGCCGGCGGCGACCTCGTGTTCTCCACCGGCGGCATCGGCGCCACGCCCGACGACCACACGCGCCAATGCGCCGCCGCGGCGCTGGGCGTCGAGCTCGCGCTGCACCCCGAGGCGAAGGCGCTCATCGAGCAGCGCATGCGCGACCTCGCCGCCGAGCAGGGCACGACCTACGACCCCGACCGCGACGACAACCGGCACCGGCTGAACATGGGCGTGTTCCCCGTCGGCGCGACGCTGATCCCCAATCCGTACAACAAGATCCCGGGCTTCTCGGTCGCGAATGTGCATTTCGTGCCCGGCTTCCCGGTCATGGCCTGGCCGATGATCGAATGGGTGCTCGACCAGCGCTACGCCCATCTGCACGGCGCATCGAAGTCGGTCGAGCGCTCGGTCATCGTCTACGGCTCGATGGAGGCGACGCTGACGCCGCTGATGGAGGAGGTCGAGGCGCGCTTCCCCGGCGTCAAGGTCTTCAGCCTGCCCAGCGTCGACCACCCGGAATACGGCCGCCACATCGAACTCGGCGTGAAGTCGGCCGGCGACCCGGTCGAGGCCTACGCGGCACTGCGCGCCGGGCTGGAACGTTACGGTGCACGACTAGGCACCGAACTGGTGCGATGAGCCGAAATGCGCCGTCCCAATTTGGTGCATGGCTAGGGCTTCGGCCGGGCATGCCCGGCAAAGTCGGACCGTAGCCGGCCCAGATTCAGGCACGGTTTCTGCTAAATTTCCCTGGGACCGGTCTGGTTTGCTCCGGACATCCCAAAACACTATCAACCGCGCCCGCGCTAGGAGAGATTTGAATGGCAAAGACCGTTGCCGACGTCATGAAGCTGGTGAAGGAGAACGAAGTCAAGTTCGTCGACTTCCGCTTCACCGACACCCGCGGCAAGGAGCAGCATGTATCCGTGCCTGTTTCGCATTTCGACGAGGACAAGTTCAGCAGCGGCCATGCCTTCGACGGCTCGTCGATCGCCGGCTGGAAGGGCATCGAGGCTTCGGACATGCTGCTCATGCCCGACCCGAACACCGCCAACATCGATCCGTTCTACGAAGAGCCGACGCTGATCCTGAGCTGCGACGTCCTCGAGCCCGGTGACGGCAAGCCCTACGAGCGCGACCCGCGCAGCCTGGCCAAGCGCGCCGAGGCCTACCTCAAGAGCAGCGGCATCGGCGACGCCGCCTACTTCGGCCCCGAGCCCGAGTTCTTCATCTTCGACCAGGTGCAGTGGACGAACGACATGTCCGGCTGCTCGTTCAAGATCGGCAGCGAGGAAGCGCCCTGGAGCACCGGCGCGAACTTCGAAGGCGGCAACATGGGCCACCGCCCGGCCGTCAAGGGCGGCTATTTCCCGGTGCCGCCGGTCGACAGCTTCCAGGACATGCGCAGCGAGATGTGCCTGCTGCTCGAGTCGCTGGGCATCCCGGTCGAGGTCCACCACCACGAAGTGGCGGGCCCGGGCCAGAACGAGCTGGGCACCAAGTTCAGCACGCTGGTGCAGCGCGCCGACTGGCTGCAGCTGCAGAAGTACGTCGTGCACAACGTCGCCCATGCCTACGGCAAGACGGCGACCTTCATGCCCAAGCCCATCGTCGGCGACAACGGCAGCGGCATGCACGTGCACCAGAGCGTCTGGAAGGACGGCGTCAACCTGTTCGCCGGCGACGGCTACGCGGGCCTGAGCGAGTTCGCGCTGTACTACATCGGCGGCATCATCAAGCATGCCCGCGCGCTGAACGCGATCACGAACCCCGGCACCAACAGCTACAAGCGCCTGGTGCCCGGATTCGAGGCGCCGGTCAAGCTCGCGTACTCGGCGAAGAACCGCTCGGCCTCGATCCGCATCCCCTATGTCGCCAACCCCAAGGGCCGGCGCATCGAGGCGCGTTTCCCGGATCCCCTGTGCAACCCGTACCTCGGCTTCAGCGCGCTGCTGATGGCCGGCCTGGACGGCGTCGAGAACAAGATCCACCCGGGCGAGGCCGCGACGAAGGACCTCTACCACCTGCCGCCGGAAGAGGACGCGAAGATCCCGACCGTCTGCCACAGCCTGGACCAGGCGCTGGACTACCTCGACAAGGGCCGCGCGTTCCTGACCAAGGGCGGCGTCTTCACCGACAGCTACATCGATGCCTACATCGAGCTCAAGATGCAGGAGGTGACGCGCTTCCGCATGGCCACGCATCCCTGCGAGTTCGACATGTACTACTCGCTGTAAAGCGTTTCGATCGAACCACAAACGGGCCTTGGGGCCCGTTTTTCTTGGGCCTTGGACCTTGCCTGCGCTGCGCCACAATGCGCCCATGCTGAAGTCCTCCATCCCCCGCGGCCTGCTCGGCGCCCTGGCGCTGGCCGCCGCCTGCACGCCGCCGGCGCAGGCGCAGGGCAAGCCGGTCTACCGCTGTCCCGGCCCGCCCGTGCTCTACACCGACGGCCTGACGCCGCAGGAGGCGCGCGAGAAGGGCTGCCGTGCGCTCGAGGGCGCGCCGATCACGATCGTCCCCGCGGTGCGGCCGCGCGCCGCGCCGCCGCCGGTGGCCAGCCGTCCGGGCGAGGGCCGTGTCGACCCCGCCGACCAGCGCAAGCGCGACGCCGATGCGCGCCAGATCCTCGCCGACGAGCTGGCGCGCCAGCAGCAGAAGCTGGCCGGCCTGCAGCAGGCCTACAACAACGGCGAACCCGAGCGCCAGGGCGACGAGCGCAACTACCAGAAGTACCTCGACCGCGTCGCCGAGATGAAGGCGGCGATCGACCGCACGCAGGCCGACATCGCGGCGATCCAGCGCGAGATCGCCAAGCTGCCCGGCTCGTGAACGTCCCCCCCGCGAGCCCGTTCGACCTCTACGACCAGCTCGCGACGATGGTCGCCGTCGTCGCACCCGACGGCCGCTGCCTGCACGTGAACTCGCCGCTGGAGACGGCCGTCGGGCTGTCGCGCCGCATGCTCCAGCGCGGCAACCTGCTCGACTGGTTCATCGAGCCGGCGCAGCTCGCCGAGACGCTGGCGCTGGTGGCGACGAACCAGGTCGCGACGAGCCGCTTCGACGCCCACCTGCGCCGCCACGGTGCGGCCAGTCCCGAGTTGCCGGTGCATGTGATCGTCAACCAGACCGACTGGAGCGACCGCGTCCTCGTCGAGATGATCGAGATCGAGCAGCAGACGCGGCAGGACCGCGAGGAACGCACGCTGGGCCTGGCGCAGGCGAACAAGGAGCTGGTGCGCAACCTCGCGCACGAGATCAAGAACCCGCTGGGCGGCATCCGCGGCGCGGCGCAGCTGCTGGCGATGGAGATCACCTCGCGCGAGCTCACCGACTACACGCGCATCATCATCCAGGAGGCCGACCGGCTGCAGGCGCTGGTCGACCGGCTGCTGGCGCCGCACCGCCGCGCCCATGTCGTCGCCGACGTCAACATCCACGAGGTCTGCGAGCGCGTGCGCTCGCTCGTGCAGGCCGAGTTCCCGCGCGGGCTCGAGGTGCGGCGCGACTACGACACCTCGCTGCCCGAGTTCCGCGGCGACAGCGAGCAGCTCATCCAGGCCGTGCTCAACATCGCGCACAACGCGACCTACGCGCTGGCCGAGCGCATCGCCGCCGGCGACGCCGTACTCACCTTGCGCACGCGCGTGGCGCGTCAGGCCACCTTCGGACGCCAGCGCTTTCGTCTGGCATTGGAATTGCATATCGAGGACAACGGGCCCGGCGTGCCCGAGGACATCCGAGATCGCATCTTCCATCCGCTGGTGTCGGGCAGGGAAGGGGGCTCGGGACTCGGGTTGACGCTGGCGCAGACCTTCGTGCAGCAACATCAGGGCACGATCGAATGCGACAGCGTGCCGGGACGGACGGTTTTCAAGATCCTCATCCCCTTGCCCTGAAGATCACGCCGCACGCATGAAACCCATCTGGGTCGTCGACGACGACCAATCCATCCGCTTCGTCCTCGAGAGGGCGCTGGCCCGCGAGCAGTTCACGGTCCGCACCTTCTCCAGCCCGCGCGAGGTGCTCGCCGCGCTGGCCGACGATGCGCCGCAGGTGCTGGTCAGCGACATCCGGATGCCCGGCGGCAGCGGCATCGACCTGCTGGCCGAGGTGAAATCTCGCCACCCCGGGCTGCCGGTCATCATCATGACCGCCTATTCCGACCTCGACAGCGCCGTCTCGGCCTTCCAGGGCGGCGCCTTCGAATACCTGCCCAAGCCCTTCGACGTCAACGCCGCGGTGGCGCTGATCCGCCGCGCCGTCGACGAGAGCCTGCGCGAGGAGGTGGCCGAGGCGGCGCCGGTGCAGGCGCCCGAGATGCTGGGCCAGGCGAGCGCGATGCAGGACGTGTTCCGCGCCATCGGCCGGCTCAGCCAGAGCAACGTCACGGTGATGATCACCGGCGAGAGCGGCACCGGCAAGGAGCTCGTCGCGCGCGCGCTGCACAAGCACAGCCCGCGCGCGCAGGGGCCGTTCATCGCCATCAACACGGCGGCGATACCCAAGGACCTGCTGGAGAGCGAGCTCTTCGGCCACGAGCGCGGCGCCTTCACCGGTGCGCAGACGACGCGGCGCGGCCGCTTCGAGCAGGCCGACGGCGGCACGCTGTTCCTCGACGAGATCGGCGACATGCCGCTGGACCTGCAGACGCGGCTGTTGCGCGTGCTCTCGGACGGCCAGTTCTACCGCGTCGGCGGCCATTCGCCGCTGAAGTCCAACGTGCGCGTGATCGCCGCGACGCACCAGAACCTCGAGGACCGCGTGCGCCAGGGCGTGTTCCGCGAGGACCTGTTCCACCGCCTCAACGTCATCCGGCTGCGCCTGCCGGCGCTGCGCGAGCGGCGCGACGACATCCCGATGCTGACGCGCTTCTTCCTGGGAAAAAGCGCGCGCGAACTCGGCGTCGAGGCCAAGCGCATCACCGACACCGCGCTCGAACGCCTGTCGGCCTTCGAATTCCCCGGCAACGTGCGCCAGCTCGAGAACCTCTGCCATTGGCTCACCGTGATGGCGCCGGCGCAGGTCATCGAGCCCAAGGACCTGCCGCCCGAATTGCTCGGCGGTGGGCCGGTGCCGGCATCGACACCGGCCGAAGGCGCGGCGTCGACATGGCCGATGGCGGCGACCGCGCCAGCGGCCATCGCTGCGCCGGCGGCCCCCGGTGCCGAGGCCGGCGCCCCCTGGCTGGCCGAGCTCGAACGCGACGCGCGGCGCCGGCTCGACGCCGGCGAGCGCGAGGTCTGGGATGCGCTGACGCGCCAGTTCGAGGCCTGCCTGATCCACGCCGCGCTCGACGTCACGCGCGGCCGCCGCATCGAGGCGGCGCAGCGGCTGGGCATCGGCCGCAACACGATCACGCGCAAGATCCAGGAACTCGGGATGGACGAGTAGCGCGGTTCGCGCGCCTGCCTTCTCGATCAGTCGTCGAGAGTCAACACCACCGGCGCGTGGTCGCTCGGGCGTTCGTTCTTGCGCGGCAGCTTGTCGATCACGCAGGCCTGCACGGCCGGGCGCAGCGCCGCGCCGACGAGGATATGGTCGATGCGCAGGCCCTGGTTCTTGCGGAACGCGAGGTTGCGGTAGTCCCACCAGGACCAGGACTTGGGCGGCTGCTCGAAGAGCCTGAAGGCGTCGACGAGGCCGAGCCCGATCAGCGCCTGGAAATGCGCGCGTTCCTCGGGCGTGCAGTGGATCTGGCCGGCCCAGGCGACGGGGTCGTAGACGTCGCGGTCCTCGGGGGCGATGTTGAAGTCGCCCATCAGCACGAGGCGCGGATGCGCCGCCAGCTCGGCCGCGACCCAGGCGCGCAGCGCCTCGAGCCAGCGCATCTTGTACTGGAACTTGTCGCTGTCGGGCGCCTGGCCGTTGGGGAAATAGGCGCCGATGACGCGGATCGCGGCACCAGCCGTTCCTTCAGCGCCGACGCTGGCGCCGATCACGCGCGCCTGCTCGTCGTCGAAGCCGGGGATGTTGCGCACCGTGTCCTGCGCCGGCGTGCGGCTGAGCAGCGCGACGCCGTTGTAGGTCTTCTGACCGTGGAACTGCACGGCATAGCCCGCGGCCTCGATCTCGGCGCGCGGAAACTTGTCGTCGGTGAGCTTGGTCTCCTGCAGCACCAGCGCATCGACCGGGTTGGCGGCGAGCCAGTCCAGCACCTGCGGCAGGCGCACGGCGAGCGAATTGACGTTCCAGGTTGCGAGCTTCAAGGCGGTCCTCAGTTACGATCCCGGCGGGATGGATCTCCGTCTTCCGGGGTGGTGCCCCCACACCCATTTTCAATGAAATCGAAACATGCGCTCTGGCAGTCCCGTTGGCAGCTCGACCCCGCCGCCGGACTCGCGGTCCACGATGGCGGCCTGCGCGTACGGCTGCAGGGCGACCATGGCATCGCCGAGAACGCGGCCGAGGTCGAGCAGTCCCTCGTCGCCGAGCATGGCGCGCACAACGCCGGCGCGATGGTGCAGCGCCTTGCGCGTGAAGGCGCCCAGCTGCTCATCGATCCGCATGCGCGGGGCTGGCGTGAGGGCGGCGACAAGCGCGCCGGGAAGTTCTAGCGCCGGGTAGGCCGCGCGCCTGGATCTGCGGGCGACCGGTCGGCCTGCATGGCCACCCATCGGGCAGGTTGGCTGGCACGGGTCGCCTGGACATGCGCGCCCCGGCCATAGAGTTCGGCGGCGTCGCGCGGATCCAGATCGGCGTGACACAGATAGGCCGCATCGGACAACTCGTCGGCGGCGTCGGGGTTCAAGTCCGGCTGCAGCCGGATCAAGGCATCGGCGAATGCATACCGCCACGCGTGACTGGGCGACGGGGACGGCGTGGTCATCATCGTGATGTTCATGAGCCCTCTCTTCCCAGGCAAAGCTCGCATCGAGGATCGTAGGCGCGGCCGCGGCCCCGGCATTGCGCGAGCGCAACGGGGTCGACGGAGGAATGCAGTTCGCCGCTCAGCCGTGACGTCGCCCTGGCGTGAAGGCGCCCGACGCGTGCGGCCTCATACATCATCGGCCGGCTCGGCGGAGCGTTTGCGTTGCAGGGCCCAGGCCCGGGCCTTCGCGGTGGCGATGCGTATCGCCTTGCCGTCGTCCATGCCCTCGCGAAGCAGGGCGTTGGCGATCTCGACCGCCTTGCGGCGCACATCCGGCGGCATTTTGCGCATCGACAATGGCGGCTCTTGCGGCGTCCAGGGCATCCTTCTCTCCACGACGGCTTCAGACCCGACCGACCGGCATCCACGCACCGACCGGCCCCACAGGGGCGGTCGTTTCGATCGCCTGTTCATGCTCGGGATGCCAGCGTAGGTCCAAACCCCGGCGGTGCATTGAGTGCGCTCAACGGCTTCGCGTCGGCTAGGCGGTACACACCATCGTCATGGTCCCTGGGCCATTCGACACCGCAAGCCATGAGCACCGAGTTCCACGTCTATCGCACGAGGTCGGCCATCCGCCGTCGGGGTTGCCTCGTCCGGCAGACGGCCGTCGAGATTCCGGGGATGGCCGCCGACGCCTCGCTGCACGACTGGGCCGAGCAGCTGATGGCGGTGGACCAGGCGATCGACGACGAGAGCGGCGTGTCGGTGGCGGAGATCACCGCGGCCGACCTGAACGACCTGGACAGGCGCATCGGCTCGACGGTCGCGGCCGGCGGAGTCGCCGGGCGCGGCGCCACCGATCCGCAATTGAGGCGCCGCTTCGTGGAGGCGGCACGCAGCGCCATTTCCGAGGGCGATCAGGTGTATGTGGTCAAGGTCGACTAGCCGTCGTCGGCGCAAGGCGCGGGGGCAGGGCGGGCGGCTGTCGGGCGCCGGGCTTCTGCTCGCGCTGGCGGCGATGCCCGCAGCGGCCGAATCGCCCGGGCCGTTGCCGATGCAGGCGGCATTCGAGCGCCTGCGCGGCGAAATCGAGCACAGCGCGTTCGGGCGGCCGATGGTGCTGGCGTCCAGCGACAGCGAAGGTCACCTGCAGGGCGACGTCCACGCGGTTATCGCGCATCCCCTCGCCTTGATCGCGCGCTCGCTCAAGGGCGTCGACGCCTGGTGCGACGTGCTGATGCTGCACCTGAACGTCAAGCGCTGCGAGGCGCAGCCCGCGACCGGTGCGCTGAGCCTGGCCATCGGCCGCAAGTACGACCAGCCGCCGGCCGAGGCGCAGTGGCTGCACTTCGAGATGCACACCGGCGCGGCCGCGGCGGACTATTTCCAGGTCCGTTTCGACGCCGCCAGCGGCCCCTGGGACACGCGCAATTACCGCCTGCTGTTCGAGGCCATCCCGCTGGACGGCCATTCGAGCTTCGTGCACCTGTCCTACGCCTTCGACTACGGCGTGACGGCGCGGCTGGCGATGGGCGTCTACCTGGCCACGATGGCCCGTGACAAGGTCGGCTTCACCCGCGTCGACGCCGGCGCCGACGCCAAGCCGATCTATATCGGCGACTTTCGCGGCGTCATCGAACGCAACGCGATCCGCTACTACTTCGCGATCGACGCCTTCCTCGACGCCGCCGGCCTGCCGCCCGAACAACGGGTCGAGCGGCGTCTGCGCGCCTGGTTCGACGCCACCGAGTCCTACCCGCGCCAATTGCACGAACTGGGTCGCGAGGACTATCTGACGATGAAACGCCGAGAACTCACCCAGTAGCAACCATGGCAGCGCCCCTCCCGCATGATCCTCGACAGGCACCGAACGCCGAGCCTTCGAGACCGCCGTGGTGGCAACTCGACCCGCAGCACCGCATCCAGGCTGGCATCGACGCCTGGGCCCGGCGGGCCGGGGTGACGCTCGGTGTCGTGCTGCCCGACGGGCGCAGGCTGCAGGCCGGCAGCGGCAGCCCATCCTTCACGATCGTCTTCCGCAGCGAAGCCGCCCTGGTCTCGACGCTGGCCCGCGGGCACATCGGTCTGCTCGATCACTATTTCGACCAGGAGGTCGATGTCGAAGGGGACATCGGGGCGGCCTTCGCGGCGGCGCTGTCGGCCGGATTCGACCTCCAGTTCCGGCCCTGGAACAGCGTCGAGAACCGCCTGCACGAATGGAACCATTCGAATGCGAGCGCGGCGCGGGCCAAGCGCAATGCACGGGCGCATTACGGCCTGGGCGCGGAATTCTTCCGCATCTGGCTCGACGATCCGCTGATGATGTACACCTGCGGCTACTGGCCCGAGGGCACGCTCTCGCTGGAGCAGGCGCAGCGCCGCAAGATCGATCACGTCTGCCGCAAGATCGAGCTGCGCACATCCGACCGCGTGGTCGACATCGGCTGCGGCTTCGGCGGCTTCCTGTTTCGCGCCCACGAAACGACCGGCGCCCGCGTCACCGGCATCAACACGACGACCGAGCAGGTGGACTGGCTGCGCGCCGAGATCGCCCGCCGCCGTCTGCAGGACCGGCTCGCGGTGCGCGAAGCCGATTTCCGCGACGTCGACGGTCCCTACGACAAGCTCGTCTCGATCGGCGTGCTCGAGCACGCGGGGCGCGACCAGCTGGCCGAGGTGGTGCGCGCGCACGCCGCGTTCCTCAAGCCCGGCGGCCTGGGCGTGCTGCACTTCATCGGCCATGTCGGCCGCTTCGAGACCGAACTGTTCATCCGCAAGCATGTCTTCCCGGGCGGCTGGATCCCGGGTCTGGCCCACACGCTCACGACCATGGAGGCCTGCGGCCTGGAGGTGCTGGACGTGGAGAACCTGCGCCGCCATTACGCGCTCACGCTCGACGCCTGGGCCGATCGCTTCGAGCGACGCTGGCCCGACATCCAGGCTCTGGACCCGGCGCGCTTCGACGAACGCTTCAGGCGCATCTGGCGCAGCTATCTCGTCGGCTGCGCGGAGATGTTCCGTTCGGCCAAGGGCTACACGCATCTGTTCCAGATCGTCTTCAGCAAGGGCCCGGTCACGGCGGATTCCTATCCGATGAGCCGCGCCCACCTCTACGCCGATGTCGACGTCACCTGAATCGATGTCGCACGCGGCGCGCTGCGCGGTCGTGCAGCGGTGGCTGCAACAGTCCGCCGCGGGGCGACCGCTGGGCCTGTCCAAGGCCACCTCGAACCTGTTCCGGGACCGCGCCGCGTCGCGCAAGACCCGGCTCGACCTGCAGGACTTCCATCACGTCATCGCGCTCGACGAGGGGCAGGGCTGGGTCGACGTGGAGGGCTGCGCCACCTACGAGGAACTCGTGCGCGAGATCCTGCCGCTGGGCTGGATGCCGGCCGTCGTGCCGCAATTGAAGACCATCACTGTCGGCGGCGCGGCGGCCGGCGTCGGCATCGAGGCCACCTCGTTCGCACAAGGCCTGGTGCACGACACGGTGCTCGAGATCGAGGTGCTGCTCGCGGACGGCGGGATCGTGCTGTGCAGGCCCGACAACGAGCACCGGGCGTTGTATTTCGGTTTCCCGAACTCGTACGGCACGCTGGGCTATGCCCTGCGCCTGCGCCTGCGCGTGCGGCCCGTCCTGCCGTTCGTGAAGGTCCGGCACGAGCGCTTCGGCTCGGCCGCCGCCTTCTTCGACGCCCTGGTGCGCCACTGCGACGACGCCGCGAAAGTGGATTTCATCGACGGCGTCGTGTTCGGTGCCGACTCGCTGGTGCTGAATCTCGGCCAGTTCATCGTCCAGGCCCCGTCGCTGAGCGACTACGGCGGCGAGTCGATCTATTACAAGTCGCTGCTCGAACGCGACGTCGACTGGATGCGCACCGAGGACTACCTCTGGCGCTGGGACACCGACTGGTTCTGGTGCTCGCGCCGTTTCTGCGCCCAGCGGCTGTGGGTGCGGCGCCTGCTCGGACGCAAGCGCCTGAATTCGAGGACCTACGCGCGCCTGATGCGGCTGAACTCGCGCTGGGGCCTGACGCGCGGCTGGGCCCGGCTGCGAGGCTGGCACCCCGAGTCCGTGATCCAGGACGTCGACATCCCGGTGGCCCGTGCCGAGCCCTTCCTGGACTTCCTGCTGCGCGAGGTCGGCATTCTTCCGATCTGGATCTGCCCCGTGCGCGAGCCCGCCGGCAGCGGCCCCTTCGATCTGTATCCGCTGAGCCCGGTGCTGCACGTCAATTTCGGTTTCTGGGACACGGTGCAAAGCCGGGTGGCGCATGAAGCGGGCCATCTCAACCGCCGCATCGAGCGCGAGGTCGCGCGTCTGGGCGGCATCAAGTCGCTGTATTCCGACAGCTTCTACACCCGCGACGAGTTTGCTGCGGCCTACGGCATGGACGATTACGCGGCGCTCAAGGCGCGCTACGACCCCATGGGACGGCTGCCGGGCCTGTACGAGAAGTGCGTGCTCCGCGCCTGACGGGCGCACGCGGGCGCGTATCGCTTCCATTGAAGCGGGGCCGGGGCTTCGAGCAAGCGGGGCTGGATTGCGCGCGCTCAACGCGGCGGCGCGCGCGCCGCGCCCAATCCGCCGTGGGAGGATGGTCGACGTGGACAAGCCGGGACCGATGATCGAAGCGTTGCCCGACGGAACCGCCGCGGTGGTGCCGATGCGCAACGTGGTGCTGTTCCCGCACCTGCCGATGCCGATCACGGTCGGGCGGCCGAAATCGGTGGCGGCGGTCGAGTACGCGCTCGCCCACAAGGCCGCACTGACGATCGCGCTGCAGAAGGATCCCGGCGACGACGATCCGGGTCTGGATGCGCTGTGCCGCGTCGGCACGGCGGTGGCCATCGTCCAGCACCGCAAGGCCGACGACGGCCAGGTGCATCTGGTGTGCCAGGGACTGCAGCGCGTGCGCCTCGTCGAAGTCGAGCCGGGGCCGCCGTTCCTGGCGGCGCGCATCGTCCAGCTCGAGGAGTCGGCATCGAGTTCCACCGAGGCCCAGGCGCTGGCGCTGCAGTTGCGCGAGCGCGGCATCGAGATCCTGTCGCTGATGCCCGGCGTGCCGGCCGAGCTGGCCCATGTGCTGCAGGCCACGCGCTCGCCCGCGCAGCTGGCCGACCTCGCCGCCAGCCTGCTCGACATCGAACCCGCCGAGAAGCAGATGCTGCTGGAGACGCTGGGCACCGAAGAGCGGCTGCGCAAGGTGCTGGCGATCGTCACGCAGCGCATCGAGGTGCTGCGCCTGTCGCAGGAGATCGGTGCGCGCACCAAGGAACAGCTCGACGACCGCCAGCGCCGCTTCCTGCTGCAGGAGCAGCTCAAGACGATCCAGAAGGAACTCGGCGAGGAAGGCGGCGAGAACCAGGAGATCGCGCGCATCGAGGCCGCGATCGCCGCCGCCGGGATGCCCGCGGAGATCGAGGCGCAGGCGCGCAAGGAGCTGCGGCGGCTCGAGCGCATGCAGGACGGCTCGGGCGAGTATTCGATGCTCAGCAGCTGGCTGGACTGGATGACCGAGCTGCCCTGGGCGGCGCCCGAGCCGCTGACCATCGACATCGCCGCGGCGCGGCAGACGCTGGAGGCCGACCACTTCGGGCTCGAGCGCGTCAAACAGCGGATCATCGAATTCCTGGCCGTGAAGAAGCTCAATCCGCAGGGGCGCGCGCCGATCCTGTGCTTCGTCGGCCCGCCCGGCGTCGGCAAGACCTCGCTGGGGCAGAGCGTGGCGCGGGCCGTCGCGCGTCCCTTCGCCCGCGTCTCGCTGGGCGGCGTGCACGACGAGGCCGAGATCCGCGGCCACCGCCGCACCTACATCGGCGCGATGCCGGGCAACATCGTCCAGGCGCTGCGCAAGGCCGGCGCACGCGACGGCGTGCTGATGCTCGACGAGGTCGACAAGATGGCGGCGAGCCTGCACGGCGATCCCTCGGCGGCGCTGCTCGAGGTGCTGGACCCCGAGCAGAACGCGACGTTCCGCGACAACTACCTCGGCGTGCCCTTCGACCTCAGCCGCGTCATCTTCATCGCCACGGCCAACGTCATCGATCAGGTGCCCGGTCCGGTGCGCGACCGCATGGAGGTCATCGACCTGCCCGGCTATACGCAGGAGGAGAAGCTGCAGATCGCCCGGCGCTACCTGCTGCGCCGTCAGCGCGAGCTCAACGGCCTGACCGAGGCGCAATGCGGGTTCAGCGACGAGGCGCTCGTCGCGATCGCCGCCAGCTACACCCGCGAGGCCGGCGTGCGCCAGCTCGAGCGCGAGATCGGCCGCGTGATGCGTGCGGTGGCGATGCGGGTGGCGCAGGACCCGGCGGCGCGGCTGCAGGTCGAGGCCCCGGCGCTGCAGAACCTGCTCGGACCGCCGACCGTCGAGCACGAGGTGGCGCTGCGCAGCGGCCAGCCCGGCGTCGCCACCGGCCTGGCCTGGACGCCGGTGGGCGGCGACATCCTGTTCATCGAGGCGATGCGCGTGATCGGCAGCGGCCGGCTGATCCTCACCGGCCAGCTCGGCGACGTGATGAAGGAAAGCGCCCAGGCCGCGCTGACCCTGGTCAAGTCGCAGGCGGCGGCACTGAACCTGCCGGCAGGCGCCTTCGACCATGTCGACGTGCACCTGCACGTGCCGGCCGGCGCAATTCCCAAGGACGGGCCGAGCGCCGGCGTGGCGATGTATGTCGCGCTGGCCTCGCTGTTCGCCGACCGCCCGGTGCGCCCGGACATCGCGATGACCGGCGAGATCAGCCTGCGCGGGCTCGTGCTGCCGGTGGGCGGCATCAAGGAGAAGGTGCTCGCCGCGCAGCGCGCCGGCGTGCGCACGGTGCTGCTGCCCGAGCGCAATCGCAAGGACCTGCAGGACGTTCCCGAGTCGACGCGGCAGGCGCTGCGCTTCGTATGGCTCGCCGACGTCCACGCCGCGCTCGACGCCGCGCTGGACGAACGGCGCCCCTCGCGGTGACGCCGGTGGACGGTCCCCCCGCGGCGGCGGAAAACGCGCGCATCACCCAGGCGCTGCGCGAGATGGCGATGCTGCTCGAGGCCCAGGGCGACCACCCGTACCGGATCGGCGCCTACCGCCACGCTGCCGAGGTCGTGTCGGGGCTCGGACGTTCGCTGCGGGAAGTGCTGGAGGGCGAAGGCGTGGCCGGACTCGACGCGCTGCCCGGGATCGGGCCGCGCATAGCCGCCGCCATCGCCGAGATGCTCGACAGCGGACGCTGGGCCCAGCTCGAGCGCCTGCGCGGCACCGCCGAGCCCGAGGCGCTGTTGCGCGCGGTGCCGGGCGTCGGCGCCGAGCCGACGGTCGCGATGCTGCTGGACGTCGACCGCGAGTACCGTGAGGCCGGCGCCGCGGGCAAGCTCGCGAAGATCGCCCCGCGGCGTTTCAATCCGCAAGGGCTGGCCTGGCTGCCCGTGCTGCACACCGAACGCCCGGGCTGGCACTTCACCGCGCTGTACTCGAACACGGCGCGGGCCCACGAACTCGATCGAATTCAAGACTGGGTCGTGATCTACTGCGAGGACGCCTTGCACCGCGAGCGCCAGTACACCGTCGTGACGGCCGGGCGTGGCGGCCTGATCGGCCGACGGGTCGTGCGCGGCCGCGAAAACGGGTGTCGACAATGGCACGCAACACCCCAGGTCTGAGCACCGAGGCGCCCCGCGTCGCCGCCGCCGGCGTCAACGATTTCGGCAAGCCGGGCCGGGGCGGTCCCTGCCCGCCGGTGGGCCGGCACCGCTATGTCTTCAAGCTCTGCGCCCTGAGCGTGCGGCTGCCGGTGCTGCCGCGCGCCACGAAGGCGCAGCTTGAGCGCGCCATGCAAGGGCATGTGCTGGCGCAGGCGCGACTCGCCGGCACCTACTCGCGCGGCGGCCATTGAGCGGCCCGCGGCCATGGCCTGCCCGGTCGGGTCCGGTGCCGGTTGGAGCCTGATTGATGGCGCTCAATCGGTACCGTGCGGTGCGGTCTACCGTGTGCCTCCATGTCCATGTCCATGCCCAGCGTCCTCACCCCATCGCCGCGATTGAAGCTGCCCGCCGGGCTGGCGCTGGAATGGCCCGGCGGCAGCGCCGGCCGCGGATCGGCCCCGGTGCGGGTCAGGCTGGGCAGCCGCAGCATGCTGGCGCGGCTGTCGGTGGGCGATATCGGCGATCTCGCCGACGCCTATGTGCGCGGCGAACTCGAGATCGATGGCGCCTTGCCCGACGTGATGGAGGTGGCCGGCGAACTGGCCGGTGATCCGGTGCGCAAGGGCGCGCGCGGCGCCTGGCCGGGCCTGCTGCGCCGCTGGCGTTCGCGCTGGCAACACCGGCCGCCGCGCGATGCCGAGCATGTGCGCTTCCATTACGACGTCAGCGACGACTTCTACGCGCTGTGGCTGGATCCGCTGCGCGTCTATTCCTGCGCCTATTACGCCACGCCGGCGATGTCGCTCGAAGGGGCGCAGCGCGCCAAGCTCGACCTGGTCTGTCGCAAGCTGATGCTGGCGCCTGGCCAGACGCTGCTGGACATCGGCGCCGGCTGGGGCGGGCTGCTGATCTGGGCCGCGGCGCACTACGGCGTGCGCGCCGTCGGGATCACGCTGTCGCAGCACCAGTACGAGCATGTCAACGCCCAGATCGACGCCTGCGGGCTGCGCGGTCGCGTCGAGATGCGCCTGCTCGACTACCGCGACCTGCCCGCCGGCGAGCGCTACGACCGCATCGCGTCGATCGGCATGTTCGAGCATGTCGGCGACGCCCGCCTCGACGACTATTTCGCGCGCCTGTACGCCCTGCTGCGGCCGGGCGGGCTGCTGCTCAATCACGGCATCGCGGCCGGCGGCCTCGACAACGCCGAGCTCGGCGCCGGCATGGGCCGCTTCATCGAACGGCACATCTTCCCCGGCGGCGAGCTGGTGCATGTCTCGCGCGCGGTGCAGAGCCTGGCGCGCAGCGGCTGCGAACTGCTCGACGCGGAGAACCTGCGTCCGCATTACGCACGCACGCTGTGGGCCTGGTCGGCGGCGCTGGAGGCGCAGCTCGACCGCGCCCGCGCCTGCGCCGACGAGGCGACGATCCGGGCCTATCGGCTCTACCTCGCCGGCTCGGCGATGTGCTTCGAGCGTGGCTGGCTGTCGCTGTACCAGTTGCTCGCCGCACGCCCCGACGGCTCGACGGGCCCGGGGTGGGCCGCGCATTCGGATTACCCGTACACGCGCAGCCATCTGTTCGCGTCGCCGCAGCGCGCGCTCGGCGTCTGAGCAAGGCCGCACGATGGCGACGGGTGGATCGGCCGGCGTATGGCGCCCGCTTCAGGCGCCCTGGTGTCGATGATCGCCGCGCCCGGCTCGAATCCGCTGATGAAATGCATGATTTCGACGACATGAAGGACGCACAGCCGCACCCCCAACGCCCTGGGCCAGCATCACGGCCTCCTTGAGCTCCTGTCCGGAAGTGACGCTGTCGTCGAATGGAACGTAGATGCGTCGATACATGGACACTCCCTAGTCGGCGCGCGTGCGCGACGCTTGTCCGAAATCGAACGCCTCGGCCCGCACGCGGTCGGCGAACCGGACCTGGGCGCCGACCCACTCCGCGGCGCCCGTCGTCATCTGGTCGATACCCTGCAGCCATTGGCGGCCCGCGAATTCGAGCAGCGAATTCATCATCTGCGGGAAGCCGGCTGCCGCCTCGGTCCCGCGCAAGGCCTCGGCGAGCGCCAGCGCGCAGGCTTCACTGGAGCGCAGTTGCGCCTTTTGATTCTGGGTCAGCCAGTCGACCCACTGGTCGGCGCCCATCAGCGCGCCACCCAGGAACGGCCGTGTCCATGCCAACGGGTCCGGCGTCGCCGCCTGACCCTCGCCCGGCGCGACGGCGGGATGCGCGGGGATGTCGCCGGCTGTGCGTGTCATGTCGTTCTCCTGTGGACCGGTCGTGCGACCATGGTTTCACCGGCGCGACGGTGCCCGTTGACCGCGCTCAACGCCGGTGCGGAGCATTCGATCGTGGCGGGCCGCGACGCCGGCATCACGCCCCGCTCAGGGCTTCGGATGCGCCTTGAAGAACGCCCAGATCGGCTCCGAAGCCGGCAGATCGGCAGGGACGGTGTTGTCGCCTTCGCGCACATGCGTCCCGGGCCAGGTGTGTCCGGCGTCGGTGATGATCTGGATCGTCTCGGCCCGGCATTGCCGATACGTGACGCGCTGGGCATGCGCGTCGATCGGCACCGGCTTGCATGGCGCCGTGGGTTCGTACATGCCCGACACGGGGGCGATGGCCGCGATGAGGTCCGGCGCCATGCACCCGAGCCAGCTCGACATGAAGGCGCCCTGCGACTTCCCGGCGGCGAAGATGCGCTTGCCATCGACGCACGGCGCGGCACCGACATCGGCCGCGACGTCGCGCACGAAGGCGGTATGGGCCTCGCGCGACGAAGGCGCGAAGCGCCGGGCACCGCCGCCGAAGCCGTGGAAATTCAGCACCAGCGGCGTCGGCTTCGCCGGGTCGTATGTCGCCGGCAGGTGCAGGACGTACGAGCGCTTGCTGCCGCCCGATGCGATCTCGCGCGTCACCGTCCTCCCGGCTGCGAGATCCGCGGCCGGCGGGCTGCCGCAGCCCGAAGTCCCGTTGACCTGCACGGCCGGGGTCGAAGGCGATTCGGCCGCGCCTGCGGACCAGGACAGGCCGACGACGATGGCGGCGACAAGATGGGCGCTGATGGCTCTCATGAAGTTCCTTCCTGATGGCACGGCAGCGCCGCGCATCGATGCGAGTTCACGACAACTTCGCGTGACGCGCCCGGTCGCGCATTGAGCTTGCTCAACGGGCCAGCCCGGCCATCGCATACACAGGACATCCGGCAGCGTTCCTGGGGAGAACTTGGGTGGCGGCTCCAGCGGGCATGGGTTTGGCGGGCGTCCTGCTGCAGCCCGAGCGTGGCAGCGCGAGGGGGCTTTTGTGCCGGCTTGACGTCCATCCGCGGCGCAGCCGCGGCAAGGACGCACGATGACGCCGACGAACGCCAGCCCGCTGGCCAAGAGCACCTACGTGCTGCTGCTGGCCGGTGGTCGCGGCAGCCGACTCCACCAGCTCACCGCCCATCGGTCCAAGCCCGCATTGCCTTTCGCGGGCTCGATGCGCATCATCGACTTCGCGCTGGCCAACTGCGTCAACTCCGGACTGCGCCGCATCGGCGTGCTCACGCAGTACAAGGCGCAGAGCCTGATCCGGCATGTCGAGCGCAGCTGGGGCTACCTCGAGCCGGCGCTGGGCGAGTACGTCGATCTCGTCCCGGCGCAGCAGCAACTCGGCGAGGGCTGGTACACGGGCACGGCGAACGCCGTCTTCCAGAACCTGGAGATCCTGCGCGATTCGCGACCCGCGTGGGTGCTGGTCCTCGCGGGCGATCATGTCTACAAGATGGACTACACGATCATGCTCGCCGAGCATGTCGCCCGTGGCGCGGAATCGTCGGTGGCCTGCATCGAAGTGCCCGTCGAGGATGCGCGCGAATTCGGCGTGCTGGCGGTGGACGCCGACCACCACATCCTCGCCTTCGAAGAGAAGCCCGAGGTACCGAGCTGCGTGCCCGAGCGGCGAGGCCGCGCGCTGGCCAGCATGGGCGTGTATCTGTTCAACATCGGCTGCCTGGTCGATCGGCTCGAGCGCGATGCTGCCGACCCGTGCTCGTCGCACGACTTCGGTCGCGATCTGATCCCGTCGCTGGTCGGCTCGCCTGGGCTGTACGCGCACCGCTTCGAGACGAGTTGCGTCAACATGGTCGAGGGCCGGCCCTATTGGCGCGACGTCGGCACGCTCGACGCCTACTGGGCCGCCAACCTCGACCTCACGCATGTCGTGCCCGAGCTCAATCTGTACGACAGCGGCTGGCCGATGCCCAGCCGCGAGGCGCATCGACCGCCCGCGAAGTTCGTCTTCGACGACCCCGGCCGCCGCGGCATGGCCATCGACTCGCTGGTCTCGGGCGGGTGCATCGTCAGCGGCGCGACCGTGCGTCGCTCGATCCTGTTCGAGGACGTCCGCGTCGCCGAGGGCAGCGTGATCGAGGACTCGGTGGTGCTGCCCGAGGTCCGGATCGGCCGCGACGTTCATCTCGGCCGGGTCATCGTCGACCAGGGTTGTCTGTTGCCGGACGACTTCCGCGCGGGATGCGACCCCGACGAGGATCGTCGACGCTTCCATGTCACCGAGCGCGGCGTCACGCTCGTCACGAGCGACGGCCTGGAAGGCGGTTGATGGCCAGCCCGACGATGTCGCGCCCCGCGCCACCCGGGATCCAGGCCGGCCGGTCCTACCCGCTGGGCGCCCGGCCATGCGCCGGCGGCGTGAATTTCAGCGTGTACTCGCGCCACGCGACGAGCGCCGAACTGCTGCTCTACGACCGCGCGGACGCCGGCGCTCCGGCGCGCGTGATCGCGCTGCAGGCGCCGCGTCACCGCACAGGCCATTACTGGCATGCCTTCGTGCCCGGCCTGTCGCCGGGGCAGATCTACGCCTATCGCATGGACGGGCCGTTCGAGCCGGCGCAGGGCCAGCGATTCGATGCCGAGAAGGTGCTGCTCGATCCCTACGGCCGGGCCGTCGCCATGCCCGGCGCCTACCGTCGCGGCGCGGCCTGCGTCGCGGGCCGCAACGATGCCTGGGCCCTCAAGAGCGTCGTCGCCGACGATGCCTCGTACGACTGGGAAGGCGACCGTCCGCTGCACCGCTCGTTCGCCGAGACGGTGATCTACGAAGCCCATGTGCGCGGTTTCACGCGCCACGCCAGTTCGGGCGTCGCGCCGACGCGCCGGGGCACCTATGCGGGCCTGATCGAGAAGATCCCCTACCTGGTGGACCTGGGCATCACCGCGGTCGAGCTGATGCCGGTGTTCCAGTTCGATGCGCAGGACGCCCCGGCCGGGCTCGTCAACTACTGGGGCTACAGCCCGGTCTCGTTCTTCGCGCCGCACGCCGCCTACGCCAGCCGCTGCGACCCGCAAGGCGTGCTCGACGAGTTCCGCGACATGGTCAAGGCGCTGCACCGCGCGGGGCTGGAGCTGATCCTGGATGTCGTCTACAACCACAGCACCGAGGGCGACGAGCGCGGGCCCTGCCTGGGCTTGCGCGGCCTGGACAACCGCAGCTACTACCTGCTGGACGGCGCCGGCCGTTACGCCAACTATTCCGGCTGCGGCAACACGCTGAACGCCGACGAACCGGTCGTACGCCGCCTCATCGTGGACAGCCTGCGCTACTGGGTGGAGGTCATGCACGTGGACGGCTTCCGCTTCGACCTGGCGGCCATCCTCAGCCGCGACGGCCAGGGACGGCCGCAGTCCAGGCCGCCGGTGCTGTGGGACATCGCCACCGAGCCCGCGCTGGCGGGCACCAAGCTGATCGCCGAGGCCTGGGACGCTGCCGGGCTGTACGAGGTCGGCAGCTTCGCCGGCGACGAATGGAAGGAATGGAACGGCCGCTTCCGCGACGACGTGCGCTCCTTCGTGCGCGGCGATCCGGCGATGGTGCCGGCGCTGGCCGACCGGCTGCTCGGCAGCCCGGCCCTGTACGCGGTGCAGCGGCGCGAGCCGGCGCAGAGCATCAATTTCGTGACCAGCCACGACGGCTTCACGCTGCAGGACCTGGTGTCGTACGACGTCAAGCACAACGCGGCGAACCGCGAGGGCAACCGCGACGGCTGCGACGACAACCGCAGCTGGAACTGCGGCCGCGAAGGCCCCACCGGCGACCCCGCGGTGCTCGCGCTGCGCGACCGCCAGGCGAAGAACCTGCTCGCGATCGTCCTGCTGTCGCTGGGCACGCCGATGCTGCTGATGGGCGACGAGATGCGGCGCAGCCAGCTCGGCAACAACAACGCCTATTGCCAGGACACGCCACTCAGCTGGCTGGACTGGTCGCTGCTGCCGGGCAACGCCGACCTGCACCGCTTCGTGCGCGGGCTGATCCGGCTGCGCAAGCTGCGCGAGTCGGTGCGCGCCGACCACCATCTCACGCTCGAGGAGCTGATGGCCCGTGTGCATGTGCAACTGCACGGCGTCCATGTCGGCTGGCCCGACCTGGCGCCGTGGTCGCACAGCCTGGCCGTCACGGCGAGCAGCCTGTCCGGCGACCTGCTGATGCACTTCGCACTCAACGCCTGGTCGCAGCCGCTGGATTTCGAGCTGCCGTCGCTGCCGGCCTGGGCGACGAGCGGCTGGCGCTGCGTCGTCGACTCGGCGCAGCCCGCGCCGGCCGACCTGGTCGAGTTCGATCGCGCGCTGCCCGTGGCCGGCGATACGCACCCGGTCCAGCCGCGATCGGTCGTCGTGATGTTCGCCGGCGCCTTGGCCCGGTGACGGTCGTGCCGGTTGAGTCTGCGCAACGGGCCTGCCCGCGCCGCTGTTCATCATGGAAGCACGTGTCCGACATTTGGAAAGCGGGGAATTCGATGATGGGGATGCAGGCGTGGGGCGAATGCGCATGCGACGCGGACGGCGCACGGATGGGACGAGCCCAACCGCGCTTCGCCGATCGGCGCGAGGCCGGCTGGGCGCTGGCCCAGGCGCTGCTCGCGCGGGGCTACGGTGAGCGCGTGGTCGTGCTGGCGCTGCCGAACGGCGGCACGCTGGTCGGGGCCGAGGTCGCGCGCCTGCTCGGCGCGCCGCTGGACCTGATGATGGTGCACCCGTTCGGCATGCCCTCGGACCGCGAGCGGCGGATCGCCACCGTGGTCGACGGGCCGTTGCCGCTGATCGTGTTCGACGATGTGGCGATGCGTCACGCCGGCGTCGATCGCGCGCATGTCGCCGATCAGGCGCTGATCGAGTTGCGCGAGACCGGACGGTGGCGCCAGCGCCATCTGGGCGACAGAGCGGCCTTGCCCGTGGCCGGCTGCACCGTCATCGTCGTCGACGACGGTGCCGCGACCGGGGCGACCGTGCGCGCCGCGGTCGCGGGACTGCGCGCGCGGCGCGCCGGCCGCGTCGTGATCGCCCTGCCCGTGGCGCCGGGCCCGGTGCTGGAACGCCTGCGCGACGAGGCCGACGAGGTCGTCTGCCTGGCCCAGCCTTTGCCGTTCCGGAGCGTGGCGGCGCAGTACGACGATCCTTCAGCGGTCACCGACGCGATGGTCGAGCTGGCACTGGCGGACGTCGACGCTGCGCGGCGCTAGGCGTGCCGCGGCCGGCACGCGCGCGGCCGGTGCTTCGTGGACGACGATCAGGCGACCGATGCGGTGCGTACGCATCAGCGAGGCCGCTTCGTTCAACGCCCCGCCGGTTGGCCGGCTTGCTTGCCGGCCCTTTCCCTGCCGGCCGCGGCGTTGTCCGATGGCGAGATCGACGGCAGCGACACCCGCCTGTCGCCGGGCTTGAGCACGATGCGCAGCGCCTCGAACCTCACCGTCCAGGCGCCGACGGCCATGCATCTCGAGCCCTGGGCCTTCGCCGTCGTGCAGGACCAGGAGCGCTTGAAACGCCATTCGGACCGTGCGAAGGCGGCACGGGTCGAACAGGGCAGCGCGACGGATGCGTTGGTCCAGGCGGGTGATCCGCATCCGCATGGGCATCTCGCCAAGCTGGCCGATCCCGCCTTCAACTTCTTCTGCGACGTCGGCACGCTGGTCGTCATCTGCCGCAAGAGCGGCGGTGCCTTCGCCGATGCCGACTGCTGGCTCGCGGCCGAGAACCCGATGCTCGCCTGAACGCGCCGGAGATCCAGCGGGAGCTGGGCATTCCGCAGCAGGGTGCGGCGGTCGCGCCGATCATCGTCGGCTTGCCCCGGTCGATGCCAGCGCCGGTGCCCCGCAAGGGGCCGGAAATCCTCTCCTGGTGGGACTGAGCGGCGGTCGCAGGCCGGGGCCCGACCGCCGGCCGGGTGTCGCGGCATCGTCGAGAACGCCGACGAGGTGGCGCAATCCCTCGCCGACGAGCATGGCGCGCACAACGCCGGGGCCATGGTGCAGCGCCTCGTGCGTGAAGGTGCCCAGTTGCGCATCGATCCGCAGGCGCGGGGTTGGCGCGACGGCGGCGAGCAGCGTGCCCTCAAGAACTCAGCCGGATAGCCCGAGCAGATGGACGCGACCCTGCTGGTCGCCGACGGCGACGACCGTTTGATCCGGTGACAGCGCCAGCGCTTGCATCGGGCTGTCGCCGATCAACGTGGCCACCGGCTCGCCATCGGACAGCCGCCAGGCCCGCACGCTGCGGTCCGCGGCGCATGACAAGAGCAGGTCGCGGTCGCGCGCCATCGCCAGACCGCGGACGCGGGCCTCATGGCCCGCGTAGCGTCGCGTCCCGGCGCCATCCGAAACGCGCAGCGCGTGGTCCGATCCCGACCAGACGACCTGTTCGCCCGCTGGATCGACGGCGAAGTCCGGCACCGGCAGCGTTTGCGAAGTCGCCACCGTCTCGATGGCGCCACTGGCGATGTCGATGAGCAGGATCTGCACGTCGGTGACGCCGGCCAGGCGGCTTTCCGTCGCGCCGGCACTGATCGCGGCGACGCGGCCGTCAGGGCTGAGCGCTATGCCCTGGACCTGAAAGATCGGCTCGCCCGGCATATAGGTATCGAGCGCGTCATCGGCGGCGGCCTGCTGTGCGCGACGCGGCGACGCGGGAATCAGGTGATCGAACAATCGCCGCGTACCGTAGCGCGCCAGCAGCGACCCGCTGGCCAGGTCCCAGAAATTGACGCAACGATCCGGGCCGCTGGTGACGAGACGGTTCGAATTGGCGCTGAATGCGGCGTGATCGACCGGTGCCTGATGGCGCACCGGCAGCCAGCTCTGTTCGCCGGTCTCGATGATCCACAGCCGGTAATGACCGCCCATCGTGCCGCTGACGATGCAATGGCCGTCGGGCGTGAAGGCCAGGCTTTGCACCGCCGTCTCGCCGACGCCGAAGGTCGCCGTGCAGCGCCCGCTGGCCACCTCCCAGACCTTGATGCGCCCCTCGCTGCCGCCCGATGCGCACAGGGCACCGTCGGCACTGAAGGCCAGGGCGCGGACGCTGCCGGCATGTTCCTCGCGCGGCCTTTCGGAGGCGATCTCGTCCAAGCGCCAGATGCGGACACTGTGGTCGGCCGAGGCGCTGGCCGCGCGTTCGCTCGAAGCGCTGAAGCGCAAGGCCTGGATCGCGTCGGTATGGGCCACGATCTGACCCAGCAATGCACCGTCGGCCAGCTGCCACAGGTTCAGCATGCGATTCGCGGCGCCGGAGATCGCGTAGCGGCCATCGGGGCTCAGATCGACGGCGCAGACGGCGGCCTCGTGACCGCGCAGCTGGCGCAAGCGGCCCGTCGAGGCGTCGCCCACGCACAAGCTGCGGTCGCTCGAGCCCGAAACGACGATGCCACCGTCGGCGCTGACGGCGATCGCGGTCACCGCAGCCTGGTGCGCCGGCCATGGCGGCAGCGGCGCGCCGCTGGCGAAGTCCCAACGGTAGATGGTGCCATCGTCGCCGCCGGCGACGAGCACGCGATCGTCGGCCGACAGCGCCAGCGCAGCGACGCGGCCGGCAGCGGTCGGCAGACGCTGCGTGACGGCCTGCGCCGCCAGGTCCCAGATGTGGACCGCCGCGCCGCGACCGGCCGTCGCGGCGCGCCGGCCGTCGCGCGACAGCGCGACGGCATCGATGGCGCGGCGCGGATCGTCGAAGAATTTCGCAGCCACTTCGACACGGTGCAGATCGATCTCGACCAGACGCCCGCTGGCGCTGCCGCACAGCGCGACACGCGATCCGGCGTCGAGGGCGAGGCAGCGCAGGTCGGTCGCGGGCAGGTTCAGCACATGCAGGGGCAGGCCTTCGCGCGTCCAGATGCGCAGCGTCTGCTCCTCGCCAACCGCGATCAGCTGTTCGCCGTCCGCCGTCCAGGCCAGCGCCAGCAGGCCGCGTTCCGGGCCGAGCAAGGTCATCGCCAGGGCGCCGCCAGGCCGGTCGAAGCTCGGGTGCAGGGGGCGCAGCAGCGGCCCGGCGGCGGCGTCGAGCAGGGCGCCGAGCGCGGCCAGTTCCGGCTCGCGGCGCGACATCAGGCGCATGCGCAATTGCGGCGCCAGCTGCCCCGCCTCGCGACCCAGCGCCGGTGCCGACAGTCGCAAGGCATCGCGCACCAACTGCAGCGGCGGGTCGCCGTCGCCGTCGCCGAAATCCGCCGCCAGCGCGTAGCTGTCGGTCGCGGCGAGCTTGGCGGCCAGCCAATCCGGATCCAGCAGCCAGCCGCGCAATGTGGCGCCGCGCCCGGCGCCCCGCATGTGGAACGCGAGCCAGCGCCAGGCGTAGCGGTCGCTGGGCCGCGACGACCAGGCGTCGACCAGGCGGCCATGCGCCGCGGCGGCGTCGCCCAGGCGCGCGGCCATCAGGCTGCGCAGCACATCGTGCAGGCCCAACGTGCCGCTGCGCAGATCGAAATCGGCCAGCGCCAATTCGTCGAGACGGCGCGCGAGTTCCTCGGTGTCGAACTCGTCGAGCCGCCACAGCGCCGCCACCGCGGCCAGCGGGATGCGCGTGTCCTCGGGGAATATCGACAATTCGGCATAGCGATGGCGGGCCTCGTCGTCGAGCAGATCGAGACTGCGGGCCAGCGTCGATTCGACCGTGGCTTCGGGCGAAGCAGCCTCGCTGCGATCGAAGGCCGTGAGTCCACGCCGGTCGAGTGCCGTGCCGACATAGTGCAGCGCGCGCTCGGGCGTATCGCCGCGCGCGATGCGCTGGCGCATCGCCGCGCCGGCCAGCTTGAGCGTCAACGGCCAGTCGCCGAGCCGTCGCGCCAGCGCGCGGTACGGCGCCGGATCCTCGGGTTCGACGTCGGCGAACATCAGCAACAGTCGCACGGCGTCGTCGGGGTCCATGAGGCCGAGATCGACGCGCTCGTTGCCCAGCGACACCTCGAAGACGCGCGTCGTGATGAGATGGCGCGGGCCCTGCGCGAGCAGGAAGGGGCGCACATGGGCGGCGCTCCAGGCGTCGTCGATGACGAGCAGGCAATTCTTCTCGGCGAGACGCAGCGCCAATTCGCGCGCCGCGTCCTCGATGTCGACGAAACCCGGGCGCTCGCCCGTCACCGCGGCATAGAGCTTCAGCAATTCGGCCAGCAGATCGGGTGTCTGTCCGAGCGTGACCCAGAGCACGCCGTCGTCGTAGAACTCGATCACGCTGTCGAGGTGGCAGAGCGCGGCGGCGAGCGAGGTCTTGCCGTAGCCGCCGGGCGCCCTGAGCACGACGGGCCGGCGCGACGCGTCTTCGGCGACGAATCGGCATTCGATGGCCGTCAATTCCTGGCGCCGCGCCACGAAGGTCGGCGGCAGGGGCGGCGCCATGAACGGCACCCGGTGCAAGCGGCAGCCGCGCTGCAGGTGGGCCAGCAATTTGGGCCATTCGGCACCGGGGTCGTAGAAATGCGCCCGGTGCATCCAGCGCGGCAGTGACGCGTAGTCCAGCGCCGACTCGGGCACGCCCTTGATCGGATAGACGCAAACGCCGCGCTGTCGCGCCGCGCGCCACTCGCGGCGCGTGTTCTCCGATTGCATGGCTGCCGGCGTCATGACGAGGATCAGGAATTCGACCCGGTCCAGCCGCTGTTCGATCTGCTTCCACCAGCCGACACCGCCTTCGAGTTCGAGGCGGTCCATCGAGACGGCCAGGCCGGGTGCGTCGGCCGCGAGCCGCGCGAGCAGCTCGCGCGCAACGGCCTCGCCATCGGCTCGCGCGTAGGAGATGAAGGCGCCGACGCGGGCGGCCCCTCGGGCGCCGGCGCTCGAAAGGATCGCCTGCATTGACATCGGGGCATGATACGGCGCGGCTCCCGTCGACGGCGCATGCCGAGCGGCGGCGCGCGCCCGCCTCGCCCCCTATCTTGTCTATTGACGCCTGCCGGTGCCCGGCGAGCTAATGCGCCTGTCGTCAGCCGAATGGCCTACCATGCCCGGACATTTCACGCATATCTACACGGCGCGCCGCGTCGCCGATCATCTGCTGCGCGGCGAGATACCCGATTGGCCGACGCCGATCCCCGAGCTCGAGCATCTGTCGCCGCGCTTTTGCGGCGCGGCGATGAAGCGCTGGGAGAAATTCACCGCGATCGGCGCCATCGGCCCCGACCTGTTCTATTTCTCGCAGGATTACAACAGCCCGCCGCTGGGCAAGCTGTCCGACGACCTGATGCTGGCGCTGAAGATCTATTACTACTTCGATGCCGCCAAGGAGGACGATTGGGAGTCGCTGCTCATCATCCTCGACGGCGTCAGTTCGAGCATGGCGCAATTGCTGCGCCTGCTGATCAAGCTGCAGAAGATCTGGCAGAGCCTGGTCGACGGCTGGAACGCGACGATAGGCCCGATCGTCGATTCGGCGGCCGACCTCGCCGATGCGCTGACGGGCGGCGTGCTCAGCGAATTCAAGGTCGTGCTCGAGGAGCTGAAACTCGCGCTCGTGAAGATCGGCGAGGAGGAGCTGCTGACCTTCAAGGACATCTTCACGATGTTCGATACCTGCGTGCAGAAGGGCTTCGACGAGCAGTCGTTCCTGTGGAGCGACATGTCGCATTACCGCAAGCCCTCGGCGCTGTGCCGGGCGCTCGTGCAGCAGGCGCTGGCGCTGCGCGACGGCGAGGACGGCGAGGCGCGCTTCGAGCAGTTCCTCGCCTTCGCGCTCGGCTACATCACGCACGTGGGCACCGACACGGTGGCGCATTCCTTCGTCAACGAGCAATGCGGCGGGCCTTTCCGCAACCACCCGCAGCGTCACCACCTGATCGAGAACCACATCGACGCCTACAACTACGGGCTCACGCGCGCGGGCGAGGTGATCCCGTCGGACCCCTGGGGCGCCACCGACACCTATCCCGATCTGTCGATGAGCGCGCTGTGGTTCGCGGTGCAGCTCACGCCCGACGACCCGGCCGGCCAGCAGCGCCCCGACACGCTGCCCGACGACCCCGCCGAACGCAAGAAGGCGCTCGACGTCGACGGCGAGATGCCCGACTGGATGGCCCAGTCCATCGTCAAGGCGCTGATCGCGACCTTCGCCGACGGCCCGCATCCGCGCATCTACGGCGGCAGCAGCTACCAGTCCGCGATCGACCAGGCGAAGCTCGCCGATCTGATCTTCCAGGTCACCGGCCAGGGCATGGACCGGCCGTTCTCCGAATTGCTCGACGGCATCGCGCCGCCGCCCGATTTCGACGTCCCCGAGGGCTTCCCGCTGCCCTGGCAGATCCAGACGATCTACCTCGTCATGATCTCGTTCTACAAGTTCTCTTACACCGGCAGCTGGGAACTGCAGAAGCCGCGCAAGCCCGACTTCATCATCATGCCCCCCGCGGGCGACGTGCAGGCGGTGCTGCAGCCGCCCGATTTCAGCGGCGTCGACAGCTCGAACCCGGTGGTCGACGTCTGCGAGGCCATCGTCGCCTTCTTCGAATGGGTCGGCAAGGAGATCGGCGCCGCGCTGCAACTCGTCGACGACCTCATCCGCATGATCGCGAGCCCGGCCAGCTACCCGATACGGCTCGCGCTGTACGAGCTGGCGATGATGGTCTGGGACGTCGTCGTGAAGACGCACGAGGTGCTGGCGCACACCGGCTTCTCGCTGCCGCATGGCGAGCAGCGCTACGACGACAACGGCGAGCTGCGCCTGCCCAACGAGATCGACCTGCCGCTGATCACGCTCGGCGGCACCGTCGACAGCGCCTTCAAGCAGGCGCTGGCCGATGCCGCCGACCCGATGGGCAATCTCGACAAGAGCGTCGACGCGATCGGCATCGGGCATCTCGTGACCGATCCCTATTACCCGTATTACCCGGTGCTGCGCAAGCATGTGCGCAGCGACGGCACGGTGAGCGAACTCGAGGGCTGGGAATTCCGCCGCCCCTGGGCCTACCCGAACGTCAGCCTGACCACCTTCGACGGCAAGACCGACATCCCGACGCCGACGCCGACCGAGACCTACGACCCGCACGCCACCGACCCCGACGGCCCGAGCGGCGCCTACCGGCCGCTGCGTCCGGGACCTTTCCGGCTCGGGGCACGGCCCGAGGTGTTCTTCCGCGTCGACCAGCCGGTGGATGTCGAATTGCGACGCCAATACGAATTGGCGCAATCGCCGTGGCAGACCGACCGGCTCAACGAGGCCCATCTCGTCGACAGCCCCGGCTCCAGCCCGCTCGGCGATCCGATCCCGTTCTCGAGCTACCTGATCGGCCGCATCGCCAACGACACCGGCTACACGACGCAATTCAATCTCGACAGCGACCGCGCCTTCGCCTATCTCACCTGGGACTGGAAGCGCATGGACGCGCGGCAGGGCGACGGCGCCTATGCGACGACCGAACTCGGATTCCGCTACCTCAAGCCCGTCGTGGCGCCCGAGGGATCGGCCGACTGGGCGCTCGGCAAGGACCCCTTGCAATTGCTGTACGTCGACAAGCCCGCGCTGCCGCCGGCGCCGCCGCCGATCAAGTAGTCCGACCGATCGCCCGCCGCGCCTGCTGCCGGCTTAGCCTCACGAGTACGCCATGCCGCCGAAATCCACCCACCGTCCCGAGCCTTGTCCCGAGGGCATGTCGAACCCGCCCGCACCCGGCCGCCCGCGCCGACGCCGCGTGCTGCAGATCGAACTGCCCTGCGAGGAGCGGGTCGTCTGCGACGAGCGTCCCCACGACGAGCCGCCCTGCGACTGCGATTGCGATCGCGACTGCGATGACGGCAGCGGTGGTGGCGGTGGTGGTGGCCAGGGCGGTCCGCGCGACGACTGCGGCGGCCCGATCCCGAACCCGGGCCGTCCGGGCCGGCCGCAGCCGCCGTCGACGGGCCGCAGCGACGACCCGACGCCGCTGACGCCCGGCGACCTGCAGCACCCCAATCCGCCCGGCGTCTGGGGCGGCCCGCGCAAGGACCTGTTCCTGCCCTTCCTGTTCCTGCGTGCCTTCCCCGGCGACACCGGCACGCGGCCCGTCGCCGGGCCGTTCTGGGAAAGCCCGGACATCTTCATCGTGCCCGGCGTCGACCCGGCGCTGGCGCCGGCGGTGCCGGCGCAATTCGGCGACACCGCGCTCGCGCACCAGCCCAACACGCTGTACGCGCATGTCTGGAACCTGGGTCAGTCGGCCGCGGCCGAGGTCGTCGTCGAGTTCTACTGGGTCGATCCCTCGCTGGGCGTCGGCCCCGCGAACGCGCACCTGATCGCGCAGACGATGGTGTCGCTGGGCTCGCGCGGCAGCGCACGCGCGCATGCCGTCGTCAAATGCCCCGTCGCCTGGGTGCCCGACTTCCTCAACGGCGGCCACGAATGCCTGCTCGTGCGCGTGTGGGACAACAGCTCCGACCTGCCCGGTGCGCCGATGCTCGATGCTCGCGTCAATCGCCATGTCGGCCAGCGCAACATCCATGTCGTCGATACGCCGCTGCCGGCGCTGATGGCCCTGATGGCCGAGCGTGCGATGGCCGCGCCGCGCGGCCTGCCGACGCCGGCCTTGCCCAGCCTGCGCCTGTTGCCGCGGCGTCCGGCCTTGCCGGGGCCGGTGATCCTGCGCGTCGGGCCGCTGTTCGGCCAGCCGGCGCTCGTGCGCGCCGAACGCGTCGCGCCGCACCAGGTGGCCTGGCTGCAATTGCGCACCGGACAGCGCGGCCGCTTCCCGGTCGCCGCGCCGGCCACCGGCGCGCTGCTGCTGTCGCGCGCGGCTTCCGCCGGCGACGGCTTCGTCTTCGACGACGGCGCCGACCATCACTGCGTCAGCGGCGACGACAGGCTGATCGCCTTCAGCACCGGCGACGATGCGCCGGGGCCGGGCGAGGCCCATGTCTACCGCATCAGCGCCAGCCAGGGCGGTGTGCTGTTCGGCGGCTACACGATCTGCGTGATGGGCCGCAGCGCGCTGCCGGCCTGAGCGACGCGGCACCGGCCGTCCTTCCGATCGTTGATGCGGATGTCCGGTCCGGCGACCGGATTCCGGTCGTGATCGGCAGGCCCCTGACCGGAATCCACCGGAGGGCCCGCGATCCGAAAGGAATCCGCATGCGCATCATCCGATTGGCGAAACATATCGCCGCGCTGGCCGCCACGCTGGCGGCGATGTCGATGGCCCCGCGGGCCTCGGCCAACAGCCTGCAGGACCTCGGCCAGAGCCAGCCCGCGGCGCTGGCCGCGCCCCATGTCTTCCTCGTCTACTGGGGACCCGAATGGAGCGCGGGCTTCACCAGCAACAACGTCACTTCGGCCCAGTACAGGAATTACCTCGAGACCTTTCTCCAGGCGCTGGGCGGCAGCCGCTACATGGGCACGCAGACGCAATACGGCGCCGGCAATCCCTATGATCTCTACGCCGGCCAGGTGCGCCTGTTCCCGACCGAGCCGCCGGCCACGCCGGGCATCGCCGCGATCGAGAACGTCGTGCAACTGAGCCAGCAATGGTTCGGCGTCGCGCAGCCGTCGGCGATCTCGGCGCAGCAGATCTTCATCATTGCGCTGCCGCCGGGCCATGGCGATGCGACCTTCGCCGCCAAGGGCGGTTCGGCCTGCGCCTTCCACAACGACACGAGCCTGACGGTGGCCTCGGAGTTCTTCCAGTTCCTGGGCCATCCGATCAGCCCGGCGACCTATGTCGTGCTGCCTTTCCAGCCCGATTCGAACGTCTGCTTCGCCAATTCGGCGAATGCGAATAGCGATGCCTTCGGCCACGGCAACCTCGACGGCCTGAGCAAGGCGCTGGCGCACGAGCTCGGCGAAGTGCTCACCGATCCCTATCTGGGCAGCTGGCGCGACCCCGATGTCAGCGGTCAGGACGAAACGGGCGACAAGTGCAATACCGGGCCGATGATCAATTACGGCCGCCAGACGGCAGGGGTGTGGAACTACTGGGCCGTGCAGCCTTTGTGGAGCAATGCCGCCGGCCATTGCGACACCGGCATCGCGGGCCGCATCGACAATCCGCCGGATGTCGATTTCGGGCCGACGCTCATCGGCGGCGCCATCCAGCCCAAGTTCGTCGATTTCACGAACACCGGCGATGCCGATGTCGTGCTCGGCGCGCCCGGCGCCACCTGGAGCGTCGACGACCGCAGCGTCTCGTTCCTCGTGCTGGGCGGCAGCTGCCCGGCCGTCATCCACCCGGGCGGCTCGTGCCGGCTCGGCGTCGCCTTCGTGCCCCAGGCCAGCGGCCCGGTGAGCGCCCAGGTGTCGCTGTTCGCCGAGGGCACGCCCGGCGCGCCGCCGCTGGCCAAGGTGAATCTCAGCGGCCTGGGTACCAGCGTGCCCTGGCTGGCGACGCCGTCCAACGTCCGCTACATCGGCGGCGTGCCGGTGGCCTGCGCCGATTGCCAGAACGAGCGCAGCGTCGCGCTCTTCAATGTCGACAGCTTCGCGCATGTCATCGCCAAGGTGGCGCTGTCGCCTTCGGCGCAGGCGCCGCAATTCGCCGTCGTCGCCGACGGCTGCACGGGCCAGTCCCTGGCCCCGGGGCAGAACTGCAGCCTGACGCTGTTGTTCAGGCCGCAGTCCGGCGGCCCGCAAGCCACGGTCGTCGCCGTCGACGACGACAGGGGAGCCCATGCCCAGCTGCTGTTCACCGGCGACGGCACCGGCGCGGTCGCCCATTTCGATGGCGACAGCCTGCTCGGCGCGCAGCTCGCCTTGCCGCACGCCCCGCTGGGCGCCAGTCCCGTCGCGAAGCTGCGCCTGACGGCGCAGTCGGCCGCGCGTGGCCTGAGCCCGGGCGCCATCACCGTCGACGGGCCGTTCGCGCAGAGCAACGATTGCCCGGCCTTCCTCGCCGCCGGCGCGAGTTGCTCGATCACGGTCACCGGTTTCCCGACGCGGCCGGGCGCGCAGGCCGGCCAGCTGAACGTCCCGCACGACGGCATCGGCGGCCCGCGGCAGATCGCCATCACCGGGCAGGCCGATGTGTCGTTCGCCCATGTCTCGCCGCAGCAGCTGCATTTCAGGAAGACCCGCGTCGGGCAGCACAGCGCGCCGCTGCCCGTCGGCATCGTGCCGGCCGAGAACGGCTCGGTGCGCGTCCTCTCGGTGGTGGCCACGGGGGACTTCCAGGTCCGCAACGATTGCGCCAGTCCGATCCGCGCGACCTGCCGCCTGTCGGTGGTGTTCAGCCCGCGGCGGGCCGGCACCAGCCACGGCACGCTCAGCATCACGACCGACGCCATGAACCCGATCCAGAGCGTCGCGCTCAGCGGCCGGGGCGTCGGCGCGGGCGCATGTGAAGGCCAGGCGCGCGGCGGGCAGTCCTGCGGCAACGACGATGACGACTGATCAGCTGCGCATCGAGGTCCCCCGCGTCGGCGAGCGGGGGGCCTATTTGTCGACCAGATAGCCGCTGAGACCGAATCCGGCCTCGTAGCCCGCAGCGGCGGCGGCGGGCCCGTCGAGTTCGACGCGCACCGTGCGTCCCTCGTCGGCGTAGAAGCGCAGCGCCTGCGACCCGGCGTAGAGCAGCGTGCTGCCGGAGAAATTCGTCGGAAACGGGTTGATCGATGCGAAGTAGGCCTGGTCGTAGCCCGGGACGAAATTGACATGGCCGTCGAGCGGCACGAGGCCGAACGCGACCTTGCTCGGCTGCTGGCCCGCGATGGTCGGCACATGCCAGGTCACCGATTCGACGACCAGTCGTTTGCCGGCCGGCACGGTCAGCAGCTTGCAGGTGACCTGGATCGCGCTGAAGTACGTCTGGCACATGGCGCCGACGGGCTGGGCGGCCGGGCGGTCGATGTCGCGCACGAGCGCGGCTCGCTGCGCGAGGGCCGGTGCCGCGACGGCGAGACCCGCGACGACGGCGAGCCAGCGGCGCGCGTCCGGGGCGGCCCTGCCGCCTGGCGTGGGCGCCTTCATGGCGCCGGCACCAGATAGCCGACGATCGCCGCACGACCGGTGTAGCCGGTCATGATGCCGCCGCTGGCACCGATGAAGATCGACGGCGTGCTGCCGGGCTCGAAATAGATGGTGACCGGTGCGGCCGCGGTGTAGCTGCCCGGGTAGGACAAGATCGGGGTCGGCAGGTCGACCATGTTCGACAGGTCGGTGCCGATCGAGACATCGGCCGGGTACTGGCCCGGGCCGACCGAATAGCTCGCCGAGGCGTAGGCGACGACGAGTCGCTTGCCGGCCGGCACCTGCGGGAAGACGATCTGGCAGTAGTAGTTGTTCGGGCAGATCGCCGCCGTCTGGTTGTAGAGCTGCATGCTCTGGTAGGGGCTGCGGCCCGGGCCGTAGATCTCCTGGACCAGCGCCGCGCGCTGGGCCTGGGCGGCGATGCCGCTGAGGCCGAGCACCACGGCGACGATGAGCTTGCGCCCGAAGAAATGCGCGATGGCCATGAGCTATCTCCTGTGCGGTTGGGATGCGTTGCCTCGGGGTGCCTGCCGCAGCGCCTGGCGCCCGCGCCGGGACAGCAGCGCGATGCCGCCGAAGCCGATCAGCGCCCAGGCCGGCGGCTCCGGCACGGGGACGGTAACGACCAGGCGGTAACTCGCGTCGCCGAGCGCCGCCGGCGTACCCAGCGCCGTGAAGCCGTCGGCCAGCGTGCCGCTGCCCAGGTTCTCGGCGAAGGACATGTTGGCGAAGGTGCCGAGGGCGATCTCGTAGCGGCCGGCGGCCAGGGTCGCGGCGTAGCTGAAGTCACCGCCGCTCGAGAAAGCCTGGTCGGCGTTCGATGCCAGGAACGTCGCGCCGCTGCCGCTGCCCTGGAACAGCGTGAAATACGGATCGATGCCGCCGGCCGCCTGACCGGTGCTGACGATGGCGACGGCGCCCGCGACGGGCACCAGCAGTTCGATCAGCGCGACGTTGTCGGCGATCGCGGCGGGCGAGCCGAACTGGGCCGCGCCGAGGTCGCTGCCGACGAGCGCGGTGTTGGCGGCGTCGTCGAGCCGGCCGCTGTAGACCTGCGCCGCGGCGGCACCGGACAGCAGCGACGAGACGGCGACGATCAGGGTCGGCCAGGGAGCATGCATGGTTGCTTCCTCCGCTTCGATGTCAGACCGCGGCCGCGTCGGGAGCGACCATGACGACCTTGGGCAGCCGCTCGCGGGCGGTCTCGATCGACCAGGGTTCGAACGCCAGTTCCGAGCTCGTCAGCTGGCGCCGGATCGCGATGTGCAGCAGCGTGACGCTGCCCGGCGCCAGCAGCGTGGTCAGGCGCGCTGCCGCCGGTGCGAAGGCCGACTTGCCGCCGCCCACGCGGGCCGACAACTCGTGGTTGCCGGGGCTGAGTTCGATGCAGGTGAAACGCGGACTCCTGATCTGTGCCACGGTGCGGCCGTCGACGGCGAGGTCGAAGCCGACGGCCTTGCCGGCGAAACCGGTGCGTACGAAATAGACCAGCGCGCGCCCGGGCGGGCAGTGGAAGGCCAACGCGCGTTCGCGTGCCGCCGGCTCGGCTTGATCGACGCGGCGGTTCGACGTCAGCAGCTGCAGTGCGAACCAGCTGATGACGCCGCAGGCGATCGCCAGCATGGCACCGGTGCCCGCGATGTCCGGCGTCTGCGTCAGCGCGCCCAGCATCGCGAAGATCCCCGCGACCGCCGCCGCCACGGCGATGGCGATCCCTGTGTTGCGCAACATCTGCTTCATCGGTCTGCTCCTGCATGGGGCTGGTGTGCGGAAGACCGCAGCGCCGGCGCGAAACCGGACATCGCCAGTCGCCGCGGCGCCACTTCCCTGGGTGACCGCGCCGCGACTGCGGCCCATTCGGGCTGGCGATGTCCGGTTGGCGGCCGCGGTCGCGTTCGGGGGGGAGTGACCATCCACCCGAGGAGTCCGCATGCAAGCCAATTTGAAGGCCATCGTGGCGGCCGCCGTGACGACCCTGGCGGTCGGTAACGCCGAGGCCCAGACCATCGTCGACATCAAGGGCTACGGCGCCGACGGCGCCGGCGTCGCCGCGGCCTATGGCTACCCGCTGCTGCCGGGGACGACGATCTCGATGACCCATCCGGTGCTCGTGAGCCTGGCCGCAGGCGACTATGCGATCTCGGATGCCTGGGGCCTGCCCGGTGCGCTTTACGACGCCTGGGACTACAACGTCAGCCAGGCCGGCACCTGGGACAGTCATTTCTACGCCGCCGTGCAGCAGGGCCGCTCGACCGCGTACACGCTGCTCCTGGACGGGCTGTCGCTGCGCCAGTCGCCCTGCACGAACCCGAACTGCTCGTGGAGCACCGAGGCCCAGGCGAGCGCGGCTTTCCTCGCCACGCCGGCCTTCGCGCTGCATCTGGCGCAGCCGACGGTGGTCGCCTTCTCGTCGACCGACTACGCCCTGGGCGACAACGCCGGCGGCATGTCGCTGCTCGTCACGGCCGTGCCCGAGCCGCCCGCGGCGTTGCTGATCGTCGCCGGCCTCGCATGGCTGGGCGCCAGGCGCCTGCGCCCGGGCCGCTGAGCGCGGCGGCCGGGCCGCGATGTCGGGCCGCCGTCGGGGCTCTAAGGCACCTGCAGGCTCGCGCAATGTCCCGGTTGCGCCGGCTGCGGCGCGATGCTGCCGCCGCGGGGCACGCATTGGTCGGGCGGCAGCGGTGTCCTGTTCTCGACATGCGCGACCAGCGCGTCGAAGGCGGCCTGCGCATGGCGCTCGATCAGTTCGAGCTGCGGGAAGGAATCCTGGTAGGTCTCGATGTGGTTGCCGTTCTGCACCTCGTAGAGCCGGTACTCCCCTGCCTTGCCGCTCTCGCCATGCGCGACGCCATTCGGCTCCCGCGCCAGTGCCGCGCGGACCTTGCGCGCATAGGCCCGCGCATGGTGGTCGATGGGCAGCAGCGCGTCCATCGTGCCGGCCACCGTGATCAGCGGCCGCTGGATCTGCCCGGTGGTCGCGAACGCGGCCATCTGCGCCCCGACATCGGACGCCGACAGGCGCGCCACGTAGTTGTAGGTGCCGGTGCCTGCGCCGTAGGTATCGTAGGTCGGGTCGAGCCGCTTCTGCCATTGGCACTGCGTGACTTCCCAGAACTGCGCGCCATAGAAGTTCCACAGCGAGGAACCGGCGCCGGCGATGTCGGGCGGATAGCCGGCGGCGCGGATGTTCTTCGCCGCGGTGCTGTTGGCGTCCATCGCGGCGGCGTTGTAGTCGGGCAGGTTGAGCACGGCGGCCGGCAGGTCGGTGAGCAGGTTAGGCGCATGCGCATCGACGAAGGTGCCCTCCCAGTCGACGCCGCCGTCGAAGATCTGCGGCGCCATCTCGATGGCGCGGCGCACCTGGTAGCCGCCGTTGGACGTGCCGACCGCGTAGGTGTAGCGCGCCGGCTTGCCGTAGAAGCTCCTGACGCCGGCATTGGCCAGCTGGCCGGCCTTGATCATGTATTCCTGCCAGCGCGAAAACTGCTGCCCGGGACCGTTGTCGTAGAAATTGACGTACACGCCCGAGGCCGGGTTCAGCCGGCAGGCCAGCGGATCGGTGGCGGTCGAGAACTGCAGATTCAGCACGCCCTTGTTCTGCGAGGCATAGGCGTAGCCCTTTTGCAGCACATAGTCGCTCCAGGCGTAATCGCCATTGAATTCGCTGCGCGTGCCCGACGCGCCGGCGACGACGAGGCGACCGTTCCAGTCATTGGGCAGGCGCAGCAGGAAGCGCGCCTGGCCCGTCGGGTCGGAGGCGATGCGCGCCTGCAGCTGCACGCCGGGAACGACCTTCGTCACCGGCGTGCGCTTGCCCGCGCTGGGGGCGATGACGCCGCGGTCGGTGATCGGCGTGAAGGCGAATGCCGGCAGGCCGGGCAGCGAATTGTTCGCCGGCGTCGTCGCCGGGTTGGTCGTCGTCAGGTCGGTGCTCTCGACGCAGGTCGCGTCGGCGAGGCTGGCGCCGAATTGGGCCAGCAACTGCGTACAGCGGTCCGCGGCGTGCACGGAGCCGCAAAAGCCGATGGCCGAAATCGCCATCGCGCCAATGAATTCAGCACGTAATTGCATGCGCTACTCCATTCATGAAGGGTTGCAATCGACTTCGAATTCCCGGGTTGGCATTCGAATGCCCGCTCTTCGGAGCCGAATCGATGACGCATCGCATCCGGCAGCGGGGCGCCGGGGCAGGCTAAGGTGCGGCGGGTGCCCGAACAAGAGGGACGGTCGGCGACCCCCCCTGAATCAGGGGGGGGGCGGATCCGGCGGCGGATGCGCACGGATACGCGCGTCGCGCCGCTTGTACCGATGCATAGGCGGGCGCGCCGAAGGTCGGTGTCCAGCGCATCTTGGACGGCGCCGCTAGGCCACCGGCCTGCCCGCGCGGCCGGCGCGCCGGCTACGCTGGGCATCCCGGTCGACGCAGGCGAGGCAGGCGATGGGTGGCAGCACGGATACCGACGCGAACGGCCGTCCGATGGACGATGGCTCCGATGCGACCTGCTGCGCGACGCCGCCGCCGCCCGGCGCGGCGGCGGCCGCGGCGCGCCAGGCCGCGGCCTGGCGCGCGCTGCGCGCCGGCAGCTTCCGCCTCGACTTCGCGCGCCGCGAATTCGACCTCGACGTGGCGCTGCTGGAGCTCTACCGCCTGCCCACGAGCCGGCCCGAGCTGCCGTTCGAGCGCTGGCTCGACGCGGTGCATCCGGAGGATCGCGCACGCGCCGTCGCCTGCACCGAACCGGGCGCCGATGCCGGCGCGATCGCGGGTCCCGAGCGCTGGCGTTTCCGCCGCTGCGACGGCAGCACGATCTGGGTCGAGCACCGCGGCGAATGCGAGACCGACGCCGCCGGCCGCATCGTCGCCCTCGTCGGCAGCCACCGCGACGTGACGGCCGAGGCGGATGCCCAGGAATGGCTGCGATCGCAATCGCGCGCCGAGGCGCGCCGCGCCGCGCAGGCGCGTGGCGAGATGCTGGCGCCGCTGGTCCATGGCCTGCGCACCGAGCTGCACTCGATCCTCGGCCTGGCGAGCGCGATCCGCCGCCACGGCGGGGGCCGCGGCGGCGCACCCGAAGTCGCCGACGCGGCGCGGCTGATCGAGATGGCGGGCGAGGAGGTCGGCGATGCCGCCGTCGAACTCGAGGACCTCGCCCGCGCCTCGGACGAGGACTTCGCCTGGCGGGCGCAGGCGGTGTCGCTGCGTGCCGCGATCGACGAATGCGCGACCCTGCTGCGCCGCTGCGACGCGCGCGCCGGCGACCGGCTGCGCCACGAGATCGACGAGCACTGCGAGCCCGTGCTCGCCGATCCGGCGAAGCTGCGCCGCATCCTGCTGACGCTGTTCGACCGCCTCTTCGCGCTCGTCGAGGGCGACATCGGCATCGCCGCCAAGGTCGGGGGCAGCGGCGTGCAGCTCGATTTCTGCGACCTCTCGCCGCCGCGCGGGGACGCCGGCGCCTCGTTTGCACGCGCCGGTCCCGCGGTCGCCGCGCCGCTGCCGCATGAAGCCGGTGGCGATCCGGAACCCGGCGGTCTGACGGCCTGTCGCCGCCTGGCGCGCATGATGGGCGGCCACCTCGCCGTCAACCGGCAGGCGGCCGGCCGCTGGATCTTCAGCCTGTCGCTGCCGCGTGCGCGCGGCACAGCGGTGCGGCGCCAGCGCTGACGATCGCGCCCGGCCGGTCAGTCGAGCAGGCCGTGCTCCATCGCCGCCATCAGCACCTGGACGCGGTTGCGCGCGCCGAAGCGCTTGGCCAGGCGGCCGATGTAGAGCTTGATGGTGACCTCCTCGAGCTCGAGCTCGCGGCCGATCTCCTTGTTCGTGCGACCCTGGCGCAGCAGGCGCAGCACGGCCATCGCCTTCGGCGGCAGCGGCTCGTCGGCGTCGTCGCCCGGGCCCGCGCTGCCGCGGCGCGCCGATTGCGCCGACAGCAGCGACGCCGGAATGAAGCGCTCGCCGCTGAGCATCAGCCGCACCGCATGGGTCAGGCTGCTGCCGGAAACCGCCTTGTCGATGAAGCCCATCGCGCCTTGCTGCAGGATCGCGCGCACGTCCTCGGCCGAGGCCTGCCCCGACATCACCGCCACCGGCACGTCGCAAGGGTTCTCGACGAGGCCGCGCACGGTGGCGATGCCGCGCGAGCCGGGCATGCGGTAGTCGACGAGGGCCAGGTCGTAGGTGTCGGGCCGGGCGAGCGCGGCCTCGGCTTCGGCGAGCGTGCGCACGGTGTCTATCTCCATGCCCTCGAGCGAGCGCGACAGGTACTCGCGCAGGGTGTCGAGCAGCAGCACATGGTCGTCGACGAGCAGCAGCCTGGACATCGGATTCCTCCCGCCGTTCGACGGCCTGTCGGTAGGCGTCGCCGGGACTGCGAAAAGTGCCCCGGCGATGCACCGGATGGAAAATAACACATCGAGTGTGTGGTCAAAGTATAGATGGACGTCCTCGAGTCGCCATGCCCGGCGCGGTGCGGCCCCAGGGGCGGACTTCCGCGTCGCGTTTCGGCGGGCTTCAGCGAGGCAGCGGGTAGCGGCGGTCGAAGGGGCCCGCCTTCAGCACCTGACCCGGCACCTCGTGGCCGATGCGGCCGGGCCGTTCGCGCGCGGCGGCGACCAGGCGCTCGAGGTCGACGCCGGTGTCGCAGCCCATGGCCTCGAACATGTGCACGAGGTCCTCGGTGCAGACATTGCCGCTGGCGCCGGGCGCGAACGGGCAGCCACCGAGGCCGCCGAGCGAGGCGTCGTAGCGGTCGATGCCGGCGTCCAGGGCGGCGAGCGCGTTCGCCAGCCCCATGCCGCGCGTGGCGTGGAAATGCGCCGTGATCTGCAGCGCCGGGTGGCGCGCGCGCACCGCGGCGCACAGCTGCGCGACCTGGGCCGGGTGGGCCACGCCGGTGGTGTCGCGCAGGATCACGCCGGTGAGGCCCCATTGCTCGCAGCGGCCGACGATGTCGAGTACGCGCGCGGGCGCCACGGCGCCGTCGAAGGGGCAGCCGAAGGCGGTGGACAGCGCGACGTTGGCGGGGACCGAACCGGATTTCGAACTCTCCCTAACGAATTTCACCACCTCGTCGAAACCCGCCAGCGACCGCTCGCTCGTCATGCGCATGTTCGCGCGGCCAGGACCGTCGCTGGCCGACTCACGACGTTGATCTCGTCGACGCCGCAGGCCGGCCCGCGCTCGCAGCCGCGCACGTTGGGTACCAGCGCCGGGATCGCCTTCGGCGAGACGAAGGCAGTGACCTCGATCTGGAAGACGTCGCGCACGGCGACATCCTGGATTTAGAGGCGTTGGCCCTTTTCGATGTCCATCTGCGGTGCCTCAGATCACGCCCTGCGCCTTCAGCTCGGCGTAGCTGCCTTCGCCGATGCCGATGGCCGCCAGCACCTCGCGCGTGTGCTGGCCCAGCGCCGGGCCGAGCCATCGCGTCTCGCCCGGTGTCGCCGACAGCTTGGGCACGACGCCCGGGAAATCGAGCGCCTTGCCGTCGGGCAGCGCATGCGTCTCGATCATCTCGCGGGCGCGGTAATGGGGGTCGGCGTGGATGTCGGCGGCGGTGTAGATGCGCCCGCTGGGCACCTCGGCGGCTTCGAGCGTCGCCAGCACCTCGGCGAGTTCACGCTCCTTCGTCCAGGCGGCGATCGCATCGTCGATCAGCGCCGTGTGCTGCGCGCGGCCGTCGTTGCGCGCCAGCCGCGGGTCGTCGGCGAGGTCGGTGCGGGCTATGGCCTTCATCAGCCGCTTATAGATGCTGTCGGCATTGCCGGCGATGATGACGTAATCGCCGCCGCGGCAAGGATAGGTGCTCGACGGCACGATGCCCGGCAGCGAGGCGCCGGTGCGCTCGCGCACATGGCCGAAGCCCGAGTATTCGGGGATCAGGCTTTCCATGACGCCGAACACCGCCTCGTACAAGGCGACGTCGATGTACTGGCCGCTGCCGCCGTTGGACTTCAGGTGGTGCAGCGCGAGCAGCGCGCCGATGACGCCGTACAGCGATGCCAGCGTGTCGCCGATGCTCACGCCCACGCGCACGGGCGGGCGGTCGGGGAAGCCGGCGAGATAGCGCAGCCCGCCCATCGATTCGGCGATCGCCGCGAATCCCGGCCGGTCCTTGTACGGGCCCGTCTGGCCGTAACCCGAGACGCGCACCATGATCAGCTTGGGATTGATGCGCGAGAGATCGTCCCAGCCGAGACCCCATTCTTCGAGCGTGCCGGGGCGGAAGTTCTCGATCACGATGTCGGCGTCCTTGACGAGGTCGCGCACGATCTGCTGGCCGCGCGGGTCCTTGAGGTTCAAGGTCACCGATTTCTTGTTGCGGCTTTGCGAGTACCACCACAGCGAGGTGCCCTCGTGCAGCTTGCGCCAGCTGCGCAGCGGGTCGCCGCCGTCGGGCGCCTCGATCTTGATCACCTCGGCGCCGAATTGCGCCAGCACGCTGGCGGCATAGGGGCCGGCGATCAGCGTGCCGATCTCGACCACCTTCACGCCCTCCAGGGCCCTGCTTGCTGCGTTCATCCCGATCTCCATGCGTGGCTGGCAGCGCAGGGTCGCCCGGGCTGGGTCCGGCCGCGCGCCGGTGCGATCGCCGCCTTCAGCGCGCGCCGCACGCCGGCATTGTCGGGGCAGCCGGCTCGCCGGGCGCGGCGGCCAGACGGCGCGAATTCGCCGGATCGCGAAAGACCAGCGGGTGTTCGTTCGGCTCGTGCGTGCCGGCCTCGGCCGCTGTCTCGGCCGCCATGACGGCCGCGAGCACGCGGTCATGGTGCGGGCTCTTCTCGCACACCGGGTCGGCGGCCTCGGCGTCCTGCGCCAGCATGTAGGCCTGGCAGCGGCAGCCGCCGAGGTCGCGCTCCTTGTGCTCGCAGCTCGAGCAGGGCTCCTTCATCCAGCCGGTGCCGCGATAGCGGTTGAAACCCTCGGAATCGAACCAGATCTCGCGCAGGCCGGCGTCGCGCACGCTCGGGAAGCGCAGCCCGGGCAGCATCTTCGCCGTGTGGCAGGGCAGGGCGGTGCCGTCGGGCGCGACGTTGAGGAAGACGCTGCCCCAGCCGTTGACGCATTTCTTCGCGCGCCCCTCGTGATAGTCCGGGGCGACGAAATAGATCTTCATGCGGCCTTCGAGCCTGGCGCGCCAGGCGTCGGTGACGGCCTCGGCGCGGCGCAATTGCTCGTGGGTGGGCAGCAGGCGGGCGCGATTGACATAGGCCCAGGAGTAATACTGCGTATTCGCCAGTTCGATGTATTCGGCGCCGAATTCGGCCGCCATGCCGATGATGCGGTCGATATGGTCGATGTTGAGCCGGTGGATGACGACGTTCATCACCATCGGCCAGCCCTGGTCCTTGATGATGCGGGCGACGCGGCCCTTCAGTTCGAAGGTCTTCGTGTGCGAGAGGAAGTCGTTGACCTCGCGCGTCGAATCCTGGAACGAGAGCTGGACATGGTCGAGACCGGCGGCCTTCAGCGCCGCGGCGCGATCGGCCGTGAGGCCGACGCCCGAGGTCAGCAGGTTCGTGTAATAGCCCAGGCGATGCGCTTCGGCGACGAGCGTCTCGAGATCGTCACGCAGCAGCGGCTCGCCGCCCGAGAAGCCGCATTGCACGGCGCCGAGTTCGCGCCCCTCGCGCAGCACGCGCAGCCATTCGGCGGTCGACAGCTCGTCGGCCTGGGTCGCGAAATCGACCGGGTTGTAGCAGAAGACGCAATGCAGCGGGCAGCGGTAGGTCAGCTCGGCCAGCAGCCACAGCGGCGGTCCGGGAGGGGTCATGCCAGGTTCTCCCAGGTGAGCCAACGCC
>JAGWTU010000009.1 GCA_028868825.1 Burkholderiales bacterium | reverse complement strand
ACTTGCGCGCGGCGCTCGCCGGCCGGCAAGCGGCGGCGCCATTCGGCCGTCCAGGCGCCGACCAGATCCTGCGGCGCCGCCGCCAGCGCGGCAGCGGCGCCGCGGCCCAGCAGCGCGACGCGCTGCGCCGGCTGCGCCCGCGCGAGTTCGCGCCAATCCGCGTCGCCTTCCATCCACGCCGGCGCGACGCCGCCGTGCAGCAGATGCTGCAGCGGTGCCAGGTCGGGCAGCCAGGCACACCACAGCAGCGCGGGTCGCCAGGCCGCGGGCATCCAGCCGGCGACCTCGGCGACGCGCTCGCGCCAATGACGGCGCAGCGCCGACTCGACCTCGTGCACGCCGCTGGCCGCCGTGATGCCGACGAGCCAGGGCCGCAGCGCACCGGCGCGCGCGAGTTCGAGCAGCGGCGCGAAGTCGCGCTCGACCTCGATGCGGCGCCACAGCGCGGCGTCGGCACGCGGCCGCGCGGCCAGCCGCGCCAGCGCGTACTCGAGGCTGCCGCATTCGATCTTCATGGTGCCGCGCCGACGATCTCGCGCGCCAGCTCGCGGACCTGGCGCTGCAGCTCGGCGCGTTCGGCGGCGTCGGGAGGCGCGGGGGCGGCGAGCTGATCGGCCTCGGCCGCGATCGCGGCCAGTCGCTGCGCGAGATCGCGCCCGAAGGCGTCGGTGATGCGACGCATGCGGCGCTCGCTGCGTTCGGCCATGGCACGGGCGGCCAGGCGCGCCTCCTCGCCGCGGCGCTGGGCATCGGCGCGCGCCGCCTCGACCGCGGCGCGCGCGGCGACCTCGGCTTCGAGGACGCGCCGGATCGCCGCATCGGCGGTGACGGCGTCGACAAGACGCTCTGCACTCGCTGTCATCTGGAGTCGCCCCCTCAGCGGCGATGTTGCGACCGGCCCGCGCACGGCTGCTTGACCCATCGCAAGGGCCAAGCCTCGAGTCGAGGTTTCAGGTCGCGCGCAGGCGACGGGCGAAATCCTCGACCTCGCGCGGCTGGCGCGTCGCGCGGTCCGCGGCCAGCGCGGCGCCGAGCACGCGCTGCAGCGTCTCGGGCTGCGGCGTCAGCGGCCCGGCGAAGAGCACGCCGCGCGCGTCGGTGACGACGAGGGTCGGGAAGGTCTCGACGTCGTAGTCGCCGACGAGATCGGCCTCGTCCTCGATGTCGATCCAATGCATCCGCAGCCGCGGCCGGCCGGCGCGCAACGGCGCCAGCACGGCCTCGAACACGGCGGCATAGCTGTCGCAGGTGCGGCACCAGGCGGCACACAGGCAGGCGACATGCACGGGTTCGGGGTCTGGGGCGTTCATCGCGGCGGCGATGGTAAGCCGGCGGCGGCCCGACCCCGGTCAGCCCGACACGCCACAATGCGAAGATGGAGAACGAGGGGTGAACTGCACATGAAAGCCATCCGGACCGCATCGATCGCGACCCTGGTCGCGGCAGCCCTGGGCGCCGGCGCCGCGGCCTGGGCCGCACCCGGCGACCAGCCGGTGCCGCCGCTGCCGGCGTCGAAATCGAGCAACGACCGCGACCACAACCGCTCGGCATCGCTGCCCGCGCACGGCCTGTTCACCGGCGACCAGCTGACGGCGGCGGCCAAGGCGCGCATCGACGCGCTGATCGCCGAGGCCCAGGACATGCGCGTCGAGGTCGTTCTCGTCGTGCCCAGCGGCCCCTGGACGATCGACGGCGGCACGCACAAGGACAACGACCTCACCCAGGCCCGGCTGGCGACCGTGCGCCGCTACCTCTCGGAGCACGGCTTCGACCCGCGGCGCATCTTCGTCGAGCGCCGCACCGACGAGAAGACGCAGGAGCCGCATCTCGACGTGCAACTCGTGGGTGAGCTGAAGCAGGACTGAACGCTTCAGTACCTGCCGGTAACGCCAGCCATGCGCAGGTAGACCGCCGCCACCCAGGCGACGAACCCGCGCTGGAGCCAGCCGCGCCAGCCACTGCGCTGCGCGCGTCCGCTGACCTCGGCCGAGGCCGCGAACGCGGCTTCGAGCCGGCGCTGGAGTTCGGCGGCGAAGCCGGCGTCCTCGACGACGACGTTCGCCTCCAGGTTCAGCAGCAGCGACATCGGGTCGATGTTCGAGCTGCCGACCGTCGCCCAGCGGCCGTCGACGACGGCGACCTTGGCGTGCAGGAAGGCGGGGGTGTATTCGTAGATGCGCACGCCCTGCGCGCACAGCTCGTCGTAGAGCGCCTGCGCGGCCAGCGCCGCGAAGCGGTAGTCGATCTTGCCCTGCAGCAGCAGCCGCACCTCGACGCCTCGACGCGCGGCGCGGCGCAGCGCGCGGCGGAACAGGCGGCCGGGGTAGAAATACGGCACCGCGAGGTCGACGCGATGCTGCGCCGCCTGGATCGCCGCGATGTAGCTGCGTTCGATGGTGCGGCGCTGGCGCAGGTTGTCGCGCACGAGCAGCGCCGCGCGCATCGGCTGCGCGGGCGCCGCGTCGGGGCCGGGCAGCGAGCCCGCGCTGCGCAGCCGCCGCACGAGCGAGCGAGCGCGCGTCAGCGGGCGTTCGCTGCGCGCGAGCTCGCGCATCTCGGCGGACCAGGCGCGCAGCAGGTGCGAGCGCACCCAGATCGCGCTCGCCGCGACCTGCACCGAGGCCGCCAGCGGGCCCTCGAGCGCGACCGCGAAATCGAGCCGCGGCGCCTCGGCCCAGCCATGGCCGAGGTCGTGGCGGTCGTCGATCAGGTTGATGCCGCCGACGAAGGCCAGGCTGCGGTCGCAGACGCAGAGCTTCTGGTGCAGTCGCCGCAGCTGCCCGGGCTGCAGCCAGGCATACCAGCGCTCGATCGGACGGAAGACTTCGAGCTGCACGCCGCTGGCCGCGCAGCGCCGGCGCAACCAGGGCAGCGTCGGCCGCGAGCCGAAGCCGTCGACGACGACCTTCACCGCGACGCCGCGCCGCGCCGCGCGGTCGAGCGCATCGGCCACGGCGATGGTCGAGGGATCGTCGGTGTAGATGTAGGTCGCGAGCCAGACCTCGCTGGCCGCGGCGTCGATGGCCGCGACCATGCGCGGGAACATCTCGTCGCCGCCCTGCAGCAGCTCGACCCGGTTGCCGCCCAGCCAGCGCGGCGCCGGCTGCGCGGCCCAGCGGCGCCATCGCGGCGCTTCGGTCGGCGCCGGCATCAGACGGGATGCAGTTCGGCGACCAGCGGCAGGTGGTCGGACATGCGCGCCCAGGCCAGGCCGCGCGGCACCATGGTGTGGCGGCACGCGAGGCCGCGCAGGTAGAAGCGGTCGAGCGCGAACACCGGCACCAGCGACGGGAAGGTCGGCCGCGCGCCGCGCTCGCGGTCGGCGTCGTGGGCGCGCGTCAGGCCGAGCTCGGCCATCGGCTCGTCCAGGCGCTCGCCCCAGTCGTTGAAATCGCCGGCGACGACGAGCATCTCGCCCGGCGGCACCTCGTCGCGGATGAAGCGCGCCAGCCGCTGCACCTGGCGCACGCGGCTGCTGTGGACGAGGCCGAAATGCACGACCACGGCATGCACCGGGCTGCCGTTCCAGGTCACCGGCACATGCAGCAGGCCGCGCTGCTCGAACGGGTGGTCGCTGACGTCCTGGTGGCCGACATCGCCCATCGGCCAGCGCGAAAGCAGCGCGTTGCCGTGCTCGCCGTGGCGCGTCACGGCGTTCGTGCGGTAGGCCACCTCGTAGCCCTGCGGGGCGAGGAATTCGGCCTGGCCCTGCGCCGGCCAGCCGAACGAGGTGCGGTCGAACTGGCGCGCCTGCCGCGTGTGGAAGAGCCGCACCTCCTGCAGGAACACGAGGTCGGCGTCGAGCGCCTCGACGGCCAGGCCCAGGTTGTGGATCTCCAGCCGCTTGCGCGGGCCGATGCCGCGCACGCCCTTGTGGATGTTGTAGGTCGCCACGCGCAGGCATTCGATGCCGGTGTACGGCGGCAGCAGCGTCGACTGCATCTGGTTGAGTCGGTTCATGGCGGCGCCGCCGTGACCTCGGGCAGGCGGCGGATGGCGCGCGCGTTGCTCGGCGAGAAGCACAGCTCGGCGGCCTCGGCCCAGGGCAGCCAGCGCCAGGCCAGATGCTCGCGCGGGTTCAGCGTCACCGGCGTGCCGGCCTCGACGCACAGGCTGAACACATGCTCGGTGTTGTGCGTCACGCCCGGCGCGTAGCGGTGGCGGTAGCGCGCGTAGATCTCGTAGTCGTAATGCTGCTGCCAGTCGCGCAGCGCGCCGCCGGTGATGCCGGTCTCCTCGGCGACCTCGCGCCGCGCCGTCTGCGCCAGCGCCTCGTCGGGATGGTCGAGCGAGCCGGTCACGCTCTGCCAGCTGCCGGGGTCGTCGGCGCGCTCGATCATCAGCACCTCGAGTGCCGGGGTGTGGATCACCACCAGCACCGAGCGCGGGATCTTGTAGGGGCGGGTCTCAGCCATCGGGCTCCACGGCGCCGCGGCGCCTCCAACCCCGCCGTCAGGCAGGGCACCCGCCCATGCTAGCCCAGGGTCAGGACGCGGGTACCGGATTGCGCAGCCGGATGTGCAGCTCGCGCAGCTGGCCCTCGTCGACGAAGCTCGGCGCGCCGGTCAACAGGCATTGCGCGCGCTGCGTCTTCGGGAACGCGATGACGTCGCGGATGCTCTCGGCGCCGGTCAGCAGCGTCGCGATGCGGTCCAGGCCGAAGGCCAGGCCGCCATGCGGCGGCGCGCCGTACTGCAGCGCGTCGAGCAGGAAGCCGAATTTCAGCCGCTGCTGCTCGGGCGTGATGTTCAGCGCCTCGAAGACCTTGGCCTGCACGTCGGCGCGGTGGATACGCACCGAGCCGCCGCCGATCTCCCAGCCGTTGAGCACCATGTCGTAGGCCTTGGCCAGGCAGGCGCCGGGGTCGGTCTTCATCAGCTCCTCGTGACCGTCCTTGGGCGCCGTGAACGGATGGTGGACGGCGTTCCAGCGCCCGTTCTCCTCGTCGGCCTCGAACATCGGGAAGTCGACGACCCACAGCGGCGCCCACTTGTCCTCGAACAGGCCATGGCTGCGGCCGAATTCGCTGAGACCGACCTTCAGCCGCAGCGCGCCGAGCGCGTCGTTGACGACCTTGGCCTTGTCGGCGCCGAAGAAGATCAGGTCGCCGTTGCAGGCGCCGGTGCGGGCGATGATCTCGGCCAGCGCGGCGTCGTGCAGGTTCTTCACGATCGGGCTCTGCAGCCCCTCGCGGCCCTTGCCGGCGTCGTTGACCTTGATGTAGGCCAGGCCCTTGGCGCCGTAGATCTTGACGAACTCGGTGTAGCCGTCGATCTCGCCGCGGCTCATCTCGCCGCCGCCGGGGATGCGCAGCGCCGCCACGCGGCCGCCGGCCATCGTCGCCGCGCCGGCGAAGACCTTGAAGTCCACCGTCTTCATCAGGTCGGTGAGCTCGGTGAACTCGAGCCTGACGCGCAGGTCGGGCTTGTCCGAGCCGTAGCGGAACATCGCGTCGCCGTAGGTCATCTCGGCGTAGACCGGCAGCTCGATGCCCATCGTCTTGCGGAACACGGTGCGGATCATCGCCTCGGTGATGGCGCGGATCTCGTGCTCGTCGAGGAACGAGGTCTCGATGTCGATCTGCGTGAACTCGGGCTGGCGGTCGGCGCGGAGGTCCTCGTCGCGGAAGCACTTGGTGATCTGGTAGTAGCGGTCGAAACCGGCCACCATCAGCAGCTGCTTGAACAGCTGCGGGCTCTGCGGCAGCGCGAAGAAATGGCCGTCGTGGACGCGGCTGGGCACGAGGTAGTCGCGCGCGCCCTCGGGCGTGCTCTTCGTCAGCATCGGCGTCTCGATGTCGATGAAGCCCTGCTCGTCGAGGAACTTGCGCACCTCGATGGCGACGCGGTAGCGCAGCATCAGGTTCTTCTGCATCTGCGGCCGGCGCAGGTCGAGCACGCGGTGCGTCAGACGCACCGTCTCGCTGAGGTTCTCGTCGTCGAGCGGGAACGGCGGCGTCACGCTCGGGTTCAGCACCTCGAGCTCATGGCACAGCACCTCGATCTTGCCGCTGGTGAGCGCCTGGTTCTCGGTGCCGGCCGGGCGCGCGCGCACGCGGCCGACGACCTTCAGGCAGAACTCGTTGCGCACGCCCTCGGCGACCTCGAACATCGCGGCGCGGTCGGGGTCGCAGACGATCTGCACCAGGCCTTCGCGGTCGCGCAGGTCGATGAAGATGACGCCGCCATGGTCGCGGCGGCGATGGGCCCAGCCCATCAAGGTCACGGTCTGGTCCATCAGCTTTTCGCTGACCAGGCCACAGTAGGTGGTTCTCATCATCACACTCCAAACGATTCTGGGATTCTCTTGCGTCGCGGCGCTGTTGCGGGCCCGAGGGTGGTCGGGCGCGTCAGGGCTGGCCGGCTGCCGGGCCGGACCAACCCGGTCAATTTCGGGCGTCGAGCGCGATCGGCTGTGTGATCGCCTCGGGCCCGACGACGCCCATCGAGATGACGTACTTGAGCGCCTCGTCGACGCTCATCGTCAGCCGCACGACCTCGTCGCGCCGCATCATCAGGAAGAAGCCCGAGGTCGGATTCGGCGTCGTCGGCACGTAGACGCTGATGTAATCGGGCCCCAGCTGCTGGGCGACCTCGCCGCCGGGACGGCCGGTGACGAACGCGATGGTCCAGCTGCCCTGGCGCGGGTACTGCACGAGCACGGCCTCGCGGAAGGCATTGCCGTTGCTCGAGAACAGCGTGTCCGAGACCTGCTTGACCGAGCTGTAGATCGACTTGACGATGGGGATCTTGCCCATCAGCAGGTCCCATTGGCGCAGCCACCACTGGCCGACGAAATTCGCCGCGAAGACGCCGGTGGCCAGCAGCAGCAGCAGCATCGTGACGACGCCCAGCCCCGGCACATGGCGCAGCGTCTCGATGCCGGCGCGCGCCGATTCGGGCAGCACGGCCTGCGTCGCCGAGAGCAGCCAGGCGAAGACGCCGTCGAGCGACCCGAGCACCCACGAGAGCACCCAGATCGTGATCGCCAGCGGCAACCACACCAGCAAGCCGGCGACGAGATATTTCTTCACGGGCGGCGTTCAGTCGCTCGAGGCCGGCGGCGCCGGGCTCGCCGGTGCCGGCGCTGCGGCCGCCGTCGTGGTCTTGGCGGCGGTCTTGTCGGCAGCCTTGTCGACGGTCTTCTCGGCGGTCTTGTCGGCTGACTTCTCGGCCGGCTTGTCGGCCGCCGCGCCCGCTTCGGTCGCTTCGCCCTTGCCCTCGGTCTTCGCCGGCGCGTTGTTGCCGCCGCGGAAATCGGTCACGTACCAGCCCGAGCCCTTGAGCTGGAAGCCCGCGGCGGTGACCTGCTTCTGGTAGGTCGCGGCGCCGCAGGCCGGGCAGACGGTGAGCACCGGGTCCGAGATCTTCTGCAGAACGTCCTGCGCATGGCCGCAGCCGGCACAGCGGTAGGCGTAGATAGGCATGGCTAAATGGTTGATTCGAAAGGCGAAATTATAGGGTTACCCCGAAGACAGGGCCGGCAGCAAGCCGCGCATCACGATCAGCCCGGCGACGAAGCCCAGGACCAGCCACAGCAGCGTCTGCAAAAGGCGGTTCGTGCGGCGCTGCTCGACCAGCAGCATCTGCAGCGCCTCGGTGCCTTGCGAAGGGTGCGCGCGGCGGTGCAGCGCGCCGTGCAGCAGCCGCGGCAGCTCGGGCAGCAGCTGCGCGAAGCGCGGCGCCTCGTGCTGCATGCGCTCGACGAGGCCGCGCCAGCCGATCTGCTCGTTCATCCAGCGCTCGAGGAAGGGCTTGGCGGTGACCCAGAGGTCGAGCTCGGGGTCGAGCTGACGCCCCAGCCCCTCGATGTTGAGCAGCGTCTTCTGCAGCAGCACGAGCTGGGGCTGGATCTCGACGTTGAAGCGGCGCGAGGTCTGGAACAGCCGCATCAGCACCTGGCCTAGCGAGATGTCCTTGAGCGGGCGGTCGAAATGCGGTTCGCAGACGGCGCGGATCGCGCCCTCGAGCGCGTCGATGCGGGTGTCCGGCGGCACCCAGCCGCTCTCGACATGCAGCTCGGCGACGCGCTTGTAGTCGCGCCTGAAGAAGGCGATGAAGTTGTACGCGAGGTACTCCTTGTCGCTTTCGGTGAGCGTGCCGATGATGCCGAAGTCGAGCGCGATGTAGCGCCCGAAGGTCTTCGGATCCAGGCTCACCTGGATGTTGCCCGGGTGCATGTCGGCGTGGAAGAAGCCGTCGCGGAAGACCTGGGTGAAGAAGATCGTGACGCCGTCGCGGGCGAGCTTTGGGATGTCGACGCCGGCCTCGCGCAGGCGCTCGATCTGGCTGATCGGCACGCCGTGCATGCGCTCCATCACCATCACCGTGGGCGTGCACAGCTCCCACACCATCTCGGGCACGAGGACGAGGTTGAGGCCGTCCATGTTGCGCCGCAACTGCGCCGCGTTGGCGGCCTCGCGCACGAGGTCGAGCTCGTCGTGCAGATAGCCGTCGAACTCGGCGACGACCTCGCGCGGCTTGAGCCGCTTGCCGTCGGCCGAGAACCGCTCGACCCAGCGCGCCAGCAGGTGCAGCAGCGTCAGGTCCTGGTCGATGACCTCGAGCATGCCCGGGCGCAGCACCTTCACGGCGACCTCGCGCCCGCTCGGCAGCACCGCGAAATGCACCTGGGCGATCGACGCGCTGGCCACCGGCTCGGCGTCGAAGCTCGCGAACACCTGCTCGAGCGGTTTGCCGTAGGCCTTCTCGACGAGCGCGCGCGCCTGTGCCGCCGGGATCGGCGGCACGCGGTCCTGCAGCCTGGCGAGTTCGTCGGCGACGTCCAGCGGCATGAGGTCGCGCCGCGTCGAGAGCACCTGGCCGAACTTGACGAAGATCGGCCCCAGCCGCTCCAGGCCCAGGCGCAGGCGCTCGCCGCGCGGCGCGTCGAGGCGGCGCCCGATCGTCACCAGGCGCACGAAGGCGCGCACCGAGCGCTGCCGGAACGACGACAGCGCGACCTCGTCGAGCCCGAACCGCAGGACCGTGACGACGATCGTGACGAGACGGCCGAAGTGGATCAAGGATTGCGCGCGCGCAGGCGCTCGCCGAACGCGCCGGTGCCCTTGGACGCGAGGTTCAACGCCGAGCGCAGCGCCGCCGCCAGGGCCGAGCCGATGCGGTGCACCGTCTGCGCGACGCCGGGGCCGAACAGGCGCTCGAGGTCGGCGGCGACGTCCCAGCGCAGGTTCTGGATCAGCCAGCCGACGTCGGCGGCGAGCTGCGCGTCGCCGTCGATCTGCACCGCCGGCGGCTCGCCGCCGATGGCCCGCGCCACCAGCAGCGCCGGATTCGCGGCGTCGAGATGCACGGCGAGGTCGGGCGCGGCGCCACCGTCGATGCCGCTCCATTCGAGCATGCCGGCCGGCGTGACGCGCCAGGCCAGCCGGGGCGGCGGCGGCAGCAGCGAGGGCCAGCGCTCGATCTGCAGCGCCAGTTCGCGCCCGGCGTGCGGACGCAGGCGTTCGGTGGCCACCGGCTCGGCAGCCAGCACATGGTTGATGACCAGGGTCAGGCGCTCGGCCAGGGCGGGGGCGACCAGCGCCTGCAGATCGTGAAGCATTGCGCGATTGTAGGCAGTGCCCCGCGCGGCGCCGTGGCACACGGGTTCCGCAGCATCACAAAGGGTCAGTGGCGATGGGCGAGAATGGCCGGCTTGCCCCACGGGCAACCCGCCCTCGGCGGCGGCCCGACCTCCGTCGGGCTGGCGCGAGGCCGCCGTCCAGCACCCGTTGCCCATCGCCGATGTTCGAAGACCGAGGCTACAAACGCACCTTCTACAGCGCGCCCCAGTCGGTGACCTCGCTGTTCGCTGCGTTCCTCGAGCCCTCGATCACGGTTGGCGTCTTCCTCGGCGTCTCGGCCTGGTTCGACGAGCCGATCGGCCGCAGCGACCTCACGCTGTGCCTGCTCATCTTCGCCCTCACCTTCCCGGGGCGCAACCGCTTCGGCGACCGGCCGCTGAACACCGCCGTCGACATCAGCAGCAGCTGGGTCAGCCTGCTCTTCATCCTCGCGCTGTGCGGCTACGCGACGCGCAGCCTGACGCTGTTCAACGGCCAGGTGCTGCTGTGGTGGATGCTGATCACGCCGACGCTGCAGTGGCTGGCCTATTTCGGCTTCCGCAAGGCCCTGCGCTACGCCGCGAGCCGGCCCGAGAACCGGCGCAGCGCCGTCGTCGTCGGCGCCGGCAACCTCGGCGTCAAGGTCGCGCAGGCCTTCCGCGCGCGCGGCGACATCGGGCTCGAATTCCTCGGCTACTTCGACGACCGCGCCGACGACCGCGTCGACGTCGACGCCGCCATCCAGCGCCTGGGCAGCCTCAAGCAGGTGGCGCCCTTCATCCGCGAGCATGGCGTGCACGAGGTCTACATCACGCTGCCGCTGGGCTCGCAGCCGCGCATCGTCGAGCTGCTCGAGCAGGTGCAGGGGACGACGGCCAGCGTCTTCTTCGTCCCCGACGTGTTCGGCATCAGCATCATCCAGGGCCGGCTGCAGGACATGAACGGCGTGCCCGTCGTCGGCCTGTGCGAGACGCCGTTCACCGGCACGAATCGGCTCGTCAAGCGCGTCAGCGACATCGTGCTCGCCTCGTGCATCCTGGTGCTGATCGCGCCGGTGCTGGCGCTGATCGCCATCGGCATCAAGCTCAGCTCGCCGGGGCCGGTGATCTTCAGGCAGCGCCGCAACGGCCTGGACGGCGGCGAGATCATCGTCTACAAGTTCCGCTCGATGCGCACCCAGGACGATGGCGACGTGATCCGCCAGGCGACCAAGGACGACGAGCGCATCACGCCCTTCGGTGCCTTCCTGCGCCGCACCTCGCTCGACGAACTGCCGCAGTTCATCAACGTGCTGCAGGGGCGCATGAGCATCGTCGGCCCGCGCCCGCATGCGGTCGCGCACAACGAGCAGTACCGCCAGCTCATCAAGGCCTACATGGTGCGCCACAAGGTCAAGCCCGGCATCACCGGCTGGGCGCAGATCCACGGCCTGCGCGGCGAGACGAACACGATCGAGAAGATGCAGTCGCGCGTCGAATACGACCTCGAGTACCTGCGCAACTGGTCGCTGGGGCTCGATCTGCAGATCATCGCCCGCACCGTCAAGGTCGTGTTCTTCGATCGCAATGCCTACTAGACCAGACATCGGGAGTCGTCACGAGATGCCCACCCTCCGCAACGGTGCGCGCGCCACGCGCATCGCCCTGGCCGCCGCGGCGCTGGTCGCCGGCGCCGCCCACGCCGAATCGTCGCCCTACGTGCTGGCCGCCGGCCTGTCGTACACGCACGACTCGAACCTGCTGCTGCTCGGCGACGGCGGCGTCGCACCGAGCGGTTTCGCGCGCGCCGACGACGTCACCGCGGCGCAACTGCTGGGCGGCTTCGACAAGTCCTACGGCCGCCAGCATTACTACGGCAACGCCTCGGTCAGCGACACGCGCTACCGCCACAACAGCGCCTACGACAACACCGGCTACAACGCCGTCGTCGGCCTGGACTGGACGGCGGCCGAGCACCTCTCGGGGTCGCTGAGCCTGAATGCCAGCCGCGCGCTGTTCGCCTTCAACGTCGGCTACGGCGTCGGCTTCATCGGCGCGCGCAATCTGCAGAACACCCAGGGTTTCAACGCGACGATCGCCGCCGGGCTCGCCTCGCGCTGGAGCCTGGTCGTCAACGCCGGCCATCGGCAGGTCGGCAATTCGCTGCAGCAGGCCAATGTGCAGGCGCTGAACTACTGGTACGACAACGTCGGCATCGGGCTGCGCTGGAGCCCGTCGTCGGCGACGGCCATCGGCGTCACGCTCGCCGATGCGCTGGCGGTCTACCCGAACTACTACCAGCGCAGCGACGGCAGCTTCGATCGCGACCGCTACACCCAGCCCAGCATCGACCTCAGCCTGCAATACCAGCCCACCGCGGCGAGCAGCCTCGAGGCGCATCTGGGCTACCAGGACACGCGCTACGACCTCAACGCGCCGCGCAACTTCTCCGGCGCGACGGTGCACCTGAACTGGGTCTGGCAGCCGAGCTACAAGACGCGGGTGACGACGCGCTACTCGCACGATACGGGGCAGAACTCCTACAGCGTGTCGGTGCCGACGATCGACTGGACGCAGTTCCAGATCGTCAACGTCCAGGGCGTCTCGGCCTACAGCCAGACCTACGACACGCTGCGTCTGCAGGGCGACTACCAGCTCGGCGCGAAGACCGGCTTCACCGCGGCAGTCCAGGCCGTCAACCGCAAATTGACGAATCTCTTCCAGAGCGGCTCGAATATTCAGCCCGACTCCAGCGCCGCGGGCAAGGACCAGACGACCACGCTGTCGGTCGGCGTGCGCTGGGCACCGCTGCGGAGCGTGAATTTGGGCTGCGATTACGCCACCATGCGGCGCAGCGCCAGCGGCAGCGCGGGTCTGACCTACCCGCTGCACGACAATAACGTCTCCTGTTTCGGCCAATTCCAATTGCAGCAATGAAACCCACCGTCCTGCTCACCGGCGCCACCGGCTATATCGCCAGCCACACCTGGCTGGCACTGCAGGATGCGGGCTACGAGGTCGTCGGCGTCGACGACTTCTCCAACAGCTCGCCGCGGGTGCTCGAGCGGCTGCGCGAGATCAGCGGCCGCGAGCCCGTGTTCGAGCGCGCCGACTGCTGCGATGCGGTGGCGATGGAAGCCATCTTCCAGCGCCACCGCATCGCGGCGACGGTGCATTTCGCGGCCTACAAGGCGGTCGGCGAATCGACGGCCAAGCCGCTCGCCTACTACGGCAACAACCTCGGCAGCCTCGTCAACGTCTGCCGCACGATGCAGCGCCACGGCGTGGGCCGCTTCGTCTTCAGCAGCAGCGCCACCGTCTACGGCGACCCCGAGCGGCTGCCGCTGCGCGAGGACGCGGCGGTCTCGGCGACGAATCCCTACGGTCAGACGAAGCTGATCGGCGAGCAGATCCTGCGCGATGTCGGCGCCGCCGACGCCGGCTGGCAGACCGCCTGCCTGCGCTACTTCAACCCGGTCGGCGCGCACGAAAGCGGCCGCATCGGCGAGGACCCGCGCGGCGTGCCGAACAACCTGATGCCCTATGTCGCGCAGGTCGCCGTCGGCCGGCGCGAGCGCCTGGCGGTGTTCGGCAACGACTACCCCACGCCCGACGGCACCGGCGTGCGCGACTACATCCATGTCGTCGACCTCGCGGAGGGCCATGCGGCGGCGCTGCGGCGGCTGTTCGACGAGCCGGGCTCGTACACCGTCAATCTCGGCACCGGACGCGGCTACAGCGTGCTCGAACTCGTCGCCGCCTACGCCGCGGCAAGCGGCCGCGAGATCCCGTACCGCATCGAGGCGCGGCGTCCCGGCGACATCACCTCCTGCTACGCCGATCCGACGCTGGCGCGCGAGCTGCTGGGTTGGTCGGCGCAACATGACCTGGCGCGCATGTGCGCCGACAGCTGGCGCTGGCAGGCGCTGAATCCCAAGGGTTTCGAAGCATGAGTTCGATCGCCGTCCAGCCGGTCATCATGGCCGGCGGCTCGGGCACGCGGCTGTGGCCGCTGTCGCGCGCCGGATTCCCGAAGCAGTTTCTCGTGCTCTCGGGCGACAGCAGCCTGTTCCAGCAGGCCGCGGCGCGGCTGCAGGGCCTGGGTGACGCGCACATCGCCGTCGCGGCGCCGCTCGTCGTCGGCAACGAGGACCATCGCTTCCTCGTCCTCGACCAGCTGCGCGAGCTGAAGATCGAACCCGCCGCCGTGCTGCTCGAACCGGTGGGCCGCAACACGGCACCGGCCGTGACGCTGGCGGCTCTGCAGGCACTGGCGGGCGGCGCCGACCCGGTGCTCGTCATCGCCGCCGCCGATCAGACCGTCACCGACGGCGCCGCCTACACGGCCGCGCTGCGCGGCGCGATCGCGATGGCGGCCGAGGGCGCGATCGCGATCCTCGGCGTCCACCCCGATCGGCCGGAAACCGGCTACGGCTATATCCGCGCCGAGGGCGAGCGCGTGGCGGAGTTCGTCGAGAAGCCCGACCTCGCGACCGCGCAGCGCTATGTCGCCGCCGGCAGCTATTACTGGAACGCCGGCATGTTCGTGCTGCGCGCCTCGGTCTGGATGGCCGCACTCGAGCGCTTCCGCCCCGACATCGCCGCCGCCTGCCGCAAGGCCTGGGACGCGCGCAGCAGCGATGCGAAATTCGTGCGTCCGGGCAAGGCCGAATTCGCCGCCGTGCCCAGCGAATCGGTCGATTACGCGGTGATGGAGCGCTGCCCGGGGCAGCTCGACATCCGCATGCAGCCGCTGGCCGCGGGCTGGAACGACCTCGGCGCCTGGGAAGCCGTCTGGCAGGTCGCCGAGAAGGACGCCGCCGGCAACGCCAGCGTCGGCGACGCCATCGTCAGCGACAGCCGCAACACGCTCGTGCATGCGACGAGCCGGCTCGTCAGCGTCGTCGGGCTCGAGGATGTCGTCGTCGTCGAAACGCCCGACGCGGTGCTCGTGGCCAGCCGCGAGAAGAGCCAGGACGTCAAGAACATCGTCAACCAGCTCGGCCGCGAACAGCGCGGCGAGCAGGCGCTGCACCGCAAGGTCCATCGCCCCTGGGGCTGGTACGACGGCATCGACCAGGGCCCGCGGCACCAGGTCAAGCGCATCCTCGTCAAGCCCGGCGCCAGCTTGAGCCTGCAGATGCACCACCACCGCGCCGAGCATTGGATCGTCGTCAGCGGCACCGCCGAGGTGACGATAGGCGACAAGGTCATCCTGCTGAGCGAGAACCAGAGCACCTACATCCCGCTGGGGCAGACGCACCGGCTCGCCAATCCGGGCAAGGTGCCGCTCGAGATCATCGAGGTGCAGTCGGGCAGCTACCTCGGCGAGGACGACATCGTCCGCTTCGAAGACACCTACGGCAGAACATGACCATCCTCGTCAAGGAGCAGCAACCATGACCATACTGGTCACCGGGGGCGCCGGCTTCATCGGCAGCAATTTCGTGCTGGACTGGCTCGCGCAGTCCGACGAGACCGTCGTCAACCTCGACGCGCTGACCTATGCCGGCAACCGCCGCAACCTGGCCGCGCTGGACGGCGATGCGCGCCATGTCTTCGTCCACGGCGACATCGTCGACCGTGCGCTGCTCGACTCCCTGCTGGCCGGGCACCGGCCGCGCGCGATCTTGCATTTCGCGGCCGAGAGCCATGTCGACCGCAGCATCCACGGCCCTGGCGCGTTCATGAAGACGAACGTCGAGGGCACGTTCACGCTGCTCGAGGCGGCGCGCGCGCATTGGTCGGCGCTGGAAGGCGACGCGAAGGCGGCTTTCCGCTTCCACCATGTCTCGACCGACGAGGTCTACGGCAGCCTGGCCGCCGACGCACCGGCCTTCACCGAGACCCATCCCTACGAGCCCAACAGCCCGTACAGCGCGAGCAAGGCGGCCAGCGACCACCTCGTGCGCGCCTGGCACCACACCTACGGGCTGCCGGTGCTGACGACGAACTGCAGCAACAACTACGGGCCCTTCCATTTCCCCGAGAAGCTGATCCCGCTGATGATCGTCAACGCCCTGGCCGGGAAGGCGCTGCCGATCTACGGCGACGGCCAGCAGGTGCGCGACTGGCTCTACGTCGGCGACCATTGCAGCGCCATCCGCGCCGTGCTCGCGCGCGGCCGCGTCGGCGAAACGTACAACATCGGCGGCTGGAACGAGCAGACCAACAAGCAGATCGTGCACCAGGTCTGCGCCCTGCTCGACGAGCTGCGTCCGAGCGACCAGGGCCCGTATGTGCGGCTGATCACCCATGTCACCGACCGCCCGGGCCACGACCGGCGCTACGCGATCGATGCGCGCAAGATCGAGCGGGAACTCGGCTGGCGTCCGGCCGAGACCTTCGCCAGCGGCATCCGCAAGACGGTGCAGTGGTACCTGGAGCATGGCGACTGGGTCGCGGATGTCCTGAGCGGCGGCTACCGCGACTGGGTCGCGACGAATTACAACGCGCGATGAAGATCCTGCTGCTCGGCAAGAACGGCCAGGTCGGCTGGGAACTGCAGCGATCGCTGGCGCCGCTGGGCGAGGTCGTCGCCTGCGATTTCGACAGCGCGGGGGACTTGAAGGCCGACTTCAGCCGCCCCGAATCACTGCTGCCGCTGATCCGCAGCGTGCGTCCCGACGTCATCGTCAATTCCGCCGCGCACACCGCCGTCGACAAGGCCGAGAGCGAGCCCGAACTGGCGCGCGCCATCAACGCCACCGCACCGGGTCTGATCGCGCGCGAGGCGGCGGCACTGGGCGCGCTGCTCGTGCACTACAGCACCGACTACGTCTTCGACGGCAGCGGCGATGCGCCCCGCGACGAGGCCGCGCCGACGGCGCCGCTGAGCGTCTACGGTCGCACCAAGCTCGAGGGCGAGGAGCTGATCCGCGCCGCGGGCGGCCCGCACCTGATCCTGCGCACGAGCTGGGTCTACGCCGCGCGCGGCGGCAATTTCGCGCGCACGATGCTCAAGCTCGCCGCCGAGCGCGATGCGCTCGCCGTCATCGCCGATCAGCATGGCGCGCCGACCGGCGCCGAACTGCTCGCCGACGTCACCGCGCATGCGCTGCGCCGCACGCTCGCCGTGCCGGCGCTGGCCGGCACCTACCATTGCGTCGCCGCCGGCGAGACGCATTGGCATGGCTACGCGACGCATGTCATCGAATGGGCGCGCGCGCAGGGCGTGCCGATCCGTGTCGCCACCGACGCCGTCAGGCCGATCCCCACCAGCGCCTACCCGACGCCGGCGCAGCGGCCGCTGAATTCGCGCCTGGACACGCGCAAGCTGCGTGCCGCCTTCGACCTCGTGCTGCCCGACTGGCGCAGCGGCGTCGACCGCATGCTGACAGAGATACACGCCCGCTGAAGGAATCGACGCCATGAATCGCAAAGGGATCATCCTCGCCGGCGGCTCCGGCACCCGGCTGCACCCGGCGACGCTGGCGATGAGCAAGCAGCTGCTGCCGGTGTACGACAAGCCGATGGTCTATTACCCGCTGTCGACGCTGATGCTGGCCGGCATGCGCGACGTGCTCGTCATCAGCACGCCGCAGGACACGCCGCGCTTCCAGGCGCTGCTCGGCGACGGCAGCCGCTGGGGCATGAACCTGAGCTACTGCGTGCAACCCAGCCCCGACGGTCTCGCCCAGGCCTTCATCCTCGGCCGCGACTTCGTCGCCGGCGGGCCGAGCGCGCTCGTGCTCGGCGACAACATCTATTACGGCCACGATTTCGCCCAGTTGCTCGCGCGCGCCGATGCGCGCAAGGCCGGCGCCAGCGTCTTCGCGTACCACGTCACTGATCCCGAGCGCTACGGCGTCGTCGAGTTCGACGCGAAACGCCGCGCGCTCAGCATCGAGGAAAAACCCAAGGCGCCGAAGAGCAATTACGCCGTCACCGGCCTCTACTTTTACGACGAGCAGGTCTGCGACATCGCCGCCGCGATCAAGCCCAGCGCGCGCGGCGAACTCGAGATCACCGAGGTCAACGCGCAGTACCTGCGCCAGGGCCAGCTCGAGGTCGAAATCATGGGCCGCGGTTATGCCTGGCTCGACACCGGCACCCACGACAGCCTGCTCGAGGCCGGCCAATTCATCGCCACGCTCGAGAAGCGCCAGGGGCTGAAGGTCGCCTGCCCCGAGGAGATCGCCTACCGCGCCGGCTGGATCGATGCCGCGCGGCTCGAGTCGCTGGCCGCGCCGATGCTGAAGAATGCGTATGGCCAGTACCTGATGCAGGTGCTGCGCGAGAAGGCATACTGATTGACGGATTTGGGTTTCCCGATTTGATGGTGCGAGAGCGAAAGCATGAAGCCCTCTGAAGCCCTGGCCTCGAACCGCGCCGCGATCAGGCATGTGGTCGAGTCCCACCGTGCCCGCAACGCTCGGGTGTTCGGCTCCGTACTGCGGGGAGAGGACACGGAGATCAGCGATCTGGACATCCTCGTCGACCCGACGCCTGAAACGACGCTGATGGACGTGGCCGCCATCCAGGTCGAACTGCAACGGCTGCTTGGCGTATCGGTCGATGTACTGACGCCCATGGCACTGCCTGACAAGTTCCGCAATACGGTCCTGGCCGAGGCGATGCCGGTATGACGAAGGCGTTGCGCGTCCGACAGTTTCTCGGGCCCATCCTCAATTTCGGACACCCATGAAACTGGTCCCCACATCGCTCCCCGGCGTCGTCATCGTCGAACCCCAGGTCTTCGGCGACGACCGCGGCTGGTTCTACGAGAGCTTCAACGAGGCGCGTTTCGATGCCGGGCTGCGCGAACTCGGCCTGCCGCCGGCGCGCCGCTTCGTCCAGGACAACCACAGCTCGAGCAAGGCGGGCGTGCTGCGCGGCCTGCACTATCAGCTGCCGCCGCATGCGCAGGGCAAGCTCGTGCGCGTCGTGCGCGGCTCGGCCTGGGACGTCGCGGTCGACATCCGCCGCGGCTCGGCCACCTTCGGTCTATGGGTCGGCGTCGAGATCAGCGCCGACAACAAGCGCCAGCTCTGGATCCCCGAGGGCTATGCGCATGGCTTCGTCGCGCTCGAGGACGACACCCATTTCCTCTACAAGACGACCGACGTGTACGCCAAGGACTGCGAGCGCAGCATCCTCTGGAGCGACCCGGCGCTGGCCATCGCCTGGCCGAGCCTCCAGGGTGCGCCGATCGTCGCCGCCAAGGACGCCGCGGCGCCGCTGCTCGCGCAGGCCGAGCTGCCGCCGCTGTAACGAGGTTCGCGGCCGGCGGCAGACGAAAAAAAACCGCAGCCTGCGCTGCGGTTCTCTCTGGGCCGAAGCCCCAGCCTTACAGAGCCTTGATGCCCGAAGCTTGCGGGCCCTTCTGGCCCTGCTTCACTTCGAATTCGACCTTCTGGCCTTCGGCCAGGCTGCGGAAGCCGCCGGTGCTCTGGATTTCGCTGAAATGAGCGAACAGATCCTTGCCGCCGCCGTCAGGCGTGATGAAGCCGAAGCCCTTGCCGTCGTCGAACCACTTGACGATGCCGGTTTGCGTAGTCATGTTGAATTTCCTTAGTCGCGGTTGCTGCGCCGGCACATCCGACGCAGTGCAGATGCGGGCCAAGCAGAATCACCGAACGAGAAATCCAACGAAACCCGCCGTGAAGCGGGGCACACCAGACACTGCCTGAAAAACCGTCTTGCTCAAATCTACGAGGGCGAATATAGCCGCAAAACGGCTTCGGTGCCGGCAGCGCCGCGAAATCAGTGCGCCGCCAGGCGACCGATGCCACGGTAATCGATGCCGTGCAGCTTCATCAGAGCCGGGTCGTAGATGTTGCGGCCGTCAAAGATCAGCGGCTGCTTGAGCGCGGCCTTGATGGCGTCGAAGTCGGGGTTGCGGAACTCCTTCCACTCGGTGACGACGACGAGCGCGTCGGCACCGGCCAGCGCCTCGGCCTGGCTCGCCACCAGCGTCAGACCGCGCGTGCCCTCGAAGGCGCGGCGCGCCTCGTCCATCGCCACCGGGTCGTAGGCGCGCACCGCGGCACCGCGGCGCGTCAGCTCGCCGATGACGACGCGGCTCGGTGCCTCGCGCATGTCGTCGGTGTTGGGCTTGAAGGCCAGGCCCCAGATCGCGAACGTGCGCCCGGCGAGGTTCTCGCCGTACTGCGCGACGATCTTGTCGACCAGCACATGCTTCTGGCGCTCGTTGGCCGCCTCCACCGCCTGCAGCACGCCGAGGTCCATGCCGTTCTCGTGCCCGGTGTGGATCAGCGCCTTCACGTCCTTGGGGAAGCAGCTGCCGCCGTAGCCGGTGCCGGGATAGAGGAAATGGGTGCCGATGCGCGGGTCGCTGCCCATGCCCTTGCGCACCATCTCGATGTCGGCGCCGACCTTCTCGGCCAGCCGCGCGAGCTCGTTCATGAAGCTGATGCGCGTGGCCAGCATCGCGTTGGCGGCATATTTCGTGAACTCGGCGCTGCGCACGTCCATCAGCTGCAGGCGGTCGTGGTTGCGCATGAAGGGCAGGTACAGCGAGCGCATCAGCAGTACCGCGCGCTCGTCGTCGGCGCCGACGACGATGCGGTCGGGCCGCATGCAGTCGTCGACCGCCGCGCCTTCCTTGAGGAACTCCGGGTTGCTGACGACGGCGTATTCCATCTCGCCGAGGCCGCGCGCCACCAGCGCCGCGCGCACCGCCTCGCGCACCTTGTCGGCCGTGCCCACCGGGACCGTGCTCTTGTCGACGATGACCTTGTAGTCGGTCATGTGGCGGCCGATGTTGGTCGCCGCGGCGAGCACGTACTGCAGGTCGGCCGAGCCGTCCTCGTCGGGCGGCGTGCCCACGCCGATGAACTGCACCGTGCCATGGCCGACGGCGGCCGCGACATCGGTCGTGAACTGCAGGCGACCGGCGGCGGCGTTGCGGTGGACGATCGCTTCCAGCCCGGGCTCGTGGATCGGGATGCCGCCCTCGTTGAGCAGGCGGATCTTGTGTTCGTCGATGTCCAGGCAGACCACGTGATTGCCCATTTCGGACAGGCAGGCGCCTGTGACCAGACCGACATAGCCGGTGCCGACGACGGTGACTTTCATGAGGGTGTTGCGTCTTCCTGAGGCCGCGCCGGCCGATCCGGCGGGTAACCGCTCATTTTTGCACCGCAAGATGGAGAAATTGCGACAGCCGGCGGCCGCCGCGCCAAGACCGTCACGAAGCGGCGACGACATCGCCCGGTGTTATCTTCACCGTTTGCTTCTATCCGACGTTCGCGCATGACCAAGACCGCACTCATCACCGGCGTCACGGGCCAGGACGGTGCCTACCTCGCCGAACTGCTGCTCGCCAAGGGCTACGAGGTGCACGGCATCAAGCGCCGCTCGTCGTCGTTCAACACCGACCGTGTCGACCACCTCTACGAGGATCCGCATGTCGACCACCCGCGCTTCAAGCTGCACTACGGCGACCTCACCGACAGCACGAACCTGATCCGCATCGTCCAGCAGGTGCAGCCCGACGAGATCTACAACCTGGGCGCGATGAGCCATGTCGCGGTCAGCTTCGAGCAGCCCGAGTACACGGCCGACGCCGACGCCGTCGGCACGCTGCGCCTGCTGGAGGCGATCCGCATCCTCGGCCTCGAGAAGAAGACGCGTTTCTACCAGGCCAGCACCAGCGAGCTCTACGGCCTGGTGCAGGAGGTGCCGCAGAAGGAGACGACGCCCTTCTACCCGCGCAGCCCCTATGCGGTGGCCAAGCTCTACGCCTACTGGATCACGGTCAACTACCGCGAGGCCTACGGCATCTACGCCTGCAACGGCATCCTCTTCAACCACGAGAGCCCGATCCGCGGCGAGACCTTCGTCACGCGCAAGATCACGCGCGCCGTCGCGCGCATCGCGCTCGGGCTGCAGGAGGCGCTGTACCTGGGCAACCTGGGCGCGCTGCGCGACTGGGGCCACGCCCGGGACTATGTCCAGATGCAGTGGCTGATGCTGCAGCAGGACCAGGCCGAGGACTTCGTCATCGCCACCGGCCGCCAGCACAGCGTGCGCGAGTTCGTGCAGCGCGCCGCCGCCGAGCTCGGCGTGACGGTGGCTTTCGAGGGCGAGGGGCTGGAGGAGATCGGCGTCGTGAAGGCGGTCGCGAAGACCGGCGGCGAGCTGCGCGCGAAGTGCAAGCCGGGCGACGTCATCGTCCGCGTCGACCCGCGCTACTTCCGACCGACCGAGGTCGAGACCCTGCTCGGTGACCCGTCGAAGGCCAAGGCGCGCCTGGGCTGGGAGCCGACGACGACGTTCGAGCAGCTGGTGCGCGAGATGGTCGAGAGCGACTACACCAGCGCCAAGCGCGACAGCCTCGTCATGCTGGCGGGGTTCCAGGCCTACGACCATCACGAGTGACGGCCAGAGCGTCCGCCCGCCCCATGCAAGCCGATTCCCGCATCTACATCGCCGGCCACCGCGGACTCGTGGGCAGCGCCCTCGTGCGCCGGCTGCAGGGCGCCGGGTACCGCGGGCTGATCACGCGCACGCATGACGAGCTCGACCTCGCCGACGCCCGCGCCACCGCGGCCTTCTTCGACCAGGAGCGCCCCGAGTACGTGTTTCTGGCGGCGGCCAAGGTCGGCGGCATCGTCGCCAACAACAGCCGGCCGGCCGAGTTCATCCACGACAACCTGGCGATCCAGACCAGCGTCATCGACGCCGCCTGGCGCAGCGGCGTGCGGCGCCTGCTGTTCCTGGGCAGCAGCTGCATCTACCCCAAGCTGGCGCCGCAGCCGATGCGCGAGCGCGACCTCCTCACCGGCCCGCTCGAGCCGACGAACCGCCCCTACGCACTGGCCAAGATCGCCGGCATCGAGATGTGCTGGAGCTACAACCGCCAGTACGGCACGCGCTACCTGGCGGCGATGCCGACCAACCTCTACGGCCCCGGCGACAACTACCACCCGACGCACAGCCACGTCATCCCGGCGCTGCTGCGCAAGTTCCACGAGGCGCGCAGGCGCGGCGACGCCGCCGTCACCGTCTGGGGCAGCGGCGAGCCGCGGCGCGAGTTCCTCTACAGCGACGACATGGCCGACGCCTGCGTCCACCTGATGCAGCTGGACGACGGGCGCTTCGAGGCGCTGCTGGGCAGCGACGAGAGCATGAGCGGGCGCTTCGAGCCGCCGCTGGTCAACATCGGCGTCGGCACCGACGTCACGATCGCCGAGCTGGCGGCGCTGGTGGCGCGGGTCGTCGGCTTCGAAGGCGCGATCGTCTACGACCGCAGCCAGCCCGACGGCACGCCGCGCAAGCTGATGGACGTGAGCCTGCTCGCCGCCACCGGCTGGCGCGCCAGGACCGGGCTGGAGGCCGGTCTGCGCGCCGCCTACGCCGGGTTCGCCGCCACCCACACCGACGCCTGACGCGCCGGCGGCGCGTCGCGCGCCACCTCCCGCCGGGCCAAGCCGCGGCCGTGCCGGGGCGGCAACTTCTTGCATTTCGCGACGACTGCCCGTGACAATGCAGACACATTGGGACACGCAACACCGCATAATTTGATGATCAGCGACATGATCATCGACGCGCGCCGGCCATCGTCCGACACCTGAGCCCCTTGTGTGACCCGATGTCCTGCATCCATCTTCTCGTTTCATGAGCCCGAATTCCGGACCGAAGCCGAATCTGCGCCTGCTGGCCGGCATCCTGCTGGGGGCGCTGCTGCTCGCCCTCATCGGTGCCGCGGGGCTGGTCAGCATGTCCAAGGTCCAGCGCCGGCTCGAGGTGGTGATCCGGATCCACAACGCCGAGAGCCGCCAGGCGCGCGAGATGCATTCGGCGACCTTCGAGATGTCGCGCCTCATCCGCGACCTCGTGCTCGTCACCGACGAGGCCGGCATGCGCAGGGTCTACGCCTCGTTCCGGCTCGCGCAGGCGAATTACCGGCAGCATGAGGCGCGGCTGGCCGCCATGTTCGCCGACCCCACCGTCCCCGCCTCGGCCGAGGAGCGCGCGCTGTTCCGTCAGATCAAGACCATCGGGGACCTCGCCGCGCCGCAGCTGGTCCGCGTGGCCGAATTGGGCCTGAAGAACAACAACGCGGAAGCGACGCGCGTCCTCATGGAAGACGCCCAGCCCAAGATCGCCGCCTGGATGCGGGCGCTGGGCGAACTGGTCGACCTCGAGGACCAGATCAACGACGAATCGACGGCCGATGCCGCCAGCGCCTATGCGACGGCGCGAACGATGATCATCGGGTTGGGGGGGCTGGCGCTGCTGCTGGGGGCGGGGCTCGCGTGGTGGGTTTCGCGGCCGGCCGGCATCGGCGATCCGGTCGAGGCGGGCGAAATCCGGCTGTCCAAGGACGCCGCCGGCATAGCGGAAACGACCGAGCGGTCCTGAATCGGGGGGACCCCGCGCCACTCGGCACCCTCGGCAAGTCCGGACCGGACTTGAACCGAAGTAGAGCCCAAGCGTTGCCGGATGTAACTCGAAAGGAACGCCGTCCGGCAGCGGTGCGATCATGCCGACCGTGCACCGCCGTCGAACAGGCATTCGAAAGCGTAAGCGGCTTGAGTCCGGCCCGCAGAATGCCGAAGAAAGCACATCTCGAAACTCGATCGAACAGCACGGCATCGTGTTGCTCACCCCCGGTCACCATGGCTTCAGCACTTCCGGCAGCCTCGCTGTCCTCGCATTCCGGCTCGCCTGCGCGGGTCGGGGCGCTGCTCGTGGCCCTGTTCACTCTTGGTTCCTGCGGCGGCTCCGCGTCGAGCGGCGCGACGAGCGGCGCGTTGAGCAGTCCCGCGACGGCGACCAGTACGCAGGCGCAGTCGATCAGCCTGGCACCTGCCGTGCAGCAGGCCGCCAGCACCGGCGTGCCGATGACGCTCACCTTCAACGCCTGGGCGCCGGTCTACGCCGGCAGTGGCGCGAGCGTCACGGTGCGCTACAACGGCGCCACGCTGGCCACCGTGCAGGTGAACACGCCGACCCCCACGAACTACACCGTCGACTTCACGACGGCGCCGGACGGCGGCGTCGTCGATCTGGTGTTCGGCAACGCCAGCGACGCCGGCGGCGCGGTGGTGCGCTCGCTCACGGTGGCGTCGCTCACGGTGGGTAGCGTCAAGATGCTGCCCACCGACGATCTCGTCTGGTTCGATCGCGGCAGCGGTGCGGCCGCGTTCGACGGGCTGGACACGCTCTCGGGCCGCACGACGCTGACGCGCAATGGCGCGCTGCGCTTCGCGCTGCCGTCGGCCTCGGTGCTGACAAGCGGCACGCTGGGCCCGCCGGCCACGGCCAGCACGGCGCCCGGCTTCTATGTCGACTCCGGCAGCGGCAACGACGCCAACCCCGGCACGCCCGCCCTGCCCTGGCGCACGCTGGCGAAGGCGGCGGGCGCCACGCTGCAAGCGGGCCAGGGCCTGTATCTGCGCTGCGGCGGACTGTGGCGCGAGGCACTCGCGTTGTCGGCGCGACAACTGGTCGACGGCAACGTGATCGCCGGCTACGGCCCCGAATGCGCGCTGCGCAAGGCCGTGATTTCGGGTGCGGACGACTTCTCGGGCGGCTGGGTCCTGAACGGCGGCATCTGGTCGCGCAGCCTGCCCGCCGGCACGCCGCCGATCACCCAGCTTTTCGTCAATGGCGAGCCGATGCGCACCGCGCAATGGCCCGATCCCGCGGCGGCCGGCGGCGGCTGGGCCGTCACCGGCAGCGGCAGCGCCACCAACTCGCAATTGGCCTTGCAATCCGCGGACGCGGCGACGCTGGCGGGCAAGGATCTTTCCGGTGCCACGGTGCAGGTCCAGACGCAGCCCTGGTTCATCGAAACCAACGCCGTCGTCGGCAGCGCCGGCGGCCTGCTGGGCCTGGGCAAGGCGCTGCAATGGACGCCACCGGCGGGGTCCCGTTACCTGCTCCAGAACAAGCTGTGGATGCTGACGAGCGCCGGCGAGTTCTTCCACGACGTGAAGGCGCAGCGGCTCTATCTGATGGCGCCCGCGGTCGGCGCGCCCGCCGACCTCAATGCGGCGCTCATCGAAGGCAGCGTGCGTGACGAGGCGCTCGCGCTGTCGCAGCGCAACGCCCTGCAAGTGCAGAACATCGCGTTGCGCGGCGCGCGCAGCGACGGGCTGCACCTGACCAACGCACCGACCGCGCAGATCTCGCAGATCGAGGCCACCGACAACGGCGTCTACGGCGTGCGGCTGGAACAATGGATACCGTTGCCGAGCGGCACGCCGGGGCCCACCGTCTCCAACAGCCTCGTCGCCCAGAACGCCCAATACGGCATCAACGCGCTCAATGTGTATGCGCCGACGATCACCGGCAACCGCGTGCTGGCCACGGGCACCTTGCCCAGCCAGCAAGCCGGCGTCACGGCCGGCATCGACGCCGGCCCGGGCGCCAGCGTCACCAACAACACCGTCGATGGCAGCGGCTATCACGGCATCTACTTCTCGACCGTCGGTGGCAGTCTGTTGTCGGGCAATACGATCGCCGGTTTCTGCAGCCGGCTGTCGGATTGCGGCGCCATCTACGCCTGGCAGGGGCGAGCCAACGCCGCGGTCGCGCAGTCGGCCACCGTTGCCGGCAATCGCGTGCTGGGCGAGGGCGCCGGTGCGGCTGCGGCGTCGTCGAACGGCGCACCGATCATCGTCGGCGTGTACCTCGACGATTTCACGAACCACGTCAGCGTCAGCGGCAATCAGATCTTCGGCACGCCGATCGGCATCTTCCTGCACAACGCGTCGCACATGACCGTGGCGAACAACCATGTCTGGCTGCCAGGCGCAGCCGCACTCTTCGCCAGCATGGATCAGACCGACGCCGACTGGATGACCGGCAATCTCTGGCAGAACAACGAGATCGTGCCGCTGGTGCAGGCGCAGGCGTCGGCCGGCTCGCTGCCCACGTTCTCCGTGTCCCAGGCCGTCTGGTTCTGGCACAGCCTGTCGGGCGCCGCGGCGCTGGCGCCGGGCCGCAATCAATTCACGGGCAACGCCTACGTTCAGCTCCAGGGCTCGCTCGCACAGCACGCCTGGGTGCGCGGCCCGGCCGGCGACGCCTATGTCGACGCCGTCCATTGGCAGGCCCTCAATGCCGGCGATCCGTTGCCGCTGCGGCCGGCGCGCTACAACCCGCAGATCCTCGCCTTGGGGCCCGAGATGGTTCAGGGCGGCAATTTCGCGCAGGGACTCGGCCCGTGGGGTCAATACTTCAATCCCGTCGGAACGGGATTTGCCGTCGCCGCACTCTCCAATCTCGCCACCTGCACCGGCACCTGCGTCAGCCTGACCGCCGGCAGCACCGGCGACCTGCTGGACAGCCCGCCCTTCACGCTGACACCGGCGGTTCCCTACGTCTACCGCTGGACCGCCACGATGCCCGCGTCCAGCGGTGCCACCGTCGCCTTTCCGTACGTCAGTCGCACCGTCAGCCCGTGGGACGTGATGGCCGACGCGAAGGGCTTCATCACCTACGGCACGCGCAGCGCCGCCGCCGGCGAGACGCTGCCGTACGAAGCCTTCTTCCTGCCCAAATCGGCAGCCGCGGCGCGCGTGAACCTGCAGCTCGAGACGCTGCACGTGCCCGTCGCGTTCAGCGCGGTCTCGGTGCGCCAGGTCACCGGCTACACCGTCGCGCAAGTCGCCGACTGGTCGGCACTGGCCTTCGCCCCCGATCATCAGAATCGCAGCGTCGGATGCGCCGAACTCGGCTGGCCGGCCGGATGCAGCGCCCTCGACATCCACGGCCAGGCCGTGGCGCTGCCGCTGGCCCTGGCCGCAGGCAGCCAGCAATTGCTGCTGCGCGCCGATTCGCCCTATCGCGCCGCCCTGCCCTGAGCACCCGGCAGCCATTGCAGCAGCAATTGCTCATAGGCCTGCAGCACCCGCGGCCAGGTGAATTCCGCTTCGAAGCGCTGCCAGGCGGCCGCGCGCAACGGCTCCAGCGCATCGCGATTCGCGAGGATCTCGTCCAGCAGCGCCGCGACATCGTCGGCATCGCCGAAGTAGCGCGCGGCCGCGCCGGCCACCCAGCGGTTGAACGGGTTGTCGTGGGCGATGACGGCATTGCCCGCGCCCAGCGCCTCGACCAGCGAAGGATTGGTGCCCCCCACCCGATGCCCGTGCAGATACGCGGCACCGTGCAGACGCAGCGCATCGACGACATGGCGGTCGTAGATGGGCCCGAGAAACCGGACCTCGTCGCTGGCCGCGGCACGCACGGCGCGGTGGTAGGGCTGGTCGTCGCCGTAGCCGCCCAGCACGGCGAGCGCGAAACCACGAGGCTGGCGCGAAAAACCCTGCACGAGTTCCAGCACCGAGTTCTCCGGCTCGGGGCGGGCGATCAAGGTGAGATAGCGACCCGGCTCCAGCCCGAGTGACCGGACCGGCGCATCCGACAGCCCGCCGAGCCGGTCGGCGCCGTACGGAATCATCGTGATCTTGTCCGCCCGCGTGCTGCGCGCCAGATGCGCCTGGATCTGCGGATGATCGGCGACGAGGTGATCGGCCAGCCAGACGCCCGCCTGTTCATTGATCCGGAACCAGAGCCTGGCCAGCCGCCCCCATTTGGCGCGGCGCCATTCGATGCCGTCCATGTTGATGATGTTGGGCACCCGCACCAGCCGCAGCAGCGCGCAGAACACTGCCGTGTTGTAGCCCAGGGTCAGACAGAGCCCGGGACGCCGCGCCGCATGCCGGGTCGCCTTCCAGTCGAACAGGATCGTCGACGAAGGCCCGCTTGCGGCCACCGGGATCCGCACGCGACGGATGCCTTGCCACTCGTCATCGACCACCGGACCCGACCCGTCCAGCTGGCAATACACCGTGACCTGCCAGCCGCGGGCCACCAGATGCAGGGCCAGGCGTTCGGCGAATGTCTCGAAGCCGCCGTGCGCGGCCGGCACGCCACGCGTGCCCAGCACGCGCAGCACCCGCGCGGGTTCGCGTTCAGGCGCCGCCACCGCCCCCCCCGCAGTCCTTGGCGAAACCCTCGCGCAGCGCCACGAAAGTCGGCTCGGTCTGATTGCGAATGGCGCGCAGCGAATCGGCCGCGCCGCCGGGGCCCATTTCGGCGTCCCAGCCCTGCCATTCGCGCCAGGCGTGGTAGGTCCAGCTCCAACCCCACTCGTTGAACAGGCCGATCAGATCGCGCAGATAGCGCTCGCGCGACGCGCCGGGTGCCCAGCGCGCGGCACCGAACTCGCCGACGTAGATCCGCCATCGATGTCGCTCGCCGAACGACCGGGCCGGTTCGAGTTCCCGTCGCAGGCGCTCGCGATCCCATCGCCCCTGGCCCGGCACGACGGCAGGGTAGTCGACGACGGCGGTGAATCGCGGGTCACCGACGCGCTGGTGGGTGAACTCGAAGGGCTCGTACATGTGCAGGCTGTACGCGACGTTCGCGAGCGGCAACGGCGTCGCGGTCTCGAATCCCATCGGCCGCGCACCGGGTGACGGCTCGACGATCAGGCAACGATCGGCGTCCTGGGCGCGCACGGCAGCTGCCAGGCGCATCGCCAGGTCTGCCCAGCGGGCGTTCTTCTGTGCGAAGGTCAGTCCGGGTGGGTGCGGTTCGTTGACCAGGTCGAACGCCGCGACTTCGGTGCGCCCGGCCAATTCGCGTGCGAGGCCGGACCAGTGGTGCGCGAGACTGGTCTGCAGCCTCTCATCGGACCACAGCCGCGACTCCGGCGTCGGTTCGGGTCGCAGGACCGGGATGATGCGCAGACCCGTGCGGCGTGCGAATCCGACCTGGTTCAGCAATTCCTGGTGCGCGCCGGGCTGGAACGCGTAGCCGTCGCCACCCGCATCGACGTCCATCCGCAGCCCCATGCGCACGAGCGTCGCACCGGTCTGCGCGATCGCCGTGTAGTCGTCCACGGTCCGGCCCAGCGTCTCCCCCAGATGGAACCCGCGACCCAGGCCCCCGCAGATTCGGGACGTCGCCGCCTGCGGCGGCTCGGCGACGCATCCGGCGCACCAGGCCAGAGGCACCGACAGGACCCGGCGGCGCCTCATCGCTGCGCCACCAATTCGCGGTACAGCGCGTGAAAGCGATCGATGAAGGCTGCGCGCGTGAACAGGCGATCGACCCGCTCGCGTCCGGCCATCCCCATCGCCACGCGCATGTCGGGCGCCGACGCCAGGCGCTCGATGGCGTCCGCCAGTTCGGCGGCCGAGCCCGGCGTGCACAGGATGCCCGAACGGCCCTCCTCGACCATCTCGCAGACGCCGCCGTGACGGAAAGCCACGACGGGCTTGCCGGCCGCCATGGCCTCGAGCACGACGGTGGGAAAGGGATCCGGTTCGGTGGACGGCAACACGAAGATGTCGAGATCGGCGAGCACGTTGCCGATATCGGCCCTGAAGTCCTGCACGGCCACGACGCCCGCCAAGCCACGGCCTTCGATATCCGCCAGCAGTTCATCGCGCAGCCGCCCCTCACCGTCGAAGGTGCCGCCGACCATGAGGAAGCGCAGGTCCTGGCGACGTCGCGCCAGCAGATCGGCGCTTTCCAGCAGCTTGCGCTGGCCCTTCCACCAATTGATGCGGCCGACCATCCCGACCAGCACCTGCGCCCGCGACCAGCCGCATTCGTCGCGCAGCACCCCGACGCACCCGCCGGTGGCGCGGGTCGTGTCGATGCCGTTGTGGATGACGATGCCCTTGCGGCGCACGCGCGGGTCCAGGCCACCCATGTGGTCGCGCGTCGCGGCCGAGACGAACACGACGCGATCGGAAAGCCGGCCGACCAGCCAGGCCATGGCCCGCGCGAACCAGGCCGGCCGCGTCGTGATCTCGTGCACATGCCAGACATGCGGCACGCCGCATAGGAGCGCGGCGAACGCGCCCGGCAGCACGGCGGTGGTGTTGCTGTGGACCAGATCGATCCCGCGCTCGCGAATCACGCGCCGCAGATGGAGAGTCGACGAGACGATGCGGCGCAGCCGATTCAGCAGGCCCGGCAGCGTGAAATAGCGTCGCCGCAGGACACCCAGGTTGCGGCGGCCGGCCGGCACCGAGGCGCGCGCCAGTTCGTCGTGCAGCGGGCCGGGCGTCGGCAGCACGACGCAGGGCACCACGCCCCGCTGCGCCAGGCCCGCGGTGAGTTCGAGCAGTATCCGGTCCGCCCCGTAAAGCTCGGCACCGGCGTGCACGAACAGCACGCCGAGTTCGGCAGGCGCGCCGCTCAACGCTCGCGCACCGCCCGGGTGGCCGTCAATGCCATGCCCAGGCCGATGCCGAGGTTGCCCCAGATGACGATCAGGAACGGGCCCTTGAGCAGGATCGGATTGATGGCAAAGGTCACCAGCGCCGTGACCTGGAAGAAACGCAAACCCACGAAGTAGGCATTGAGCAGGGTATTCGACTCGGTGGCCGCCACCGCGCGATGAATGGCCAGGAAGATCTTCCCATAGCCCCAGCAGAACAGCGCGAGCCCGATCAGCCCGCCATGCTTGAGGATGTCGAGCACGTCGCTGTGGGTGGGAATGTTGAGCACGCGGAACGACTCGGTGTAGGCCTCGCCGGAATTCGCCAGATACGCATTGCCCCACAAGGGACTGGCCAGGAATTGGCGCCATGCTTCCTGATACTGCGACAGACGCACAGCGACATTGCCGCTGGGCAGGTATTCACGGTAAGTGAAATAGAGCATCGTCAGCGCCGCGACGACCGCGGCGGTGAAGACGGCGGCCGCCACACCGTAGGCGGCCCGCCACTCGCGCGGCAGCCTGCGCCAGCCGATGCTCACGAGTATGTGCAGCAGGGCCATCGCGCCGACGATGTAGCCGGTGAGCTTGTTGTTCAAGCCCAGCGCCGCCGCCATGGCCAGCAGCACGAGCAGGCGCAGCCAAGCGACCCGTACGGCGTAGTACGTGACGAAGAAGCCGACGGTGACCAGGTACTCGATCTCGTGCAGCGTTTCCTTGAGCGTGTAACGCGCGGCCTCCCCCGTCAAGGCGGCCAACGAGGCCAGCAGCCATAGCGTCACCAGCGCCAGTGCCCAGCCGCGCAGGCGATCGGGCTGCGCGGGCACGGCCGCCGCGAACAGCGGCAGCAGCAGCAGGTACACGGCAAAGGTCAGGAAGGTGTCGCGTTCGGTCAGCTCCCATTTGGCGATCGACGATCCGACGAGTGCATAACAGGCCAGCAGCACGAGGGGCCAGCAAGCGCTGAAGATCGCAGCCCAGGGCGGCGACGCGCGGTTGACGAGCAGGCTCATCAGGTGCAGCGCCAATGCCGGCACCAGCAGAGCGAGGGGGAAGTGGTTCAGCAGCGTGAGGTGGAGCTGGATGCCGAACACCGGCTGCGAGACGCTCTCCAGGTAGGCCACGCCGAGGGTGAAGAGAACCAGGATCTCGGTGAAGCGCAGGCCTGTCCGGCGGCGCGTCATCGGCGCCGCCAGGCGCACCTGCGGCCCACGCTTGGGCGCGGGAAGGCCGCGCTTGAACCAGCGGCGCTGCAGCAGGGTGGTCACGCTCGCTCCTGGCAATCGCCTTCGCCGGCGGGCTCTATCGGCTGGGCCCGACCCTCGGTATCCGCCAGGGAGTAACGCCCGCCCAGCCCTCGCGCCTGAAAGGCGGCGTAATGCGGTGTTTCGTCCAAGGCGTATCGGTAGCGGAAATCGCGCGCGCGGTAGGCACCCCGCAGCATCCGCTCGGCCCGCCGGGCGCCCAGGGCGAGGGCGCGCAGCGCGCGCCAGCGGAAGGCCCCATGCGCCAGTCGTATGCGTTCGGCTTCCTCTTCCATGGCGGGATGGGTGCTGAGATTGCTCCCGTCGATACCGAAGAGCGAGAGTACCTCGGGAAGGTGATCGATTCGCGCGCCGGCCTCCAGCAGGCCGAGCACGAGTTCCTTGTCGGCCGCATAGCGCAGCCGGTGGTCCAGCGTCAGCAGGCCGCGATCCCAGAGCCGGCGGCGGAAGAACATCGTGCAGGACTGGGCGTTGAGAAAGCTGTTGGCGACATAGAAGCGCCGCAGCGGAATCTCGCGCCGCAGCGCCACTGCCCGGCCCTGCCCGTCGACGACCAGGTAGTCGGCGAACAACGCATCGGCCTCGGGATGGGCCTCGAAATATGCGTGCACCCGGGCCAGCGTGCCGGGGAGATATTGCTCGTCGGCGTTCAGCCACGACAGATAGCCACCCTGCGATCGGGCCCAGGCCCGGTTGATGGCGTCATACATGCCCGAGTCGGGCTCGCTCACCGGCCGCAAATCGCTTCGCATAGCCGCCTGTTCCGCAAGCCAGCTTCCGCTTCCGTCCGCCGACACCGCATCTTGCACCAAATGCTCGAAGCGCATGCCCGTCTGACCGCGCACCGCGCCAACACACCGCCGAAGCTTGTCCAGCGAATTGCGTGTGGGTGTCGCAATGGAGAACATTCAGGGACTCAGGTTGCACGCTTGCCGTGCGTCAGCAATCGCTCATAGACGGCAAGATAGGACGCTGCAACGGTCTTGTACGAGAAACGAGACGCAGCCGCTTCCCTCGCTGCGGCACCCGCGCGAACTCGCCAGGCACGGCTCGCCAGGAACGCAGAGATGCCGTCGGCCAGCGAGCTTGCGTCGCCTGCCGGAGCCAGCCATCCCGTTGCCTCATGCTCGATCAAGTCACTCATTCCACCGACGTTGAATGCAACCGTCGGCAATCCACATGCCGCAGCCTCGAGTACGGTATTCGGCAGATTATCCTGCAGACTCGGCGCCACGAAGATGTCGGCCGCTGAATACAACGCTATCAGTGACTCATCATCATGGAGATGCCCCATGTTCCGAACAGGAATTCCGTGGAGCGACGAAATGCCACGCTTCGCGGTTCCAAAAACACACAACGATATCTTCGCCCCGCGCCAGGTTGCAGCGACCGATCGCAACGCCGCATCGAGCTGCTCAAATCCCTTGCGCGGGTCCGACTGCGATCTGAGCGCCCCGAAGAGAATGATGATCTCGTCGTGGGCCAAGCCAAAAAGGTCTCTCGCCGCGGCCCGATCAATGGGCCTATAACGATCGAGATCGATACAGTTTGGAATCACGTCCACTTGACGACCGGCCCCCACCGGGCTGGCTCGAGCAACATCGCCAAGCCAGCGGCTTGGACAAACAAACGCAATATCGGATGCCTCGCACGCGGACACTTTTCTCTTGAGTCGAGAGGACGCCACCTCTATCGCTCGCCCATGCGTTTGCAGCGGGCAATGGACGCAGTGCGATCCAACATATCGACCGCATCCCGAATCATAGTGGCAACCACCCGTAAACGGCCACATATCATGCGCGGTCCAAACGACAGGGAGGTCAAGGCTCTCAATCTCTCCCAGAGAGACATATCCGGCATTGATCCAGTGCAGATGCACGATATCCGGTGCAAAAGCAGAAAGGCTCCTCTGCAACCCCGAACCCAACCAGTTGACGGAAAATTCACCTCGCTTGAAACCGAACACCTGCGCCGGAAACTGATCGATTTGCCACCGAATTCTGGCCCTCAGCCGCCCGGCGTTCCCGACTGGTCCGACCACACCCTCGCCTGCCCCGGATCTCTGAAGCACGAACATTGTCGAAGTGACTCCAGCCAGCGTGAAGGCCTCGCGCAAACGAACGGCGGCCCGCGCAGCGCCACCTTCTTGCTCGTAGGTTCCGACAAAGGCAAGCTTCACGTTATTTGAGAGGCATCGTCAAGAACGAGCCGCCCTCCGCTTCAACATCGCACATTCCAACATCGCACAGCCTTTATCGTCAGTGGTCTACTTTGAAGCTTCGCGGGTACGACTTACGGCGCGCCTGATCGCCGACACCCGGCCTCGTGCGCGATTGACGATAGGCCCGGTCACTTTCGCCAGGGAGGCAACTTGCCCGGCAAGGTATCGATTTGCCGGCGACACTTTGGAAAACACTTCGCTGTGACCCACGTCGGCAATACATCCCAAAGACTTGAGCCCGGCGGCTCTCATTATCATCGAGAAGTGATATCGAAGGTAGAATGTCGACGGCATGTGACATTTGATTTCGGGCCAGAATGAGTTCGCGAATACCAGGCAGCCGCCCTGCCTGGTCGCATCGACAACGTTGAAGGCCAGTTCCAGCGGATCGTCGACGTGCTCGAGAACGTCTTGCACGACGATCGCGTCGTAGGGAGGCTCCAGCTTGGCGACAAATTGAACTCGCTCGATGCCGGCCATTCTGGAAACAACGAATGGCGACGGGAACGGTTCAACCACATCGACGACGCAGTCATGACATCTCTGGACGATGAATCGCGCCAACACGCCGCTTCCGCCGCCATAGTCGGCGATACGCCTGGGCTTCAGTTCCGACAGATAATCGGCAATGGCCTCCCGGTGTTTTCGAGACATTGGATCCACCTCCGAGAACAGTCCATTCAGCACCCACACGGGATGGCCATAGAAGCGGGCGACCTTCGACTCCTGCTTGCAAAGCGGCATGGAATTGTCCAGGCCCATCTCGTCCCATACCGCGTCCATCTCCCGCAGCAGAATCGATCGATCCAACGAGGAAATCGGCTCGAACCTCCGCAGATAGGTTTCAATGTGGTCACTCATGGCTCATTCATCCGAGTTGCCACTTGGCTCACGCGGAGATTCCAGATTGCAATTTCAAGACCATTCCACGAAGCAGGAATGCCAACGGCACCAAGGTCAAGGCAAGGTATACAACTGCCGTGACCAGCGGCGCGCCCGCAATGCCTATTTTCGAAACCAGCATCGGCTTCAAGGCAATCGCGCAGAAAGCCATTAGACACGAGGAAATCACCTGAAAGCGAATTATTCCACACCCGTTCAAGAACATTCCGAAGGCGAATCCAGTTCCCTCCAAAATGCGCCAAAGCGCCATGGACAGCAAGAGCGGCAGGCCAACGACGACCTTGTCACCCACCCAGAGGGCAATCAATTTCGGCGCGGCCATGACCAGCAGCAACGCAGAGATCAGCGCAAACATGGCGGCCATCGTTGCCGACCGGCGCAGGGTCCTTGTGATCCACGACACATCGCCGCGCGCAAGCGCTTCGCCGTACGCGGGCCAAAGAGGCATGATCGAGGTCGCGATGATCAAGGAAATGATGCTGAACAACTTTTCCGGGACCGAATAGTTCATCACCTCGGAGGCGCCAAGAACCTTCGCAATGATGATGGCATCCGATGAGAAGACGATAGCCACCGAAATCTGAAGAACGAGGAAACCACCCCCCACCCGCATCAGGAGGTGAAGAGAATCCTTCTTGATCAATTTCCAGTCGGGTCGATAGCGCGAGTCATGCCGCCAGAAGAAGATTGCCGAATTGATGAACGACGCAACCAAAGGCGCACCAAGCAGCGCGACGACCATCCAGGCCAGGCCGAGTTGCGAACGCGCGCATGCCCAGATGGCAAGCAAACTCAATGCGTTGGCTACACACTGCCAACCGCTGGCGATAAATCCGCTTTGAAGTCCGATCTGCACGCGCTGGACCAGGCTCAAGGGAACTGACAATGCAAAACATATCGCGAATGCCAACACGGCTGGCAACACCTCTCGAGCAGCCAGCGGATCCCTCAGATGAAACAGCTCACTCCATGAAATCAAGGGAATGATCGAAAACGCCACGCCCGCGAGCACGCATCCAATGGCAAGCAACGAAAAGAAGGCGGTCGACACGTGTTGTCTCAGTCTTAGCGCATCTCCTTTTCCGTGCGCCGTGGAAACCGCGTTGATGACGCCGTTGCCTATACCCAGATCGGCAAACTGAAGTGCCACGACCAGTGCACTGAGCGTGGACCAGACACCGAAGCGCTCTTTTCCAAGGTAGCCGAGCGCCAGGGGAATCGAGGCGATTGTCACCAATAGGGCGAGGACCCGCGACAATGCGGTGGCGCCCGCGCTCAACCCTAGGCGGCGAAGCCGCTCGTCCGATCGCCCGTTTTCAGTGGATTGATCGAACGGCGTAAGCCTGATATGCCGCAATCGCTCGCGAACCCAGGTAGACGGCATGGCCACGCTGACCACAAGTTATCGCTGTATTGGAGGCGGATTCATGCCTCTGGATGGTTCCGGCGTCGACAAGGTTTCGCCAGAGCTCGTATCTCCACCGAAGTATCGCGTGCGCACGGGCGTCGGTATCGCAGCGTACATCTGTTCCAGGAATCGTTGCTGCAACGCGTAGGACTGCTCGATCGACGATGAGATCGCCGATACCCGTACCAGCATCCCATCCGGTATCTGCCCGCGCAGCCCGTAGCGCAACTGCTCGAGCTTGCGCCCCCAACCCGGCAGCGTCGCGGCCTCGTCCAACGTCACCCAATAGGTGATGGGTTCGATGCGTGGCCCCAGGTTGGCCACCAGCCGTGCGGCCGGCACGAGGGCCGGGCCCACATGCAGCACGGTCTCGCCGATGCGCCGGACGCGGAAGCCCTGCGCCGAATAGCAGAACTCGGGCCGATGCACGGCCGTCGTCTCGCTGCTCTGGTCACTGCCGTAGGCGATGGACAGCATCACGCGTTCGCCGGCGGCGTTGACATAGGTGCGCGCCAGCGTCTGCGAATACAGCGCATCGAGGGCCGATTGCAGGCTGGGATCGGGCACCACCGGCGCCAGCGTGCGGTCGATCTTCCATTCGCCGAACGCTTCCGGCACCTGGGTCGCCAGGGCGATCGCCGGCTTGTGCTCCGACAGGCGATAGTCAGGCCGCAACCAGACGCCGGTGGCGGCCGCCAGCAACATCAGGCCCACCAGCACCAGCACCCGCGACAGCGGCAGTCGGGCGGCGGATGCCGGGGGTGCCACCGCGGCCGGCGATTCGAGCACGGGCGCATTCATGGGTGGCGGGCACCGTGGTCCTGCCCCAGCATGCGGCCCAGCAGGCTGTCGGTGGCGAGCATGATCGCCAGACCGACCCCGAAGAGCACCATGCCGGCAAATTCGTGCACGAATCCCTGGCCCGCCGCATCGCCGAAATGATAGGTCACGAGCACGAGCACGACGACCCGGATGACATTGGAGACGAAGGCGATCGGCACGACGAGGATGGCCAGGATCACGTTGCGCAATTTGCTCGTGTAGCCCATCAGGTTGGCATACAACAGGCCCAGGGCTTCGAGCGTGAACATCGAATTGAGCCCGGAACAGGCATCGGCCACCAGCAACTGGTAGGGGCCCACCGTCAGGATCACGCCGGTGCGACCTATCGGATAGCCGGCCCGGTACATCACATCCTCGGCCACGTACGAAACGGCGGATTTCAACGGGATCGTGATGGCCTGGACCAGCACACCCGGCAGCGGCACCAGGAAGATCATGAAGAAGAGCGGAAAGGCCACGATGCGCAGGCCTTCGACGCCCCGCACCAGCAGCAGGACCGAGGTCGCGGCCCCGATCAGGCCGACCACCTCGCCCTGGATGATCTGCTGCGACCGCCCGAGCGCGTAGGCGACCATCGAAAGCAGGAACAGGATCCAGCCCCGGGCGTTGGCCGGTCGATAAGGCGCATCGATCAGCTGTTGCCGGCGGCGCCACATCAGGAACAGACTGACGGCGGCGATGATGGGGCCGTGCCCCTGCTCGTCGCTTTGCCACACCTGCTGCGTCAGCCGCACCACGGTGGGCACGACGAGGATCAGGAAGCCCGCCGCGAGCACACCCAGCTTGATCAGCGCATCGGAGGACATGCGCATCGGAGCCTGGCCGGGCATTGCGCTGGACATCGCGGGGCCCAAACCGGGTCAGCGCTGGTTGAAGACAGCGCCCGCCATCTTGGTGGACGTGCCCTGCAGCGCGGCGACCAGTTCGCGCAGCGCATCGGTACTCGACATGTCCTTGCGGGCGATGACGATCGCCGCACCGCATTTGGCCGCGATGACGGCGGCGTCCGAGCCGTAGACGGCGGCCGGCGTGTCGACGATCACATGATCGAATTTGCTCGAGAGTTCACGCATCAGCAGGCCGAAGGCCGGGCGTTCGACCAACTCCAGCGGATTCGGCGGCGTCGTTCCGACGGGCAGAACAAAAAGACTCGGCAGGCCGGCCACCTGCTGGATCACCTGCTTGTCGGTGCGGCCCGAAAGGATGCTCGAAAGTCCGGCGGCGTTCCTGAGTCCGAAGACCTCGTGCACGCGGGGGCCGCGCATGTCGGCATCGACCAGCAGCGTGCGGCCACCCAGTTGCGCGAAGGTCACGGCCAGGTTCGATGCCGCGTAGGTCTTGCCGTCCCCCGAATCGGGGCTGATGACGGCCAGGGCGGGACGCGGTCCGCCCTCGCGGAACACGCGCACCATCAACTGGCTGCGCAGGGCCCTGAAGTTCTCGGCAGCGCTGGAGAAGGGCTCGTTCAACGCCACCAGTTCGGGACCGGTGCGTCGCCGCTCCTCGGGCGCGTAGGGATACTGAAACTGGCGCGAAAGCGCGAACAGCACGTCGTCGTTGCTGGCGAAGCCGAGCGCGACCGCCGCCTCGCCGAAGCGGACACCCTTTTCCTGTTGATAGCTGAGCGCCTTGGCCACCTGCTCGGCGGTGAGGTCGCGCAATTCCGCCAGGATGTCGCCGATGGTTCGATTGCGCCCGTTGGCATCCGCATCATGGGCCCTGCTGCCGAGCAATGGAGGCACCGAATTCACGGCCGACTCTCCGGCGTTGGACATGTCGTTCGCGTCGAGCAAAGTGTCTCTGAACTGGGCCATCAGGCACCCCTGCCGGATTCGGGCAGCGGCGCCAGCAGGCGCTGCCGCATGATGGAATGCCCGCCCCTCTTGCCCGATTTCGAACCGGGTTTGTCGAGGTTGCCGATCACCGGCAGGTCGAGCGCGGCAACGACATCGTCGAGGTTGCGAACGCGGCGGTCACGCAACTCGAGGAACAGGGCCGTGCCGATGGCCAGCAAGATGCCTCCGAGCAGGGCCAGCAGCGTATTCAGCACCAGGCGCGGCGACGACGGCGTGATCGGCGGCACGGCCTCGGTCAGCATGTTCACGTTGCTCTGCGTCGTCTGGCTCTCGAGATTGGTCTGGATATAGCGCTGGCGCACGGCATCGTAGGCACGCTGGGCGTTCTCGACATCGCGCATGATGACCAACCCCTCGTCACGCACGGCCTTGAGCTTGAGTACCTTGGCGCGCTGGGCTTCCAGCGAGGCGCGGATATCGGCTTCGCGCTGGCGATTGACGTTGTTGTTCAGCCCCACGCCGCTGACGACCTTCTTGGTCTCGCTGTCGAGCCGCGATCGCAGCTCGGCCAGATTGGCCTTGGCCTCCAGCACCGAGGGGTGGCTGTCGCCGTAGCGGGTCGACATTTCCTGCAAGCGCGCCTCGCCCCGGTTGATATCGGCCTTGATGCCCAGGATGAGCGAATTGTTCAGCACTTCCTGCATGCGGTCGCCTTGCGCGCCCTGGGCCTGGGCCTGCCGGCTGGAAGACTCGGCGGCGAGGGCCTGCAATGCCGTGAGCTGCGTCGAAAGCTCGTTCAATCGCGCATTTTCGATATCCAGCCGCTCGTCGGAGGCGATGATGCCGTTGTCCTTCTGGAAGCTGCTGAGCTTGGTCTGTGCCGCTTCGAGCGCCTCACGCGCTTCCTTGGACTGCGCCTCGAAGAAATTCGAATAACGACGCGCGGGATCCACGCGCAATTCCAAGGAGGTGTCGATATAGGCCTTCACGAAAGCGTTGGCCAATGCGGCGGCGAAACGCGGATCGCCGGCCTTGTAGCTCACCTGAATGACGCTGCTTTCGCGCGAAGGCACGACATCCATGTTCTTCTGGAACACCGTGCCCAGCCAGGATTCGATGGACCCTTCGCCATTGGCCTCGTCCTGCCACTGCTTGCGGATCTGCGGGTTGTCGGCGAGTTTGAGATTGCGGACGACCCGCTGGGCGACGCGATCGCTCTGGATGATGTCGACCTGCGTCGCCATGAATCCCGGCGTCGGGATGCCGCCATTGAGCATGGCGGAAATCGGATCGGGCTTGAAATCGATGACGACGCTGGCGATCGCCTTGTACTGCTTGGGCATCAGGAGGCTGATGAGCAGCGTCAGGCCGACCGTCGCCAGCAGCACCGCCAGCGCCACCTTCCACCGCGCCCGCAGTATCGACATGAATTGCGCAAAGGTCATGGCCGCCGCTCCCCTCTCTAGAACAGGCTCTCGCGAACGTACACGACATCGCCGTCCTGCAGCTTGTCGGTCATCGCCGGGCGGATGATGTCGATCCGGCCGGTGGCGGGGTCGCGCCGATGCACGGCGATGCCCTTGTCGGTGCCGCGCAGCGTCAGGCCGCCGCCCGCGGCCAGCACCTGCAGCAGCGTCATCTCGCGCTCCAGGCGCATCGCGCCCGGGCGCTGGACCTCGCCGTAGATGTAGACCAGCGGCTGGCGGTCGACCCAGATCGAATCGTCGTTCTGGACCAGCATGTCCTTGTCGCGACCGCCGGGCGCGAACAGCGTGGGCAGGTCGACCTGGTAGCGGAACGCCTTGCCCGCGCGCACGCCGGTGACGACGACGATGTCGCTGCCCGTGGGTGCGATGCCGCCGGCGGTGGCGATGAGGTCGGACAGGCGCAGATCGGCGGTCTCCAGCGGATAGCGGCCCGGCCGGTTCACCTGGCCGAGGACACTGACCTGGTTGCCGCGCACCTGCATCACGACGAGCGTGACCTGCGGCTGCTTGACGAACTTGCCCTCCCGCAGGCCGTCGCCGATCAGCTTCTCGGCCTGCGTCACGCTGAGCCCGCCGAGGTGGATCTGGCCCAGCAGCGGGTACGACAGCAGGCCGGTATCGCTGATGCGCCCGTCGAGCGCGAGGTCCGGGTTCTGGAACACGCTGATGCGCACGACGTCGCCGGCGCCGAGCCGGTATTCCCGCGGCACCGGCTGGGCGGCAGCGGCCGCCTGCGCCGGCGGTGTCTGCGCGCGCGCCGGCGCCACGCCCGGCAGCAGCGCGGCCATCAGGACGGTGATCAGGACGGCGATCAGCCGCTGCGCCTGCAGCCCGATCTTCCCGATACGCCCGGCCCTCACTTGAGCCCCATGCCCTTGGTGATGTCGCTGCTCGAGAGTCCGGGGCTGGCCGGTGCGGCCGGGCTTTCGAGCGGCGCGGCCTGCGCCGCCGAGGCGCCGGCCGCGGCGCCCGAAGCCGCGGGCGCGAACCGGCCGACGTACTCGATCTTGGCCGCCGCGCGCAGGCTCTTCATCTCGTCCTCGATCAGCTTGCGCTTGCGCTCGTTGAGCAGGTACTGCTCGATCGCCGGCTTGGCCTGATCGATGCTCACCGGCTGGCTGCGCGAACCGGCCAGCAACAGGACCTGCACACCGGTGGGCGTGTCCGTGACCATCGCCTGGCCGTCCTTCATCCGCGCAATGGCGTCCAGCGAGGCCATCGGCAACTGTTCGGCCGCACGCACGGCCTGATTGCCGGCGAACTTGATGTTCTGGGATTTGAGGTATTCGATGAAATCGGCGACGTTCTTGCTGGTCGTCAGGCGCTCGCGCAATTGGGGAATCTGGTCGGGCCGGGCCTCGATCGAGATTTCCTGCAGGTTGTAGATGCGGCGGTCGCTGAACAGCGCCGGCTTGTCTTCGTAGTACTTCTGGATCTCCTGCTGCGTGGGCTTGGCGGCGCCTTCGCCGACCTTCTCGAGGTAGGCGCGCGCCAGCACTTCGCGGCGCGCCGCCTCGAGCTGCTGGACGACGCGCGGGTCGCGGTCGAGCTTCTGGTCATCGGCCTTCTGCACCGCCAGATCCTGGTCGATCAGGCGTTCGAGGATCTGGTGCGATGCGGCCTCGGCCTGGTCCTGGCGCAGGCCGCGCTGCTGCTGCAGCATGAAGTTGATCTGGTGGACGGTGATCTCGTCCTTGTTCACGCGCGCCGCGGTCTGCGTGGCCGCCGGATCCTTCTTGTCGCCGCAAGCCGCCAGCATCAGGGTGGTCGACGCCAGCGCGACGGCGGCCAGCGTGAGTCGACCACGCGCGAGTCGGGGCGTGGTTTGCGTCTTCGGATTCATCGGGGGGTGTCCTTGGATTGGAAACTGCAAAACGGTTCGAAACTCATGCCGGAGGCCGGGCACTCCGGGTGGGAAATGAAGGCCGTGTTCGCGGCCCGCCGAAACATGAATTCTAGCGGCGGGCTTTGCCATTCGGGATAGCCCAAAACCCCCTCGGCGGGGTGGCCGGCTACGCCCGATCGACAAGCGCCGCTGCGTCAATTGAGTGACAAACAGCACGGCAATACAAACATTCGGCACGCATCGGGAAACGCCCGCCGGACCGTGAGATATTCCCTGGAATTAATTCAACATTTCACGCCGACGTGCAATGCGACGATACCGCCCGCCAGATTGTGGACGTCGACATGGCCGAATCCGGCGCTCTTGAGCATCGCCTTGAGCGTGGCCTGATCGGGGTGCATGCGGATGCTTTCGGCGAGATAGCGATAGCTGTCGCCGTCCTTGGCGATGAGCTGGCCGAGCATCGGCATCAGGCGGAACGAGTACCAGTCGTAGGGCTTGCGCAGCGCCGCGACGGGTTTCGAGAATTCCAGCACCAGCAGGCGGCCGCCAGGGCGCAGCACGCGGTTCATCTCGGCCAGCGCGGCTTCCTTGTGCGTCATGTTGCGCAGACCGAAGGCGACGCTGACGAGGTCGAAGGCGGCGTCGGCGAAGGGCAGGTGCTCGGCGTCGCAGGCGGCAGTCGGGATGACCAGGCCCTCGTCGAGCAGGCGGTCGCGGCCGACGCGCAGCATGGCTTCATTGATGTCGCTGAGGACGACGCGCCCGCTCGGGCCCGCCTTGCGCGCGAAGGCGCGTGCGAGGTCGCCGGTGCCGCCGGCGATGTCGAGCACCTGCATCCCCGGCTGCACCGCGGCGACGGCGACGGCGTACGACTTCCACAGCCGGTGCATGCCCATCGAGAGCACGTCGTTCATCAGGTCGTAGCGCGAGGCGACGGAGTCGAACACGCCGCGCACGCGCTGCGCCTTCTCGGCGTCCTCGACGGTCTGGTAACCGAAATGGGTCTGGGCCATGGTGTCAGTGTTTCGAGCAGGCGCCGCCGGCGCCGGTGGGGGTCATCGGCGCGTCGCGGTCGACGCCGGCCTGGCGCAGGCGTTCCTCGTAGCGGTGCCAGAGGACGGCCTGGGTCGAGCCCAGCTCGTAGAGATAGGCCCAGGAATAGATGCCGGTGTCGTGGCCGTCGCTGAAGGTCGGTTGCACGGCGTAATGGCCGACGGCGACGAGGTCGACGATGCCGACCTCGCGCTTGCCGGTCTGCAGCACCTCCTGCCCCGGGCCATGGCCCTGGACCTCGGCCGACGGCGAATACACGCGCAGCAGCTCGAAGGGGATGCGGAACGCGGCGCCGTCGTCGAAGGCGATCTCGAGCACGCGCGAGGCCTGGTGCAGCGTGACGGCGGTGGGCTTGGGAGTCTGGGGGGCTAGGCCGGCCATCGGGAGGCTTCCATAGAGGCGCGATCGCCAAGTTTAGTCCTCGCCGATGTCGCCGGCGGCGACGGCGTGCGCCGCCACCGCCGCCTTCAGACGAGCACGCGCTCGATGCCGCCGGCGTTGGCGCGCGCGACGTACTCGGGCATCCAGTCCTCGCCCAGCAGCTTGCGCGCCATCTCGACGACGATGTAGTCGGCTTCGAGCAGGCCGCTGGCCATGTCGTCCTCGTAGCGCTTGAGGCCCTGGAGGCAGCTCGGGCAGCTGGTGAGGATCTTCACGTTGGCCGGCGCCGAAGCGCCCATGCGCCCTCGCAGCGCGGCCTCGCCCTTGCGCAGTTCCTCCTCCTTGCGGAAGCGGACCTGGGTGCTGATGTCGGGCCGCGTCACGCCCAGCGTGCCGCTTTCGCCGCAGCAGCGCTCGTTCTTCATCACGTTCGGGCCGAGCAGCGCCTTCACCGTCTTCATCGGCTCCTGCTGCTTGAGCGGGCTGTGGCAGGGGTCGTGGTAGAGGTAGTTGCCCGCCTCGCCCTCGAGCCGGATGCCCTTCTCGAGCAGGTACTCGTGGATGTCGACGATGCGGCAGCCGGGGAAGATGTCCTCGAATTTGTAGTCCTGCAGCTGGTCGTAGCAGGTGCCGCAGCTGACGACGACGGTCTTGATGTCGAGGTAGTTCAGCGTGTTGGCGACGCGGTGGAACAGCACCCGGTTGTCGGTGATGATCTTCTCGGCCTTGTCGGCCTGGCCGCCGCCGCGCTGCGGGTAGCCGCAGCACAGGTAGCCCGGCGGCAGCACGGTCTGCACGCCGGCATGCCAGAGCATGGCCTGGGTGGCGAGGCCGACCTGGCTGAACAGGCGCTCGCTGCCGCAGCCGGGGAAGTAGAAGACGGCCTCGGTCTCGGAGGTCGTGCCCGCCGGGTCGCGGATGATGGGGACGTAGTTCTTGTCCTCGATGTCCAACAAGGCGCGCGCGGTCTTCTTCGGCAGACCGCCCGGCATCTTCTTGTTGACGAAGTGGATGATCTGTTCCTTGATCGGCGCCGGCCCGAGCGTCGCCGGCGGCGCCGCCGTCTGCTTGCGCGCCGCGAGCTTGAGCACGCGGTTGGCGATGCGCTGCGCCTTGAAGCCGAGCTCGACCGTGGCCACGCGCAGGAACTTGATCGCGTCGGGGCTGGTGGCGTTGAGGAAGGCCATCGCCGCGGCTTTGCCGGGGCGGAAGCTCTGCTTGCCCAGGCGGTGCAGCAGGCCGCGCATGGCCATCGTGACGTCGCCGAAGTCGATCTTGACCGGGCAGGGGCTCTCGCACTTGTGGCAGACCGTGCAGTGGTCGGCGACATCCTCGAAATCGGCCCAATGCTTGACGCTGACGCCGCGCCGCGTCTGCTCTTCGTAGAGGAAGGCCTCGACGAGCAGCGAGGTCGCGAGGATCTTGTTGCGCGGGCTGTAGAGCAGGTTGGCGCGCGGCACATGGGTGGCGCAGACCGGCTTGCACTTGCCGCAGCGCAGGCAGTCCTTGATGCTGTGGCTGATGGCGCCGATGTCGCTCTGCTGCATGATCAGCGACTCGTGCCCCATGAGGCCGAAGCTCGGCGTGTAGGCGCCGGTGAGGTCGGCGCCCTTGAGCAGCTTGCCGCGGTTGAAGCGGCCCTCGGGGTCGATGCGCTGCTTGTATTCGGCGAACGGCCGCATCTCCTCGTCGCTGAGGAACTCGAGCTTCGTGATGCCGATGCCATGCTCGCCGCTGATGACACCGCCCAGGCGCCGCGCCAGCGCCATGATGCGGGCCACCGCCTCGTGCGCCGTCTGCAGCATCGCGTAGTTGTCGCTGTTGACGGGGATGTTGGTGTGCACGTTGCCGTCGCCGGCGTGCATGTGCAGCGCCACCCAGACGCGGCCGCGCAGCACCTGCTGGTGGATGGCCTTGCACTCGTCGAGCAACGGCGTGAAGGCGCTGCCGGCGAAGATCTGCTGCAGCGGGGCGCGGATCTGCGTCTTCCACGAGGCGCGCCAGCGCCAGTCCTGCAGCATCGCGAAGCAGGTCTCGCCCGTCTGCGTTTGCACGACGTCGAGCTGGTCGAGCCAATGCTGCCATTGCCCGCGCACCTCGGCCAGCAGCGCCTGCGCCTGCTGCACGCGGTCCTCGAGCAGCTCGGCGCTGGGGATCTCGCCGGCGTCGTCGCTCTTGCCCAGCGGCAGGTTGCCGCGGCCGAAGAAGGTCTGCAGCGCGTCCGCGAGTTCGAGCTTGTTGCGCAGGCTCAGCTCGACGTTGATGCGCTCGATGCCCTCGGTGTACTCGCCCATGCGCGGCAACGGGATCACGACGTCCTCGTTGACCTTGAAGGCGTTCGTGTGGCGCGAGATCGCGGCCGTGCGCTTGCGGTCGAGCCAGAACTTCTTGCGCGCGTCGGCGCTGACGGCGACGAAGCCCTCACCGCCGCGCGAGTTGGCGATGCGCACGACCTCGCTCGTGGCATGCGCGACGGCGTCGGCGTCGTCGCCGACGATGTCGCCGACGAGCACCATCTTCGGCAGCCCCGAGCCGACGGCGGCGCGCTTGCTCTTGGTCGCGTAGCCGACGGCGCGCAGGTAGCGGTCGTCGAGGTGTTCGAGCCCGGCCAGCAGCACGCCGCTGTCGGTCAGCGAGAACAGGTAGTCGCGGATCTCGACGATGGCCGGCACCGCGTCCTTGGCGTTGCCGAAGAATTCGAGGCAGACGGTGCGCGTGTGCGCCGGCATGCGGTGGACGATCCAGCGCGCACTGGTGATGAGGCCGTCGCAGCCTTCCTTCTGGATCCCGGGCAGGCCGGCGAGGAACTTGTCGGTGACGTCCTTGCCCAGCCCTTCCTTGCGGAACACGCTGCCGGGGATCTCGAGCAGTTCGCTGCGTTCGAGCGTCTTGCCCGTGGCGTCGAAGTAATCGAGCTTGAAGCGCGCCAGCGCGACATCGTGGATCTTGCCGCGGTTGTGGTCCAGCCGCGTGACCTCGAGCCACTTCGCCTCGGGCGTGACCATGCGCCACGAGGCCAGGTTGTCGAGCGCCGTGCCCCACAGCACGGCCTTCTTGCCACCGGCGTTCATCGCGATGTTGCCGCCGATGCAGCTCGCCTCGGCCGAGGTCGGGTCGACGGCGAAGACATAGCCGGCGCGCTCGGCGGCGTCGGCGACGCGCTGGGTGACGACGCCCGCCTCGGTGCGTATCGTCGCCACCGGCTCGGCGACGCCGGGCAGCGAGACGACCTCGACCTCGCCCATCGCCTCGAGCTTCTCGGTGTTGATGACCGCGCTCTGCCAGGTCAGCGGCACGGCGCTGCCGGTGTAGCCGGTGCCGCCGCCGCGCGGGATGATCGTCAGGCCGAGCTCGATGCAGCCGGCCACCAGCGCCGCCATCTCGGCCTCGCTGTCGGGCGTGAGGACGATGAACGGGTATTCGACGCGCCAGTCGGTGGCGTCGGTGACATGCGAGACGCGCGACAGGCCGTCGAACTTCAGGTTGTCGCCGGCCGTGTGCCGGCCGAGCACGCGGCGCGCGGTGCGGCGCAGCTCGCCGACCTCGCGGAAGCGGTCGGCGAAGGCGTCGACGGCGGCGCGCGCGGCGGCCAGCAGCTCGCCGACGAGGGCGTCGCGCTGGGCGTCGGCAGCGGGGTCGCGGCGCTTGCCGACCTCCTCGAGCCGGTGCTGCAGCGCCTCGATCAGCAGCGCGCGCCGCTTCGGGTTGTCGAGCAGGTCGTCTTCGAGATACGGGTTGCGCTGGACGACCCAGATGTCGCCCAGCACCTCGTAGAGCATGCGTGCCGAGCGCCCGGTGCGGCGCTCCTGGCGCAGCAGGTCGAGGATCTCCCAGGCGCGCCGGCCGAGCAGACGCAGCACGATCTCGCGGTCGGAGAACGAGGTGTAGTTGTACGGGATCTCGCGCAGGCGCACCGCTTCGGTGGCGTCGGTTGCGGCGGCGGATGCGAGCGGGTTCGGGTGCTGCGGAGCGTTCATAGGGGTAATTGCGGATGCTACCGCAGGGGTCCGAGCGCCGCAGAGGCCGGCGGCTGCGGCGGGTTACCCCTGTTGCCGGAGCCGGTCGCTTCGTGACAGAAACGGGACTGTCACGAACGGCGCCGACACTCGCCGTCTCATCCTCACAATCAGGCTCTCGCCCGTCGGAGTTGCTCGCATGAAAACGTCCCTGCTCGCCCCCCTGTTCGCCCTCACCACGCTGGCCGCCCTGCCCGCCCATGCCGTGGTCGAGATCCAATGGTGGCATTCGATGGAACAGGCGCTGGGCGATCGCGTCAACGAGATCGCGCGCGACTTCAACGCCAGCCAGACCGAGTTCAAGGTCGTGCCGGTGTTCAAGGGCAACTACGCCGAATCGATGGCCGCCGGCGTCGCCGCTTACCGCGGCGGCTCGGCGCCCGACATCATCCAGGTCTTCGAGGTCGGCACGGCGACGATGATGGCCGCCAAGGGCGTGATCAAGCCGGTCGAGGAGCTGATGAAGGAGCAGGGCGAGAAGTTCGACCGCGCCAGCTTCGTCCCCGCGGTGGCCGGCTACTACACGTCGGACCAGGGCCAGATGCTGTCGTTCCCGTTCAACAGCTCGACGACGGTGATGTTCTACAACAAGGACGCCTTCGCCAAGGCCGGGCTCGACGCCGCCAAGCCGCCGGTGACCTGGCAGGAGATGGCGCTGGCGATGGCCAAGCTCAAGGCCTCGGGCGATGCCTGCCCGTACACGACGGCCTGGCAGTCGTGGATCCACCTCGAGAGCTTCTCGACGCTGCACAACACCGAGTTCGCGACGCTGAACAACGGCTTCGGCGGCCTCGGCGCGCGGCTCGATTTCAACGGCCCGCTGCAGGTGCGCCACATCGAGAACCTCGCCAACTGGGCGCACCAGGGCTACTACGTCTACGCCGGCCGCAAGGACGAGGGCAATGCGCGCTTCTTCAGCGGCGAATGCGCGATGCTGACCGCCTCGTCGGCGGCCTACGGCAACATCAAGAAGAACGCCAAGTTCAGCTGGGGCGTGGCCGCGCTGCCGTACTACAGCGACGTCAAGGGCGCGCCGCAGAACACCATCATCGGCGGCGCCAGCCTGTGGGTGATGGGCGGCAAGAGCGCCGAGCATTACAAGGGCGTGGCCAAGTTCCTGAGCTTCCTCTCGCAGCCGGCGCTGCAGGCCAAGTGGCACCAGGAGACCGGCTACCTGCCGATCACCAACGCCGCCTACGAGATGACGAAGAAGTCCGGCTTCTACGAGAAGAACCCGGGCACCGACGTCGCCGTCAAGCAGATGATCGTCAAGACGACCACCAAATCGCGCGGCGTGCGGCTGGGCAACATGCTGCAGATCCGCGATATCGCCGACCAGGAACTCGAGAACGTCTGGAACGGCAAGAAGACCGCCCAGCAAGGCCTGGACGAGGCCGTGCGCCGCGGCAACGAACTGCTGGAACGGTTCCAGAAGGCCAACGGCGGCTGAGCGGGAAGACGCTCGATGGGCCAGCGGGCCGGTTACCGATCGCGCTGGCTGCCCTACGCGCTGCTGGCGCCGCAGCTCGCCATCACGGTGATCTTCTTCTTCTGGCCCGCGGCGCAGGCGCTGTGGCAGTCGACGCGGCTCGAGGACGCCTTCGGCACGCGCAGCGAATTCGTCGGCCTGGCCAATTTCGCCGCGCTGTTCAACGACCCGCTGTACCTGCGCTCGTTCGGCACCACGGCCATCTTCTCGACCCTGGTGGCGGTGATCGGCCTGGCGCTGGCGCTGCTGCTGGCGGTGTTCGCCGACCGCGTCGTGCGCGGCACGCGCATCTACCGCACGCTGCTGATCTGGCCCTACGCCGTCGCGCCGGTCGTCGCCGGCGTGCTGTGGATGTTCCTGTTCAGCCCCTCGCTCGGGCTGATCCCGATCGCGCTCGCCCATCTGGGCATCACCTGGAACCATTTCGCCAGCAGCGGCCAGGCGATGGCGCTGATCGTCATCGCCGCCGTCTGGAAGCAGGTCAGCTACAACTTCCTGTTCTTCCTCGCCGGGCTGCAGGCGATCCCGCGCTCGCTCGTCGAGGCCGCGGCGATCGACGGCGCCGGGCCCTGGCGGCGCTTCCGCGACATCGTGCTGCCGCTGCTCTCGCCGACGAGCTTCTTCCTGCTCGTCATCAACATGGTCTACGCCTTCTTCGACACCTTCGCGATCGTCGACGTGACGACCCATGGCGGCCCCGGCACCGACACCGTGATCCTCGTCTACAAGGTCTATATGGACGGCTTCAAGGGCCAGGACCTGGGCAGTTCGGCGGCGCAGTCGGTCGTGCTGATGGTCGTCGTCATCGCGCTCACCGTGCTGCAGTTCCGCACCGTCGAGCGCCGGGTGGAGTACTGAGCCATGGTCGAACGCCGCCCCTGGCTCGATCGCCTGGCCCATGCGGTGCTCATCGCCGGCGGCGCGGTGATCGCCTTTCCGCTGTACGTCGCCTTCGTCGCCAGCAGCCAGAGCTCGGAGCAGATGCACCGGGTGCCGATGTCGCTGTGGCCGGGCACCGAGTTCCTGGCCAACTTCAAGACCGTGCTGCTGGGCGCCGGCGACACGACCGGGTCGACGGCGATGGGCCACATGCTGTGGGTGACGCTGGTGATGGCGCTCGGCGTGGCCTGGGGCAAGATCGCGATCTCGATGCTGTCGGCCTACGCCATCGTCTATTTCCGCTTCCCGCTGCGCCAGACCTGCTTCTGGCTCATCTTCGTCACGCTGATGCTGCCGGTGGAGGTGCGCATCTCGCCGACCTACAAGATCGTCGCCGACCTCGGCCTGCTCAACAGCTACGGCGGGCTGATCCTGCCGCTGATCGCCTCGGCCACCGCGACCTTCCTGTTCCGCCAGTTCTTCATGACCGTGCCCGACGAACTCGTCGAGGCGGCACGCATGGACGGCGCCGGGCCGCTGCGCTTCCTCAAGGACGTGCTCGTGCCGCTGTCGGCGACGAACATCGCGGCGCTGTTCGTGATCCAGTTCATCTACGGCTGGAACCAGTACCTGTGGCCGCTGCTGGTGACGACCGACGAGGCGATGTACCCGATCGCGCTCGGCCTCAAGCGCAGCATCGGCGCCGGCGGCGACGCGGCGATCGAATGGCAGCTCGTGATGGCCACGGCGGTGCTGACGATGGTGCCGCCGGCGCTCGTCGTGCTGGCGATGCAGCGCTGGTTCGTCAAGGGTCTGGTCGATTCCGAGAAATAGACAAGCGCAACGAACATGGCAGCGATCGCATTGCGGGGGGTGGTCAAGCGTTACGGCGGCGCCAAGGCGGCCACCGTCGTCCACGGCATCGACGCCGAGATCGCCGACGGCGAATTCATCGTCATCGTCGGCCCCTCGGGCTGCGGCAAGTCGACGCTGCTGCGCATGGTCGCCGGGCTCGAGGAGGTCAGCGAAGGCGTCGTCGAGATCGGCGGCCGCGTCGTCAACGACATCGAGCCCAGCGAGCGCGACATCGCGATGGTGTTCCAGAGCTATGCGCTGTACCCGCACATGACGGTGCGCGACAACATGGCCTACGCGCTGAAGATCGCCGGCCGGCCGGCGGCCGAGATCGGCGAGCGCGTGACCCGGGCGGCGACGATCCTGCAGCTCGAGCCGTACCTCGACCGCAAGCCGCGCGAACTCTCGGGCGGCCAGCGCCAGCGCGTCGCGATGGGGCGCGCCATCGTGCGCCAGCCGCAGGTGTTCCTGTTCGACGAACCGCTGTCCAACCTCGACGCCAAGCTGCGCGCGGCCACGCGCATCGAGATCCGCAAGCTGCATGCCGAACTCGGCGTGACCTCGCTGTTCGTCACCCACGACCAGGTCGAGGCGATGACGCTGGCGCAGCGCATGATCGTGATGAACGCCGGCCGCATCGAGCAGGTCGGCACGCCCGACGCCGTCTACGGCGCGCCGGCGTCGACCTTCGTCGCCGGCTTCATCGGCTCGCCACCGATGAACCTGCTGCGCGGTCGCGCCAGCGGGACGCGCTTCGAGGTCGACGGCGGCGGTGCGATCACGCTGGCGGCGCCGGCACCGCGCGACGGTGCGCTCGTGCTCGGGCTGCGGCCGGAACATGCGCAGGCGGGCGGCGACTGGATGCTCGAGGTCGACCTCGTCGAGATGCTCGGCGCCGAGCGGCTCGTCCATGGCCGGCTCGCCGGCGCCGCGTTCACGCTGCGCGTCGACGCCACGCTGGCGCCGCCGCAACCGGGTGCGCGCATCGGCATCGGCGCCGATGCGCAGCGGCTGCATTGGTTCGACGCCGAGCAGGGCCGCAGAATCTGAGCCCGGCCGCAGCCAACGACGCGCCCATGCTCGATTCGACCCTGCCCCTGTGGATCGCCCATCGCGGCGCCGGCAAGCTCGCGCCCGAGAACACGCTGGCGGCATTCCGGCTCGGCGCCGCGCATGGCTTTCGCGCCTTCGAATGCGACGTCAAGCTCAGCGCCGACGGCGTGCCCTTCCTGCTCCACGACGACACGCTGGACCGCACGAGCGACCGTCACGGCGTCGCCGGCGCCCTGCCCTGGTCGGCGCTGTCGCGCGTCGATGCCGGCGGCTGGCATGGCCCGGCCTGGGCCGGCGAGACGCTGCCGACGCTGGACGCGATCGCGCGCTGGGTCATCGCCAACGGCCATGGCCTGAACCTCGAGATCAAGCCGACGACCGGCCTCGAACGCGAGACCGGGCGCGCCGTAGGCCGCGCCTGCGCCGAACTCTGGCGCCGTGCGGCGACGCCGCTGCTGCTGAGCTCGTTCAAGCCCGAGGCGCTCGAAGGCGCGAGCGAGACGGCGCCGCAGATCGCCCGCGCGCTGCTGCTCGACAAGCTCTGGACGGGCTGGTTCGAAGCCGCGCAGGCGCTCGGCTGCGTCGCCGTCGTGACGAACCACCGCTGCATGGATGCGGCGCTGCTGGCGCGGCTGCACGGCGCCGGGATGCGCGGGCTTTGCTACACGGTCAACGAGCCGGCCGACGTGCGCCGGCTCCTCGGGCTGGGCATCGACGGCCTCATCACCGACGCCGTCGACCGCTACCCCGCCGCTGCAGCGGCCGATGCGGCGTAGCCGGGTCAGGCCTCGGGCCCGGCTTCAGCCGTCGGCAGATAGCCGGGGCGCGCCTCGACGCCCAACCATAGCGCCTCGTTGTCCGGCGTCGGCAGGCCCTTGAGCTGGCGGATCAATGGCAGCCGCCAGGCCACCAGCGCCAGCAGCGCCGAGACGCCACCGGCGTAGGCCATCGCCCAGCGCAGCCCGGCATGCTGGCCGAGCCAGCCGCCGATCAAGGCCCCCGGCGAGGCCGCCAGCAGCGAGAGCCAGCGCATCGTGCTCGTCATGCGGCCGAGCAGCGGCTCGGGCGTGACGGCCTGGCGCAGCGCGAGGAAGTTGATGAAGATGAAGACCGCGCCCATCGAAAAGGCCATCAGCATGATCGAGAAGGCGGCCACGCCCCAGCGGTTGGCCGGCGCCACCGCCACCAGCAGCCAGCCCACGGCGCTGATCGCGTAGCCGAGCACGAGACAGGGCCCGGGGCCGATGCGCACGCTGAAGCGGCGCCCGAGCAGGCTGCCGCTGATCGTGCCCACGCCCATGCCCATGTAGCACAGGCCCACCTGCTGCTCGGACAGTCCGAGCGTGCGCGTGGCGATGAGGATCTGCACCGTCGTCGCGGCGTAGTTGCACATCTGCCAGATCGCCATCAGCACGGCCAGCGTGACGAGCAGTCGCTGGCCGGCGACGAAGCGCAGGCCGTGCAGCAGATCGCGCCAGAAATGCGCGTCGGGGCGCTGGTCGCGGCGCTCGTGGACGCGGATGTTGCGCAGGATGGCCGCCGAGCCGAACAGCAGCACGGCGTTGACGAGCAGCGCCAGCGGCGCGCCGAAGATGCGGATCAGCGCCCCGGCGACGCCGGGTCCTGCGACCTCGGCGCCCGAGGTCGCGAGCGCGTTCTTCGCATGCGCCTCGACGAGCCGCTCGCGCGCGACGACCTGGGTCAGCACGATCTGCGCCGCGCTGCCGGCCACGGTATGCACGGCGCCGAGCACGAAGGCCGCGGCGTAGAGCCAGCCCATCGTCAGCCAGCCCAGCCACCAGGCCAGCGGCACGCTGGCGGCGACGAGCGCGATCGTCGATTCGCCGACGACGTAGACCGGCAGCTTGCGCACGCGGTCGAGCCAGACGCCCGAGGGCAGCGAGAAGATCAGGAACGGGATCAGCTCGACCGCCGTCAGCGTGCCCATCTGCACCGGCGTCGCGTGCAGCAGCACGGCCGCCGTCAGCGGCAGCGCCAGCAGCATCACCTGGTTGCCGAACGAGCTCGTGAGGATCGAGCTCCACAGGCGCCGGTACGACGGGTCGCGGAGCAGGTCTCCCGGGTCGAGTTGGAACAGCGCCCGCACTCAGGCCCGATTCACGACCGGTAGTCGGCGTTGATGGAGACGTAGTCGTGCGAGAGGTCGCAGGTCCAGACCAGCGCCGAGGCACTGCCGCGATGCAGATCGACGCGCACGGTGATCTCGCTCTTCTTCATCACGCGCTGGCCGTCCTCCTCGCGGTAGTCGGGGTGGCGGCCGCCTTCGCGCACGACATGGACGTCGTCGAGGTGCAGGTCGATGAGGTTCTGGTCGAGGTCGCCGATGCCGGCGTAGCCGACGGCGGCGAGGATGCGGCCGAGATTCGGATCGCTGGCGAAGAACGCCGTCTTGACGAGCGGCGAATGCGCGATCGCGTAGGCGGCGAGCCGGCATTCGGCCTCGTCGCGGCCGCCGTCGATCTGCACCGTGATGAACTTGGTCGCACCCTCGCCGTCGCGCACGATGGCCTGTGCGAGATGCTGCGCCACGGCGACGACGGCGTCGCGCAGGGCGCGGCCGTCGGCCGAATCGAGCGACGTGATCTCGGCGTGGCCGGCGCGGCGGCTGGCGACGAGCAGCAGCGAATCGTTGGTCGAGGTGTCGCCGTCGATCGTGATGCGGTTGAAGCTGAGGTCGGCCGCCTCCTTGACCAGCGGCTGCAACAGCGCGGGCGCGATCACGGCGTCGGTGGCGATGAAGCCGAGCATCGTCGCCATGTTCGGCCGGATCATGCCGGCGCCCTTGGAGATGCCGGTGACGTTGACGGGGCGCCCGGCTAGGGTGACGCGGCGCGAGGCGGCCTTGGGCAGCGTGTCGGTCGTCATGATGCCGGCGGCGGCATCGGCCCAGGCATCGTCGCGCAGCGTCGACAGCGCCGCCGGCAGCGCGGCCTCGATGCGCTCGACGGGCAGCGTCTCCATGATCACGCCCGTGGAGAACGGCAACACCTGCGCCGGTGCGATGTGCATCAGCGCGGCCAGCGCGTCGCAACTGCGGCGCGCGCGCACCAGGCCGTCGGCGCCGGTGCCGGCGTTGGCGTTGCCGGTGTTGATGACGAAGGCGCGGATGCCGGCGCCTGCCGCCAGATGCTCGCGGCAGACCTGGACCGGTGCGGCGCAGAAGCGGTTGGCGGTGAAGACGCCGGCCGCGGCCGCACCCTCGTCGAAGGCGAAGACGACGAGGTCGCGCCGGTTCGCCTTGCGCACGCCGGCCATCGCCGTGCCGATGCGGACGCCGGGCACCGGATGGAGCGAGGCGGGGTCGGGGGCGGCGAGGTTGACGGGCATGGCAATCGGCTCGAATGACGGCTGGAGTGACCGGTCGGCGATTGTAGGCAGCGCCGCTGGCGCCGCCACCGCGGATCGTCAGCGCCCGGCGCCGCCCCGGCCCGGGCCGGGGCGGCTCAGCTCAGCTTGCCGTGGCAGAGCTTGTACTTCTTGCCGCTGCCGCAAGGACAGGGGTCGTTGCGACCGACCTTGGGCACGTCGGCGGCGAGGGTCGTCGGGTCGGCCACCTGCGAGACGCTGCCATCCTCGTTGGGATGGGTGTAGGTGACGTTGGCGAGCTGGCCGGCCTGCTCCTCGATCGCCTGCGCCGCCTCGGCCACCTGCTCCTGGGTCTGGATGCGCACCGTCATCAGCACCCGCGTGACTTCCATCTTCACGACGTCGAGCAGTTGCGAGAACAGCTCGAAGGCCTCGCGCTTGTATTCCTGCTTCGGGTTCTGCTGCGCATAGCCGCGCAGATGGATGCCCTGGCGCAGGTAGTCGAGTGCCGCGAGATGCTCGCGCCAATGGCTGTCGATGGCCTGCAGCAGCACCATGCGCATGAAGGGCGTGAACTGCTCGGCGCCGACGAGGTCGAGCTTGGTCTGGAACTGCGCATCGGCGGCGGCGACGACGCGGTGCACGACATCCTCGTCGGTGATCGAGTCGCTCTTTTCGACCTCGGCCTTCAGCGGCACGTCGAGCTGCCATTCGTCGCGCAGCACGCGCTCGAGCCCGTCGAGGTCCCATTGCTCCTCGAGCGTGCCCGCGCCGACATAGGTGCGCACGACATCGGTCATCGTGCTCGAGCGCAGGTTGGCGATCTGCTGGTCGAGGTTGGCGGCTTCGAGGATCTCGTTGCGCTGCTGGTAGATGACCTTGCGCTGGTCGTTGGCGACGTCGTCGTATTCGAGCAGCTGCTTGCGGATGTCGAAGTTGCGCGCCTCGACCTTGCGCTGCGCGCTCTCGATGCTGCGGTTGACGATGCCGGCCTCGATCGCCTCGCCCTCGGGCATCTTCAGCCGGTCCATGATCGCGCGCACGCGGTCGCCGGCGAAGATGCGCATCAGCGAGTCGTCCAGGCTCAGGTAGAAGCGGCTCGCGCCGGGGTCGCCCTGGCGACCCGAGCGGCCGCGCAGCTGGTTGTCGATGCGCCGGCTCTCGTGGCGTTCGGTGGCGACGATGCGCAGGCCGCCGGCGGCCTTGACGCGGTCGTGCAGGCTCTGCCATTCGTCCTTGAGCTGCTGCGCGCGGCGCTGCCGCTCGGCCTCGTCGAGCGACGCGTCCTCCTCGAGGAACTGGATCTGCTTCTCGACATTGCCGCCGAGCACGATGTCGGTGCCGCGACCGGCCATGTTGGTGGCGATCGTGATCACGCCCGGGCGCCCGGCCTGGGCGACGATCTCGGCCTCCTTCGCATGCTGCTTGGCGTTGAGCACCTGGTGCGGCAGCTTGGCCTGCGTGAGCAGCGTCGAGATGATCTCGGAGTTCTCGATCGAGGTCGTGCCGACGAGCACCGGCTGGCCGCGCTCGTGGCAGTCGCGGATGTCCTTGGCGACGGCCTCGTACTTCTCCTTCGTCGTCTTGTAGATGAGGTCGTTGTCGTCCTTGCGGATCGTCGGCTTGTTGGGCGGGATCACGACGGTCTCGAGGCCGTAGATCTCCTGGAACTCGTAGGCCTCGGTGTCGGCCGTGCCGGTCATGCCCGAGAGCTTGCCGTACATGCGGAAGTAGTTCTGGAACGTCACCGACGCCAGCGTCTGGTTCTCGCTCTGGATGGGCACGCCTTCCTTGGCCTCGACGGCCTGGTGCAGGCCGTCGCTCCAGCGCCGGCCCGTCATCAGCCGGCCGGTGAATTCGTCGACGATGACGACCTCGCCGTCCTGCACGACGTAATGCTGGTCGCGGTTGTAGAGGTGGTTGGCGCGCAGCGCCGCATACACATGGTGCATCAGCGCGATGTTGGCCGGGTCGTAGAGGCTGGCGCCGGCCGGCAGCAGGCCGGCCTGGCTCAGCAGTTCCTCGGCCTTCTCGTGCCCCGCCTCGGTGAGGAAGACCTGGTGCGTCTTCTCGTCGACGGTGAAGTCGCCGGCGTCGATCACGCCCTCGCCGGTGCGGATGTCCTCCTCGCCGATCTGCTTCTTCAGCCCGGGGACGATGGCGTTGATGCGCACGTACAGGTCGGTATGGTCCTCGGCCTGGCCGGAGATGATCAGCGGCGTGCGCGCCTCGTCGATGAGGATCGAGTCGACCTCGTCGACGATGGCGTACGACAGGCCGCGGGCGACGCGGTCGCGCACGTCGGTGACCATGTTGTCGCGCAGGTAGTCGAAGCCGAATTCGTTGTTCGTGCCGTAGGTGACGTCGGCGGCATAGGCGGCCTGCTTCTCCTCGCGGCCCATGCCGGGGACGTTGACGCCGACGGTGAGGCCGAGGAAGCCGTAGAGTCGCCCCATCCAGTCGGCATCGCGCCGCGCGAGGTAGTCGTTGACGGTGACGAGGTGGACGCCCTTGCCGGCGAGCGCGTTGAGATAGACCGGCAGCGTCGCCATCAGCGTCTTGCCCTCGCCGGTGCGCATCTCGGCGATCTTGCCCTGGTGCAGCGTGATGCCGCCGATGATCTGGACGTCGAAGTGACGCATCTTCAGCGTGCGCTTGCCGCCCTCGCGCACGACGGCGAAGGCCTCGGGCAGCAGCTCGTCGAGCGTCGCGCCATCGGCCAGGCGCTTGCGGAACTCGTCGGTCTTGGCGCGCAGTTCGGCGTCGCTGAGCTTCTCGAACTGCGGCTCGAGCGCGTTGACCTGCGCGACGGTGCGGCGGTAGGTCTTGAGCAGGCGCTCGTTCCGGCTGCCGAAAATCTGGGTCAGAATCTTGGGAAACATGCGGAGTCCAGGCTCAGGCTTCACTCGTTGACGGTTGCGCGTGCTGTTCGGGGCTGCCGTGATGCGGCGCGGGCGACGATCCAGGCACCGGACGGACGGCGCGGACGGCTGTCCAGGCACCAGCCGGCAGGCCACGCGCAAAACGTTCGAGTCTATCACCCGGTCCTGTCGCGGCCGGGCGCGCCGGCCCCCCCGGTTCAGCGTGCCGCGACGGCCGGCGGCACATGGCCGGCGAGGAAGCGCGCCGGGTCCTGCGGTACGCCGTCGACGAGGACCTCGAAGTGCAGGTGCGCGCCCGTCGAGCGGCCCGTCGTGCCCACGCGCGCGACGACCTGACCGCGGCGCACGACGGCGCCGAGCGGGACGTCGATGGCCGAGCAATGCGCGTAGCGCGTCGTCAGCCCGTTGCCGTGGTCGATCTCGAGCAGGTTGCCGTACTCGGGGTGGACGCCGCGCGAGACGACGATGCCGCCCGCGGCGGCGCGGATCGGCGTGCCGGTCTCGGCCGGGAAATCCAGCCCCTGGTGCAGCGCCCAGCGGGCGTTGAAGGGGTCCAGGCGGAAGCCGAAGCCCGAACCGACGGCACCCTCCAGCGGCGCGCTGCTCGGAATCATCAAGGCGCGCAGCCGGCCCTCGAGCAGGCGCGACTTGACCAGCGTGTAGAGGTCGAGGTTGTAGTCGGCCGCCTCGTCGAGCCCGGCGACGCTGTGCTGCAGCTGCGCCAGGCTCGGGCGGTCGAGCGGCACGTAGGGGCCGCCGCTGCCGCCGCCGGTCCTGGTCGCGGGCGCCTTGAGGTCGTCGGCCTTGACACCGGCCAGCCCCGAGACGCGCTCGCCCATCGCCTCGAGCTTGATCAGCTTGGCCTGCATCTCGCCGACCTTCTGCGCCATCGCGTCGAGGTTCTCGCGCATGAAGAGGTCGCGCTGCGCGAGTTCGTCGCGCACGATGGGCCGCACCAGCGTGCTGAAGACGGGCCAGCCCTCGCGCGCCGCCTTCAGGAAGACGAAGTGGTAGATCAGACCCGACACCGCCATCAGCGCGACGACGAGCAGCGCGAGCGCCAGCACGAGCTGCCAGCGGCTGAACTGCAGCGCGCGGGTGCGGGCGATCGAGCCATGCGTGATGAGGACTTGCATCGCAGGGGGATTCAGCGCCGGGGGACGCCGCGAGATGCCGGGAGGGCCGCCATTAGACTCCGTCGATGGCGAAACCGGCAAACCTCGGACTTCCGCTGGCGGCGGCGCTGGACCGCAGCGAGCCGCTGACCGGCCTGCTGCGGCGCCTGGCCGAGTCGAAGGCGCGCTACGAGGCGATCGCCGAGCTGCTGCCGCCGGGGCTGCGCGTCGACACGCGGCCCGGGCCGCTCGACGAGACGCAATGGGTGCTGCTCGTCGGCCATGCCGCCGCCGCGGCCAAGTTGCGCCAGATGCTGCCGTCGTTCAAGCAGGCGCTGCTCGAACGCGGCTGGGACGGGCCCGAGATCCGCATCAAGATCCTGCCGCGTTCCCGCTAGCTCATGCCTGGAACGGCGGCCGCCGCGTCGCCCGGCGCCACAGCAGCACCGGCAGCCGCAGCGCGAACTCGACCATCAGCCGGATATGCATCCAGGTCAGCAGCAGGTTGTCGCGGCCGTAGCGGAAATGCGAGACGCCGCCCTCGTCGGCGCTGAGGTAGCGCACCGGCGCGTCGCGGTTGATCGGCTTGACCCCGCGCCAGGCCAGGCGCACGACGGCCTCGGTGTCGAAATCGAAGCGCCGCATCCAGGGCTGGCGCCGCATCACGGCGATCAGCTCGGCCACCGGATAGACGCGGAAGCCGTAGAGCGAATCGGCGACGCCGGCGCCCAGGGTCTCGAGATTGGTCCACCAGTTCGAGACGCGGCGGCCGCGCACCCGCAGCAGCGGCGCGCTGGCGTCGAACACCGGGCGGCCGAGGATCATCGCCTCCGGCCGCCGCCGCGAAGCGGCGATGAAGTCGGCGATCAGCGCCGCCGGATGCTGGCCATCGGCGTCCATCGTCAGCGCATGCGTAAAGCCGGCCGCAGCGGCGCGCTCCAGGCCGTGGAGCACGGCCGCGCCCTTGCCGGCGTTGCGCTCGAGCACCCAGACGCGCAGCCCGGGGTCGGTGGCCGCCAGGCGCTGCAGTTCGACATCGCTGCCGTCGTCGCTGCCGTCGACGACGACCCACACGGGGCACCAGCGCTCGCGCGCCGCGCGCACCGTCACCAGCACCTGGGCGCCGGTGTTGTAGCTCGGGATCAGCACCAGATGCGTCGCCGACGACGCGCCGTCCACCGCCCCGGTCATCGGTGCTCCGGGTCGGATTGCACGCCGGCGGCGTAGTAGGCCTGGACCTCGTCGCGCAGCGCATGCGGGTCGGCCGGCGGCTCGAAGCGCCGGCCCAGGCGCACGCCGAAGCGGATCGGCAGCGGCGGCAGCTTCCACAACGGCCAGCCCTTGCCCAGATACGGCGAATCGGTGTCGATGAACACCGTCTGCACCGGCACGCGCGCGCGCTTGGCGATCAGCGCAAAGCTGGCGTGGAAGTCGTTGATCGGCGCGCGCGTCGTGCGCGTGCCCTCGGGGAACAGCACGAGCTGGCCGCCCTCGCGCAGATCGGCGACGGCGCGATGCACCATGCCGTAGGTCGAGTCGTTGCGGATGTAGCGCGCCAGCCGCGCGCCCGGCCCGAGCAGCGGGTTGCGCGCCAGCGCGGCCTTCATGATGCAGGCGCTGCGCGGCAGCCGCGCGACGAGCATCAGCGCGTCGAGCATGCTGGGGTGGTTGGCGACGACGATCAGCCCGCGTTCGTCGCGCAGCGCGTCGAGCACGTCGGCGTCGAGGTAGAGCATGCCGCAGGCGCGGGCGACCGACCAGAACAGGCCGTAGCCCCAGGCGATCATCGCGCGGCCGATGCGGCGGCCGGCGGCGCGCGGCAGCAGCGGGTAGAGCACGATCGCCGCGAGGTTCCAGCTCACCGAGATCAGTCCGAGCAGCAGCAGCAGCGACTGCAGCGCCAGCCAGTTCAGCGGCCGCAGCGCCAGCGGACCCGAGCGTTGCGGCGCGGCCAGGCCTGCCGGTCCGGTCAGCGGCGGCTCGGGTTCAGCGCGAGTCGGGGACGCGTCCATCCGAGGTCTTGAAGATCCAGCTCGCGGCCAGACCGACCGAGAGGTTGTGGCGGGAGCGCACGAGCGGGCTGCTCTCGAAGCTCGCGCCGCCGAGCGCGTCCGCGTGCAGATAGGCGCCCAGCCACCAGTCGCCGAGGCGGCGCGAAGCACTCGCACCCGCGCCCCAGCCGGCGCCGCCGCCGGGGGCGTCGTAGGCCGGCCGCGACGCGGTGGCATAGGCCGACGGCACGCCGTAGAAATACGCGTCGTAACGCCGCGCGGCCCATTGCGGCCCGCCGTGGACACCGAAGTTCCAGCCCGCCGCCTGGAGGTCCAGGTTCAGCACCGGGTTGAAGTTCCAGCCCAGCCAGCGCGGACTCGACTCCACCGTCCAGACGCCGCGCAGCGGCAGCCGCAGCTGCAATTTCCAATGCGCGCCCCGGGCCAGCGTGGCGTTGACGTTGGGGCCGAGCCCAAATGTCGCCTTGAGGTCGGGCATGCCCTTGCGCGCATCGTTGCCGCTGCTGCTGGCCGGCGGGCTCAGCGACAGGCTGAGGTCGAGGTCGAAGCGCTTCGCGTCGACGAGCACGGCGCGCGTGCCCTCGCGGTCGGAGCGCAGGATGGCGCCGCGGTAGACGAAGTACGGCAGCGGCAGCAGCCAGCCGCGCGACTCGTCGCTGCCGCGGTACTGCGGAATGCGCAGCGCCGCGGCGCCCAGCCCCAGCTCCCACAGCGGCTGATCGGCATGCGCCGCAGTGCCGGCGAACGCGGCCGCGACGAGTGCCACGCGCGCCGTGCGGCGCGCCCTCACCAGCCGCGCGATGCGGCGCCCCGTCAAGTCGACCCCTGCACGTTCTCGCCCTCGATCGGACCCGATTCGGCGAGATTGCGCCGGCGCGCGCGCCAGACGTTCCAGGAGGCGCGGGCGCGCCGGATCGCCCCGACGTAATAGGCGAACTTGAAGAACAGCACCGAGGGCCCGATCGGCGAGCCGCCGTAGATGTCGCCCGCCAGCACCGAGAGCACCGCCTCCTGGGCGCGCAGCACGTTGCGCGGCATCATGAACATCTCGCGCATCGCCGGGTTCGTCATGCGGTAGATGAACCACGAGAAGACGCGCGGTCCGCGCCGCACATGGGCGATGTAGCGCCGCCGCGCGGCGGCCGCCTCGCGCGGGCGGTCGAGCGTCGCGGCGACGAGGTCGGCGCCGGCGAAGGCGTTGGCCATCGCCAGGTAGACGCCCGACGAGAACACCGGGTCGATGAAGGCGTAGGCGTCGCCCAGCCGCAGCCAGCGTTCGCCGGCGGCGCGCTGCGTGACATAGGCGTAGTTGCCGGTGGCCCAGACGCGGTCGCCGATGAGGCTGGCGCCGCGCAGCCGCTCGGCCAGCGCCGGCGCCTGCGCGATGGTGTCGACGAAGAAGTCGACCAGCGGCTTGTTGCGCGATTTCAGGTAGCCGGGCGTGCAGGTGGCGCCGATGCTCGTCGTGCCGTCGGCCAGCGGGATGAACCAGAACCAGCCATGGGCGAACCAGAACAGGCTGATATTGCCCTCGAGCCGCTCGCCCTCGAGCCGGCGCGCGCCCGTGTAATGGCCGAAGATCGCGGCGCTGGCATGGCGCGGATGGCGGCGCTTGTCGGCGAACTGGTGCGCCAGCAGCGTGTCGCGGCCCGAGGCGTCGACGACGTAGCGTGCGCGCCAGCGCCGCGGCGCGCCGCTGTCGTCGAGCGCCTCGACATCGGCACCATCGGCATCGAAATCGACCGTCTCGACGCGGCAGCCTTGATGCGTCGTGGCGCCGCGCGCGGCGGCGTTGCTGAACAGGATCTCGTCGAATTCGCTGCGCCGCACCTGCCAGGACATCGGCGCCGACTTGTCCCACGCGTCGCCGAACCTGAAGAAGCTGCGGTGGCGATGCTGCTGCGAGACGAATTCGACGCCCCATTTGGGCATGCCGATGCGCTCGATCTGCTCGCGCACGCCCAGTTCCTCGAACAGGCGCACATTGGCCGGCAGCAGCGACTCGCCGATGTGGAAGCGCGGATGGCGGTCCTTCTCGACCAGCACGACGCTGCGCCCCTGCGCCGCGGCGAGCGCGGCGATCGTGCTGCCGCCCGGCCCGCCGCCGATGACGAGCAGGTCGCAAGGTGTGGCTGTGGCGGGCGCTGGATTCGATGTCGCCTGGGTCATGGGTACGGCTCGGGACTCCGGGTGGCTGTCGGCCGTCGGGGCGGCAAGGGAATCCGGCATTGTCGTGCGCGCGCGGCTCCGGATCGGGCCCGATTATCCCCAAAGGGGATGGCCCGCCGGCCGCCTGCTGCGGTCACGAGGGCGCTGCGGTTCGGGTGTTAACCTCGCCCGCCCGTGCCCGCCGCACTTCGCCACTTCCGCCCGCACCCAGCGACCGCCCTTGGCTCCGAACCCCGTCACCTCGCACGTCCGATGCGACCGCGCCGCGGTGCATCCGTCCTGGGCCGCCGAGCTCTGGCGCCGCGTGCGCAGGCTGTTCTGGCTCAAGACGGCCGGCATCACGGCCTTCATGTGGCTGTTCTTCAGCGCCTACTTCTACCTGCTGCGCCATCCGTCGAGCGCGGTGTTCGAGATGCCGCTGACCGCGCTGGACCGCGCGATCCCGTTCCAGCCCTCGACCTTCGTCGCCTACGCCTCGCTGTGGTTCTACGTCGGCATCGCGCCCGGGCTGATGCTGACGCTGCGCGAACTGCTGCGCTACCTGGCCTGGATCGCCGCGCTGTGCGGGGCCGGACTGGCCTGCTTCTATTTCTTCCCGTCGGCCGTGCCGCCCTACGATTTCGGCGCCGCGCATGACAACGGCATCGCGATGCTCAAGGGCGTCGACGCGGCAGGCAACGCCTGCCCCTCGCTGCACGTGGCCACGGCGCTGTTCAGTGCGATCTGGATCCGCCGCATGCTCGGCACTGTCGGCGTGCCGACGCCGCTGCACTGGCTGAACTGGGCCTGGTTCGGGGCCATCGCCTATTCGACGCTGGCGATCAAGCAGCATGTGGTCTACGACGTGCTCGGCGGCACGCTGCTGGCACTGCTGTTCGCCTGGCCGGCTTGGCGCAGCGACGCCGGCAGCGGCCGATAGAATCGCCGGCTCCCGATGTCACGGCAGCCCATGGCCACCGACCCCAAAGCAGCAAGCCCCAAGCCGAGCAATTTCCTGCGCGGCATCATCGAGCGCGATCTCGAAACCGGCACCTACGCCGGCCGCCATTTCGGCGGCACGCCGGGCGACGCCGCGCACCATCGCGCCGGGCCGAGCGACCCCGCGCGCATCCGCACGCGCTTCCCGCCCGAACCCAACGGCTACCTGCATGTCGGCCACGCGAAGAGCATCTGCCTGAATTTCGGTCTCGCGCAGGACTACGGCGGCGTCTGCCACCTGCGTTTCGACGACACGAACCCTGAGAAAGAGGAGCAGGAGTTCGTCGACGCCATCATCGAGGCCGTGCACTGGCTCGGCTTCGACTGGAACGCGGGCGGCACCAGCCACCTGTATTACGCCAGCCATTACTTCGACTTCATGTACCGCGCCGCCGAGGCCCTGGTGCAGGCCGGCCTGGCCTATGTCGACGAGCAGAGCGCGGAGGCGCTGCGCGAAACGCGCGGCGACTTCAACACGCCCGGCACGCCGAGCCCGTTCCGCGACCGCACACCGGCCGAGAACCTGGCGCGCCTGCGCGAGATGCGCGACGGCCTGCTCGCCGACGGCGCCGCGGTGCTGCGCGCGAAGATCGACATGGCGTCGCCGAACATCAACCTGCGCGACCCGACGATCTACCGCATCAAGCGCGCGACGCACCACAACACGGGCGACCGCTGGTGCATCTACCCGATGTACACCTACGCGCACCCGATCGAGGACGCGCTGGAGAACATCACCCACAGCATCTGCACGCTCGAGTTCGAGGACCAGCGGCCGTTCTACGACTGGGTGCTCGAGCGGCTCGCCGACCTCGGGCTGCTGGCGCGGCCGCTGCCGCACCAGTACGAGTTCGGGCGCCTGAACCTGAGCTATGTCGTGACGAGCAAGCGCAAGCTGCGCGAGCTCGTCACCGAAGGCATCGTCGAGGGCTGGGACGACCCGCGCATGCCGACGATCTTCGGCATGCGCCGGCGCGGCTACACGCCGGCGTCGATCCGCGCCATGGCCGACGGCAGCGGCGCGAGCAAGAACAACATCTGGCTCGATTACGCCGTGCTCGACGGCTGCCTGCGCGCCGACCTCGAGGGCAGCGCGCCGCGCGCGATGGCCGTGCTCGACCCGGTGCGGCTGGAGATCACGAACTGGGCCGAGCTCTACGGCAGCGCCGACCATCTCGAACCCTGCCACGCGCCGGCGCACCCGCAGCGCCCCGAACTCGGCCAGCGCGAATTCAAGCTCGGCCGCGAGGTCTGGATCGAGAGCGACGATTACGCCGACACGCCGCCCAAGGGCTTCTTCCGCCTCTACCCCGGCAACAAGGTGCGGCTGAAATACGGCCTCGTCGTCGAATGCACGGGCGCCGAGCGCGACGCCGCGGGCCGGCTCGTCAAGGTGCTGGCGCGCGCCATCCCCGACACGCGCAGCGGCACGCCCGGCGCCGATGCGGTCAAGGTCAAGGGCACGATCACCTGGGTCGGCGTGGCCGACGCGCTGGCCGCCACCGTCGTGCTCTACGACCGCCTCTTCACCGAGGCCCAGCCCGACGCCGGCGGGCGCGACTTCCGCAGCGTGCTCAACCCGCGCAGCAAGGTCGTCGTGCAGGGCTGGGTCGAGCCGGCACTGGCCGGCAGCGCCAGCGAGCGCCATGTGCAGTTCGAACGGCACGGGTATTTCGTCACCGACCGCGTCGACCACCGTGCCGATCGGCCCGTTTTCAATCGCGTAACGACATTGCGTGACGGCTGGGCGTAGAGTCTGAGCCCTGTCCATTGGCCACTCGAGGAGTTGCCACCATGAACCGACTGCTATCGAAATCCCTGCGCGCCATGGCCTGCGCGGCCGCGCTGGCGCCCCTGCTCGCGCTGCCCGCCCATGCCGACGGCAAGGTCGAGGTGAAGTACATCGAGCCGGCGAAGTTCACCGATGCCGGCTGGGGCGTGATCGAGCGCGAGCACAACCTGAAGAACTTGAGCGACTATTTCCAGACCTGGGCCGCCAGGCTGCCCACGGGCGAGACGCTGAAGATCGACGTGCTCGACGTCAAGCTCGCCGGCACCGTCCACCACCGCACCAACGGCGACATCCGCGTCATCAACGGCCGTGCCGACTGGCCGACGATGAAGCTGCGCTACACGCTGCTCGAAGGCGGCCGGACGCTGAAGTCCGACACCGCCGAGCTTGCCGACATGGGCTATATGTTCGGCTACAACCCGACCACCTCGGCCGACACCAGCCTGCCCTACGAGAAGCGCATGCTCGACGAGTGGTTCAAGCGTCACATCCTCGCCCAGCCCCAGCCATGACCGGAGGCGCGCGCCGACTCGTGGCCATCGCCGTCACCGCCGTTGCGGCGAGCGCCCTGCCGGCCGGCGCGCAGACCAAGGACCCGCTCGTCGCGGCCGCTGCCGAACCCGGCGCGGTGACGACGGCCGGCGGGGCCATCGTGCGCATCGTCAGCGAGGGCCAGGGCGCGAGCCCGAAGCCCGACGACGAGGTGCGCGTGAACTACCGCGGCGCCTTCACCGATGGCCGCGTCTTCGACAGCAGCTACGACCGCGGCGAGCCGGCGACCTTCCGGCTGAACCGCGTCATCCGCTGCTGGACCGAGGGGCTGCAGCTGATGAAGGTGGGCGGCAAGGCGAAACTGACCTGCCCTTCGTCGACCGCCTACGGCGAGACCGGCACCAAGAGCGGCTCGATCCCGGGTTTCGCGACGCTGGTCTTCGACGTCGAACTGCTGGCGATCGTCAAGTAGCGGCGCCGCGGGGGCGCCGCAGCGCCGCGAAGGCGGCGACAGCGGCGACCGCCAGCGCGCCGGCAAGCAGGCCCAGCAGCGTCTGCGCCAGCGTCGGCAGCAGCCAGGCGGCGGCGGCACCCAGCGGCGCGACCGTGGACTCGATGGCATGCCGCAGCGGCGGGATGCCATGGGCGAGGATGCCGCCGCCGACCATGAACATCGCCACCGTGCCGACGACGGTCAGCCCCTTCATCAGCCGCGGTGCCGCCAGCAGCAGCCGGGCGCCGATGGCGCGCAGCGGCGCCGGCCGGCGCTGCGTCAACCACAGGCCGAGGTCGTCGAGCTTGACGATGGCGGCGACGAGTCCGTAGACGCCCGCCGTCATCACCAGCGCCACCAGCGTCAGCACCAGCGCCTGCGTGGCCAGCGGCGAGCCGGCGACGGTGCCCAGCGCGATGGCGATGATCTCGGCCGAGAGCACGAAATCGGTGCGGATCGCACCGCGCACGCGTTCGCGCTCGAACTGCACGAGGTCGACCTGCGGGTCCTGCGCCGCCTGCGCCAACTCGCGCCGATGCGCGTCGGCCTCGCCACGATGCAGCAGCGGCTGCGCCAGCTTCTCGGCGCCTTCGAAGCACAGGTACAGGCCGCCGATCATCAGCAGCGGCGTCACCAGCACCGGCGCGAAGGCCGCGAGCGCCAGCGCCAGCGGCACGAGGATCGCCTTGTTGAGCAGCGAGCCGCGCGCCACGGCCCAGACCACCGGCAGTTCGCGCTCGGCCGTCAGACCGACGAGCTGCTGCGCATTCAGCGCCAGGTCGTCGCCGACGACCCCGGCGGTCTGCTTGGCGGCGGCCTTGCTCAGCAACGCGACGTCGTCGAGGACGCTGGCGATGTCGTCGACGAGGGCGAGGAGGCTGGCGGCGGGCACGACGCGATTGTCGCCGCCGCCAGAGCCTCGGGCTACGAGTAGCCGCCGCGCACCAGCGCCGGGGTCGCGAACTCGCGGCCAACCAGCGCGCGGGCGTAGTAGTAGTTGCTGCGCGCCGGCTCGCTCAACGCGTCGAGCTGGACCTGGCCGCGCTCGTCGCACGGGAAGGCCAGCGCCCGGCCCGGGTTGAAGAGCGACTCGAAGCGCAGTTCGAAACGCGAAAGATGGGCTGACAGCAGCGTGTTCATCCGGAACTCCCTGTCGCAAGACTGATGAAGCGAAGATAGTGGCTACAACGCGCGAGCGCCCTGAGCGGACTACCAAACGACATGTCGGCAAGATACTGGACGCAGCGTCAATCAATGCCTCACAACCATAAGCCTTACAGAGCAAATTACGGACCATGCGCAACGAATTCCTGCTCGACCCTGGCCTTGTTTTCCTGAACCATGGTTCGTTCGGTGCCTGCCCGAAGGTGGTGCTGGACCGGCTGCACGCCTGGCAGTTGGAAGGGGAGCGCAACCCCGTGAAAGTCCTAGGTCGCGATTCGGCAGCATTACTCGGGTCGGCCCGCGATCGACTGGCCGAATTCGTCCACGCGCGCAGCGCGGATCTGGCCTTCGTCGGCAATGCGACGACCGCGGTGAACATCGTCGCCCGCAGCCTGACGCTGCGCCCGGGCGACGAGGTGCTGGGCACCGACCATGAATACGGCGCCTGCGTCGCCGCCTGGCAAGCGGCCTGTGCGCGGGCCGGCGCGAGCTACCGCGAGGTCGAGGTGCCGCTGCCGTTCGAGCCCGAGACCTGGGCTGCGCAACTGCTGGCCGCGGCCGGTGCGCGCACGCGGCTGATCTTCGCCAGCCACATCAGCTCGGCCACGGCCTTGATCTTCCCGGTGGCCGAGCTTTGCGCCGGCGCGCGCGAGCGCGGCATCGCGACGCTGATCGACGGCGCCCATGCGCCGGGGCATATCGATCTCGACCTCGATGCGATCGGCGCCGATTACTACACCGGCAACTGCCACAAATGGCTGTGCGCGCCCAAAGGCACGGCCTTCCTGCACCTGCGGCCCGAGCATGCGGCTTCGATCGACCCGCTGGTCGTCAGCTGGGGTCGCGTCGCCGAGACCGCCGACGAGACGGCATTCGATGCCTACACGGGCCGCACGACGCTCGAGCGGCGCCTGCTCTGGCTGGGTACGCGCGACATCGCGCCCTTCCTCACGGTGCCGGCTGCCATCGACTTCCAGCGCCAACACGACTGGCCGCGCTGGCAGCGGCGCTGCCACGAACTTGCCGTGCAGACGCTGCGGCGCGTGACGGCACGCAACGGCCTGGCGCCGATCGCGCCGGAATCGGCGCAGGGGCAGATGGTGACGCTGCCGGTGCGCTGCGCCGACGCGGCGGGGCTGCAGCGCGATCTGTTCGAGCGTCATCGCATCGAGGTGCCGGTGACGCGGCATCGGGAGCATGTGCTCGTGCGCGTTTCGGTGCAGGCCTACAACGAGCCAGCGGATCTGCAGGCGCTGGAGGCGGCGCTGGCGGAGGCCGGGGTCTGAGGGCGTGTTGCGTTGGCGTGACCGGAGCCGAGTGTTCGTAGGTGCGGGTGCGGCCACCCGATGCCGCCGCGACGACGAGGCACTTCGGCCGTCTGCCGCGTTCATTTCGCCGCCCGACGCCGACGCCACGCCGGACAAGGATGCGGCCCCTCAGGGGCGCGATGCCAGTTCGAGCTCGAGCCAGAACCGGCTGCCGACGCCGGGTTCGCTGTCGACGCCGATGCGTCCTCCCATGCGCTCGATGAGCTGCTTGGACAGCGCCAGTCCGAGGCCGCTGCCGCCGTGCTCGCGCGCCACCGAGGGGTCGGCCTGCACGAATTCCTGGAACAGGTGCCCGATGGCCTCGGCGGGGATGCCGAAGCCGCTGTCGCGCACTTCGAAACGCAGCCCGACGAGGTCGGGGCCGGTCGCGGGTGTGCGGGCCACATCGAGCCGGATCCAGCCCTGCCGCGTGAACTTGACGGCATTCGAAAGCAGGTTCGACACCACCTGGCGCAGGCGCAACTCGTCGAATTCGAGCCGCCCGGGCAGTGCCGGATCGAGCGTCCATTCCAGCCGCAGCTGCTTCAGCGCGGCGATGTCGACGAAGGGCTCGACCGTCGCCCGCAGCCAGGGTTCGAACGCCGCCAGGCGCGGCGCGAGCGTGAACTGACCGCGTTCGAGCTTGGCCAGGTCCAGGATGTCGTTGACCAGCAGCGTCAGCGTCTGCGCCGAGCGCTGCATCAGCCTGGCGTAGCGGCGCTGCGGTTCGTCGAGTTCCGACATCATCAGCAGGGACGCCATGCCCATCACGCTGCCGATGGGGTTGCGCAGTTCGTGGACCACATGCGCGACGAAGGGCGGCACGCGGCCTTCGGTCGCCGCGGCCGGCGGCGTCTCGGCCTGCTGGGCGTCGATCGCCTGCTCGACGGCCTGCAGCCGGCGCAGATCGATCGCCGACAGGCTCGCGGCGCCGCTGCCGCCGGCCTGCAGCTGCGCCACCAGATAGCGCGCCCGGGTCGACAGACGGATCACCGGCAGGCAGGCGCGACGCGCCTCGATGGCCGCCGCCACCGCACCCTGGTGGTCGCCGAGCGCGGCGCGCGCTTCGCGCAGCATGTCGTACATGCGGGCCTCGTGCAGTGGCTCGCTCGCATGGGGCAGCAATCGGGCCAGCTCGGACTCGGCCAGCTCACGCGCCTGCGCGTACTGTCGGCGCGCGCACAGCAGGCGCAACCGCGTCTGGTTGTAGGCCAGCGCCCAGGTCCAGTCGACCCCGTACTCGTAGGCCTGCAACGGGGAGCCAAGCAGCGCTTCGGCCTCCTCGAGCCGGCCGACGCCGATGCACGCCATCGCCGTCTTGGGTACGGCGCCGCGCGCCTCCTTGGGGCTGCAGACACGCGGACCATCGCGGGCGTAGGCTGCGTAGGCTTCCTCGGGCCGGCCGAGCAGGTCGAGCGCTTCGATGCGCACGCTCAGGCATCGCATCCAAGCCGGCGTCGACTCTCCCGCGGCAAGCATCTCGCGCGCCTCGTCGGCGAGCGGCAGCGCGGCCTCCGGGTCGAGAGCGATCGCGAGCAGGGTCCCGCTCAGGTTGATGCGCACCGCCGCCCTGGCATATCGGTAGCCCGATTCGTCGGCACTGCGCAGGGCCTCGTAACTGTGTTCGAGGGCGTCGTCGAAGCGCCCGCACCACCGGCACGAGTAGGCGAGCACATAGAGCAGCGCGGCGCGTTCCAGCGGCGCGATCTCGGCGGCGTGGTTGCGGTGCAAGCGGCTCAGCAGGCTGATCGCCTCGATGTAGCTCTTGCGCAGAAAGAGCATGTTCGCGCGCACGACCTGGAGCATCCGGCCCGCGCCCGCCATGCCCAGTTCGCTGCAGCGCCCCTCGGCCGCGGCGACCAGTTCCTCGGCCTCGGACGACGGCAGCGCGGCGACACGGTGTTGCAGGGCGTAGAACTGGGCCATCGCCTCGGTCCGCGCGTCGCCGGCCTCGCGCGCCCGCTCCAGCGCCAGCTGGCCGAGCTGCGTCATCGGCGATTGCGGGTCCGCCTGGCCGCTGAACATCTGCTGGCGCGCGGCTTCCAGCAACTGAGCTGGCGAACGCGTGTCTGTGGGGTTGCCCATGACGGTTCGAGCAGTCGCCAGACCGAATTGCAGCGATTTGCCAACTATACCAACGAGGTCATCCAGCCGTTAAGGGTGTCGCCGGCCCGCGGACCGCCGGCGGCGCCGGCCTCCCCGCAGGCCGGCGATGGCGCTCAGGTCCTGCGCTTGCGCGGCTGCACGACCGTGCCGGCGCGCGGCGGCAAGCCGGTGTGCTGGGTCAGCACACGGCCCGGCCGCGGCGCGTCGCGGCCCTGCGTCACCGGCGAGACGCGCGCGCCGGCCGGCGTGCTGTTCTTGCGCCGCGCGCTCTGGTAGCCGGCGTCACCGGCGGGCTGGTAGGTCGGGATCAGCTGATGCTTGCCGTTGCCGATGAGGTCGGCACGGCCCATCGCGCGCAGCGCATCGCGCAGCAGCGGCCAGTTCGCCGGGTCGTGCCAGCGCAGGAAGGCCTTGTGCAGACGCCGCCGCCGCTCGCCGCGCACGACGTCGACGCGCTCGGCGCGCCTGGGGTCGCGGCTGATGCCCTTGAGCGGGTTCAGATCGGTGTGGTACATCGCCGTCGCCGTCGCCATCGGGCTCGGGTAGAAGGTCTGCACCTGGTCGGCCTTGAAGCCGTTGCGCTTGAGCCAGATCGCGAGGTTCATCATGTCCTCGTCGCTCGTGCCCGGATGCGCGGCGATGAAATACGGGATCAGGTACTGCTTCTTGCCCGCCTCGGCCGAGTATTTCTCGAACATCTGCTTGAAGCGGTCGTAGGTGCCGATGCCCGGCTTCATCATCTTCGCGAGCGGTCCCGATTCGGTGTGCTCGGGCGCGATCTTCAGGTAGCCGCCGACATGGTGCGTGACGAGTTCCTGCACGTATTCCGGGCTGCGCACCGCGATGTCGTAGCGCAGGCCCGAGCCGATCAGGATCTTCTTCACGCCGCGCAGCGAGCGCGCGCGCCGGTACAGCTTCACGAGCGGCGCCTGGTCGGTGTTGAGGTTGTCGCAGATGCCGGGGTAGACGCAGCTCGGCTTGCGGCAGGCGGCCTCGATCTCGCGGCTCTTGCAGCCCAGTCGCCACATGTTCGCGGTCGGGCCGCCGAGGTCGCTGACGACGCCGGTGAAGCCGCGCACCTTGTCTCGGATCTCCTCGATCTCGCGCACGATCGAGTCCTCGCTGCGGCTCTGGATGATGCGGCCCTCGTGCTCGGTGATCGAGCAGAAGGTGCAGCCGCCGAAGCAGCCGCGCATGATGTTGACGCTGAAGCGGATCATCTCCCAGGCCGGGATCTTCGTTTCGCCGTCGTGGCTGCCGGCGGCGTCGGCATAGCTCGGATGCGGGCTGCGCGCGTACGGCAGGTCGAAGACCTGGTCCATCTCGGCCGTCGTGAGCGGGATCGGCGGCGGCGTGATCCAGACATCGCGATCGCCATGCGCCTGCACCAGCGCGCGCGCATTGCCGGGGTTGGTCTCGAGGTGCAGCACGCGGTTGGCGTGGGCGTAGAGCACGGCGTCGCTCTTGACCTGCTCGTACGACGGCAGGCGCACGACGCTGCGCTCGCGCGGCGGCAGCCGCAGCGCGCCGCTGCGCGCGCTGACCGGCATCGCCACCGTCGCCACGGCCGCCATGCCCGCCACCGCGGCGCCCTCTTCCTGGGCGCAGGTCTGCCCCTGCGCCGCGGCGGCCTCGGCGGTCGTCTGGTAGGGATTGATGTGGTCGTCGATGCGGCCGGGGCGGTCGACCTCGGTCGAGTCGATCTCGAACCAGCCCTCGGGCGCGCTGCGCACCCAGTAGGCGGTGCCGCGGATGTCGGTCAGGCTCTCGACGGGCTTGCGCGCCGCCAGCCGATGCGCGATCTCGACGATCGCGCGCTCGGCATTGCCGTAGACGAGCAGGTCGGCCTTGCTGTCGACGAGGATCGAGCGCCGCACCTTGTCCTGCCAGTAGTCGTAATGCGCGATGCGGCGCAGGCTGGCCTCGATGCCGCCGATGATCACCGGCACCTCGCTCCAGGCCTCCTTGCAGCGCTGCGTGTAGACGAGCGTCGCGCGGTCGGGACGGCGGCCGCCGGCGCCGCCGGGCGTGTAGGCGTCGTCGCTGCGGATCTTGCGATCGGCCGTGTAGCGGTTGATCATCGAATCCATGTTGCCGGCGGCGACGCCGAAGAACAGATTCGGCCGACCCAGCGCCTTGAACGGCTCGGCGCTCTGCCAATCGGGCTGGGCGATGATGCCGACGCGGAAGCCCTGCGCCTCGAGCACGCGGCCGATCACCGCCATGCCGAAGCTCGGATGGTCGACATAGGCATCGCCGGTGACGATGATGATGTCGCAGCTGTCCCAGCCCAGCGCCTCCATCTCGGCGCGGCTCATCGGCAGGAAAGGTGCGGTGCCCAGGCGCTTGGCCCAGAAGGGCTTGTAGCTGGCCAGGGGCTTGGCGGCGGCACCCGCGGGGCGGGAGATCGAGGCGGGCAAGGGAGATTCGGGTGGTGCCGGAAATCACCGGCGAAGGCGCGATTGTCGGGCCTGCGGCTCAAGTGCGCTGGCCGGCGGCCGATACCAGCGGCCATGAACGGATTCCTGTTCTCCCTTGCCCTGACCGCCGCCGGCGTGATCGCCATCACGCTGGTCGCCGTCGCCGGCGAACTGCGCCGGCGCCGTCGGCGCGGCCCGGTCGAGCTCTCGGTGATGCGCGCCGTCCATGTCGATGTCGATATCGACCGCCTGCCCGAGCAGACGCCGCCCGCGCACAAGGGCCCCGACAGCGAACACCGCCAGGCGACGCTCGACCGCGCGCTGGGCCGCATGAGCCAGACTCCGACGACGACCCAGGGCTGGATCGAGACGCGGCCGATGGTCGCCCCCGCGGTCCACCCCGACGAAACCGCGAGGCATTGATCGCGATGGTCATCGGCATCGTCCTCGCCTTCTTGGCCCTGCTCGCCGCCGGCGCCTATGCCGCCTGGCGCCACCATCTGCACCTGCGCGAACTGCAGCGCCGGCTGGCCTGGTCCGAGGACTCGCGACTCGAACTCGAGGAGCGCGCCGAGGCCGTCGACGTCCGGCTGGCGCTGCTCGCCGACCAGCTCGCCGCGCAGCAGCGCGCGCTGGCCGAACGGGAGGCTGCGGCGCGGCGCGAATCGCTCGAGCGCCTGATCGACTCGGCGCCTCGCAACGCGGCTGCGACCCCGACCCCGACCGCCTGGGCCGACACCCAGCCCGCCCCGGAGGCCCACTACGCGCCGACGCAGCCGGCGCCGCTCGAGCACTGACTCGGCGGGTCAGGCCAGCGGCAGCACCGACTCGGCCTCGTCGTCGAGATCCTCCCCGAGGAAGCCGCCGCTCTGGTGCGCCCAGAGCTTGGCGTAGATGCCGCCGCGCGCGAGCAGGCCGGCGTGGTCGCCGGTCTCGACGATGCGGCCCTGGTCCATCACGATCAGCCGGTCCATCGCCGCGATGGTCGACAGCCGGTGCGCGATCGCGACCACCGTCTTGCCCTCCATCAACCGGTACAGGCTCTGCTGGATCGCCGCCTCGACCTCGCTGTCGAGCGCGCTCGTGGCCTCGTCGAGCAGCAGGATGGGCGCGTCCTTGAGCATCACGCGGGCGATCGCGATGCGCTGGCGCTGGCCGCCGCTCAGCTTCACGCCGCGCTCGCCGACATGCGCCTCGTAGCCCTTGCGACCCTTGCGATCGGTGAGGCCGACGATGAAGTCGTGCGCCTCGGCGCGTTCTGCGGCGCGCATGACCTCGGCGTCGCTCGCCTCGGGGCGGCCGTAGACGATGTTCTCGCGCACCGAGCGGTGCAGCAGCGAGGTGTCCTGCGTCACCATGCCGACGGCGCGGCGCAGGCTGTCCTGCGTCACGCCGGCGATGTCCTGGCCGTCGATCAGGATGCGGCCGCCCTCGACGTCATAGAGGCGCAGCAGCAGGTTGACGACCGTGCTCTTGCCGGCGCCGCTGCGGCCGACGAGGCCGATCTTCTCGCCCGGCCGGATCTTCAGGCTCAGCCCGTCGATGACCTTGCGCGTGCCGCCGTAGGCGAAGGTGACCTGGTCGAACTCGATTGCGCCGCGCGACACCTCGAGCACGCGCGCGTCGTCGCGGTCGACGACGGCGCGCCGCCGCGACAGCGTCGCCAGCCCGTCCTGGACGGTGCCGATATGCTCGAACAGCGTCGCCATCTCCCACATCACCCAATGCGAGATGCCGTTGAGCCGGAACGCCATCGCCGCTGCCGCGGCGACCGCGCCGACACCGATCGCGCCCTGCGTCCACAGCGTCAGCCCGGTCGCCGCGGTGGCGGCGATCAGCGCCACGCTGAGGCATTGGTTGACGGTCTCGAAACCGGTCACCAGGCGCATCTGGCCATAGGCGGTGACCATGAATTCCTGCATCGCGGCGCGCGCGTACTGCGCCTCGCGCTGCGAATGCGAGAACAGCTTGACGGTGGCGATGTTGGTGTAGGCGTCGGTGATGCGCCCCGTCATCAGCGAGCGCGCATCGGCCTGCTGCTGCGCCACGCGGCCCAGCCGCGGCACGAAAAAGCGCAGCGTCACCGCGTAGAGCGCGAGCCAGCCGATGAAGGGCGCGACGAGCCAGAGGTCGAAGGCGCCGAGCACGGCGACCAGCGTGACGAAATAGATGACGACGTAGACCAGGATGTCGGTGAAGATGAGCCAGGTGTCGCGCACCGCGAGCGCCGTCTGCATCACCTTCGTCGCGATGCGGCCGGCGAATTCGTCCTGATAGAAGGCAAAGCTCTGCGCCAGCATCAGGCGGTGGAAGTTCCAGCGCAGCCGCATCGGGAAGTTGCCGAACAGGCCCTGGTACTTGAACAGCGCCTGCAGCGCCGCGAAGGCGATGCTGGCCAGCAGCGCGCCGCCCAGCAGCGCCAGCAGATGGCCCTGGTTGCGCCACAGTTCGTCGGGCTTGATGCGGCCGAGCACGTCGACGACATGGGCCATCATGCTGAACAGCAGCGCCTCGAAGGCGCCGATCGCGGCCGTGAACAGCGCCACCAGCAGCAGATAGCGGCGCAGGCCGCGCGAGCATTCCCAGAGGAAGGCGAAAAAGCCGGCCGGCGCCGGCGCCGGTGTGGCATCGGGGTACGGATGGACCAGGCTTTCGAAGGTACGGAACAAGGGCGCTCCCGGATCGCGCGCCTCGTGGGCGCGGTGCGTTGCATCGACGGCGGGTCGGCCGTCCCGCGGACATGCGGGCGCGCATTATCGCGGCGCAACCGCGCTAGAGGCGAGCCCCCAGAAAGCGCGCACCCACGTCGATATGATCGATGCGAGAGGCGGATCAGCCATGTTTGACTACATCGTCGTCGGAGCGGGTTCGGCAGGCTCGGTGCTCGCAGCGCGGTTGAGCGAGGATCCCGAGGTCCAGGTCGCCTTGATCGAGGCCGGCGACGAGGACCGCAGCGTGCTCATCCATTGCCCTGCGGGGCTCGCGTTGCTGGCGCAGACCGGCGGCGCGAACTGGGCCTTCGAGACCGTGCCGCAGGCGGCACTGAACGGCCGCCGCGGCTACCAGCCGCGCGGCAAGGTGCTGGGCGGTTCGAGTTCGATCAATGCGATGGTCTACATCCGCGGCCAGCGCGAGGACTACGACCATTGGGCCGCGCTCGGCAACGCCGGCTGGGGCTGGGACGACGTGCTGCCGTATTTCAAGCGCGCCGAGCACAACGAACGCGGCGTCGATGCCTGGCATGGTCGTGGCGGCCCGCTCAACGTGATGGACCTGCGCAGCCCGAACCGCCACGCGCCGGCCTTCGTCGAAGCGGCGCGGCAGGCCGGCATCGCGATCAACCCCGACTTCAACGGCGCGACGCAGGAAGGTGCCGGCATGTACCAGGTCACGCATCGCAACGGCGAGCGTTGCAGCGCGGCCAAGGCCTATCTGACGCCGCACCGCGATCGCGCCAACCTGCAGGTGCTGACCGACGCGCGCGTGACCCGGCTGCTGCTCGACGGCCGCCGCGTCACCGGCGTCGAATTGCGCCAGGGCCGCGTCGTGCGCCAGCTGCAGGCGCGGCGCGAGGTGCTGCTGTGCGCCGGTGCCCTCCAATCGCCGCAACTGCTGATGCTCTCGGGCATCGGTCCCGGCGCCGAATTGCAGCGCCATGGCATCGAGGTGCGGCACGATCTGGCCGGCGTCGGCCGCAATCTGCACGACCATCCCGACGTCGTCCAGCTCGTCGATGCGCCACGGCTGACCGAGCTCTTCGGGCTCTCGCTGCCGGGCGCCTGGCATGTGCTGCGCGGCATCGTCGACTGGCAGCGCGAACGCAAGGGCGCACTGACGACGAATTTCGCCGAGGCGGGCGCCTTCATCCGCAGCGGCCCCGACGCCGCCACACCCGACCTCCAGCTCCATTTCGTCATCGCCAAGCTCGTCGACCATGGGCGCGGCATCACCTGGGGCCATGGCTACTCGTGCCACATCTGCGTGCTGCAGCCGCGCAGCCGCGGCAGCCTGACGCTGGCCAGCGCCGACCCCGAGGCGACGCCGGCGATCGACCCCAACTTCCTCGGCGACGCCGACGACCTCGCGCGGCTCGTGCGCGGCTTCAAGCTCGCGCGCGGCATCCTCGGCCAGCCGGCGCTGGCCGCGCTCGGCGGCCGCGAGATCGCGGCTTCGGCGGCGGCGCGCAGCGACGCCGAGATCGAGGCCTATATTCGCGCCCATGCCGACACCATCTACCACCCCGTGGGCACCTGCCGCATGGGCACCGACGCCGACGCCGTCGTCGACGCGCAGTTGCGCGTGCACGGCATCGACGCGCTGCGCGTCGTCGATGCGTCAGTGATGCCGCGCATCGTCTCGGGCAACACGAATGCGCCGGTGATCATGATCGCCGAGAAGGCGTCGGACCTCATCCGGCAAGGCCACTGAACGGCGACGATGCAGCTCTCGGTACTCGATCAATCGGTGTCCTGCGCCGGCCGCGACGAAGGCGATGCGCTGCGCGACACGCTGGCGCTGGCACAGGACTGCGAGGCGCTGGGCTATGCGCGCTTCTGGGTCAGCGAACACCATGCGCTGCCGACCATCGTCGGCAGCGCGCCCGAGATCCTGATCGCCGCCATCGCCGCGCGCACGAGCCGCATCCGCGTCGGCAGCGCCGGCGTGATGCTGCCGCATTACGCGGCGCTCAAGGTCGCCGAGCAGTTCAGGGTGCTGGACGCGCTGGCACCGGGGCGCATCGACCTCGGCGTCGGCCGCGCGCCCGGCGGCGACATGCGCACGGCGTTCGCGCTCAACCCGAACGTGGCGCAGGCGGCCGACGATTTCCCGCAGCAGGTGCAGGACCTGCAGGCCTGGACCGCGGGTCAGCGCCACCAGGGCATCAGCGCGCATCCGCTGCCCGCCGCCGGCGCGACGCCGCCCGAGATCTGGATCCTCGGCAGTTCGGACTACGGCGCCCGGCTCGCCGCGCACCTGGGGCTGCCCTACGCCTACGCCTATTTCTTCATGGACGGCCAGGGCGTCGAGCAGGCGCTCGGGCTCTATCGCAGCCTCTACCGCCCGAGCGCGCGCCACCCGCGGCCGCAGGCGACGATCTGCGTCTGGGCGCTGGCGGCCGACAGCGAGGCCGAGGCGCGCCACCAGGCGCTGAGCCGCGAGCGCTGGCGCATCGACCGCCAGCGCGGCGTCCTCGGCCCGCTGCAGCCGCCCGAGGCGGTGGCCGCGCGCGGCTACGCCCCGCAGGAGATGGCGGCCGTCGAGACGATGCGCGCGGCGGCGCTCGTGGGCAGCGCCGCGCAGGTCGCCGACGGCATGCGCGCGCTGGCTCGAGCCCTCGATCTCGACCATCTCGTCGTCAACACCTGGGCCCATGACCCGGCGGTGCGCCGCCGCTCGTATGCGCTGCTGGCGCGCAAATTCGGGCTACCCGGGGCCACGGGGACCGACGAAGCGCCGTAAATGGGCATTGCGGGGCTCAAGGCGGGCCCGGCCGGACCGATACCTTAGGCAAGTACACCCCGGGGCGGTCGCCGCCTGAAGCCGCCACCGCCCGTCATGCCTTCCGTGCCCTTCACGCCCCTGGCGACACGCACGCCCGCGCAGCAGCAGAACCTGCGCCTGCGTCGCTTCGGCATGGCGGCCGCCACCTACGGGCTGGGTTTCTCGATCCTCGGGCTTTGCTGGCTGCTGGGGCTGTTTCCCGGTGCCGCGCTGGCGCGCATCGCGGCGCTGTTCCTGCTGATCAACGGGACCCTGCTGGTGACCTTCCTGCGCGGCTGGAACGAGCGCTTCGCCGATCCTTCGCTCACCGTGCAACAGGTCTGCCTGGCCGTGACGATGGTGGCCGTGATCCTGATACTCGGCCGCAACATCCAGTTCCTGGCGACGCCGTTCTACAGCGTGCTGTTCGTCTTCGGCATGTTGCGGCTGAGCGCGCGCGAGATCGCCGGCGTGGCCGTCTACGTGCTGGCCAGCTACTGCGTCGCGATGGGGGTGCGCCACCACCTCTATGCCGACACCTGGGACTATCGCGTCGAGTTCGTCGGCCTGGCGCTGGTGGTCGGCGGCTCGGTCTGGTTTGCCGTCGCGGCGGCCTACATCAGCAGCTTGCGCTCGCGCCTGCGGGCGTCGCTGCAGCGCATCGCGATGCTGGCCTCGCACGATGCGCTCACGGGCCTGTGGAACCGACGCCAGATCGATCTCGAACTCGAAGCCTCGATCAAGCAGGCCGATCGCCACGGCGACGCGTTGTGTGTCGCGCTCGTCGACATCGATCACTTCAAGCGCATCAACGACCGCCATGGCCACGCCGTCGGCGACGAGGTGCTGGTCCTCGTGGCCGACCGCCTCGCCGCATCGCTGCGTGCCAGCGACCGCGTGGGCCGCTACGGCGGCGAGGAATTCCTGCTCGTCCTGCCGGCCACCACGATGGCCCAGGCCGCGGCCCTGGCCGAGCGACTGCGCGGCCAACTGGAAGCGCTGCGCGCCTTGCCCGCGGGTGAGCCCGCGGTGACGGCATCGATCGGCGTCGCCGCCTGGCGCGACGACGAAAACGTCGGTGCGTTGCTGCGCCGGGCCGATCAGGCGCTGTACCGGGCCAAGGATGCCGGACGCAATCGAGTCGTCGCCGAGGCGCCGGCTTGAAATCGCCATGCGGGATGCGCTATGCCTTGGACATCAGCCGCCCAGCAATGAGGGCAATACGTCCTCGGCGCGACCGAGGATGGCATGATGGAAATAGCGGTTCGGGGCTTCCAGCGGCTCGAGGTTGATGAAATACGTCTGCGCGCCCGCGTAGTCGGCACCGCGCACGAACTCGGACGCCGGCGACACCGTGCCCGACGTCCCTATCGCCAGAAAGAGGTCGCAATCGCGCAGGGCGACTTTGGCACGCCTGGCCGCTTGCCAAGGCAGATTCTCGCCAAAGAAGGTCACGTCGGGGCGCAATGGCGAACCGCATGACTAGCACAACGGCACGCGGTCCCGGTTCGACGATGCGTCATCGAAAGGATCGAGTTCGCAGGCTTCGTTGCTGCACTTCGTTCGACATGCCGCGCCGTGCAGCTCGACGACGTCGGCAGAACCCGCACGCTGGTGCAAGCCGTCCACGTTCTGCGTAATGAGCGTCAGAGCGGCACCCGGTGCCAGTCGCATTCGAGCCAGGGCACGATGAGCCGCGTTGGGCCGAGCAGCGAGCACCGCCTCCCGCACGTCGGAGTAGAAGCGCCAGACCCGCAGCGGATCCTCTTTCAGACCCTGCGGCGTACTGAACGATTCCGGGTCCATTTCATTCCACAACCCATCGGCGCCGCGATACGTGCGCAATCCGGAACCGGCGGAAATTCCCGCACCCGTGAGGACGACGATGTTGCGAAATGCAGTCGTGTCGAGAGGCGTCATGCAGTCGTTCAGCCCATGTCGTCCAGCAGCGCGCCCGTCATGCTGTCGCCGGTCTTGAAGACAGCCAGGTTGGCCAGGAACTGGTTCTTCGCCACGAGCCGGTTCACGACATCGGTCTCGATGGCGTCGCCCGGCTCGGTGGCCTGGCTGAGCGTGGTCGAGACCGCTCCGCTGGCCGCGGTGCTCTGCACGACCTGCTCGCGCCGATAGCCCGGCGTCGAGAGGTTGGCGAAATTAGCAGCGGACGCACCGAGCATGGCTTGCGCGGCGTTCATGCCGCTCAGGCTGACAGCAGACAAGGCAGACATCGCGAGGCATCCGGAACGACAGGGTTGCCCGATTTTCCCGCACCGGGCCGGCGTCGCACGGCCGCCTCGAAGCGAATCCGGCGCCAACTGATCAGTCGTTCACGCGGTCGGCGACGGCGCAGGGCCCGGCAGCGCCGGGCAGAAATCAAAAAGCCGCTGCGAGTCAAAGACTTGCAACGGCTTCGAAAAGATGGCGGAGTGGACGGGACTCGAACCCGCGACCCCCGGCGTGACAGGCCGGTATTCTAACCAACTGAACTACCACTCCGCAGTGGTGTCGGCGTTCTCGGCTTGCGCCGCGAGTGCCAACCGACTCGTCTTTCGAATCTGGCGTCCCCTAGGGGATTCGAACCCCTGTAATCACCGTGAAAGGGTGGTGTCCTAGGCCTCTAGACGAAGGGGACTGAATCCTTCTTCTTCCCTCGAACGGCTCGATGGTGGAGGTAAGCGGGATCGAACCGCTGACCTCTTGCATGCCATGCAAGCGCTCTCCCAGCTGAGCTATACCCCCTCGGTTCCGCGGGATGTTCTACGAACATCCCGAAGACCACTCTCGCCGTTCAAGTGAGTCTATGAGTATAGCCCATCCGTCACCGGGGCTGCAATCGCTGCCGCACGACGGCGCGTGAAAACAGCGTCAGCACGGCGTCGACGGACGGCGTCTGCGCGCGGCCGCAGACGAGCACGCGCACGGCCGGCGCCAGCTGCGGCATCTTCAGCTGGTGCGCGGCCAGCGTCTCCTTCAGCGCCGCGGCGATGCCGGCCTTGTCCCAGCTCGCCGCGGCGAGCTTGTCGGCCAGCGTCGGCAGCGCGGCGCGCACCGGCGGCGTCAGATGCACCTCGAGGTCCTCGGGCCGCGGGTGGATCTCGACGAAGAGCATCTCGGCCCAGTCGGCGAGTTCGACGACGGTCGTGCAGCGGTCCTTGAACAGCGCCGCGGCGCGCGCCAGCAGTTCGAGGTCGTCTGCGACGACGCCGCGGCTGGCCAGCTGGGTCCGCGTCAGCGCCGCCAGCCGCGCGTCGTCGGCGACCTTCATGTAATGGCCGTTGACCCAGGCCAGCTTGGCCGGGTCCCATTGCGCCGGGCTCTTCGCGAGATGGCTGCCGTTGAACCATTGCACCATCTGCTCGCGGCTGAAGATCTCCTCGTCGCCATGGCTCCAGCCCAGGCGCGCGAGGTAGTTCAGCATCGCCTCGGGCAGGTAGCCGGCGTCCTCGTAGGCGGTGACGCTGACGGCGCCGCGGCGTTTGCTGAGCTTCTGGCCGTCGTCGCCGAGGATGATCGGGCAATGGCCATACAGCGGCAGCGGCGCGCCGAGCGCGTTGAAGATGTTGATCTGCCAGGGCGTGTTGTTGATGTGCTCGTCGCCGCGGAAGACATGGGTGATCGCCATGTCCCAGTCGTCGACGACGACGGCGAAGTTGTAGGTCGGCACGCCCCAGGCGCCCGCGCCTGCGGGGGCACCCTCCTGAGCCGGCCTGAGGATGATGAGGTCGTCGATCTCCTCGTTGCTGATGCTGATCGGGCCCTTGACGAGGTCGTCCCAGCTGACATGGCCATCGACCGGATTGGCGAAGCGCACGACCGGTTGCACGCCGTCGGGCACCGGCGGCAGCACCTTGCCGGGCGCGGGGCGCCAGCGGCGGTCGTAATGGGTCTTCTCGCCGCGCGCGCGCTGCGCCTCGCGCATCGCGTCGAGCTCGGCCGGCGTGCACCAGCAGCGGTACGCGGTGCCGGCGGCGATCATCTGCTCGATGACCTCGTGGTAGCGCGCCAGGCGCTGCATCTGGTAGATCGGGCCCTCGTCGTGGTCGAGGCCGAGCCAGCGCATCGCGGCCATGATCTGGTCGACCGATTCCTGCGTCGATCGCGCGACATCGGTGTCCTCGATGCGCAGCACGAACTGCCCGCCGTGATGGCGCGCATAGGCCCAGGAATACAGCGCCGTGCGCGCCGTGCCGAGGTGGAGGAATCCCGTCGGCGACGGGGCGATGCGGGTGCGGACCGGCTGGCTCATTTCAGCGCGCTCAGGCCGCGCAGCAGGTCGGCCTTGATGTCCTCGACATGCTCCAGGCCCATCGCCAGGCGGATCATGCCCTGCGCGATGCCGGCCGCCTCGCGCTGCGCCTCGCTGAGCTTGCCGTGCGAGGTCGTCGCCGGGTGCGTGACGGTGGTCTTCGTGTCGCCGAGGTTCGAGGTGATCGAGCAGATCTTCGTCGCGTCGATGACGGCGAAGGCGCCGGCGCGGCCGCCGCGCACGTTGAACGAGACGACGGGGCCGCCGCAGCCGGTTTGCTGCGCCATCGCCAGCGCATGCTGCGGGTGCGATGCCAGACCGGGGTGGTAGACGCGCTCGATCGCCGGCTGCGCCTCGAGCCAATGCGCGAGTTCGAGCGCGCGCGCGCTCTGCGCCTGCATGCGGATCGACAAGGTCTCCAGCCCCTTGAGCACGACCCAGGCATTGAACGGCGACAGGCTCATGCCGGCGCCGCGCAGCACGGGCATGAGCTTGGTCTGGATCATGTCCTCGCTCGCGCAGACGGCGCCGGCGATGACGCGGCCCTGGCCGTCGAGATACTTCGTTCCCGAATGGATCACGAGGTCGGCGCCGAGCTTGACCGGTTGCTGCAGCGCCGGCGTGCAGAAGCAGTTGTCGACGGCCAGCAGCGCGCCGGCGCGATGCGCGACATCGGCCAGCGCGGCGATGTCGCAGACCTCGGTCAGCGGATTGCTCGGCGTCTCGGCAAAGAGCAGCTTCGTCTGCGGCCGCACGGCCGCGCGCCATTGGTCGACATCGGTCTGCGAGACGAAGCTCGTCTCGACGCCGAATCGGGCGAAGTCCTGGAACAGCTTGACCGTCGAGCCGAACACGCTTTGCGAGCAGACGACATGGTCGCCGGCCTTGAGCAGGCCGAGGATGAGCAGCAGGATCGCCGACATCCCGCTCGAGGTGCCGATGCAGCCTTCCATGCCCTCGAGCGCCGCCAGCCGGCGCTCCATCATCGTCACCGTCGGGTTGCTGAAGCGGCTGTAGAGGAAGGCCTCCTCCTCGCCGGCGAAGCGCCGCGCGGCGGTCTCGGCGTCGGGGTGGACGAAGGAACTGCTGAGGAACAGCGCCTCGCTGTTCTCGCCCCATTGCGTGCGCGGCAGGCCCTCGCGGACGGCCAGCGTATCGAGCCGCGCATCGGCGGGCAGGTCGACTTTGCCTATCATCTTCAGTACCGCCCGGCCGTTCCGAAGGCCCTGAACGCCCCTAGGGTCACGAAGGGGCCCCTTCGGGTTCCTGGGGGCAGCGAGCGAAGCGAGCGTGGGGGTTTCATATCTTCATTCCTCGGCGTTCTGCAGCGCCAGCCGCGAACGGTTCTGTCCGTCTTCCTCTTCGAACTGCAGCTTGCGCTGCGCCTGCAGCGCCGCGAATTCATCGTCGCCGACATCGCCGGTGATGTAGCGGCCGTCGAAGCAGCTGGCCTCGAAGCCGGCCACCTGCGGGTTGAGCGCGCCGACGACGCGCTTCATCGCGTCGACGTCCTGGTAGATCAGGCGGTCGGCACCGATGAAGGCGCGGATCTCCTCGATGCTGCGGTCGTGCGCGATCAGCTCCTCCTTCGTCGGCATGTCGATGCCGTAGACGTTGGGGTGGCGCACCGGCGGCGCCGCCGACGCCAGGTAGACCTTGCGCGCGCCGGCCTCGCGCGCCATCTGCACGATCTCGCGGCTCGTCGTGCCGCGCACGATGCTGTCGTCGACGAGCAGCACGTTGCGGCCCTTGAACTCCATGCCGATCGCGTTGAGCTTCTGGCGCACGCTCTTCGCGCGCACCGCCTGCCCCGGCATGATGAAGGTGCGGCCGACATAGCGGTTCTTCACGAAGCCCTCGCGATAGGGCTTGCCCAGGCGGTGCGCGAGCTGCATCGCGCTCGGCCGGCTCGATTCAGGGATCGGGATCACGACGTCGATCTCCGAGGGCGGCAGCGTCGAGATCAGGCGCTGCGCCAGCGATTCGCCGAGGTTGAGCCGCGCGTGATAGACCGAGATGCCGTCGAGCACCGAATCGGGCCGCGCGAGGTAGACGAACTCGAAGATGCAGGGGTGGAGCGTCGGGTGCTCGGCGCATTGGCGGCTGTGGACCGCACCCGCCTCGTCGATGAAGATCGCCTCGCCCGGCGCGACGTCGCGCACGAGCTGGTGGCCGGTGCCCTCGAGCGCCACCGATTCGCTGGCCACCATGACGTCGCCTGCGTGGTCGCCGGTGCCCAGGCCGTAGCACAGCGGGCGGATGCCGTAGGGGTCGCGGAACGCCAGCAGGCCATGGCCGGCGATGAGCGCGATCACGGCGTACGAGCCCTTGATGCGCCGGTGCACCGCGCCGACGGCCTTGAACACCTGGTCCGGCGTCAGCGGCAGGTCGCGCGCCACGCGCTCGAGCTCGTGCGCGAGGACGTTGATCAGCACCTCGGTGTCGCTCTCGGTGTTGATGTGGCGGCGGTCGACGGCGAACAGCTCGGCCTTCAGCGCGGCGGCGTTCGTCAGGTTGCCGTTGTGCACGAGCACGATGCCGTAGGGCGCGTTGACGTAGAAGGGCTGCGCCTCTTCCTCGCTGTAGGCGTTGCCGGCGGTCGGGTAGCGCACCTGGCCGAGTCCGACGGTGCCGGGCAGGCCGCGCATGTTGCGCGTACGGAAGACGTCGCGCACCATGCCGCGAGCCTTGTGCATGAAGCATTTCGTGCCCTGCATCGTGACGATGCCGGCGGCGTCCTGGCCGCGATGCTGCAGCAGCAGCAGCGCGTCGTAGATCAATTGGTTGACGGGCGTCCGGGAGATCGCACCGACGATGCCGCACATGATGGGGGTTTCCTTGAAGAGGTCAGGCGGGCAGGAGGCGGGCCGCGGTCGCGGGCAGCAGGGGTCTGATCATCTGCAGTGCCCTATCGAGCCAGTGCGCGCCCTGCGAATCGTGCCAAGTATGCGATTGTGCTGCCGGCGTCAGCGCCACGACCATGCCGACCGCCAACAAAAGCACGAGGCCGCGCAAGGCGCCGAATGCGGCGCCGAGTAGCCGATCGGGTATCGACAACGGTGTGGCGCGCAGCAGCGTACGGATCAGCCGTGCAGCGAGGCCCCAGACGAACAAGGCGGCGACGAAGCACAGCGCGAAGGCCAGCGCGAGGTTGAGCGCCGAACCGGCGCTGCCGATCGGCAGGTGCGGCGCCAGCTGCGGCGCGCCCCATTGCGCCGCGACCCAGGCCGCGACCCAGCCGGCGAGCGAGAGGCATTCGAAGACGAAGCCGCGCCACAGGCCGACGACGACCGAGAGCGTCAGCACCGCCAGCAGGGTCCAATCGAGACCCGAAACACCGTCGAGTGCGGCCATCACAAGGCCAGGATCGCGGCGGGCAGCCCGCTGTGCTTGACCTTGGCGGCCACCGCGTTGGCCTGCTCGTGCGTCGCGTAGGGGCCGACGCGCACCCGCGTGCGCTTGCCGGCATCGGTCTCGACGACCTGGGTGTAGGTCTTGTAGCCGAGCGCTTCGACCTTGGCCCGTGCCTCGTGCAGCTTGGACGCGTCGCTGTAGGCGCCGACCTGGACGACGAAACGACCCGGCGTCGCGGCCACGGGCGCCGCGCCTTCGAGCAGGGCCCGGGCGCGCGCGCCGTCGTCCGCCGGGGCTGCCGGATGCGGCTTCGACGTTGGGGGCGTTGCGGGCGCGGCCGGCGCGGGCTTGGGCTGCGGTGGCGGTTCGGTACGCGCCGTCGTCGCCGGCGGCGTCACCACGGGTGCCGGCGCCACGGCGGCCGGCGGCGCGATCTTCTCGGCCGGCGGCGCAGCCCTTTCGGCACTCGGCGCCGACTTTTCGGCCGTCGGCGGTGTCTCGACCGGCGCGACGCTGCTTTGCGCCACCGCGGCCGGCGTGCCCGCCGCCATCGGCTCGGCCGGGCTCGGCGTCACCTGCAGCGGCGCCGCCGGCATGCCGCGCGCGCCGTCGTGCTGCGCCAGCAACATCGGCGTATCGACCGGCAGCGGCCGCGGCTGGGTCTCGAACAGCAGCGGGAAGCCGACGACGCCGATCGCCAGCAGCACGAGCGCGCCGAACAGGCGCCGCCGGGCGCGCGTGCGCGCGGCCTCGGCGGCAGCGGCGTCGCCCACCGGCGCTGCGGCGTCGCCGTCGGACTTGGAACGCGAGAACGGGTTGCGCATGCAGCGGGCGGGTCAGCCGGCGGGCATCGGGCTGTGCAGTCGGCCAGACTTCAGCACGCCGCCGACGGTGTAGAAGGAACCGAAGGCGACGATTCTATCGGCCGGCTCGGCGCGGGCCTGGGCGGCGCGCAGGGCGCTGGCCGGATCGGGATGCGCCTCGACGGTGACCTCGCGCGCGCCGGCCGCCGCGCGCAACTGCGGCGCGAGATCGGCGGCGCGCGCCGCGCGCGGCGTCGGCAGGTCGCAGCAGTACCAGGCGTCGACGAGCGGCGCGATGCGCTCGAGCAGCGCCGGGATGTCCTTGTCGGCCATGACGCCGAACACGGCGTGCGTGCGCGGGAAATAGCCCTGCGCGTCGAGGTTGGCGGCCAGCGCGGCCACGGCCTGCGGGTTGTGCGCGACGTCGAGCACGATCACCGGCTGCCCCGGGACGACCTGGAAGCGCCCCGGCAGGTCGACGAGCGCGAGCCCGGTGCGCACCGCCTGCGCGTTGATCGGCAGCCGCTCGCGCAGCGCGATCAGCGCCGCAATCGCGGCCGAGGCGTTGAAGAGCTGGTTGGCGCCGCGCAGCGCCGGGTACGACATGCCGTGGTAGCGACGTCCACGCCCGCTCCAGCTCCATTGCTGGCGGTCGCCCTGGTAGTTGAAATCGCGGCCGATCAGCCAGAGGTCGGCGCCGATGGCCTCGGCATGGGCCAGCAGGCTGCGCGGCGGCTGCGGGTCGCCGACGATCGCCGGCTTGCCCGGCCGCATGATCTGCGCCTTCTCGGCGGCGATCGATTCGCGGTCGGGGCCGAGGTATTCCATATGGTCGAGCGCGATGCCGGTGATCACGGCGCAATCGGTGTCGAAGGCATTGACCGAGTCGTAGCGCCCGCCCAGCCCGACCTCGAGGATCACGAGGTCGAGTTCGGCCATCGAGAGCAGCCGCGCGATCGCCAGCGTGCTGAACTCGAACTGCGTCAGCGTGATCTCGCGCCGCGCCGCCTCGACGGCGGCGAAATGCGGCACCAGCTCGGCGGCCTGGACGGGGGCACCGCCGACGCGGCAGCGCTCCTCGAAATGCACGAGCTCGGGCTTCTGGTACAGACCGACGCGGTAGCCGGCGTGGCGCGCGATCGATTCGATCATCGCGCAGGTCGAGCCCTTGCCGTTGGTGCCGGCGACGGTGATCACCGGCACCTCGAAATGCAGTCCGAGGCGGCGCGCGACTTCGACCGTGCGCTCGAGCGACAGGTCCATCGTGGCGGGGTGCAGGCGCGCGCAATGCGCGAGCCAGTCGGCGAGCGTGGTCGGTTCGTTCATCGGGGATGCCGGTGGGCCCGGCCGCGGATGCTCAGGCCACCGCGTCGGCGCTCTGGCGCTGCAGGATGGCGAGCATGTGGGCGATGCGCTGGCGCAGCTGGCGGCGGTCGCAGATCATGTCGAGCGCGCCGGTGCCGAGCAGGAATTCGCTGCGCTGGAAGCCCTCGGGCAGCTTCTCGCGCACGGTGTTCTCGATGACGCGCGGGCCGGCGAAGCCGATCAGCGCCTTCGGCTCGGCGATCACGACATCGCCGACGAAAGCGAAGCTGGCCGAGACGCCGCCCATCGTCGGGTCGGTGAGGACGCTGATGTAGGGCAGCCGCGCCTTCGACAGCTTCGTCAGCGCGGCATTCGTCTTCGCCATCTGCAGCAGGCTCAGCAGGCCTTCCTGCATGCGCGCGCCGCCGGTGGCGGTGAAGCTGACGAAAGGCACTTTCTGCTCGATCGCGGCCTCGACGCCGCGCACGAAGCGCTCGCCGACGACCGAACCCATCGAGCCGCCCATGAACTCGAACTCGAAACAGGCGGCAACCAGCGGCACCGCCATCACCGCGCCGCCGACGACGACCAGCGCGTCGGTCTCGCCGGTGGCCTCGAGCGCGGCCTTCAGCCGCTGCGGGTACTTCTTGCTGTCCTTGAACTTCAGCGCGTCGATCGGCATGACCTCCTGGCCGATTTCCCAGCGCCCTTCGGGATCGAGGAAGGCGTCGAGCCGCGCACGCGCGCCGATGCGGTGGTGGTGGTCGCACTTCGGGCAGACGTTGAGGTTCTGCTCGAGGTCGGTCTTGTAGAGCACCGTCTCGCAGGCCGGGCACTTGATCCACAGGCCTTCGGGCACGGCGCGGCGCTCGGCCGGGTCGGTCGGCTGGATCTTGGGCGGCAGCAGTTTCTCGAGCCAACTCATGGATGTCACCTGTCCAAAGCGTCGCGGATCTCGGCCATGAAGGCGCGAGCCGCCGGAGGTGCATTGTCGCGCGTCTGCGCCTCCAGGATCTGGATCAACCGCGAGCCGATGACGACCGCGTCGGCGACGGCACCGACGGCGCGCGCCGTCGCCGCGTCGCGGATGCCGAAGCCGACGCCCACGGGCACGCTGACATGGCCGCGGATGCGCGGCACGGCTTCGGCCACCGCCGCCGTGTCGAGGTGGCCGGCGCCGGTCACGCCCTTGAGCGAGACGTAATAGACATAGCCGCTGGCGATGCGCCCGACCTGCTTCATGCGCTCTTCGGTGGAAGTGGGCGCCAACAAGAAGATGAGGTCGAGGCCGACCGATTTGAGGTCGGCAGCGAAGGCCTCGCATTCCTCGGGCGGGTAGTCGACGACGAGCAGGCCGTCGACGCCGGCCGCGGCGGCGTCGCGGATGAAGCTGCGCTCGCCATGGCGCTGGTCGTAGCGCTCGATCGGGTTCGCATAGCCCATCAGCACGACCGGCGTGCGGTCGTCGCCGCGGCGGAAATCGCGCACCATCTCGAGCACCTGGGCCGATCCGATGCCGCGGGCCAGCGCCCGCTCGCTCGCCTTCTGGATCACCGGGCCGTCGGCCATCGGGTCGCTGAACGGCACGCCGAGCTCGATGATGTCGGCACCACCGGCGGCCAGCGCCCGCATGATGTCGGGCGTCGCGTCGGCATAGGGATCGCCAGCGGTGACGTAGGGAATCAGCGCCTTGCGGCCCTGCGCCTTCAGCGCGGCCAGCGTCGCCTGGATGCGGCTCATTGCGCACCCCCTTTGACGATCTGGCCGCGGCACGAGGGCCGGCAATAGAACTCCGCGCCGCTGAGGTCGGCGACGGTGCCGATGTCCTTGTCGCCGCGCCCCGAGAGGTTGACGAGCAGGTGCTGATCGGGCCGCATCGTCGCCGCCATCTTCATCGCATAGGCGACGGCATGGCTCGATTCGAGCGCCGGGATGATGCCCTCGGTGCGGCACAGGCGGTGGAAGGCGGCGAGCGCCTCGTCGTCGGTGATGGCGACGTATTCGGCGCGGCCGATGTCGTTGAGGTAGGCATGCTCGGGTCCGACGCCGGGGTAGTCGAGACCGGCCGAGATCGAATGCGTCTCGGTGATCTGGCCGTTCTCGTCCTGCAGCAGATAGGTGCGGTTGCCGTGCAGCACGCCGGGCGAGCCGGCCGAGATCGACGCCGCATGCTTGCCGCTGGCCAGGCCCTGGCCGGCGGCCTCGACGCCGATGAGACGCGTTTCCTGAAACGGAATGTAGGGATAGAACAGCCCCATCGCGTTGCTGCCGCCGCCGACGCAGGCGATCACCGCGTCCGGCTGGCGGCCGATCTGCTCGGGCATCTGGACGCGACATTCGTCGCCGATGACGCGCTGGAAGTCACGCACCATCGCCGGGTACGGATGCGGGCCGGCGACGGTGCCGATGATGTAGAAGGTGCTCTCGACGTTCGTGACCCAGTCGCGCAGCGCCTCGTTGAGCGCGTCCTTGAGCGTCTTGCTGCCCGACTCGACCGGCACGACGCGCGCGCCGAGCAGGTGCATGCGATAGACGTTGGGACTCTGGCGCAGCACGTCCTGGCTGCCCATGTAGACGACGCATTCGATGCCGTAGCGGGCGCAGATCGTCGCCGTCGCGACGCCATGCTGGCCGGCGCCGGTCTCGGCGATGACGCGCTTCTTGCCCATGCGCCGCGCCAGCAGCGCCTGGCCGATCGTGTTGTTGATCTTGTGCGCGCCGGTGTGGTTGAGGTCCTCGCGCTTGAGGTGGATCTGCGCGCCGCCGATCTCGCGGCTCAGCCGCGCGGCGTGGTAGACCGGGCTCGGCCGGCCGACGAAATGCTTCAGTTCGCTGCGGAATTCCTCGACGAACTCGGGATCGTCGCGGTATTTCGCGTAGGCCGCCTGGAGCTCGTCCAAGGCGTGGATGAGGGTCTCGGCGACGAAGGTCCCGCCGTAGATCCCGAAATGCCCGCGGGCATCGGGTTGCTGGTATTCGAACATGTCGGTGGTTTCTCGCTTCAGGCGTTCAGGCGGGCGTCGGCTTCGCGCACCGCTTTGCAGAACCGGCGCATCAGCGGGCCGCTCTTGACGCCCTTGCTGATCTCCACGCCGGAGCTCACGTCAACGGCCCAGGGCCGCAACGCCAGCACGCCATCGATCACATTGGCAGGACTCAACCCACCAGACAAAACGACCGGAAGCGGCACGTCGGGGGGTATCAGTGACCAATCGAAGACCTTCCCGCCACCGCCGTAGGCCTCGACATGGGCGTCGAGCAGCAGGGCTTGTGCACCGTGGAAACGAGCCGCGAAGTCTAGCAAATCGAAGCCCGGCGCCATGCGCGCGGCGCGTATCCACGGGCGCGCGGCGGCGGCGCAGACCTCGGGCGTCTCGTCGCCGTGGAACTGCAGCAGCGCCTGCGGCAGCGCCTCGGCGGCGCGATGCAGCTGGTGCGGGCTGGCGTTGACGAAGAGCAGCACCGGGGTGACGAAGGGCGGCAGCCGCGCGATGAGCTCGCTCGCGCGGGCCAGGCCGACATGGCGCGGGCTCTTCTCGTAGAGGACGAAGCCGAGCGCATCGGCGCCGGCTTCGATCGCGGCGTCGACATCGGCCTCGCGCGTGAAGCCGCAGATCTTGATGCGGGTGCGGGACATGGGAAGCGGTTCAGGGCAACCAATCCATCGCCGGCGTGTGCGGCGGGATGGCCCAGCGCGCATCGTAGTACGGGCCGACGAAGTACAGCCCATCGGGCGCGAAGGTCGGCGCCGCCGCGTCGCGGTCGCGCGCGGCCAGCACGTCGGCGATCCAGGCCGGCTCGCGGCGGCCGCTGCCGACGGCTATCAGGCAGCCCATCAGATTGCGCACCATGTGGTGCAGAAAGGCGTTGGCGTCGAAGTCGAAGCACCAGTAGGCGCCGCGGCGCTCGATGGCGATGGCGCGCAGCGTCTTCACCGGCGTCGGCGACTGGCAATCGGCGCTGCGAAACGAGCTGAAGTCATGCTCGCCGATCAGCAGCGCCGCGGCCGCGCGCATCGCGTCGCCATCCAGCGGTCTGAACACCCAGCCGGCGAGGCCGTCCTCGAGCGCCGGCCGCACCGGCGACTCGAGCACCAGATAGCGGTAGCGCCTGCCGCGCGCGCTGTTGCGAGCGTGGAAATCGGCGTCGACCGCCAGACACCATTGGACGGCGATGTCGCGCGGCAGGTAGCGGTTGGTGCCGCGCACCCAGGCATGGGCATCGCGTTCGATGCCGGTGTCGAAATGCACGACCTGGTTCAGCCCGTGCACGCCGCTGTCGGTGCGCCCGGCGCACACGGTGACGACCGGCACCGCGGCGAAGGTCGACAGCGCGCGCTCGAGCGCGTCCTGCACCGTGCAGCCGTCGGGCTGCGACTGCCAGCCGTGGTAGGCCGCGCCGCGGTAAGTCACACCCAGCGCGATGCGCCGGGCGGGCTCAGGCAAGCTTGTCCAGCATGCCTTGCGCCTTGGACTTGAGCGCGCCGTCGGCCTTGGCGATGACTTCCTCGAGCAGGTCGCGCGCGCCCTCGAGGTCGCCGATCTGGCGGAATTCCTCGGCGAGGTCGATCTTGCGCGCCAGCGGCGCATGGTCGGCCGATTCGGGCTCGCCCGCCGGCGGTTCGCCACCGAGCGAGAACTCGCCGAAATCGACCTTCTCGAGCTCGGCCTCGGTGCGCTTGAACGCCACCGTCGACTCGTCGGCGGGCGGGCTCAGCGATTCGAGATTGAAGTCCAGCCCCGCGTCGATCGCCGGTGCGGCGGCAGCGCGCGACGGCGGCGGCAATGTCTTGTCGAGATCGACCGGCTCGAGCGGCAGGTCCAGCATCGATTCGGCCGGCGGCATCGCATCGGTGGTGAACGGCTGCGTCACCTCGGCCGAGGCGAGCTTGACCGTGGTCGGCACCGCGGCGGCGGCCGGCAGGTCGAGTTCGAGGTCGAGCCCGTGGTCGAGCGTCGCGTCGGCCGCCGGCTGGAACATCGGCTTGGGCGGCGGCGCGGTGTAGGGCTGGGTCGGTGCGCCGAGCGCGTCGGGCACGACCTGGCCGCCGGCGCCATGCACGGCCGAAGGCTGGCCGCCCGGGCGATAGAGCGGATTTTCCGGGTCGATCGTCAGGCCCAGGGCCTGCGCCTTAGACCATTCCTCGCCCTCGCCCTGCGTCAGGTTGTGGAGCTGCGTGGCGAGCAGCTCGAAGGCCTTGGCGTCGCGGCGCTTGGCGTAGACCTCGAGCAGCTTGCTGCGGATCGCCAGCCGCTCGGGCGTGGCGCGCATCGCTTCCTTGAGGATCTCCTCGGCCTGCAGGTCGCGACCGTAGGCCAGGTAGACATCGGCCTCGGCCACCGGATCGACATCGCCGATGGCGTCGAGCTGCGAGAGCGAATAGCTCATCGACGACGAATTGCCGCTGCTCGCGCCGGATTCGCGTGTGTCGATGCGCTGGCCGCCGCTGGCGCCGAAGAACGAATCGGGCTGGAGCCGGCTTTCGAGGAACGAGGTCTCGCCCGCCGGCTTTCGCGCGCGGCCGCGGAGCTTGTAGATGCCGAAGGCACCGAGCAGCACCGCGAGCACGCCCAGACCCGGCAGCAGCAGCGAGTTGTCCATCAGGCTGTCGAGGAAGCCGGGCTCCTCGGGCGCCGGCGGTGGCGCGACCTTGGGCTTCGCCGGTGCCGAGGCCGCCATCGGCGCCGAGGGCTTGGGCGCCGGACCCGGCACCGCGACGAGCGTCGAAGGCGCGGCCGATGCCGCCGCCACCGGTGCCGGTGCCGGTGCCGGTGCCGGCGCGGGTGCTGGCGCGATGGCGGGCGCGGTCGCGCCCTGCAGCCGCTTCAGCTCCTCGACGTTGCGGTTGAGCTCGGCCAGACGTGTCTTCTCGTCCTGCTTCTGCGTTTCCTTCGAGATCCGCGCCTCGGGCGCCGAGGCCTTGACGGCGCCCTGGCTAAGCGTGAGGCGGTCGGGCGTCGGGGCGGCCTCGGTCTTGCGGTCGGCGACCTGGGCCTGCACTTGGCCGCGGCCCTGGCGCGCCGGCGCATTGTCGGCGGTCATCGGCGCGCCGGAGGCCAGGCGCTGGCGGTAGGCGGCGAAATCGGCGGCCTGCGCGACGATGATCGAACGCGCTTCGGGCGTCGAGAGCTTGCCCGCCTGCTCGGCCGTCGGCACGGTGAGCACGGCGCCCGCCTTGAGCCGGTTCATGTTGTCGCCCATGAAGGCCTGCGGATTGCCGCGGAACAGCGACACGAGCATCTGATCGAGCGAGATGCCGGGCTGCTGCGTGCGGTTGGCGATGCGGCTGAGCGAATCGCCCGGGCGCACGCGGACCTGATCACCGGCCTCGGAGGCGACGGTCGGCGCCTGCGCACGAGGCGGCACGTTCGCGGCGCTCGGGCGCTGCCGGGCCGGCGCCGGCGCGGCAGCGGCCGTCGGGGCCGGGGCAGCGGCCGGTGCCGCCTGCGGCGCCGCGGCGATCACCGGTGCCGCCGCCGGCGGCGTCGCCTGGGCCTGGCGCGTGCCCGGCGGATCGAACAGCATCGTGTACTCGCGCACGAGTCGGCCGCTCGACCAGGCGGCCTCGACGATGACCTCGACGAAAGGCTCGAGCACGGCGCGATCGCTCGACAGCCGCAGCACGTTGTGCCCGTCGGCGCGATGGACCATCTGGACCTGCGTCGAAGGCAGCACGGCGTTGTATTCGACGCCCGCCGCGCGGTACGCGTCGGCGCCGGCCACCCGCAGCTTCAGCGACGCGGCTTCCTCGGGCGTCAGATCGGTGACGTCGATCTCGGCTCGCAGGGTCTCGCCCAGCGCCGACTGGACGTTCAGCCGCCCCAGTCCCAGTGCCGCCGCATGGCTGCCCCATAGACAGGCGGCGGCCAGCACGACCCCCTTGAGAGCAAAACGCGTCAAGCTTTTCGAGCGGTGTTCCAAGGCTGTTCCCCCACGCGATTCAGACCGCGCTTCGCATCGAGCCGGCCGCCATCGTTTCGATCCGCCCCCGATCCGGCCTCGGGCCGGGCCGTGCGAGCGGTGGAAATCGCAACAGTATCAAGCATATAGGAGCGCAAGCTCACGCAGATGCTGACGATCCCGGGCGAAATGCATTGTTTCCGCCTCCAAGGATAGCTGTTGCCGCCCGACAACGGCCGTCAATTCGACAGCAGGATGCGCAGCATGCGGCGCAAAGGCTCGGCAGCGCCCCACAGCAGCTGGTCGCCTATCGTGTAGGCGCCCAGGTATTCGTCGCCCAGCGCGAGCTTGCGCAGACGGCCGACCGCCACCTGCATCGTCCCCGTCACCGCCACCGGCGTCAGCCCGCGCACCGTGTCCATGCGGTTGTTCGGCACATAGCTGACCCAGGGGTTGTCGTTGCGGATCATCTGCTCGATATCGGCCAGCGGGACGTTCTTCTTGAGCTTGACGGTCAGCGCCTGGCTATGGCAGCGCATCGCGCCGACGCGCACGCACAGGCTGTCGATCGGTGTTGCCGCAGTACCAAAGCCGGGGCCGCGGCCGAGGATCTTGTTCGTCTCGGCGCCGCCCTTCCACTCCTCGAGGCTGGTGCCGTCGCCGCGGTCGCTGTCGATCCAGGGGATCAGGCTGCCGGCCAGCGGCACCATGAAGTTCTTCGTCTCGTCTTCCGTCAGGCCGCGCTGGGTCTGGGCGACTTGGCGGTCGATCTCGAGGATCGCGCTGGCCGGGTCGTCGAGCAGCGGCCGCACGGCCGCGTTGAGCGTGCCGAACTGGGTCAGCAGCTCGCGCATGTGCTGCGCGCCGCCGCCGCTGGCGGCCTGGTAGGTCGTCGCCGTCATCCATTCGACGAGATCGGCCTTGAACAGCGCGCCGACGCCCATCAGCATGCAGCTGACGGTGCAGTTGCCGCCGATGTAGTCCTTCACGCCCTTGGCCAGCGCATTGGCGATCACCGGCATGTTCACCGGGTCGAGCACGATGACGGCGTCGTCGTTCATGCGCAGCGTCTTCGCCGCATCGATCCAGTAGCCCTTCCAGCCGGCGGCGCGCAGCTGCGGGTAGACGGCCTTCGTGTACTCGCCGCCCTGGCAGGTGATGACGACGTCGCAGCGGCGCAGTGCCGCGAGGTCGTGGGCGTCGAACAGCTTCGATTCGTTCTTTGCCAGGTCGGCGATCGCCGTCGGCAACGGTCCGCCCGCGCTGCTGGTCGAGAAGAACAGCGGTTCGATGAGCGCGAAATCGCCCTCGGCGCGCATCCGGTCCATCAGCACGGAGCCGACCATGCCGCGCCAGCCGACGAGCCCGACGACGGGGTTGTTCACGTATGCCATTTCAGTCTTGCCTTTGCTATTGCCTGGACCCCGGTTTTGCCCGGCTCGAATCGCCGGGGTCCAGTAGGGTGGGCGAGACGATCCGAGACGCTAGGTCTTGGTGGTAATCGTTTTGGTCGTGCCGGCGACGGCGGCCACGACGGCGTCGCCCATCGCGCGCGTGCCGACCTTCGTCGTGCCCTCGCTCCAGATGTCGCCCGTGCGCAGTCCGGCGGACAGCACGGACTGCACCGCCGACTCGATGCGGTCGGCAGCGGCGTTCTGGTTGAGCGTGTAGCGCAGCATCATGGCAACGGACAATATTGTAGCCAGGGGATTGGCGACGCCCTTGCCGGCGATGTCGGGCGCGCTGCCGTGGCTGGGCTCGTAGAGGCCCTTGTTGTCCTTGTCGAGCGAGGCGCTGGGCAGCATGCCGATGCTGCCGGTGAGCATCGCCGCCTCGTCCGAGAGGATGTCGCCGAACATATTGCCGGTGACGACGACGTCGAAGGCCTTGGGCGCCTTGACGAGCTGCATCGCGGCGTTGTCGACGTACATGTGCTGCAGCTCGACATCGGGATACTGGGCGTGGACCTCGGTGACGACGTCCTTCCAGAACTGGAAGGTCTCGAGCACGTTGGCCTTGTCGACGCTGGTGACCTTCTTGCTGCGCTTGCGCGCCGCCTGGAACGCGACATGGGCGATGCGCTCGATCTCGGGGCGGCTGTAGCGCATCGTGTCGAAGGCTTCCTCGGCGCCCGGGAAATGGCCGTCGACGGCCGTGCGGCGGCCGCGCGGCTGGCCGAAATAGATGTCGCCGGTGAGCTCGCGGATGATCAGGATGTCGAGCCCGGCGACGAGCTCGGGCTTCAGGCTGCTGGCATGCGTGAGCTGCGGATAGCACAGCGCGGGACGGAAATTGGCGAACAGGCCGAGCTGCTTGCGCAGGCCCAGGATCGCCTGCTCGGGGCGCAGCGGGCGGTCGAGCTTGTCGTATTTCCAGTCGCCGACGGCGCCGAAGAGGATGGCGTCGGCCTCGCGTGCGAGCTTGAGCGTCGCCTCGGGCAGCGGGTGGCCATGGGCGTCGTAGGCGGCGCCGCCGACGAGTGCGGTCTCGGTCTCGAACTTCAGGTCGAGCGCGCCGAGCACGCGCACGGCCTCGGCGACGATCTCGGGGCCGATGCCGTCTCCGGGCAGGATGGCGATCTTCATGGGGTTCTCCTCGCTCAGGCGATCTGTTTTTGTGCCAGCCAGGGCATGCGCGCCAGCCGTTCGGCCTCGAAGGCGCGGATCTTGTCGGCGTGGCGCAGCGTCAGGCCGATGTCGTCGTAGCCGTTGAGCAGGCAGTACTTGCGGAACGGCTCGACGTCGAACGGCAGTTCGCCGCCGTCGGGCTTGATGACGACCTGGCGCTGCAGGTCGACCGTCAGCGCGTAGCCGGGGAAGGCGTAGGTGGCGTCGAACAGCTGCGCGACCTGGCTGGCCGGCAGCACGATCGGCAGGATGCCGTTCTTGTAGCAGTTGTTGAAGAAGATGTCGGCATAGCTCGGCGCGATCAGCACGCGGAAGCCGTATTGCTCGAGCGCCCAGGGCGCATGCTCGCGGCTCGAACCGCAACCGAAATTGCTGCGCGCGAGCAGGACCGAGGCACCCCGGTAGCGCGGCTGGTTGAGCACGAAATCGGGATTGGGCTTGCGGCTGTCCGGGTCCTGGCCGGGCTCGCCCGGGTCGAGATAGCGCCAGGCGTCGAACAGGTTCGGCCCGAAGCCCGAGCGCGCGATCGACTTCAGGAACTGCTTGGGGATGATGGCGTCGGTGTCGACGTTGTCGCGGTCCATCGGTGCGACGAGTCCCTGGTGGATGGTGAAGGCTTGCATGTTCGTGCTCCTTTAGCCGATGCGACGGACGTCGACGAAATGGCCGTTCAATGCCGCCGCGGCGGCCATCGCCGGACTCACGAGATGGGTGCGGCCGCCGGCGCCCTGGCGCCCTTCGAAATTGCGGTTGCTCGTGCTGGCGCAGCGCTCGCCCGGCTCGAGCCGGTCGGCGTTCATCGCCAGGCACATGCTGCAGCCCGGCTCGCGCCAGTCGAAGCCGGCCGCCTTGAAGATCTCGTGCAGGCCCTCGGCCTCGGCCTGCGCCTTGACCTGGCCCGAGCCGGGGACGACGAGTGCCGCCTTGATGTTCGATGCGACGCGCGTGCCGGCGCGCTTGACGACGGCCGCCGCCTCGCGCAGGTCCTCGATGCGGCTGTTCGTGCACGAGCCGATGAAGACCTTGTCGACGCGGATGTCGGTGATCGCCTGGTTCGGCTGCAGGCCCATATAGGTCAGCGCGCGCTCGATGGCGCCGCGCTTGACGCCGTCACGCTCCTTGTCGGGATCGGGCACGCGGCCGTCGACGGCGACGACCATCTCGGGGCTCGTGCCCCAGGTCACCTGGGGCCGGATCTGCGCCGCGTCGAGCTCGACGACGGCGTCGAAATGCGCGCCCTCGTCGCTGTGCAGCTTGCGCCAAACCGCCACCGCCTGGTCCCATTCGACGCCGCGGGGGGCAAAGGGACGCCCCTTGCAATACGCCAGCGTCTTGTCGTCGACGGCGACGAGCCCGGCGCGCGCGCCGGCCTCGATCGCCATATTGCACACCGTCATCCGCCCTTCCATCGACAGGCCGCGGATGGCCGAGCCGGCGAACTCGATCGTGTAGCCGGTGCCGCCGGCGGTGCCGATGCGGCCGATGATCGCGAGCACGACATCCTTGGCGGTGACGCCGCGGCCGAGCGTGCCCTCGACCTTGACCAGCATGTTCTTCGCCTTCTTGGCCAGCAGCGTCTGCGTCGCCAGCACATGCTCGACCTCGCTCGTGCCGATGCCATGCGCCAGCGCGCCGAAGGCGCCATGGGTGCTGGTGTGCGAATCGCCGCAGACGACGGTCATCCCCGGCAGCGTCGCGCCGTTCTCCGGCCCGATGACGTGGACGATGCCCTGGCGACGGTCGAGGAACGGGAAATACGCCGCCGCGCCGCTGGCGCGGATGTTGTCGTCCAGCGTCGTGATCTGCAGCTTGCTGATCGGGTCCTTGATGCCGTCGTAGCCGTCGGCCCAGCCGGTCGTCGGTGTGTTGTGGTCGGCGGTGGCGACGATGCTGCTGACGCGCCAGACCTTGCGGCCGGCCAGCCGCAGCCCTTCGAAGGCCTGCGGGCTCGTGACCTCGTGGACGAGGTGGCGGTCGATGTAGAGCACGGCCGTGCCGTCCTCCTCGGTGTGGACGACATGGTCGTCCCAGAGCTTGTCGTAGAGCGTGCGAGCGGTCATGGCGCGGGCCTTTCAGCGGCAGGAGGTGCGGTGGATTCGGGTGGACACAGGGCGTCGACGAAGCGCTGCACGACGGCGGGCAGCCGCTCCTGCGTGCGCACGGCGAGCAGGTATTCGCGCGCCGCCCAGGGCTCGGCGAGTACCAGCACGCGGATGCCGAAGATCTGCGCGAAGCGCTGCGCGACGGCGGTCGGCATCACGGCGACGCCGAGCCCGGCCTCGACGAGCTGGGCGATGGCGTCGAAGCCGCGCACCTGCAGCCGCGCCTTGAGCGTGCGGCCGCGGCCCTCGGCCTCGGCGCGCATCAGCTCGTCGGCGGCAGCGCCATGGTGCAGGCCGACGATGTCGTGGTCGAGCAATTCCTCGAAGCGCAGCGAGCGCCGGCGCGCCAGCGCATGCCCGGCGGGGACGATGACCGAGAGCGTCGCGCGGCGGTACGGGCGCAGCGTCAGCCGGCCCTCGAGCAGCGGCGCGACGAAGATGCCGACATCGGCGCGGCCCTCGGCGACGGCCGCCTGGACCTCGGCGCTCGTCAGGTCCTCGAGGCTGATGCGGATCTGGCCATGGGCCTGCGAGAACGCGGCGAGGTCGGCCGGCAGGCATTCGCTGATCGCGCCGGCATTCGCCGCCACGCGCAGATGGCCCTTGATGCCACGCGAGAACTCGACGACCTCGCTTTCCAGCGCATGCAGGCTGGCATGCAGCCCGCGCACATGGCGCACGAGCGCGCGCCCGGCTTCGGTCGTCTCGACGCCGCGGGCGCGGCGCTCGAACAGCGCGACGCCCAGGCGCGTCTCGAGATCCGACAGCCGCTTGCTCGCCGCCGCCAGCGCGATGTTTTCGCGCTCGGCACCGCGGGTGATGCTGCGGGTGTCGGCGATGGCGAGCACGAGGTTGAGCGTGGTGAGATCGAAGCGCACTCTAGCCTTCGCGAACGAAGTGGTGTTGCTTCGATTATCAACTCAGCCTTCGCGCGAAGCGAAGCCTGGCACAAACCCAAACACTCGCGCGGACCACCTTCAAGCAGACGCCGCGGAACCGGCTCCGCCGGGCCGCTGGGGTCGCCCCCCTGGGGGGGAGGCGCCGCAGGCGCTCCGGGGGGGGTCTTAATTCGCGCCCAGCTTGACGTTGATGCCCGTGAAGATGCCCAGGTCGTTGGACTTCAGGCCCGCGGGCGGCTTGCTGTTGTTGGTGTCGACGATGCCGACGCTCAGGCTCAGCGTGCTGCTCATCGCCACGGCGAGACCGGCCGTGAACTTGGTCAGCATCGCCTTGTCGCCCGAGACGCCCGGCGTCAGTTCCAGCCGCTGCTTGAACGTCGTCGACGACGACAGCACATGCGAAGACTCCTCGGCCAGGAAGACGCTGGCACGCGAGAAGGTTTCCGAAGTGCGGTTGCCGACGGTCTGGTTGACGCTGTACTTGTCGGTCGAATAGCCGACGCCGGCATACAGGTTGAACTGGGTCTCCTTGGTGTTGATCACCTTGTAGCCCAGGCCGGCGCCGAGCGAGCTGCGCAGCGACAGGTTGGCGATCTTGTCGCCTTCGAAGCCGACCTTGCCGAACGTGAACAGGCTCGGGCTCAGGTTGTAGTCGTATTCGCCGTAGCCGTTCCACTTGTCGGACGTCGTCGTGCTGACGCCGTTCACCTTGCTGCGGCCGTAGTTGTAGTTGCCGCCGAGGCTGATCTTGTCGATCTCGGTCAACGCAGCGACGTCGCCGTGCAAGAGCAGCGCGGAAGCGGTCGTGTTGCCCGATTGCGCCGAGAAGGCCGCGCCGGCATCACCGCGCCACAGACCGTCGGTCTTGGGGGGATCGGCGAGGACGGCGGTGGAGGCGATGCAGGCCGAGGCCACGAGGGCCAGGCGGGGGAGGATGTTTTGTCGCACAGAAGCTCCTGGTACAGATTGAGCGATCCCGGTCCGGCCCGCCTGGGGTTGGCGGGCAGCGCCGGAACGACGCAGGGCGCGATTCTGGCTAAGGGTTTGCCATAGGCCCCCAGACCTTCCGATGGTTCGCGGCTTTAACGCAACGCCTCGACGACATCGCGCGGGGCCTGTACCAGTTCGATCAGCACGCCTTCGCCGCCGATCGGAAACTCCTCGTTACCTCGGGGATGGATGAAGCAGATGTCGTGGCCGGCCGCGCCCTTGCGTATGCCGCCGGGCGCGAAACGCACGCCATGTGCCGTCATGTATTCGACCGCCTTGTGCAGATCGTCGACCCAGAGCCCGACATGGTTCAGCGGCGTCGCCTGGACGGCGGGCTTCTTCTCCGGGTCCAGCGGCTGCATGAGGTCGACCTCGACCGCATGGACGCCCTCGCCCAGCGCGCAGATGTCCTCGTCGACGTTCTCGCGCTCGCTCACGAAGCTGCTCTTGACGCTGAGTCCGAACAGATCGACCCACAGCGACTTCAGACGCTGCTTGTCGGGCCCGCCGATGGCGATCTGCTGCACGCCGAGGATGCGGAAGGGTTTGTTGGCACTCATTTGACGAAGCTCAGGATGGGTTGGTCGACGGCGAGGCTCTCGCCCTTGGCGGCGAGGACCTCGGCCACGGTGCCGTCGTGCGCGGCAGTGAGGATGTTCTCCATCTTCATCGCCTCGATGACGGCCAGCCGCTCGCCGGCCTGCACGACCTGCCCCGGCTTGACGGCGATGTCGACGAGCAGCCCGGGCATCGGCGAGAGCAGGAAGCGGCTCATGTCGACCGGCGGCTTGAACGGCATCACCGCGAGCAGCTCGGCGGCGCGCGCGCTCATCAGCTGGACCTCGATGCGGCGGCCGTTGTGGTCGACCTGCATCCACAGGCCATGGCGCTCGACCTGGGCCGTCACCGGCCGGCCGTTGCACAGGCCCTGGCCGCGGATGTCGCCGAAGCGCCAGTCGCTCTCGATGCGGTAGACCTTGCCGCGCACCGTGATCGTCATGCCGCCGTTGGCCGCGATGTGCACCGGCACATGGTCGTGCTTGCCCTGCGCGCCGCGCACGACGGCGACGAAGTCCTCGCCGATCACGACGTGGTGGCCGGCCAGCTGGCCGCTGATGCCGGCGGCACGGTCGCGGTAGCGCCGGTAGGCGGCCGCGCCCAGGGCGATCAGCAGGTCGGGGTCCTCGTGGACGACGTCCTCCGCGCGGAAGCCATGGGCGTAATGCTCGGCGATGAAGCCGGTGTTGAAGTCGCCGGCGACGAACTTCGGATGCGCGAGCAGCGCGGCCTGGAACGGAATGTTGCTGGAGACGCCGCGGATCACGAAGCCGTTGAGCGCCTCGCGCATCTTCGCGATCGCGTCCATGCGGTCGACGCCGTGCACGATGAGCTTGGCGATCATCGAGTCGTAGTACATCGGGATCTCGCCGCCCTCGACGACGCCGGTGTCGACGCGCACGCCGCCACCATGCGGCACCGGATGCGCCGCCTCCATCGTCTGCGGCGGCGGCAGGTAGCGCACGAGGCGGCCGGTCGACGGCAGGAAGCCGCGGAACGGGTCCTCGGCGTTGATGCGGCATTCCATCGCCCAGCCGTCGCGGCGCACGTCGGCCTGCGTGATAGTCAGCGGCTCGCCGGCGGCGACACGGATCATCAGCTCGACGAGGTCGAGCCCGGTGATGCATTCGGTCACCGGGTGCTCGACCTGCAGCCGCGTGTTCATCTCGAGGAAATAGAAGCTCTGATCCTTGCCGACGACGAACTCGACGGTGCCCGCGCTCTGGTACTTCACGGCCTGCGCCAGCGCCACCGCCTGGGCGCCCATCGCGCGCCGCGTGGCGTCGCTGATGAAGGGCGACGGCGCCTCCTCGATGACCTTCTGGTGGCGGCGCTGGATCGAGCATTCGCGCTCGTTGAGGTAGACGACGTGGCCATGCGCGTCGCCGAGGATCTGGATCTCGATGTGGCGCGGCTCCTCGACGTATTTCTCGATGAAGACGCGGTCGTCGCCGAAGCTCGCCTTGGCCTCGTTGCGGCAGGAGGTGAAGCCCTCGAACGCCTCCTTGTCGTTGAAGGCCACGCGCAGGCCCTTGCCGCCGCCGCCGGCGCTGGCCTTGATCATCACCGGGTAGCCGATGCTGCGCGCGATGTCGACCGCCTGCTCGGGCCTTTCGATGGCGTCGTTGTAGCCCGGGATCGTGTTCACGCGCGCCTGGCCCGCGAGCTTCTTCGACGCGATCTTGTCGCCCATCGCGGCGATCGAGTAATGCTTCGGGCCGATGAAGACGATGCCTTCCTCCTCGACGCGGCGCGCAAAGGCCTCGTTCTCGCTCAGGAAGCCGTAGCCCGGGTGCACGGCCTCGGCGCCGGTAGCCTTGCAGGCGGCGATGATGCGATCGGCGACGAGGTAGCTTTCGCGGCTCGGCGCCGGGCCGAGCAGCACCGATTCGTCGGCGAGCTGCACATGGCGCGCATCGGCATCGGCCTCGGAATAGACGGCGACGGTCGCGATGCCCATCTTCTTGGCCGTCTTGATGATGCGGCAGGCGATCTCGCCGCGGTTCGCTATGAGGATCTTCTTGAACATGGGGGCCTCTTAGAGCGGGATGTTGCCGTGCTTGCGCCAGGGGTTGTCGAGCTTCTTGTCGCGCAGCATCGCCAGGCTGCGGCAGATGCGCTTGCGCGTCTCGTGCGGCTGGATCACGTCGTCGATGAAGCCGCGGCTGCCGGCGACGAAGGGATTCGCGAAACGGGCCTTGTATTCGGCCTCGCGCGCGGCGAGCTTGGCCGGGTCGCCCTTGTCCTCGCGGAAGATGATCTCCACCGCACCCTTCGCACCCATCACCGCGATCTCGGCATTCGGCCAGGCGAAATTGACGTCGCCGCGCAGATGCTTGGAGCTCATCACGTCGTAGGCGCCGCCGTAGGCCTTGCGCGTGATCACCGTCACCTTGGGCACGGTGCATTCGGCATAGGCGTACAGCAGCTTCGCGCCATGCTTGATGATGCCGCCGTATTCCTGCGCCGTGCCGGGCATGAAGCCGGGCACGTCGACGAAGGTCACGACGGGGATGTTGAAGGCATCGCAGAAGCGCACGAAGCGCGCCGCCTTGATGCTGCTCTTGATGTCGAGGCAGCCGGCCAGCACCATCGGGTTGTTGGCGACGATGCCCACGCTCTGGCCGTCCAGCCGCGCAAAGCCGATGACGATGTTCTTCGCGTGCTCGCGCTGGATTTCGAAGAAATCGCCGTCGTCGACGACCTTGTAGATCAGCTCCTTGATGTCGTAGGGCTTGTTCGGGTTGTCGGGCACCAGCGTGTCGAGCGAATGGTCGATGCGCTCGGCGGCGTCGCCGCTCATGCGCACCGGCGGCTTCTCCTTGTTGTTCAGCGGCAGGTAATTGAAGAAGCGGCGCAGCATCGCGATCGCCTCGACATCGTTCTCGAACGCGAGGTCGGCGACACCGCTCTTCGTCGTATGCGCGCTGGCGCCGCCGAGTTCCTCGGCCGTCACCTCCTCGTGGGTCACGGTCTTCACGACCTCGGGGCCGGTGACGAACATGTAGCTGCTGTCCTTCACCATGAAGATGAAGTCGGTCATCGCCGGCGAATAGACGGCGCCACCGGCGCAGGGACCCATGATGAGGCTGATCTGCGGCACGACGCCGCTGGCCATCACATTGCGCTGGAACACGTCGGCGTAGCCGCCGAGCGAGGCCACGCCCTCCTGGATGCGCGCGCCGCCCGAATCGTTGAGGCCGATCACCGGCGCGCCGACCTTCATCGCCTGGTCCATCACCTTGCAGATCTTCTCGGCATGGGCCTCGGAAAGCGCGCCGCCGAAGACCGTGAAGTCCTGGCTGAAGACGAAGACGAGGCGGCCGTTGATCATGCCGTAGCCGGTGACGACGCCATCGCCGGGGATCTTGTTGTCGGCCATGCCGAAATCTGCGCAGCGATGCTCGACGAACATGTCCCATTCCTCGAAGCTGCCCTCGTCGAGCAGCAGTTCGAGCCGCTCGCGCGCCGTCAGCTTGCCCTTGGCGTGCTGGGCGTCGATGCGCTTGGTGCCGCCACCCAGCCGCGCCGCGGCGCGCTTCTTTTCCAGTTCTTCGATGATGTCGTGCATGGAGGCCACTCCTGGTTACGGTTCAACTCAATGGGATCCGAGCTCGAGCAGCCGGCGTGCGGCCACCGAGGCGGCCATGCGGCCGGTGCGGACGTCTTCGGTGATGGCCGGCAGCGCGGCGCGGACGGCCGCGTCGTCGCGGAAGCGCCGCCGCAAGCCGGCCTCGATGCGCTCCCACATCCAGGATTCGTCCTGCGCGCGGCGCCGCGATTCGATCGCGCCGGCCGCCTGCTGGCTGTCGCGGAATGCGGTGACGGCGGCCCAGAATTCGGCGAGGCCGTCGCCCTTGAGCGCGCTCAACTGCAGCACCGGCGCCGAGCCATGGCCATGCGGTCCGAAATAGCGCAGCGCGCTCGTGATCTGCGCCCGCGCCCGCGTCGCCGCCGCCTCGTCGAGGTCGGCCTTGTTGATGACGACGAGATCGGCCAGCTCCATCACGCCCTTCTTGATCGCCTGCAGGTCGTCGCCGGCGTTGGGCAGCTGCATCAGCACGAACATGTCGGTCATGTTCGCCACGGCCGTCTCGCTCTGGCCGACGCCGACCGTTTCGACGATGACGATGTCGTGGCCCGCGGCCTCGCAGACGCGCATCGCCTCGCGCGTCTTGTCCGCCACGCCGCCCAAGGTGCCTGCCGCCGGGCTCGGGCGGATGAAGGCCCGCTCGTGCACCGAGAGCCGCTCCATGCGCGTCTTGTCGCCGAGGATCGAGCCACCGCTCAGGCTCGACGACGGATCGACGGCGAGCACGGCGACGCGGTGGCCGCGCTCGACGAGGAACAGGCCCAATGTTTCAATGAAGGTGCTCTTGCCGACGCCGGGAACGCCGCTGATGCCGAGGCGGAACGAGCGCCCGCTGGCCGGCAGCAGCGCGTCGAGCAGCGCATCGGCGCGCAGCCGATGGTCGGCGCGCGTCGATTCGATGAGCGTGATGGCCTTGGCGACGGCGCGCCGCTGCGCCGCGGCGTTGCTGCCGGCGCCGGTGATCGCGTCGACCAGCGCCTGATCGGCGGCGGGCAGCGCGGCGCTCATCGCTGTGCCGCCCGCGGGTCGATACGGGGATCGAAGGTGCCCCGGCCCGGCAGTCCGGGCGGGTGGGCCTCGGCGCGCCAGGCCGGCGGCGCTTCGACGGTCGCCCAGTATTCGTCGATGCCGGCGATGCGTTCGTCGTCGATGCGGAAGATCGAGGTCGCGAAATACGTCGTCGATCCCTGGTCGACGCGCACGAGCGAGAGCACGCGCCCGTCGTCCAGGCGCGAGACTTCGAGCAGATGGGTCGTCCAGCCTTCGGGGTAGCGGGCGTTGACCTCGATGTAGGCGCCGGCGCCCTCGTAGCTCTCGCCACTCGTCCACCAGCGCACCTCGAGGTCGTCGCGCAGCAGCGCGCGCGCAGCGGCCCAGTCGCGCGCCTCGATCGCGGCCCAGAGCGCGCGCACGGCGCGGATGCCGGGCCCGCGCGGCATGCGCACGTAGTCGACGTCCCATTCGCCCTCGCCGATCTTGACGAAGCCATGGCTCAGATAGAAGCCGTTTGCTTCGCTGCCCTCGAGCGCGCAGAGCTCGATCGGCAACTGCGCCCGGTCGGCCTCGGCGCAGGCCCATTCGAGCACGCGTCCGCCGATGCCCTGGCGCTGTGCCGGCGGGTCGATGTAGAGATGGTTCAGCCGCATCACGTGCGACAAGCGCTTGAGCACGACGAAGCCGATGCGATGGCCGTCGACGACGATGTGGCGCGTGTGCTCGGGTGCCCAGTTGGCGGCCAGGCGCTCGCGCGCGCGTTCCTCGTCGTAGCGGCCGATCTGCTCGAGGCTGGCGCGCATCGCGCGCAGGCGCAGCGCGAGCAGATCCTCGAAATCGCTCGCCTTCGCGCTTTCGAGCTCGAACGACAGGCCCGGCGCCGATTTCACCCCAGCGCCTTCCTGATCTGTTCGAGCACGTCCTTGGCGCTGACCGGGATCGGCGTGCCGGGTCCGTAGATGCCCTTGACGCCGGCCTCGTAGAGGAATTCGTAATCCTGCTGCGGGATCACGCCGCCGACGAAGACGACGATGTCGTCGGCGCCCTGCGCGCGCAGCGCCGCGATGATGGCCGGCACCAGCGTCTTGTGACCAGCGGCGAGCGTGCTCACGCCGACGGCGTGGACATCGTTCTCGATCGCCTGGCGCGCGCATTCCTCGGGGGTCTGGAACAGCGGCCCCATGTCGACGTCGAAACCGAGGTCGGCGAATGCCGTCGCGACGACCTTGGCGCCGCGGTCGTGGCCGTCCTGGCCGAGCTTGGCGATCATCACGCGCGGGCGCCGGCCCTGCTGCTCGCCGAATGCTGCTATTTCGCCCTTGAGCTTTTCCCAACCCTCGGCGCTGTCGTAGGCGGCTGCATACACACCGGTCACCTTCTGGATGTCGGCGCGGTGGCGCCCGTAGACCTTTTCCAGCGCGTCGCTGACCTCGCCGACGGTGGCGCGCAAGCGCACGGCGGCAATGCTCAGCGCCAGCAGGTTGCCCTGGCCCGATTTCGCGGCGTCGGTCAACGCATCGAGCGCGGCCTGCACGGCGGCGCCATCGCGCGTCGCGCGGATGTGCTGCAGCCGCGCGATCTGGCCTTCGCGCACCTTGTGGTTGTCGACCTCGCGGATCTCGACCGCGTCCTGGCTCTTCAGCTTGTACTTGTTGACGCCGACGATGACGTCGCGGCCGGCGTCGATGCGCGCCTGCTTCTCGGCCGCGCTGGCCTCGATCTTCAGCTTCGCCCACCCCGAGTCGACGGCCTGGATCATGCCGCCCATCGCCCGCACTTCCTCGATGATGGACCAAGCCTTGTCGGCCATCTGCTGCGTCAGCGATTCCATCATGTAGCTGCCGGCCCAGGGGTCGATGACGTTCGTGATGTGCGTCTCCTCCTGGATGATGAGCTGGGTGTTGCGGGCGATGCGCGAGCTGAATTCGGTCGGCAGCGCGATCGCCTCGTCGAAGCTGTTCGTGTGCAGGCTCTGCGTGCCGCCGAACACGGCCGCCATCGCCTCGATGGTGGTGCGCACGACGTTGTTGTACGGGTCCTGCTCGGTCAGGCTCCAGCCGCTCGTCTGGCAATGGGTGCGCAGCATCAGGCTCTTGGCGTTCTTCGCGCCGAAGCCCTTCATGATCCGGCACCACAGCAGCCGCGCGGCGCGCATCTTCGCGATCTCGAGATAGAAGTTCATCCCGATCGCCCAGAAGAAGCTCAGGCGGCCGGCGAATTCGTCGACGTCCAGGCCCTTGGCGATGGCCGTCTTCACGTATTCGGCGCCGTCCGCCAGCGTGAACGCGAGTTCCAGCGCCTGGTTCGCGCCCGCCTCCTGCATGTGATAGCCGGAGATGCTGATCGAGTTGAACTTCGGCATCTTCTGCGCCGTGTACTCGATGATGTCGGCGACGATGCGCATCGACGGTGCCGGCGGGTAGATGTACGTGTTGCGGACCATGAACTCCTTGAGGATGTCGTTCTGGATCGTCCCCGACAGACGCTCCTGCGACACCCCCTGCTCCTCGGCCGCGACGACATAGCCGGCGAGCACCGGCAGCACGGCGCCGTTCATCGTCATGCTCACGCTGACCTTGTCGAGCGGGATGCCGTCGAAGAGGATCTTCATGTCCTCGACCGAATCGATCGCCACGCCGGCCTTGCCGACGTCGCCGGTGACGCGCGGATGGTCGCTGTCGTAGCCGCGATGGGTGGCGAGGTCGAAGGCCACGCTGACGCCCTGCCCGCCCGAGGCCAGCGCCTGGCGGTAGAAGGCGTTGCTGTCCTCGGCGGTCGAGAAGCCGGCGTACTGGCGGATCGTCCAGGGCCGCACGGCATACATCGTCGCCTGCGGGCCGCGCAGGTAGGGCTCGAAACCGGGCAGCGTATCGGCGCAGGGCGCCGCGGCGAGGTCGGCCGCCGTGTACAGCGGCCTCACCGCGATGCCCTCGGGCGTATGCCAGTTCAGCGCCGTGACATCGCCGCCCGGCGCCGACTTGGCGGCGGCCTGTGCCCATTGCGCCAGACTGGCCGGTTTGAACTCATCGCTGGCGCCGCTCATCGCTATCCCCTTGCATCGTCTTCGACCTGCTATTATGCATAATTATGAATGCAAAACCGTCGTCGATCTGACATGCCATTGGCCGCGATGAACGAGCCCAGCGAAGCCGGTACCGGCACGAAGCCGCTGGCGCCGCGCGCGCTGTACCAGGAGGTGGCCGAGCGCTTGCGACAGCAGATCTTCGCGCGCCGGCTCGAGCCGGGCAGCTGGATCGACGAGATGAAGCTGGCGGCCGAATACGGCATCAGCCGCACGCCGCTGCGCGAGGCGCTGAAGGTGCTCGCCGTCGAAGGGCTGGTGACGATGAAGGTGCGGCGCGGCGCCTACGTCACCGAGATGTCGGGCGACGACGTGCGCCAGATCTACCACCTGCTGGCGCTGCTCGAAAGCGATGCCGCGGCGGCCGTCGCCGGCGGCGCCGACGACGCCGGCCGCGCCGAATTGACGCGGCTGCACGCGAGGCTGGCATCGCAGGCGCGGCGGCGCGACGAATTCTTCGCCACCAACGAGCAGTTCCACATGCGGCTGCTCGAGATCGCCGGCAACCGCTGGGCGACGCAGATCGTCGCCGACCTGCGCAAGATGATGAAGCTCAACCGCCACCACTCGCTGTTCAAGCAGGGCCGGCTGGCCGAATCGCTGGCCGAACACGAGGCCTTGATGGGTGCGATCGAGGCGCGCGATGCCGCCGCCGCGGCGCGCGTCATGAAGGCCCATTTCGACAACGGCCTGGCGGCCGCGGCCTGAAGAGCGGGACCCTCCGCAGTTCCGGCTGAAGCCGGTCCCGTTCCGAGTCCCCAAGCAAGAAAGCCGCCCGAAGGCGGCTTGATGTCGGTGTCAACGGCGCGCGAGGCGCCGTCAGATCACTTCTTGACGGCTTCGGCGGCCTTGCCGGCGGCGTCCTTGGCGGCGCCCATGGCGTCCTTGGCAGCGCCCATCGCGTCCTTGGCGGCGCCGACGGCTTCCGAAGCGGCAGCCGTAGCGCTGGTGGCAGCAGCGGAAGCCGCATCGACGGCGGCCGAAGCGGCCTCGGTGGCGGCGCTGGCAGCGCTGGCGGCGGCGTCAACCATCGGGGCAGCGGTCGGAGCGGGAGCGGGCGCCGGGGCTTCTTCCTTCTTGCCGCAGGCGGCCAGGGAGAGAGCGGCGACCAGGGAAGCCAGAACGATCGACTTGTTCATGTGTGTCCTCAGGAGTTTTGGGTCGGGGAACGGAGCTTCTTAAGGGCACTCTTTGCCAACGCTCAGAGACCCATTTCAGGAAGACCTACAAGGCGCAAATGCAAGAACACCCGCGCCTAGCCCATGATTATATCCGGATCTAGGGGATTCCCTAGAGGCCCAAATTGTCGGCGGCAAATGCGGCTTCCGAACGTTGCAAAACGGCATCAATCTCGGCCATCGCCACCCTCGCGATACGGGCGTCGTCGTGGGCCACGCCGCGTCCGCCGAGCGGGTCGAACAAGCGCACGCAGACGGCGCCGTCGCTGACCAGCAGACTCGGCAATTCCGCGCTCATGTCCTCGGGCACCTGGCGGCAATCGACGGCATGCGACCAGTCGCGGCGCCAGGCCGTGTAGCGCGGCTGCCGCCGCGGCACGCCGCCGTAGTCGCGCGCCAGCATCACCAGGCGACGCATCGGCAGGCGCAGCCAGGCTGTCAGCGAGCCCAGGAGTTCGACTTCGTCGAGCGGCCAGGCGGCGAAATCGGCGTCGACGCAGACGATGCGCCTGGCCCGCTGCGCGACGGCGGTCGAAAAGCCCCAGCGCAAAGCGGGGACGAACGACGCCGGGCCGTCGATGAGGGGTGGGGGCGTGGTCTCGTTCATGCGCCGACCCGATGCGCCCAGCCCGCTTCGACCCAGCCGGCGACGGCGTCGGCCGCCTCGGCGCTCAGTCGCCCGCGTTCGGCAGTGGTGAGGCAGCGAAGATCGGCCAGCCGCCGCATGAGTTTGGCATCGCGACCGCCGGCGCGCAGCGCCTCGCCATTGATATAGATGTGGCGCTCGTCGTAGACCATGCGCGTGCGCCGGTCCAGGCGCAGCGCCTCACCGGCGGGCGCGCCGCCGGCGGCGTCGAACCAGACCTGGGCCTTCGGTTCGCTGAGGATGCTGCCGAGGGCGCGTTCGATCGCCAGCGGATCGTCGAGCGCACGGCGCAGCGCATCGCGGGCGAATTCGAGCAACGCCGACGGCACGCGCGACGGCTCGGCGGTGGCCGGCTGCTGCGGATCGCGGTAGAGCCGGCTGCGATCATCGACATCGAGTTCGTCGGCCAGGCGCAGCAGCAGCTCGCGCGCGAGTTCGGCGCGCGCCGGCACGCGGAAGCCGACCGAGCAGGTCATGCAATCGCCGCCCTCGGCGACACCGTCGTGGCCCCACAGCGGCGGCAGGTAGAGCATGTCGCCCGGCTCGAGCACCCAGTCGAAGCTCGGCTCGAAGTGCCGCAGCAGCTTCAGCGGCGCGCCCTCGACCCAGATCGGGTCGGCGACGCGGCCGACGCGCCAGCGGCGCCGCCCCTGGACCTGGATCAGGAACACGTCGTAGGCGTCGATATGCGGGCCGACGCCGCCGCCCGGACTGGCCCACGACACCATCAGGTCGTCGAGCCGCGCGTCGGGGATGAAGCGGAACGGCGCCAGCATCGCATGCGCGGCCTCGAGATGCAGATCCAGCCCCTGCACGAGCAGCGTCCAGGCGGCGCGCGAGACCGGCGGCAGCGCGCGCCGCGACAGCGGGCCGTGGCGCACACGCCAGCGCTCGCCGTCGCGCACGACGAGGCGCGATTCGACGTCGTCGTGCGCGGCGAGTTCGAACAGGGCCGCGCGCGACAGCGGCGGCGCCACGCCGGGCCAGGCCTGGCGCACGAGCAGCGGCTTGCGCTGCCAGTGACGGCGCATGAATTGCGCGGGCGTGAGCCCGCCGAGCAGGGTCCGGGGCGCGTCGACATCCATGGCCGCGATTCTGGCCCAGCGCGCGCGCCGCCCCGGCGCCGGTCGGAGCCGCTGTGCCATCATTGCCGCCATGCAGATTTCAGCCCCTTGCGTGGTCAGCCTGACCTGGAAACTCACCGACGCGCAGAACCGCCCGATCGACGAACTCAGCGAGCCGGTCGAGTTCTTCTACGGCGGCAACGACCTGCTCGCCAAGGTCGAGGAGGCGCTGGCCGGCCACGCCGCAGGCGCCGAGTTGCAGATCCACCTCGAGCCCGAACAGGCCTTCGGCGACTACCGCGCCGAACTCGTCTGCTTCGAGGACCGCAAGCTGTTCCCCGAGCAGCTCGAAACCGGCATGGCCTTCGAGGGCCTGCCTGCGGGCCACGCCAGCGCCGACATGCCGGCCGACGTGATCTACATAGTGACCGAGATCTACCCCTCGCATGTCGTGCTCGACGGCAACCACCCGCTGGCCGGGCTGGCGCTGCGGCTCGACCTCAAGGTGCGCGATGTGCGCGAGGCGAGCGCCGAGGAGACCGAAGCGGGCTCCGTCGGCGAAAGTCCTTTGACGGTGCTGGCCAGCCAGGGCGGCGGCGCGACGCTGCACTGAAGTCGGCGATCGGGGCGTCCGCAGGGATCGCGGCAATCGCGCTGATCACTCGGCCAGCGGCGGACAGTCCCAGTCCAGCAGTTCGGCCAGCCGGTGCACGACCCAGCCGGCCTCGGCGCGGCTGACCACCGCATCGTCGCCGACGAGGCCCCGGTGCATGCGTTCGAGCACATCGGCCTCGGTGATACCGAGCTGCCACAAGGTCGTCTGCGCCGGCTCCATCAGCATGCAGGCCATGTCCTCGCAGATCTCGTGGCGGGCGGCGATGTGCTCGCTCGATTCGCTAGGCCGGCTGCGGCCCGCCGGCACGTAGAGCGCGATGAAGGCGGCCGGGATCAGGACCTGGTTCGCGTCGCTCATCGCGCGGCTTCAGGCGCGGCCGGTCGAACCGAAACCGCCCTCGCCGCGCGTCGATGCGTGGAACGACTCGACGCGCTCGAAGCGCGCCTGCACGACCGGCACGATGACCATCTGCGCGATGCGCTCCAGCGGCTGCACGGTGTAGGCCGTGAGGCCGCGGTTCCAGCAGCTGACCATCAGCGGGCCCTGGTAATCGCTGTCGATGAGGCCGACGAGATTGCCGAGCACGATGCCATGCTTGTGGCCGAGACCCGAGCGCGGCAGCAGCATCGCGGCGAGTCCGGGGTCGCCGATGTGGATCGCCAGCCCGGTCGGGATCAGTTCGGCCTGGCCGGGTTCGAGCCGCAGCGGCGCATCGAGGCAGGCGCGCAGGTCGAGCCCGGCGCTGCCGGCGGTGGCATAGGCCGGCAGCGCGTCGGCGACGCGCTCGTCCAGCACCTTGACTTGGATCGTGCTCATCTCACTTGCGGCGCGCGCGCCGCGATTTCCCGTACGAGCTGGCGTGCCAGCGTCAGTTTGTCAGCATGCGGCAGTTCCAGCTCGCCGTCGGCGCCGACGAGCAGCAGCTGGTTGTCGTCCTGGCCGAAGGTCGCCGGACCGAGGTTGCCGACGATCAGCGGCACGCCCTTGCGCAGGCGCTTCTCGCGCGCATGGCGCTGCAGGTCGTGGCTCTCGGCGGCGAAGCCGACGCACCAGGGCCGCTCGCGCAAGGGCAGCGCGGCGACGGTGGCCAGGATGTCGGGGTTCTCGACCAGATCGAGCTGCGGCACGCGGCGCTCGGCATCCTTCTTGATCTTCACTTCGGCACTCGCCGCCGGCCGCCAGTCGGCGACCGCCGCGGTGGCGACGAAGATCTCGTGCCGCGGCGCCAGCGGCAGCACGGCGTCCATCATCTGGCGCGCGCTCTGCACGTCGATGCGTTGGACGCCGGCCGGCGTGTCCAGGTGCACCGGCCCGGCAATGAGGGTGACCCGGGCGCCGGCCTCGGCGGCCGCGCGCGCGATCGCGAAACCCATCTTGCCGCTCGAATGGTTCGTGATGCCACGGATCGGGTCCAGCGCCTCGAAGGTCGGACCGGCGGTGATCAGCACCGTGCGCCCGGCCAGCAGCTTGGGCTGGAAATGGGCGATCAGCGCGTCGCGCAGTTCGGCCGGCTCGAGCATGCGGCCGTCGCCGACCTCGCCGCAGGCCTGTTCGCCGGCGCCCGGGCCGAGGACGACGGCGCCGTCGGCGGTCAGCGTCGCGACATTGCGCCGCGTCGCCGGATGGGCCCACATCTCGCGGTTCATCGCCGGCGCCACCAGCAGCGCGCAACGCGACAGCGGCCGCGCCAGGCACAGCAGGCTCAGCAGGTCATCGGCGCGGCCCTGGGCGACGCGGGCGATGAAATCGGCGCTGGCCGGCGCGACGAGGATCGCGTCGGCCTCGCGGCCGAGGTCGATATGCGCCATCGCATGCGGCGGGCGTTCGTCCCAGGTGCTCGTGTAGACCGGGCGGCCGGTCAGCGCCTGCAGCGTCAGCCGCGTGATGAAGCGGGTCGCCGATTCGGTCATCACGACCTGCACCGTCGCGCCCGACTTCACGAGTTCGCGCGCCAGGTCGGCCGCCTTGTAGCAGGCGATGCCGCCGCTGAGCCCGAGGACGACCTGTTTGCCGGCAAGCCCGGGCGGTGCGGATTTCATGGCCAAACTCTAACAGCGGCGCTCGGGCCTTCAGTTCTGGCCGTGGCACTTCTTGTACTTGCGACCGCTGCCGCAGGGACAGGGGTCGTTGCGGCCGGGCTGCGGCTCGACGCGCCGCGTCGGCGGCCGCGCCGCGAAGTCGACCCAGTACAGCCGCAGGTCCTGCACCGCCATGCAGGCTTCGGCGATGAGGTCGTCGCGCGTCGGCACGCGATCGGGGTAATGGGCGGCAACATGCGCCTGCAGCGCCTCGCTGCCGGCGTCGAGCTCGAGCGCCGCGATCTGCGCCAGCGACTGCTCGAACAGCGGCCCCGCCTCCTCGTCCTCGGGCCGTTTCCACAACGCGGGCAGCGCGGCGACGCCGGCGAGGAAGCCCTCGGCCCATTCGGTGCCGGTCTGCAGCGACTGCGCCGTCTCGGCGTCGATCTGGCCTTCCTCGACGAGGCGCCGGCGTGCCTCGTCGTCCCAGTCGACCATCAGCGGCTCCAGCCGCAGCGCGTCGGGGTCGTCGATCAGTGATTCGGGGTCGAGCTGGCTGAGCAGCGAGGCCAGCCGGGGCTGCAGGTGGCGCAACGCCTGGGCGCGATCGTCGGGGTCGGCGAAGGCGCGGCCGAAGGCCTCGCCGACGAGCTCGTCGACGCAGTCGGCGAGCGCCAGCGGGCGCGGCCCGGCGGCCAGCGCGCACAGCAGGCCGTCGACATATTCATAGCCGAGCACGGGGTCGAAACCGGCGAGCCGCTCGCAGATCCGGTCGAAGGCGTCGAGTTCGGCCTCGGTGTTGATGCGCATGGGGAGGGTTCCTGTCGAATCCGGGATTCAAGCACAGCCCGTCGGCGACGAGCCCGCCGGGCGTCGAGCACCGGCTTGCGCCGAGTCTCAATCCGGCCAGCCGACCTGGGGCGGATGCGGATGCAGCCGCGCCATCGACAGCGAATCGGCATAGACGCCGCCGCGCATCGCGTAGGCGCGGTGCAGACCCTCGCGGCGGAAGCCGAAGGACTCGTAGAGCGCGATTGCGCGGTGGTTCTGGGCATCGACATCGAGCTCGATGCGCAGGATCTGCGCCCAGCCGTCGGCATAGTCACACAGCGCCTGCATCAGCGCGCGACCGACGCCACGGTGCTGCGCCTCGGTGGCGACGCTGATGCCCAGCATCGCCGCATGGCGTCGGCGCAACCGCTGGATCTGGTGCAGCCCGGCGCTGCCGGCAAACCGGCCATCGATCTCGGCCACGAGGTGGATCTCGGCGCGATCGGGCGCCGCCAAATCGGCCAGGCGCGCGCGCCAGAAATCGACGCTGGGAAACGGCAGCTGCAGCAGCCAGGGGTAGACCTCGGGGTCACCCATCGTCCGCGCGTAGTCGGCGGCGTCGTCGGGCCGGGCTCGGCGCAGGGTGATGGCGGCGTCGGACATGGCGGTGGCAGCGGAAGTGACCAGGTCGCGATTCAAGCATGACCCGGGCGCCGATTCCGGTTTTGTCACTGGCGCTTCACATGCATCCACAATGATTCTATAGGTAAAGTTGTTTTGCATTTCAATTCCTCTTAGTGTCTGCCACTCGCCGCCGCCACCCGCATTCCACGGCGACCCGGCGGTCCACCACTCGAACCCGGAGCCCACACATGGACAGTCGTTCTGCCTGGATGTTCACCCGCATGGCCTGTGCCGCTGCCGTCGTCTGCGCCGCGCCGGCTCTGGCGCAGAACACCACCGCCGCGATCGCGGGCCGCGTCACCGCCGCCGACGGCAAGCCGGTCGCCGGCGCCACGGTGACGATCCTGCACGTCGCCTCGGGGTCGACGAACCAGACGCAGACCGACGCCGACGGCCGCTACGCCGCCCGCGGCCTGCGCGCCGGCGGCCCCTACACGATCACCGTGAGCAAGGACGGCGCGACCGACAAGCGCGAGAACGTCGAACTCATCCTCGCCGAAACGCTGGGGCTGAACCTCGTCCTCGGCGCCGGGCCGCAGACCATCGTCGTCACCGGCCGCGCCAACGCGGCGACCTTCAACGACAGCAACGTCGGTGCCGGCACGCAGATCGGCAGCCGCGAGCTCGCCGCGCTGCCGTCGATCGCGCGCAACCTGCAGGATTACGCGCGCACCGACCCGCGCCTGTCGCAGACCGACAAGGAGCGCGGCGAGATCTCGGCGATGGGCATGAACAGCCGGTACAACACGATCACCGTCGACGGCGTCAACATCAGCGACACCTTCGGTCTCGAGGCCAACACGCTGCCCACGGCCAAGCAGCCGATCTCGATCGACGCGATCCAGAACGTGCAGGTCAACATCAGCAATTACGACGTGACGCAGAAAGGCTATGTCGGCGCCAACATCAATGCCGTGACGAAGAGCGGCACCAACGAGTTCCACGGCACGGTCTCGTACGTCTTCCGCAACCAGGACTTCGTCGGCAAGCGCTACAACCGCGCCGCCGACAGCTACTACAAGGTCGATCCTTTCGAGGAAACGCTGATGGGCTTCACGCTCGGCGGCCCGATCATCAAGGACAAGCTGTTCTTCTTCGCCTCCTACGAGGAATCGAAGAGCAACCGCGCCCAGCCAACCTACGGCCCGGTCGGATCCGCGCTGACCAATGTCGCGTTCGCCCAGAGCACGCTGGACCAGCTGGGCCAGATCGCGCAGAGCCAGTACCACTTCGATCCGGGCGCGCTGTACGCCAACTCCGAACTCAGCGTCAAGGATTACCTGCTCAAGCTGGACTGGAACATCACCGACCGCCATCGCGCCAGCCTGCGCTACACGCGCACCGAGCAGGGCGAGACCAACGGCGGCAGCTTCAGCGGCTACAGCCCCACGTCGCTGCAGCTGACATCGGCCTGGTGGACGCAGAACAAGACCATCGACACCGTCGTCGGCCAATGGTTCGCCGACTGGACCGACACCTTCTCGACCGAACTCAAGCTCTCGAACCGCAACTACACCAGCATCCCGCGCAACAACGCCTATCTGCCGGCGATGGCGCTGCGCTTCAGCGGTCCGGCGCCGACGGGCGCGCCGGCCGGCGTCAATACCGGCACGCGCTACCTGAATTTCGGCACCGACTATGCGCGGCAGTTCAACGTCCTCGACACGAAGACGATGGACGGCTATTTCGGCGCCACCTGGAATCTCGACGACCACGAATTGAAGTTCGGCGGCGATCTCGAACGCAACCAGGTCTACAACGCCTATTTCCAGAACACCTACGGCAATTACACCTTCGGCTGCACCGATGCCAGTGCGGGCCTGACCTACAACAGCCCGCTGCTGCCCGCCAACTTCAAATGCAACAGCGCCACGTACGCGCAGATGGAAGCGGCGGTGCTCGAGAACTTCCAGCGCGGGCGACCCAGTTCGTACCAGATCCAGGTCCCCGTTCCCGGCGGATCGCTCGACGACGGCATCGCCCAATGGACGCTGACCAATACCGGCCTGTTCGCGCAGGACCATTGGAAAGTGAACAGCCGGCTCTCGCTCAGCGGCGGCATCCGCTACGACCGCATGAGCACCGGCCAGCGCCCGGCCTACAACGCCGCCGCGGCCGCGCCGACGGTGGCCGGATCGGTCAGCGGCAACTCGGTCGTGCGCAACAGCGGCGGCTTCGGCATGAACAATTCGCAGACCATCGACGGCGCGAGCCTGTTCCAGCCGCGCCTGGGCTTCCACTACGATTTCCAGCCGACGGCGGACAAGCGCAAGATGCAGTTGCGCGGCGGCGTGGGCCTGTTCCAGGGCGCGGCGCCCAGCGTCTGGATCTCGAACCCGTATTCGAACACCGGCCTGGCGACGCTCATCGTCGGCTGCGGCACCGGCGGCTTCAGCGCCTGCCCGGTGCAGGATGGCCTGTTCAGCGCCGACCCGGGGAATCAACCGGTGGCGCCGTTCGCGAACGTCAACCAGCCGGCGGCCAATGTCGACTTCCTGGCGCCGGGACTGAGTCAGCCGTCGGTGTGGAAGGCGAATCTCGCGTTCGACGCCGAACTGCCCTGGTGGGGCCTCGTCGCCGGCGCGGAAGTGATCGTCACCAAGGTCAGGTCGGGCATCTTCTACCAGTCGCTGAACCTGGGCGGGTCGACGCGCAATGCACCCGACGGGCGCGAGATGTACTGGACGCCGCAGGCCTACAACCCGGCCTGCTGGCAGACCAGCGGCAGCCTGTCGACCTCGGGCGTCTGCGCCGGTTCGCGCGCCAAGGCACTCAGCAACCCGGCCTTCAACAACGTCATGCTGGCGACCTCGAACAGCCAGGGCGGCGGCTCGGCCGTGACGCTGTCGCTGGGCAACGGCAATGCGCCCGCGTTCGGCTGGCAGGTGGCCTACACGTACACGCAGGCCAAGGAGCTGAGCCCGCTGACCTCGTCGGTCTCGACCTCGAACTTCAATTCGCGCGCGATCTACAACCCCAACGAGGCGGTGACGGCGAATTCGGCCTACCTGATCAAGGACCGCGTGACGGCCTCGTTCAACTGGAGCCGCGCCTTCGTCTCGAAGTACAAGACCAGCGTCGGCCTGTTCTACGAGGGCCGGCGCGGCAAGCCCTACAGCTGGACCTATGCCAACGACATGAACGGCGACAGCGTCGCCGGCAACGACCTGATGTACATCCCCAAGGGTCCGCAGTCGGGCGAGGTCGTGTTCAAGGGCGACACCACCGACAACCACCCCAACGAGGATCGCTTCTGGGCCATCGTCGACGGCATCCCGTCGCTGAGCAACGCACGCGGCGGCGTCGTGCCGCGCGCCAGCACCTTCGCACCCTGGGTCAACAACTTCGACGTGCGGCTGAGCCAGGAGGTACCCGGCTTCACGAGCCAGCACCGGGGCGTGATCTCGCTCGACATCCTCAATGTCGGCAATCTGCTGAACAAACGCTGGGGCCAGATCAACGAAGTGCCGTTCTCGTCGTCGGGCGGCATGCGGCGCAGCTTCGTCAACTACGGCGGCATCGACAGCTCGGGGCGCTATGTCTACAACGTCAACGACAGCGTCGCCGACTACACGCTGCGCCAGGTCAAGGGCGAGAGCCAGTGGGCGATGCAGCTGACGTTGCGCTACGAGTTCTGAGTAACTGCGGGCCCGACGTTACGCGTCTGGCCTCCACGGCAGGGGCGGCGACCGCGGGAGCGGCTCGTCGACCTGTTCTAAGGTACTGAACAGCGGCTCAATCAAACCCGAGCCGCAGCACCCCACCTTCGACTGGCCGCGAGGCTGTTGCGCCCACGCGACGCCGTGCGCGAATCTGCGTCCTGGTGTCATCCGCGTTTCAGTCAATTCACTAATCATGGCGATTGGTAGAGAGATGTTTCCGATCGTCCACAAATTCCACTGAACTGTCGCGGAATCGAGGGTGCCCGCTCGAGGTCTTCGGCCCGGCCCTCCGGCCCGAGCCGGCGTGCGCCCGCTTGCGGGCGGCGCGACGGCAGTACCGGATGGCGTGGGATCGGGAACTCGAGCATGGGCGCGAACGATGACGGCCCCTGCACCCGATCGATTCCATGACCCCCCAGTTGAAGGACCACTCCCGATGAAGCAGCTCGATCCCGACATCTCCCGCTTCGCCCGCTCCACGCTGGCGATGGCTCTCGCCGCCCTGGCGGCGACCCCGGTGCTGGCGCAGACGACCGCAGGCACGGACGACGCGATGCCGCGCGCCCAGCAGGACGCCGTCCGCCTGGGCACGATCACCGTCGTCGGCGACGGCGCCAAGCTCGGCGCCGGACAGATGCTCAAGGAAGACGCGGTCAAGGGCCGCAGCACCGTGACCAAGGCCGCGTCGGAGAAGAACCTGGCCACCGGCACGCCTTACCAGGCGCTGGCGCTGCTGCCCGGCATCAACACCTACAGCTACGACGCCACGGGCCTGTTCGGCGGCGGCCTGACGGTGCGCGGCTTCAACTCCGACCAGCTCGGCTTCACCGTGAACGGCGTTCCCGTCAACGATTCCGGCAACTACGCGGTCTATCCCCAGGAGTACGTCGATCAGGAAAACGTCTGCACGCAAAGCGTGACCCAGGGCAGCCCCGACGTGCAGTCGCCGCACTCCGGCGCCACCGGCGGCAACATCAGCATCAACACCTGCGACCCCGAGGACAAGCCCCGTTTCCGCGCCGGACAGACGCTGGGCGGCCTGAGCCTGACCCGCACCTTCCTGCGCGTCGATTCCGGACGCTTCGCCGGCGACAGGGCCAAGGTCTTCGTCAGCTACTCGCACAGCCAGGCCGACAAGTGGAAGGGCTCGGGCCAGGGCAAGAAGGACCATTTCGACGCCGCGTTCCGCTATGACCTGGGCGCCGGCAGCGCGATCCTCGGATCGATGCTCTACAACCGCTCGGTCAACAACAACTTCCTGGCGCCGACGCTGGCCCAGCTCAACGCCAACGGCTACTTCTGGGACTTCTCGTCGACCTTCACACCCGGCCATCTGACGCCGGTCGCCGGCAAGGCGCAGAGCGAGACCGGGCCGTCGCCGGTCTACTACAAGCTCTCGGTCAACCCGTTCGAGAACCTCGTGGCTTCGGTGTCGGGCTCGTTCAAGATCAACGAGGACACGTCGCTCAAGGTCCAGCCCTATCTGTGGACCGGCTACGGCACCGGCGGCAACCAGCAGGCGGCGCTGTCCGAGACGGCCTTCCTCAACACCACCACCGGCAAGACCGGCGCCGGTGTCGACCTCAACGGCGACGGCGACACGCTCGACAAGGTCATCGTCGCGCGCAGCAGCGTCACCAAGACCTCGCGCCCCGGCATCACGGCCGAGGTCAACAAGGCCCTGGGCGATCACCAGCTCAAGTTCGGCGTCTGGTTCGAGCGCGCCGAGCATCGCCAGACCCAGCCGGCCGTCCCCGTCGACGCGAACGGCAACCCGTACGACGTCTGGCTGCGCAGCGGCCATATCCTGCGTCCCGACGGCTCGACCTACGAAGGCCGCGACTGGAAGACCATCAGCACCGCCTACCAGGCCTTCGCCGCCGACGAGATCAGCGTGCTGGACGGCAGCGGCGTGATCTCGCTGGGCCTGCGCGCGCCGCATGTCACGCGCGACGTCACCAACTACGCCAACGAAGGCTTCACGACGACCTACAACATGAAGCGCGACTTCAGCGAGGTGCTGCCGCAGCTCGGCATGCGCTTCAACCTGGACCGCAGCCAGCAGGTGTTCATGAACCTGGGCAAGAACTTCCGCGCGCCGCCGAACTTCGCCTTCACCGGCACCAACGTCATGCTCAACGCCGCCACCGGCCGGGTCGAGCTGGTGACCGCGACGCGCGCCGAGACGTCGATCATGCTGGACTTCGGCTACCGGCTGCAGACGGCGCTGTATTCGCTCTCTGCCACCGCCTTCGAATCGAATTTCAAGGACCGCCAGGCCAACGCCTACAACTCGGCCACCGACACCAGCACCTACACCAACGCCGGTCGCGTCAACAACCGCGGCGTCGAGTTCGAGCTCGGCAGCGCCTCGTTCCACGGCTTCACGGCCTACGGCTCGCTGACGCTGCAGAAGAGCAGGATCCGCGACGACATGAACGTGACCAAGGGTCAGATCGTGCCGACCGCGGGCAAGCAGTTCGCGCTGACACCCGAGCAGATGATCGGCGCGTCGCTGCAATACAGCAACGGACCGTTCTACGCCGGCATCAAGCTCAAGCGCACCGGCACCCAGTACGCGACGCTGATGAACGACGAGCAGGTGCCCGCGTACACGACGACCGACCTGAACGCCGGCTACAACTTCGGCCAGCTCGGCATGCTGAGCAACACGCAGCTGCGCTTCAACGTCGCCAACCTCGGCAACACCCGCTACCGCAACCCGAATTCGGGCACGGTCGTCAACGCGGTGGCCGTCGGCACGACGGCGGCGAGCACGGTGTCGTACTACCTCGGCGCGCCGCGCCTGGCGACGGTCTCGCTGAGCGCCGACTTCAACTGAGGCACCAGCCTCGCGCCGCCGCCCGCGCGGGCGGCGGCCGCGATGCGGGTCGCGATCAGAGGCGGGCGGCGACCCAGCCGGCCACGCCGGCCAGCGCCTGCGGCAGGGCGGCGGCGTCGCTGCCGCCGGCCATCGCGAGGTCGGGCTTGCCGCCACCCTTGCCGCCGACCTGCAGCGCGACGAAGTTGACGAGCTCGCCGGCCTTGACCTTCGCGCCCGGCCGCGCCAGCAGGTCGGCGGTGACGCCGGCGGCGAGCTGCACCTTGGCACCGTCGAGGGCACCGAGCACGATGACGGCGGACTTCAGCTTGTCCTTGAGCTTGTCCATCGTCTCGCGCAAGGCCTTGGCGTCGGCGCCCTGCAGCGTCGCCGCCAGCACCTTCACGCCGGCGACGTCGACGGCCTGCGCCAGCAGCTCGTCACCCTGCGCCGAGGCGAGTCGACCCTTCAGCGCCGTGACTTCCTTGTCGAGCGCGCGCAGCTGGTCCTGCATCGCGTGGACGCGCGCCGGCACTTCGGCCGCGGTCGCCTTGAGCGAACCGGCCAGTCCGCCGACCATCGCCTCGAGGTTCTGCAGATAGGCCAGCGCGCCGTCGCCGGTGACGGCCTCGACGCGGCGGATGCCGGCGGCAATGCCGCTCTCGGCGACGATCTTGAACAGGCCGATGTCGCCGGTGCGCCCGACATGGGTGCCGCCGCAGAGTTCGCGGCTGCTGCCGATGTCGAGCACGCGCACCTCGTCGCCGTATTTCTCGCCGAACAGCATCATCGCGCCGGTCTTCTGCGCCTCGTCGATAGTCATCACGCGGGCGCGCGTCTCGCTGTTGGCCAGCACCTCGGCGTTGACGAGCGCCTCGACGCGCGCCGTCTGCGCCTCGGTCATCGGCACGCCATGGGCGAAGTCGAAACGCGTGCGCTCGGCGTTGACGAGCGAGCCCTTCTGCTGCACATGCGCGCCGAGCACCTCGCGCAGCGCCTTGTGCATCAGGTGCGTGGCGCTGTGGTTGCGCATCGTGCGCGCGCGGCGCTCGGCGTCGACGCGGGCGACCAACTCGTCGCCGACCTCGACCTCGCCCTCGACGATGCGGCCCTGGTGACCGTGGACGCTGGCCTGGACCTTGATGGTGTCGTCGACGACGACGCGGGCGCGCGCATTGCGCAACTCGCCGCCGTCGCCGGCCTGGCCGCCGCTCTCGGCGTAGAACGGCGTATGGTCGAGGACGATCACGACGTCGTCGCCGGCCTTCGCACGCGCGACGGATGTGCCGTCGACATAGATGGCCGTCACCTTGCTGTGCTCGCAGACGAGATGCTCGTAGCCGTGGAAGGCCGTCGCGTCGCCGCTGTATTCGAGCCCGGCGGCCATCTTGAACTTCGCCGCCGCGCGCGCCTGTTCGCGCTGCTGGTTCATCGCCGCGTTGAAGCCGGCCTCGTCGACGGTGACGCCGCGTTCGCGGCAGACATCGGCGGTGAGATCGAGCGGGAAGCCGAAGGTGTCGTGGAGCTTGAACGCCGTCGCGCCGTCGATCTGCTTGGCGCCACCCGCGAGCGCACCCTCGAGGATCTCCATGCCATTGGCGATCGTCTGGAAGAAGCGCTCCTCCTCCTGCTTGAGCACCTCGGTGGCGCGCGCCATGTCGCGGCGCAGTTCGGGGTAGGCGTCGCCCATCTCGACGGCCAGCGGCGCGACCAGCGTGTAGAAGAAGGGCTTGCGCGCGCCGAGCTTGTAGCCGTGGCGGATCGCGCGCCGCGCGATGCGGCGCAGCACGTAGCCGCGGCCCTCGTTGCCGGGGATCACGCCGTCGACGATCGTGAACGTGCAGGCGCGGATATGGTCGGCGATGACCTTCAGCGAAGGCGACGCAGCATCACACCCGGCGCTGGCGGCGCCGGCCGTCACTGCACCGCCACCGGCGTAATCGACCGCGTTCTTCGCCGCCGCGAGCAGGCGCACGAAGAGGTCGATCTCGTAATTGCTGTGCACATGCTGGAGCACGGCGGCCAGGCGTTCGAGCCCCATGCCGGTGTCGACGCTGGGCTTGGGCAGCGCGTGCATCACACCGTCCTCGGTGCGATTGAACTGCATGAAGACGTTGTTCCAGATCTCGATGTAGCGGTCGCCGTCCTGCTCGGGCGACCCCGGCGGGCCGCCGGCGACCTCGGGGCCATGGTCGTAGAAGATCTCGCTGCAGGGGCCGCAAGGCCCCGTGTCGCCCATCATCCAGAAGTTGTCGCTGGCGTAACGCGCGCCCTTGTTGTCGCCGATGCGCACGATGCGCTCGGCCGGCAGGCCGATCTCCTTGAGCCAGATGTCGTAGGCCTCGTCGTCCTCGGCGTAGACGGTGGCCCAGAGCTTGTCGGCGGGCAGCTTGAAATGCACGGTCAGCAGTTCCCAGGCGTATTTCAAGGCGTCGCGCTTGAAATAGTCGCCGAAACTGAAGTTGCCGAGCATCTCGAAGAACGTGTGGTGGCGCGCCGTATAGCCGACGTTGTCGAGGTCGTTGTGCTTGCCGCCGGCGCGGATGCATTTCTGGCTCGTCGCGGCGCGCTTGTAGCTGCGCTTGTCGAAGCCCAGGAACACGTCCTTGAACTGGTTCATGCCGGCGTTGGTGAACAGCAGCGTCGGGTCGTCGCCGGGGACGACCGGGCTCGACGGCACCACGGTGTGGCCCTTGGACTCGAAGAACTTCAGGAACGTGGAGCGGATTTCGGAAGCATTCATGCGCCGGTTCTCGGGCTGGGCACGGCGCGCGCGGGGGCTCGCAAGTGCTTGATTTTGGCTTGGTTTTGCCGGACCTTCGATTATAGGTCGGGGGCGCGCGGCGGCTCTATGATGAGAGGTCCCGCCACCACCCGCAGCGCCATCGCCATGGACCCCACGAAGTCACCCCTGGCCACCCTGGCCGACCCCGGTCTGCTGAAGACCGACGGATTGATCAACGGCAGCTGGGTCGCCGGCAACCAGGGCCGCTACGCCGTCAACGACCCGGCCACCGGACTCGAGCTGGCCCAGGTCGCCAACCTCGGCCCCGTCGATGCCGCGGCGGCGCTGTCGGCGGCCGAGAAGGCCTGGCCGGCCTGGCGCGGCCGCACCGCCAAGGAACGCGCTGCCGTGATGATGAAGTGGTTCGCGCTGCTGCTCCAGCATGCCGACGACCTCGCCCGCATCATGACCGCCGAGCAGGGCAAGCCGCTGGCCGAGGCCAGGGGCGAAGTGAGCTACGGCGCCAGCTTCATCGAATGGTTCGCCGAGGAGGCGCGCCGCGTCTACGGCGAGACGATCGCGACGACCGACAACAACAAGCGCTTCCTCGTCATCAAGCAGCCGGTCGGTGTCTGCGCGGCGATCACGCCGTGGAATTTCCCGATCGCCATGATCACGCGCAAGGTCGCACCGGCGCTGGCCGCGGGCTGCCCGGTCGTCATCAAGCCGGCCGAGCAGACGCCGCTGTCGGCGCTGGCGGTGGCCGAGCTGGCGCTGCGCGCCGGCATGCCCTCGGGCGTGCTGAACGTGCTGTGCGCCGACGCCGCGAATTCGATCGAGATCGGCAAGGTGCTGTGCAGCTCGGACGTCGTGCGCCACCTCAGCTTCACCGGCTCGACCGAGGTCGGCCGCATCCTGATGCGCCAATGCGCGCCGTCGATCAAGAAGCTCGGGCTCGAACTCGGCGGCAACGCGCCGTTCATCGTCTTCGACGACGCCGACCTCGACTCGGCCGTCGAGGGCGCGATGGCCAGCAAATACCGCAACGCCGGCCAGACCTGCGTCTGCGCGAACCGCTTCTACGTCCAGGCCGGCATCCACGACGCCTTCGTCGAGAAACTCGCCGCCAAGGTCGCTTCGCTGCGCGTCGGCAACGGCTTCGAGGCCGGCGTCACGCTGGGGCCCCTGATCGACGACGCGGCGCTGGCCAAGGTCGAATCGCATGTCGCCGACGCGCTGGCCAAGGGCGCGACGCTGGTCACCGGCGGCGAGCGCGTCGGCACGCGACATTACGCACCGACGCTGCTCGCGCATGTCACCGACGAGATGCTGTGCGCCCGCGAGGAGACCTTCGGGCCGGTCGCGCCGGTGTTCCGCTTCGAGACCGAGGCCGAGGCCATCGCCGCGGCCAACGCGACCGAATTCGGCCTCGCGAGCTATTTCTACAGCCGCGACATCGGCCGCATCTTCCGCGTCGGCGAGGCGCTCGAATACGGCATGGTCGGCGTCAACACCGGACTCATCTCGACCTGCGAAGTGCCGTTCGGCGGCGTCAAGCAAAGCGGCCTCGGTCGCGAGGGCGCGCGCCAGGGGCTCGACGAGTATCTCGAGACCAAGTACCTCTGCCTGGGCGACATCCAGAAATAAGAAGCCGCGCTCACTCGGGGTCGTTGGCCGCCGTGCCGCCGCTGCCGCGTTCGACGCTGGCGGCATAGCCCGCGCCACCCACCGTGGCGACCGAGCCGGCCTGCGCGCTGGCGCGCTGCATCAGCGTGCGCGCGTCCTTGCCATGGTCGGGATAGAGCGCCAGGCCGACCGTCGCCGCGACGGCGCAGGGCTGGCCGGCGACGACGAGCGGCTGGCGCAGCGACTGCACGAGCTTGGCGGCGACCCGTTCGCCGTCGCCGCGCGATTCCAGGCGGCCGAGCAGGATGCCGAAGGCGTCGGGGCCGATCGCCGCGACGACATCGCTGGCGCGCAGCGCCGCGCGCAGCCGCACGGCGACCTTGCGCCGCAGCACGTTCGCCGCCTCGCCGCCGAGCCGGGCCGCGGCGCTCGCATAACCCTCGATGCGCAGCACCAGCAGCACCATCGGCGCCGGTTCGCGCTCGCGCAGCGCCAGCAGCTGCGTCATGTGCTCGAGCAGCTGCGCCTGGTGCGGCAGCCCGGTGGCGAGGTCGGTCGAATAGGCGGTGCGCGCCGAGCGCTCGACGCGCTTGCGCATCACCGCGTGGCGCAGCGCGCGCACGAGAACGGTGTGATCGCTGACCACCGCCTCGACGCCGAGGCTGAGCAGTTCGAGTTCGAGCGCCAGGTCGTCGCCCGCCACGAGCGCGAGCACCGCGCTGTCGAAGGCCGCCTGCGCCAGTTCGGGGCGCTGGCGCAAGGCGGCCTGGGCCGCACGGGTGGGCGCGGCGATGACGACGGCGTCGAATTCGCGCGCCGCGCCGGCATCCGCGGCGGCCGTGCAGACGCAGCCGTCGGCCTGCAGCATCGACGCCACCGCCGGGTCGGCGTCCACGAGCAAGACCGAGAGCGCCTGATGAAACATCCGGGCATCATGCCCGAGGCGACGCCCACGGGCCAGGCGCCACCCCCTGCCTCGATGGCCCCGGATCGGGTGGCTGGTGACGGTGGCGGCCTGGTCGACATCCGCACCCATACCGATGCATAGGAATCGCGCCCTCCGCAATACCAAGCACTGGTGCACGCACACGGAATGCTGACGCGATCCCTTCCCATGCCCGCTCGCACATCGAATCTCTTGTCCGAAGTCAAACAAGGTTTTCGTACAACCGATATGTTCGGCTGCCAACCGGTCAGTGCGGAGTGACGAGTCGACGATGTTTGGTCAGGAAGTCCGCCAATTGATGCATGGCGAGCCGTTGCTCACGGCGACGCCACAAACCGATGTCCACCACGCGGCCTGCCAGATGGCGGGCAGCCGGGCGAGCGCCGTCGTCGTCGTCGACGGCGATCGCGTCGCCGGCATCTTCACCGAACGCGACGCCGTGTTGCGCGTCATCGCGCAGGGCCTGGAACCCCGGCAGACCCCGCTGGCCGCGGTGATGACCGAGAACCCGGTGACGACGGGGCCCGGTTGCAGCCTGGGGCAGGCGCTGACGCGCATGCACCAGCTCGGCATCCGGCATCTGCCGGTGGTCGAGGAGGGTCGGCTCGTGGGCATGATCACCGCGCGCGACGCGCTCGACCCCGATCTCGAGGAATTCGTCTGCGAGGTCAGTCGGCGCCAGGGCTTCGGCGGCTGAATCGGCCGCCCCTCGGGCGCCAGCCGTTGCGGCTGGAGCGGGCGATGGGAATCGAACCCACGTCATGAGCTTGGGAAGCTCAGGTCCTGCCATTGAACGACGCCCGCGTCGGCGCGGAGTTTAGCGCGCCGACGCGAGCGTCCGTGGCTCAACGCCGCGTCAGAAGAACATGATCGCGCCCAGGCTCAGCGTGCGCGTCTCGGTCTTGCCGGAGACGGCCGAGTTGTCCTGCTTCTCGGTGTTGAACTCGCCCACCAGCGTGATGAACTTGTTCAGCGCGTGGTACACGCCCAGCGTCAGACCGGTGTTCGACAGCGTGCCCGTGCCCGCGGCGCCCTTCGTGTCCTGGTTGCGGCCGATGTTGACGCCGAGCTTGGTCGCGCCGAGCTTGTAGGTGCCCTGCAGCAGATAGCCCTTGGACTGCGTGCGATTGCCGTTGCCGTCGCTGCCGCCGAGGAACTGCGCGCCGACCGTCGACAGGCCCAGGCCGGTGGCGCTGAAGCCGTAGGCGACGACTTCGGCGTTGCCGAATCCGACCTTGCCGCCGAGCTCGAAGCCCTGCGCCGTGAACGGCTTGGTGGCGCAATTGCCGCTGTTGCAGTCGGTCGTCTGGTAGACCATGCCGGTCCAGATCTTGGCCGGCATGTCGCCCTTGACGGCGTAGCTGGCCATCGCCTGGAGGCCGGGCGTCTTCGTCTCGTTGCCGGCGAAGCTGCTGGGCTGGAAGATGCCGGCCGAGGCCTGCAGACCGCCGACGTTCGGCGTCGTGTAGGCGATCTGCGCCTGGAAGCCGGTGTACATGTAGCCGTGGCCGATCATCCCGAACGTCGTGTTGTACGGAATGCTGGCGTTGGTCGTGCCACCGACGCCGATCAGCGTCATGTCCGACAGGATCACTTCCTGGCCGAACATGCCGATGTCGCGACCGACCTTGACCGTGCCCATGTCGGCATTGCCGAACGACAGGTACAGATTGCGGGTATCGATCTGCGAATACGGATTCACGTTGCCGGCACCGCTCTGGTTGCCGATCGGCAGTCCGACGACGACCGAGTTGTCGTTGATGCCGGGCGCGAAACTGACATGTGCCTTGACGTCCATGCCGCCGGCCTTGGCCGTGGCGACGAAATTGATCCAGCCCGGCAGCAGGCCGCTGGAGATGCCGCTGTTCGTGGTCGTCGTCGAGGTGCCGTTGGCCGCCGTGACCTTGGCATCGCGTTCGACGAAATAGCCGTTGACGACGCCATTGATGTCGAGCGTGACATCGCCCTGCGTGTAGCTGACCGCATGTGCCGCCGGGGCGAGGGCAACCATCGCGAGGCCCAAAACGATGGTCGGGCGCGTACCGAAGCTTGATTTCATGGTGTCTCCTGGTGGGTTAGGGATGCTTGTTTCGGTTTCGAAAGGCATCGGCCCCTGCAGTGGCCGAGTCAGGCCCAAGGGGCGAGAAGCGTGCCAACGCGCCCGGGGCATGCTTGGAGCAATCGGACGCCCGCAAAGCAAGGGTTAGCGCGGAGCTTCCATTCCTTGGTGTGGCTAACTGGAGCGCTACGCGATCCCGCGGCGGATCGAAACTGCGCCATTTCGACGAGCGGGCACAATCGCCGCCCGATGCCTTCCCCAACCGCTCCAGCGCGCTCGCCGATCCGCAGCTTCGTGCTGCGCGCCGGGCGCATGGGTCCGGGCCAGCAGCGCGCGCTGGCCGAACTCGGACCGCTCTATGTGCTGCCCTTCGTCGCCGCGCCGCCCGACCTCGACACCGTCTTCGGGCGCCATGCGCCGCGCGTGCTCGAGATCGGCTTCGGCATGGGCGACGCGACGGCGCAGGTCGCCGCCGCCGCGCCCGCAACCGACTTCATCGGCATCGAGGTCCACCCGCCGGGCGTCGGCGCGCTGCTGCGCCGCATCGGCGAACTGAGGCTGAGCAACCTGCGCATCGTCCAGCACGACGCGGTCGAGGTGCTCGAACGGATGATCGCGCCGGCCAGCCTGGCCGGCGTGCACATCTGGTTTCCCGACCCCTGGCACAAGAAGCGCCACCACAAGCGGCGGCTGATCCAGGGCGCATTCGTTGCCCGGCTGGCGTCGCGCATCGCTCCCGGCGGCTATCTGCATTGCGCGACCGACTGGGAGCCGTACGCGCAGCAGATGCTCGAGGTGCTGGCGGCCGAGCCCTCACTGGCCAACCGCCACGGCAGCGGCTACGCGCCGCGTCCCGACTGGCGCCCGCTGACGAAGTTCGAGAACCGCGGCCTCAAGCTCGGCCACGGCGTCTGGGACCTGGTGTTCGAGCGGATCGGCTCAGCCGTGCCAGTCGACGAGCCCGGCCCAGCCGGTCCACAGCACGACGGCGCCGAAGGCGATGCGGTACCAGGCGAAGGGCACGAAGTCGTGCGTCGCGACCCAGCGCAATAGCCAGCGCACGCAGGCCCAGGCGGCGATGAACGAGACGCCGAAGCCGACGGCGAACAGCGGCGCGTCGGCGGCGGCGAGCAGCGCGCGCTCCTTCCACAGGCTGTAGGCGCCGGCGCCGATCAGCGTCGGGATGGCGAGAAAGAAGCTGAAATCGGTCGCCGCCTGGCGCGACAGACCGAGCAGCATGCCGCCGATGATGGTCGCGCCGGAACGGCTCGTGCCGGGAATCATGCCCAGGCACTGCACGAGTCCGACCTTGAGCGCGTCCAGCGGCGTCATCGCGGCGACATCGTCGATGCGCACGCGCGGCCGCACGCGGCGCTCGACGGCGAGGATGACGAGGCCGCCGACGATGAACGCGACGGCGACGACCGGGCCGTTGAACAGATGCGCCTTGATCGTCTTGTAGGCGGCGAGCCCGACGAGCGCCGCCGGCAGAAAGCCGATGGCGACATTGAGCACGAAGCGCCGCGCGGCGGCCGACCGCCCGAGACTGGCGAGAACCGCGGCCAGCCGATGCCGGTACTCGACGACGACGGCGACGATGGCGCCGCTCTGGATCGCGATCTCGAACACGCGCACCTTCTCGCCGCCCAGGCCGAGCAGCGTGCCGGCGAGGATCAGATGGCCGGTCGACGAGATCGGCAGGAATTCGGTGAGGCCTTCGACGACGCCCATCGCGGCGGCCTTGATCAGCAACAGCAGGTCCACGGCTTCCCGCGCAAAGCGGCGGATGATAGGCAAGCGGACCGGCCGTGCGCGGCCGCCGGGCCCCGGGGCCCACAGGGTCTTGCGGGCGTGATGGCCGCGCTGGCGGCGCCGACTGCGCTGGCCGCGAGGGGCCGGCGGCTAGGGATTCAGCGGCACGAACGCGATCTCGACCCCCGCGGGGGTGACCTGGACCGTGCCCGGCTTCAGCCCGGCCTGGCGCAGCTGCTCGGCCTTGTCGGGCGGCAGGCGGTAGATCGGCTCGTCCTCGAGCACGCGTTCTGCCAGCGCGGCGCCCAGGCGTTCGGCCGCGCTGCGCAGCGGCGAAGCCGGGTCGACGAGCGCGAGGTCGTCGACGCGCACCTGCGCCAGCCGCACGGTCTGGTCGTCGGCCTGCCAGCGCAGCTGCGAGTTGAAGCTCAGCCGCCCCTGCCAGCTGCCGCCGAGCAGGCGGTCGCGGGCATGCACGTCGACGACGGCGGCCAGCCGGTTGCGATCCGGCTGCAGCTTGACGCGCGGTGCCGCGATGTTGACGTCGAAGATGTCGAGCAGCCGGCGGTCCTGCGGGAACTTGCGCTCGAGCGCGCGTTCGATGTCGCCCTCGCTGAGCGTGATGCTGCGTGGCGTCAGCACGCCGAGGCAACCGGCGAGCCCGCAGACCGCGAGCAGCGCGGCGCCGGCGAGGCGGCGCCGGGCGAATCTGTATTCCTTCATCGTGGCCGAAGTGTAGGGCCGGGTCGACGCGTCAGGCCACGGTCACCGGCTGCACCTAAAATGCGCCGGCCTTCGAACCGCCAGCCGCCATGAACACCGAAACCGCCCGCTTCAACATGATCGAACAGCAGATCCGCCCCTGGGAGGTGCTGGATCCGGCCGTGCTCGAACTGCTGGGCAACGTGCGGCGCGAGGATTTCGTCCCGCCGGCGATGCGCGCGCTGGCCTTCGTCGACACCCAGGTGCCGCTGATCCCCGGTGACGCCGCCGGCCCGGCGATGCTCGAACCCAAGGTCGAGGCGCGGCTGCTGCAGGAACTGCAGGTGCAGCGCCACGAGAAGGTGCTCGAGATCGGCACCGGATCGGGCTTCATGGCCGCGCTGCTGTCGCACCGCGCGCAATGGGTGCACACGCTCGAATGCCGAACCGAACTCGCCCGCACGGCGCGCGAGACGCTGCGCCGCAGCGGCGTCGCCAACGTCACGGTCGTCGAGTGCAGCGCCGCCGCCGGCGCCGCCGGTCTCGCGTCCGAGGCGCCGTTCGACGTCATCGTGCTCTCGGGCTCGGTCGCCGAGGTGCCGCCGGCGCTGCTCGCCCAGCTGAAGATCGGCGGCCGCCTCGCGGCCATCGTCGGCAGCGAGCCGGTGATGCGCGCGCGGCTCATCACCCGCGCCGGCGAGGCCGCCTGGTCGTCGGTCGACCTGTTCGACACCGTCGCGCCGCGCCTGCAGGGTTTCGCCGAACCGACGAAGTTCACGTTCTGAGGCATGGAGTCGCTGCGCGTCGACGAACTGCAGCGCTTCGTCGGCGGGCCGCAGCCGGTCTGCCTGCTCGACGTGCGCGAGGGCTGGGAGGTGCAGACGGCGCGCATCGAACTGCCCGGCACGCTGTCGCTGCACATCCCGATGCAGACGATACCGGCGCGGCTGCACGAGATCCCGCGCACGCAGCCCGTCGTCTGCATCTGTCACCACGGGGCCCGCAGCGCGCAGGTCGTCGCATTCCTGATGCGCCAGGGTTACGACCGCGTCTATAACCTCGCCGGCGGCGTCGACGCCTGGTCGCTCCAGGTCGACCCCGCCGTCCCGCGTTACTAGACCGAGCCGAGGTACCCATGCACCGACCGCCCTTCGCCGCGCTGACCGCGCTGGCCGCCCTCCTGCTGACCCTGCCGGGGCTGGCCGGTGCCCAGAGCCTGAAGGATCTCTACGAGGCGGCGCGCGGCTACGACGCGACCTACCTCTCGGCACGCGCGCTGGCCGACTCGGCGCAGTACAAGGCCGAGCAGGTCGACGCGCTCGGCCGGCCGCGGGTCGGCCTGGCCGCGAGCAGCTACCGCAGCCGTGTCTACCTGCCGCAGAACTACGGCAGCGGCGACCAGTCGAGCTCGTCGGCCAACGTCAACGGCCGCTACCCGATCTACAACCAGAGCAACAAGGCGGCGATCGAACAGGGCGGCAAATCGCTGGCGATGGCGCAGGCCGACCTCGAGGCGGCCGAGCAGGACCTCATCGTGCGCGTCGCGCAGGCCTATTTCGACGTCCTCGCGTCGCGCGATGCGCTCGAGACGACGCGGGCGAGCAAGGCCGCCATCACCGAGCAGCTGGCCTCGGCCAAGCGCAATTTCGAGGTCGGCACTGCAACGATCACCGACACCCGCGAGGCGCAGGCGCGATACGACCTGGCGCGAGCGCAGGAGATCCAGGCCGAGAACGACCTGCGCACGAAGCGCATCGCGCTCCAATCGCTCGTCGGCAAGGCCGATGTCGAGCCGCGGCCGCTGGCGCAGCCGGTGACGCTGCCGGCCATCGCGCCGGCTGACCCCGAGTCCTGGGTCACGACGGCCGACGGCGTCCACCCGTCCATCCGCAAGGCGCGGCTGGCCTACGAGGTCGCGCAGCTCGAGACCGAGAAGGCGCGCGCCGGCGGCAAGCCGACGCTCGACGCCGTGGCCAGCGCCGGCGTCAGCAACTCCAGCGGCACCGGCGTGCTGACGAGCATCCCCGGCAGCACGAAGACGGCCACCGTCGGGCTCGAGTTCAACTGGCCGCTGTACGCCGGCGGCTCGATCCAGAACCGCATCAAGGAGACGCTGTCGCTCGAGGACAAGGCGCGCAACGACCTCCAGGGCGCGCTGCGCGCCGTCGAGCAGGGCACGCGGGTGGCGTATTTCGACCTCCAGTCGGGCATGGCCCAGGTGCAGGCGCTGGAGGCGGCCGAGTCCTCGTCGAAGCTCGCGCTCGAGGCAACCCAGCTCGGCTACAAGGTCGGCGTGCGCGTCAACATCGACGTGCTGAATTCGCAGACCCAGCTCTACACGACCGAGCGCGACCTCGCGAAGGCGCGCTACGACGTCATCGTCGGCGGGCTCAAGCTGCGCCGGGCGGCCGGGGCTCTCGGTCAGGGTGATGTCGAGGCGGCGAACCGGCTGCTCGCGAAGTAAGGCGTCTGCGGCGTCGGCGCCATGCCGCTTCGCCGCCTCAGCGCAGCAGTGCCAGCACCGCGCCGGCCATGCGCTGGGCGGCGCCGCGGTGGCCGGCCGCGAACGCCAGGGCGCGCGCGGACCAGGCGGCGCGCTCGGTCGCTGCCGGCGCGGCCACCATCGCGAGCGCGCGCTGCACCGCCATGTCGAGATCGGCGACCTGCTCCACCGCGCCCGCTTCGAGCGCCAGTTCGGTCGCGGCGGCGAAATTGAACATGTGCGGACCGACGATGAGCGGGCAGCCGCAGGCCGCAGCCTCGATCAGGTTGTGGCCACCGAGGGCCTCGAAGCTGCCGCCGAGCAGCGCGACATCGGCAGCCGCGTAGTACAGCGGCATCTCGCCCAGGCTGTCGCCGAGCCAGACATCCGAGGCGTCACGGCCGGGCGGCTCGTCGCCCCAGGCGCTGCGCCGCGCCAGCGTCAGGCGGGCCGCGGTGACGAGTGCGGCGACGGCGTCGAAGCGCTGCGGGTGGCGCGGCACGATGAGCAGCAGCGGTCGCGGCGCGCCGGCGGCGATCCCCGGGGCCCGATCGCACCAGCAGCGCAGCAGCGCTGCCTCCTCGCCCTCGCGCGTGTTCGCTGCCAGCACGACGGGCCGCGCCAGCGCGCTGCGCCAGCGCCGGCCGCGGTCGAGCAGCGCCGGCTCGGGCACGAGGTCGTATTTCAGGTTCCCCGCGACCTCGACGCGCGTCGCGCCGCCGCGTCGCAGGCGCTCGGCGTCGGCCGGCGCCTGCGCCAGCACGAGGTCGATGCCCGCCAGCGCCGGGCGCAACAGCGCACCGTAGCGCTCGCCCTTGGCCGCGCTGCGCGCCGAGAGCCGCGCGTTCGCCAGCACCAGCGGCACGCCGGCGGCATGCGCGCCATGGACGAGGTTGGGCCAGACCTCGGTCTCCATCAGCACGCCCAGCGCCGGGCGCTGGCGGCGCAGGAAGCGGCGCACGGCGCCCGGCGTGTCCCAGGGCAGCCAGCATTGACCGTCGGCGGGCTGCAGCAGCGTGGCGCCGGCGGCGCGGCCGGTGGCGGTGCCATGGGTCAGCAGCAGCCGCACGCCCGGACGCTGCTCGCGCAGCGCGGCGATCAGCGGCGCCGCGGCGCGGGTCTCGCCGAGCGACACGGCGTGGATCCACAGGCGCCCCGCATCGCCTGGCCGGCCCCAGCCCAGGCGCTCGGCCCAATGGCTGCGGTAGCCGGCCTCGCGCGCGCCGCGCCACCACAGGCGCGCGAAGTACGGCGGCACGGCCAGCCGCAGCAGCAGCGTGTAGGCAGCGCGGGCCAGCCGCTCGCGCATCGCGCGCGCGCCGCTCAATGCGCGGCCGCGGCGACCCGGGCGTCTGGCTTGACCTCGCGCAGCGCGGCCATGAAGTCGGCCTCGATGCGGTGCAGCGCCTCCTGCGTATGCCCCTCGAAGCGCAGCACGAGGACCGGCGTCGTGTTGCTGGCGCGGATGAGACCGAAACCGTCGTCGAAATCGACGCGCAGGCCGTCTATCGTGCCGACGCTGCCGCCGGCGAACCACAGGCGCCCGTCGGCGGCGCGCGCCAGCAGCTCGGCGACGACGCGGTGGTGCTCGCCCTCGGCGCAGGGCACGTTCAGCTCGGGCGTGCTGAAGCTGGTCGGCAGCGCGTCGAGCTGGGCGCTCGGGTCCTTGCTGCGCGAGAGGATCTCGAGCAGGCGCGCGGCCGTGTACATCGCGTCGTCGAAGCCGTACCAGCGCTCGCCGAAGAACAGGTGGCCGCTCATCTCGCCGGCGAAAGGCGCGCCGACCTCCTTGAGCTTGGCCTTGATCAGCGAATGCCCGGTCTTCCACATCAGCGGCTTGCCGCCGGCCTCGCGGATCGCCACCGGCAGGCGCTGCGAGCATTTGACGTCGTAGATGATCGTCGCGCCCTTGTTGCGCTTGAGGATGTCGCGGGCGAAGAACATCAGCTGGCGGTCGGGGTAGATGATGTTGCCGCCGGCCGTGACGACGCCCAGGCGGTCGCCGTCGCCGTCGAACGCGAGGCCGATCTCGGCGCCGGTGGCATGGACGACCTTGATGAGGTCGGCGAGGTTCTCGGGCTTGCTCGGGTCGGGATGGTGGTTCGGGAAATCGCCGTCGACCTTCGAATACAGGTCGATGACGTCGCAGCCGAGCGCGCGCAGGATCGCCGGCGCCGTCGCGCCGGGGATGCCGTTGCCCGAGTCGACGACGACCTTCATCGGCCGCGCGAGCTTGCAGTCCGAGGTGATGCGGTGGCTGTACTCGGCAATGATGTCGAGCCGCGCGCTGCGACCGCGCCGCGCGACGTAGTTCTCGGATTCGATGCGCTCCTTGAGCTGCTGGATCTCCTCGCCGTAGATCGCGCGGCCGCCGAGCACCATCTTGAAGCCGTTGTAGTCCTTCGGGTTGTGGCTGCCGGTGACCTGGATGCCGCTGCGGCAGCCATGGTTGGCGCGCGTCGCGGCGACGTAGTACAGCATCGGCGTCGTCACGGCGCCGAGGTCGACGACGTCCAGGCCGGTGCTCTTGAGGCCGCGGATCAGCGCCGCGGCGAGCGCCGGCCCCGAGACGCGTCCGTCGCGGCCGACGGCGACGGCGCGCTCGCCGGCGGCCACGCAGGCGCTGCCGAAGGCGCGGCCGAGATGCTCGGCGAAGACGGCATCGATGGTCTTGCCGACGACGCCGCGGATGTCGTAGGCCTTGAAGATGGTGGGATCGACTTGCATGGTGGGGCCCTGCCTCGTGTATTCGCGGCGGATTGTAGGAGCCGACCGGTGTCGGCCCCTATTGCCGCTGTCACGCCTGCGGCTGGCCATTCGTCGCCGCGGCCGTCGATCCGTCGCACCGCCGCCGGCATGCCGGCGGCGATTGCCTAGACTGCGCAGCCATGGACAGCCCTGCCCTCGCGACCCTTACGCGACACCCGCGCGCGCTGCGCGACGGCTTCGACTTCCGCGCCCGCAGCCATGTGTCGCCGCTGCGGCGGCTGGTGTACACGCTGCTGATCTGCCCGGTCATCGCGGCGCTGTTCACGCTGCTGACGTTCGCGATCAACGGCCGCGCCGACTGGCGCGACGGCCAGGCCTGGCTGCGGACCTTCGGCGCGAACCTCGTCGTCGCGCTGGCCATCGGGCTGGCGATCTATGCCCTCTTCGCGCTGCTGATCCCGGCGATCGGCGCGGCCCGCATCGAACGCTGGAGCCACCACCGGCGCTGGCTGTTCTTCTCGGCCGTGCCGCTGCTGGGCGTGGCCATCGGCTGGCCGCTGGGGCTGACGATGATCGGCGTCGACGTCGCCGGTGCAATCGGCTCCCGCAGCACCGACGGCCTCGTGCGCTCGCTGCTGATGTTCGCGCTCGTCAGCATCGTCTTCAATCTCTACTTCGGCGCCCGCGCGCGGCAGTCCGAAGCCGAGCAACAGGCCAGCGAGGCGCAGCTGCGGCTGCTGCAGGGCCAGATCGAACCGCATTTCCTGTTCAACACGCTGGCCAACGTGATCGCGCTCATCGATCACGACGCGCCGCGCGCCAAGGCGATGCTCGAATCGTTCACCGACTACCTGCGCGCCTCGCTCACGGGGCTGCGCGCCGGCGACGCGACGCTGGGCAGCGAGATCGACCTCGCGCGCGCCTACCTCGAACTGCTGGCGCTGCGCATGGAGGACCGGCTGCGCTACGAGATCGATTGCGACGCCGCGCTGCGCGACGCGGCGCTGCCGTCGCTGCTGCTGCAGCCGCTGGTCGAGAACGCGATCCACCATGGCTTGGAGCCCAAGGTCGATGGCGGCACGGTGCGCGTGACGGCGCGTCGCGAAGGACGTCTGCTGGTCGTCGCGGTCACCGACGACGGCCTCGGCCTGGCCGCGCCGCCGCGCCGCAAGGCCGGCGCCGGCCTGGCGCTGGCGAACCTGCGCGAGCGGCTGCATGCGCGCTACGGCCGCGAGGCGACGCTGACGCTGGCGGCCGCCGCACCCGGCACCGTCGCGACGCTGCGGCTGCCCATCGAGCAAGCGAGCGCGCGATGACCACGGCCCTGATCGCCGACGACGAACCCGCGCTGGCGCGCGCGCTGCAGGCCCGGCTCGCGACGCTGTGGCCCGAACTCGAGATCGTCGCCGTCGCGCGCAACGGCAGCGAGGCGGCCGAGCGCATCGCCGCGCTGCAGCCCGACTTCGCCTTCCTCGACATCCAGATGCCGGGGCTGAGCGGCCTCGAGGTGGCGCAGGGCATCGAGGGCGCCACGCGCGTCGTCTTCGTCACCGCCTACGACGAATACGCCGTCGACGCCTTCGAACAGGCGGCGCTCGACTACCTGCTCAAGCCCGTGCGCAGCGAGCGCCTGCAGCGCACCGTCGCGCGTCTGCGCGAGGCGCCGCAGCCGCCGGCCGAGGACCCGCGGCTGCTCGACGCGCTGCGCCGGCTGCTGCCGGATTCACGGCCGCTGCCGGCCCCGGCCGCTCGCCTGCGCTGGATCCGCGCCAGCCGTGGCGAGATGACGCAGCAGATCGACGTCGACGAGGTGCTCTACTTCCATGCCGACGACAAGTACACCTGCGTGCGCACGGCCGGCGCCGAGCACCTGATCCGCACGTCGATCGCCGAGCTCGCGGCGCAACTCGACCCCGAGCGCTTCTGGCAGGTGCACCGATCGACGATCGTCAACCTGGCGCATCTCGAAGGCACGCGCCGCGACGAGGCGAGCCGGCTCTACGTACGCATCCGCGGCCAGGGGCAGGAACTGCCCGTCAGCCGCGCATACGTGCACCTGTTCAAGGCGATGTGACTCAGCCGAGCCAGGCCACGAAGGCTGCGGCGACGAGGCAATAGGCGCCGAACAGATGCCAGCGCCCCTGCTCGAGCCAGCTCGAGAGCCAGCGCAGCGCGAGCAGGCCGGCCAGGAAGCTGAACACCATGCCGGCCAGGCTCGGCCCCATCAGCTGCGCGAGGTTGCCGACGTCGCCGGCGGCGGCCTCGGCCTTGTACAGGCGCCAGCCCTCGCGCACGATCACGGCCGGCGTGATCACGACGGCCAGGGCGAAGCTGAACTCCTCGGCGCGACGGCGAGCGATGCCCAGCGCCATGCCGGTCGAGATCGTCGCACCCGAGCGCGAGAAGCCGCGGAACGGCAGGCACAGCCCCTGCACGGCGCCGATCCAGGCGGCGCGGCGGATCGTCAGCGGCGCGTCGCCGCCGCGCATGCGCGACGAGACGATGATCAGCACACCGGCGGCGGCCAGCGCCGTCGCCATCAGTTTCGAATTGCCGAACAGATGCTCGATCTCGAATCCGGGCGCGCCGCGGCCGACGACGATCTTGATCACCTGCATCAGCGCCAGCCCGACGACGGCGGTGGCCGCGGTGGCGACGATGATCCAGACGGCGTTCATCTTGAAGCGCGTCGCCGACGAGAAATAGCTCTGCCGCCAGGCCGACCAGAAGTACACGATGACGGCGAACATCGTTCCCGTGTGCAGCATCACGAGCAGCATCGTCATCGCCGGCGCCGTCGGGTCCAGACCCATCAACTTCTCGGCCACGATGACATGGGCCGAGCTCGAAACGGGCAGCAGTTCGGCTGCGCCCTGGACGATGGCGAGGATGAAGATCTGGAGCAGGTTCATGGGCAGCGGGTGGGCGCCGGATGGCGGAGCCGCGGATTGTCGCCGACCGCCCCTGCCCGGTCGCCGTCGGCGGTCGCGGGCCCCCGCAAGGACTCAATCGCGCGGCGGCTCGACGATGCCGAAGCCCGCCAGTGCCTCGGCCACCCGGGCGCGCGCGGCCGCGATGCGCGCCGCGAGCCAGCCGAGCGCGAAGCCGGCCGCCGGGTCGGTTTCGGCCAGGCCCTGGAACAGGGCGCGGGCGACGAACAGGTCGTTGAGCTCGCCCATGCGGTCCTGCACGGCGGCGAGCGCGGCGAGATAGCGCTCGCCGCCGCCCTCGCGCAGCAGCGGCGCGAAGAATTCGACGGCATAGCGCTGGCGCTTGACACGCTTGCGCAGCGCGTGGATGCGCTCGTCTTCGAGCCCGGCGAACGCCGCGCCGTCGCCGACGATGCGCCGGTGCCAGCGGCGCAGGCGGTGCTGCGCGCGCGCGGCAAGAGACGGCTCGTCGCCGCCGGCCGCCGGCGCCGCGGCGCTCGCGGCGGGCTCGCGCAG